>NZ_JBIOLU010000001.1:345000-987500 GCF_051711025.1 Enterococcus sp. DIV1421a | reverse complement strand
GCTATTACGCACTCTTTAAATGGTGGCTGCTTCTAAGCCAACATCCTAGTTGTCTGTGCAACCCCACATCCTTTTCCACTTAACATATATTTTGGGACCTTAGCTGGTGGTCTGGGCTGTTTCCCTTTCGACTATGGATCTTATCACTCACAGTCTGACTCCCGGATATGAATGAATGGCATTCGGAGTTTATCTGAATTCGGTAACCCGAGATGGGCCCCTAGTCCAAACAGTGCTCTACCTCCATCATTCTCAATTCCGAGGCTAGCCCTAAAGCTATTTCGGAGAGAACCAGCTATCTCCAAGTTCGTTTGGAATTTCTCCGCTACCCACACCTCATCCCCGCACTTTTCAACGTACGTGGGTTCGGTCCTCCAGTGCGTTTTACCGCACCTTCAACCTGGACATGGGTAGATCACATGGTTTCGGGTCTACGACTACATACTCAAACGCCCTATTCAGACTCGCTTTCGCTGCGGCTCCGTCTCTTCAACTTAACCTCGCATGCAATCGTAACTCGCCGGTTCATTCTACAAAAGGCACGCCATCACCCATTAACGGGCTTTGACTTGTTGTAGGCACACGGTTTCAGGTTCTATTTCACTCCCCTTCCGGGGTGCTTTTCACCTTTCCCTCACGGTACTGGTTCACTATCGGTCACTAGGGAGTATTTAGCCTTGGGAGATGGTCCTCCCGGATTCCGACGGAATTCCTCGTGTTCCGCCGTACTCAGGATCCTCCTAGGTGCCTTCCAAATTTCATCTACGGGGTTTTTACCCTCTTTGACTGACTTTTCCAAGTCATTCGACTATCTGAAAGAACTACCATATTGGAGTCCTACAACCCCAATGAGCAAGCTCATTGGTTTGGGCTTTTCCCGTTTCGCTCGCCGCTACTCAGGGAATCGAATTTTCTTTCTCTTCCTGCAGGTACTTAGATGTTTCAGTTCTCTGCGTCTACCTCGAATGCGCTATGTATTCACGCAAACGTAACATCCTATAAAAGATGCTGGGTTCCCCCATTCGGAAATCTCTGGATCATAGCTTACGTACAGCTCCCCAAAGCATATCGGTGTTAGTCCCGTCCTTCATCGGCTCCTAGTGCCAAGGCATCCACCGTGCGCCCTTATTCACTTAACCTTATCAACCTTGCGGTTGGGTTTTGATCTTTCTTCTAGCGATAGAAGTCCGATCAAGAAAATAAGCAATTGAACTTATTAAAAAACTCATTCAACGCGGTGTTCTCGGTTTGTATTACTAATTTACTTCAAATATCCAGTTTTCAATGAACAAAATGTTTTAACAACTAATGTTGTTAATGGAGCCTAGCGGGATCGAACCGCTGACCTCCTGCGTGCAAAGCAGGCGCTCTCCCAGCTGAGCTAAGGCCCCGATTTATTTTTGAGAGTAGACCTCTCAAAACTGAACAAAGTATAAAACAAACAGTGTAGTCTCCGTAATATTCCTTAGAAAGGAGGTGATCCAGCCGCACCTTCCGATACGGCTACCTTGTTACGACTTCACCCCAATCATCTATCCCACCTTAGGCGGCTGGCTCCAAAAGGTTACCTCACCGACTTCGGGTGTTACAAACTCTCGTGGTGTGACGGGCGGTGTGTACAAGGCCCGGGAACGTATTCACCGCGGCGTGCTGATCCGCGATTACTAGCGATTCCGGCTTCATGTAGGCGAGTTGCAGCCTACAATCCGAACTGAGAGAAGCTTTAAGAGATTAGCTTAGCCTCGCGACTTTGCGACTCGTTGTACTTCCCATTGTAGCACGTGTGTAGCCCAGGTCATAAGGGGCATGATGATTTGACGTCATCCCCACCTTCCTCCGGTTTGTCACCGGCAGTCTTGCTAGAGTGCCCAACTAAATGATGGCAACTAACAATAAGGGTTGCGCTCGTTGCGGGACTTAACCCAACATCTCACGACACGAGCTGACGACAACCATGCACCACCTGTCACTTTGCCCCCGAAGGGGAAGCTCTATCTCTAGAGTGGTCAAAGGATGTCAAGACCTGGTAAGGTTCTTCGCGTTGCTTCGAATTAAACCACATGCTCCACCGCTTGTGCGGGCCCCCGTCAATTCCTTTGAGTTTCAACCTTGCGGTCGTACTCCCCAGGCGGAGTGCTTAATGCGTTAGCTGCAGCACTGAAGGGCGGAAACCCTCCAACACTTAGCACTCATCGTTTACGGCGTGGACTACCAGGGTATCTAATCCTGTTTGCTCCCCACGCTTTCGAGCCTCAGCGTCAGTTACAGACCAGAGAGCCGCCTTCGCCACTGGTGTTCCTCCATATATCTACGCATTTCACCGCTACACATGGAATTCCACTCTCCTCTTCTGCACTCAAGTCTCCCAGTTTCCAATGACCCTCCCCGGTTGAGCCGGGGGCTTTCACATCAGACTTAAGAAACCGCCTGCGCTCGCTTTACGCCCAATAAATCCGGACAACGCTTGCCACCTACGTATTACCGCGGCTGCTGGCACGTAGTTAGCCGTGGCTTTCTGGTTAGATACCGTCAAGGGATGAACAGTTACTCTCATCCTTGTTCTTCTCTAACAACAGAGTTTTACGATCCGAAAACCTTCTTCACTCACGCGGCGTTGCTCGGTCAGACTTTCGTCCATTGCCGAAGATTCCCTACTGCTGCCTCCCGTAGGAGTTTGGGCCGTGTCTCAGTCCCAATGTGGCCGATCACCCTCTCAGGTCGGCTATGCATCGTCGCCTTGGTGAGCCGTTACCTCACCAACTAGCTAATGCACCGCGGGTCCATTCATCAGCGACACCCGAAAGCGCCTTTCAAATCAAAACCATGCGGTTTCGATTGTTATACGGTATTAGCACCTGTTTCCAAGTGTTATCCCCTTCTGATGGGCAGGTTACCCACGTGTTACTCACCCGTTCGCCACTCCTCTTTTTCCGGTGGAGCAAGCTCCGGTGGAAAAAGAAGCGTTCGACTTGCATGTATTAGGCACGCCGCCAGCGTTCGTCCTGAGCCAGGATCAAACTCTCATAAAAAGTTCGAACAATCTTACGATTGTTAAGCTCAATTGTTTGCTAGCATATTGCTTGCTTGTTAAAAATGTTTGTTGCCTTGAATCAATCAAGACGCCCTACACATTTGGTTTGTCTTTGCTTTGTTCAGTTTTCAAAGGTCTACATTTTTTCTTTCAACAACTCTTATATCTTAACATTTTCTTAAGGTTTTGTCAATAACTTTTTTCAAGTTTTTTGACTGAGTTGTTTGCCGTGTTCTTAACGACTTGATTATCATATCATTTAAATTGTTATTTGTCAACAACTTTTTCCATTGATATTTCAATCTTTTCGTCACTTCTTAATCAAGCGACTTCGTTATTATAACATGGTGATTTTTCATCGTCAATATGTTTTTTCAACAAATTTTAAAGTGAAATTCATCACGCTTTATCAGAACAAATAATAATATATCAAGGACTGTCGAAAAATGCAATAGAAAAAAACATATTTTTCACTATAATTTTTAAAAGCGAATATTCCTCTCGATAATTAGTATTTTGACGTTTTTTTATAGTTTTTTCAGCGCGTTTAACACCTATTCAGATACAAAAGTTCGGTTCCGCGTATTTACGTTTTTTATAAATTCGAGCACTTCCCTATATTGTTTGTTTTTTGAATAAAAAAAACAAGTAAAGTTAACCCCCTTTACTTGTTTTCTTCTTTTACAATCGGAATAAAGATCCTAAAAATGGTACCCTGCCCAACGACACTTTCTGCATTGATTCTCCCTTTATAATTTTCAACCAATTGCTTAGCGATGGATAAGCCTAACCCATTACCACCTTTTGTTCGTGCTCTGGCTTTGTCGACACGATAAAAGCGATTGAAAATCTTATTAAGGTCTTCTTGTGGTATGCCTTCTCCAAAGTCTTGAATCGCAATTTCAAATTCGCTCAATGTAGAAGAAATCGAAATATGCACTTCTTTTCGATTGGTTGAATACTTCACTGCATTATCCAAAATAATAATGATTAGCTGTTCAAAGTGGTTACGATAAATTTGCAGAGTCACTTCTTTTGCTAAATCGTCATCTAAAGTAATGACATAATCTGGATATAGTATTTTGAAGTTATTGTAAACCTGGTAAGTGACTTCTTTCGCTAATGTCGTTTCATTCGCATAATGCATATCCACTTGTTCTGCTCTGGAAAGATCAAGCATTTCCTGAACCAAACTCTTCATTCGACTAATTTCCTGCATGCTTGCAGCTAGTGATTCTTCTAAGATTTCAGGATCATCTTTCCCCCAACGATTCAATAAACTCAAGTGTCCCTCAATGATTGCTACTGGAGTTCTTAATTCATGAGAAACGTCTTCCACAAATTGTTCTTGCTGTTCAATATAAAGACGCATGCGATCAAGCATCTCATTGAAGATTTCAGCAAGATCAGCTAGTTCATCATTCGTATCAATTTCCGGCATATGAATATCTGATTGTGGGTCTTTACGAATCGTATCCATCGTGTCTCGTAAGACCTTTAATGGTTTTAAGAAATAAGAGGATAAGAAAAACCCGAGTATACTACTTAAAATCAAGGAAACAACTTCTAATACGATGAGTGTCAATAATAACTTGTTCCGAATATCATAAAAAGATGAAAGTTCATAAAAACTTTGAGCATAACCAATCTTTTCTCTCGTTTCTTTAGAATAGATCGGCTGGACAGAAAGAAAACCAGTTTTGCCATCTAACGTGACGATCGTTGGCACTTTTCTAGTTGTTTGGATCAATGAACGATCTTTTTCATGCGTTTTAAAAATTAATTTTTCATCTAAGTTATAGACATATAGATCCATTGAAGATTGTCCTAATTCGGAAATGAACGAATCGATTTTCATCAAATTCCCTTCAATGATTGATGTGTCACTGATGCTCGTATTATTTTCTGCATTTGTTAAGTTGCGGTAGGTGTTGACTAATGTCAGCTCTTCATTTGCATTGGCTAATCGTGAAGCGACTTCTGAGATCGTTCGTTCGTCATTGTTTCGCTCTTTTGCCACGATTAGATTGATTGAAGACTTATACGTAATGACCGCAAAAATGGTAAAAACAACGAATATAAAGAAAGAACTTGCAAAGGCCCACTTGATTGTCAAGGAGGGACCTTTAAGTTCTCTTTTTTCAGAATTTTTCGGTTTTATCACGAGCGCATCACATAGCCTGTTCCACGGACAGTTTGGATATAACTTTCTTCTCCAGGAACATCAATTTTATTACGAAGATAACGAATATAGACATCCACAACATTCGTTTCGACTTCTGTTTCGTATCCCCATACTTTGTTTAGTAAAACATCACGGGCTAATACAACATTTACATTTTCCATCAAAGTAAGTAACAATTCATATTCACGTTTTGTTAACTCAATGACTTCACTGCCGCGTCGTACGACACGATTTTCTTTTTCGATCGTTAGGTCACGATAGGTGATCGTTGTTTGTTTCGCTACATTCTTGTCTCCTTCAATGTCGATACGACGTAATAAGGCACGTAAACGAGCTAATAATTCTTCAATCGCAAAAGGTTTAACGATATAGTCATCTGCACCATGATCTAATCCTGAGACACGATCGATTACTGAGTCTCTAGCAGTCATCATAATGATTGGTGTATTTTTAACTTGACGGACACGACGGCATACTTCTAGTCCATTTAATTCTGGTAACATCAAGTCTAATAAAATAGCATCCCATTCATTGTTTAACGCTGCATCTAATCCTGTACGGCCATTGTAATGTACTTCTGCATTGTAGCCTTCATGCTTTAATTCTAACTCGACAAACCGAGCTAAGTTTTTCTCATCTTCAATGATTAGAATATTACTCATCAATTTTTTTCCTTTCTATTCTACGGGCTTTTCAAAACTCTATTATTATACCGATAATCTACTTAAAAATCTATAACCATTTTATCATGGATAATAATTTTTAAAAAGAGCTGAAGTCTTCTCTTTTCAGTTGACTCCAGCTCTCATGTCATCTTTTATTTTTCTTCATCTTCAAGAAGCGAAAAGATTACTCTTCATGATACCATGAATAATGGAAGATTCCTTCTTTATCTACCCGTTCATAGGTGTGCGCACCAAAATAATCACGTTGCGCTTGGATAATATTTGCCGGTAAACGTTCTGCTCTATAAGAATCGAAATAAGCAATCGCAGAAGAAAAAGTTGGTACCGGAACGCCCGCTTGGACAGCTAGTGCGACTACATCTCTTACTGCTTGTTGGTATTTATTGGTGATGTCGACAAAATAATCATCTAATAAAAGATTTTCGATATCAGAATCCTTGTCATACGCATCAGTGATTTTTTGTAAGAAACGAGCACGAATGATACATCCAGCGCGCCAGATCTTAGCAATTTCACCAAATGGCAGATCCCAACCATATTCTTTAGAAGCAACACGTAATTGAGCAAAACCTTGTGCATAACTCATAATTTTGCTGAAGTACAATGCTTCACGGATTTTTTCGATTAACTCTTTTTTATCTCCAGTAAATGAAAACTCATTCGTGCGGGTTAGCACTTTGCTTGCTCGGACACGTTCATCTTTGTATGCTGAAATGTAGCGGGCAAAAACTGATTCTGTGATCAATGGTAAAGGAACACCTAGGTCTAACGCACTTTGGCTCGTCCATTTTCCTGTTCCTTTGTTACCAGCAGCGTCCATGATGACATCAACGATTGGTTTCCCAGTTCCTTCATCATCTTTTCTTGTTAGGATATCTGCAGTGATCTCAATCAAGTAACTGTCTAATTCACCTTGATTCCATTCTTTAAAGATGTCAGCCATCTCTTCAACTGATAAGCCTAAAATGTTTTTCATCAAGTCATAAGATTCTGCAATCAATTGCATATCGCCATATTCGATGCCGTTATGAACCATTTTGACATAATGACCAGCACCATTAGGACCGATGTAAGTCACACAAGGGGCCCCGTCTTCTGCTTTAGCAGAGATTTGCTCTAAGATTGGCGCAACCAATTCATAGGCTTCTTTTTGCCCTCCAGGCATGATTGAAGGTCCTTTTAAGGCTCCTTCTTCCCCACCTGATACACCTGTGCCGATAAAGTTGATACCAGAGTTAGCTAGTTCTTCATTCCGACGAATCGTGTCTTTGAAGAAAGTATTTCCTCCATCGATTAAAATATCTCCTTTATCTAAATGCGGAAGTAATTCTTGGATGGTTGCATCCGTTGCCGGACCAGCCTTTACCATTAGAAGGATTCGACGTGGTTTTTCGATCGAATCGACAAATTCTTCGATTGAATAAGTTGCTTTAAATTTTTTGTCTGGGTGTTCTTCCACCACAGCAGTTGTCTTTGATCCAGTACGGTTAAAGAGGGCAACTGAATACCCACGACTTTCAATATTAAGGGCTAAGTTTTTACCCATTACGGCCATACCGACAACGCCGATTTGTTGTTTTGACATATGAACTCCTCCTACATATGGGATGTTCTCCCTAATCTCTATCATTATAGCTTAACATGGCGCTATTGCAAACCAAAGAAGCATATATTTTTATGACGTTGTTTCAATATTAATGGACGAGCTAGGAAAGTTTTAAAGTATCACAAAAAAATAAACCTCAAGGCTCCATGGTTAGCCTTGAGGTTTTTACATTTTCTAATTAAAATGTATTAAGCTTCTTTAGACATTACGTCCTTACCATCGTAGTAACCACAATTTGCACATACGTGATGGCTTTTTTTCATTTCACCACAGTTTGCACATTCGTTTAAACCTTTGATTGTCAATTTGTAGTGTGTACGACGTTTTGCTTTTTTAGCTTTTGATGTTCTTCTAGCTGGTACTGCCATTTTGCTACACCTCCTTGTAAAGTCTTGCACCTTAATTGATGCAATATATTCCAATCTTACGCTTTATCATCTTCATTTGATGGTTCATCAAAAAGTTCCGATAATTTTGCAAGACGAGGATCTACTTTTGTCTTGGCATCTTCTGATTTTCTACGCTCATATTCTTCTTCGGAAACGACTTCCCAATCTGTTCCTTTCGGTAGGTCAGTTGCGAGTTCTTCTTCCTCAGTTAATACGCGCATCGGAATTGCCAATAAAATGTTGTCTTCAATTGATTCTGTCAGGTCAAGTTTTGCATCTTCGATTAACAAAATCTCTTCTGCAGACAATTGGTCATCTCTGAGTTGATATTGTTCTTTTGTCATAAACAATTCGTCAACAGCAAAGTCCATCGGTAATTCAACCGGTTCTAAAGAACGCGTAGATGGAACAGTCAGAGTCGTCTGCACAGTGTAATGAACCAGATAGCCTTTTTTATCAACTGAGACTAACCCTTGGACTGCAACAGGCGCAACATCTAGTATTAAATTGTCTCGCTCCATGAGTTCCGCTTTAAGATCAAGGGTCTCATGAAATGTTAACGGTGTCTCTTGGTATTTTCTCAATTCGAGTAAGGACCATTTCATTTTTCATCACTCCTAAGCAACAAAAGCAATTATACAGGGCAAAAAGGTCCTTGTCAATGAAATTTTCTTGACACCTTACACTTCATTAAAAAACATTTTTTTTATTTATTCGTTATGTTGTCTTATTTTTATTTACGAACAAATTTCCATGGCAACCCGCAACTAATAGAGAATCCATTTTTTTAACTAAACTTTTTCTCTATTACGTGAAAGACTCTCTGTAAATTTTGACTTTTTCTCCTTATTGTTTCGTAAACTCTATGTTTACCCCAAAAATTAACTGATGATTTTTAGAATAACATTCGATCATTCCTACAGAAGAACGATTTTTACTAACCAAGAATGATAACTAACGGTATAAAAACAGCAGTTTTGATCGTTTATCCGGCTAAATTCTTCTACAAGTTGTTCTGTGGCTTACATACTTGATGGTTTCTATTTGCTCAAGTATTCAAGATGAACTACAATAAACAATATTTATAAGAAAAAGGAGCAGACGCTTGTTATGAACACACGAGATATCGAATATTATGTTCAAATCGTCAAGCAAAAGAATTTTACCAAGGTAGCCAAGTACTTTCAAGTTAGTCAACCGACGATCACTTATGCACTTAAGCGCCTGGAAAAAGAACTTGACGCAGTTCTTATCACGAGAGATCGTTCACACCACGAATTAGTGATTACCCCTGCTGGCAAACAGTTATTTATCCATGCACAATCTATCTTGCAAGAGATCAAGATGGCAAAAGCAGAGATTACGCAATTACAGAAAAAGAAATTACGATTTGGAATGCCACCAATCATTGGCAATGAATATTTCCCGAAATTATCCAGTTATTTTATTAAATCTCAGCTAATGGACCAAATTGAGATTACAGATGGTGGTTCGAGAGATTTGTATGGCATGATCCACCAAGGAAGAATCGATTTAGCGATCCTAGGCTCCACCCAACCAATTATCGATCAAAAATTAGAGATCGAATTACTTTTAGACAAGCGTTTCATGATTGTTGTTGCTCCTACTCATCCTTTCGCTGACCGACAAACGATTTCTTTTAGCGACCTAACAGCTGAACAATTCGTTTTATTGAACGAGCATTACGTTCATCCTGCAGCTTTTAAAAAGTTAGCTAAACAGGCACATATTGAACCTAAAGTTGTTTACCAAAGCAATGACTTAGCCATATTGAAAAGCATGATTCGAGAAAATATCGGGATTGGTTTTTTAACTGAAATTGCTATTCACCCTGAAGATCATCTCGTATCGATCCCACTTTCCGATCAGCTCCAGCCGCACTTTCTGATTTCACTTGCTAAGCGTACTCAGCAAATTCCGACTCCTTTACAAGAAAATGTGGTTGAGGTCATCCAACAATTTATGAAAACTCAAAAGAAGAACAAATCTTAATTGAATGGCTATTAATAGAAATGAATAATAATTAACACTTTTGAATAAACAATAAATTATGATTGGACGGTAGTCTGCTGGTCCTCTCTAATTGACACCTTAGGTAACATCAGAAAAATTTCGTTTTAAACCCGTAGACTAAACACTAGAACGATCATTCTGCCACAATGAATGTTGTCTCATGATCCCTCTAAAAATCAACAAAAAAAGGATAAGACCTAGGTCTTATCCTTTTTTGATGATCAGCGAAGCCAATTAGATTGCTGTTGTTTCGCCACGGTATACAATACCACGACGTGAGTCTACAGTTACTAACTCGCCATCAGTGATTGTTGAAGTTGCATCTTGTGCACCAACGATTACAGGAATGTCTTGTGCAATTCCTACAACTGCTGCGTGTGAAGTCAATCCGCCTTCTTCAACGATAACTGCTGCTGCTTTTTCAATTGCAGGCATATATTCTTTATCAGTTGTTGGAACAACTAAAACCATGCCGTCTTTTGCTTTTTTGATTGCTTCTTCAGCTGATGAAGCAACAACTGCATTTGCAACGACTGATTTTTGACCAACGCCTTGAGCTTCTAATAATTTTGAACCAATCATTTGAATTTTCATTACGTTAGTTGTTCCACGTTCACCAACTGGTACACCAGCAGTGATCAAGATCAAATCGCCTTCTGAAGCAAAGCCTAAGTCAACTGCTTTTTGAGCAGCTAATTCAAACATTTCGTCAGTTGTTGTTGGTTTTTCAGCAACTGTTGGGTAAACACCCCAGTTAAGCATCAAACCACGTTTTGTACGTTCGTCAAAAGTAACAGCCAAGATGTCAGCATCTGGACGGTATTTTGAGATCATTTTAGCTGTATAACCAGATTCAGTTGCAGCTACGATTGTTTTAACGCCTAAGTTTTTAGCAGCGCGTGCTACAGATAGACCGATTGTTTCAGTCACATCAGTTTTATCAAATTCGTTTAATTGGAAAGTACCTAATTCTGATAATGCATTTTCAGCTTGTTGGTCAATACGAGCCATTGTTGCAACAGCTTCTACAGGGTAGTCACCGTTTGCTGATTCTCCTGATAACATTGTTGCATCAGTTCCGTCAAATACGGCATTGGCAACGTCAGAAGCTTCTGCACGTGTTGGACGTGGGTTTTCTTGCATTGATTCCAACATTTGTGTTGCTGTGATTACTGGGATACCAGCTGCATTACATTTTTTGATAATGCGTTTTTGAACCATTGGAACTAATTCGGCAGGAATTTCAACACCCATGTCACCACGAGCGATCATTACACCATCAGAAACTTTGATGATTTCGTCGATGTTGTCGATTCCTTCTTGTGATTCAATTTTAGGGAAGATTTGAACGTGTGTCATATCTTTTTCTTCTAAAATTTCACGAATATCTAAAACGTCTTGCGCTTTACGAACAAAACTTGCAGCGATAAAGTCGATATCGTTATCTAGACCAAAACGAATATCATCTGCATCTTTAGGAGTAATCCCTGGTAAGCTGATTGAAACGCCTGGTGCATTAACCCCTTTACGAGATCCTAGCATTCCAGCATTCTTCACTTCTACAACTAATTCACGAGTTGCTTCGTCTTTTTCAATGATTTCCATATCGATCAAGCCATCATCGAATAAAATGTGTCCACCTACATGAACGTCTTCAAATAGTCCAGGGTAAGTAACAGCGATTTTTTCTTTTGAACCTACATGTTCAGGATCCATTGAGATACGAGTTTTATCTCCTACTTCAAATTTGATGTATCCTGCACGACCAAAATCAGCTTCAGTTGTGCCTTGAACAGTTGTACGAATTTCAGCACCTTTTGTATCTAAAAGGATACCTACATCTTTACCTGTTTTTTTAACTGCTTCACGGACCATTGTCATACGTGATAATTGTTCTTCATGATCACCATGTGAAAAGTTAAAGCGGAAGACATTTGCCCCAGATTCAATCAATTTAGAAATAGTTTCTACTGAATTACTTGCTGGTCCTAATGTACTAACGATTTTGGTTTTTTTCATTTTACAAAACTCTCCCATTCAATTTTGTTTATTTAAAGCTGGTTAAAGCCTAAATACAAAGATAACAAGCTATACCTATTTTTAACTATAGCTTAAATTTAAAATAACAGGCTTTCAATCTTAGAATGAAAGTGAGTTATTTAAGTCATAAAGTGATAAGTCTGGTTTGTGTTTGTTGCTTTCTAGTGTTTCGATGATATCTGCAGCGACCATTTCATTGTCGCGGATACCCACACATAGACCACCTTTACCTGCACGAAGCAAGTCAACAGCATAAGCACCAAATTTGCTTGCTAACACACGGTCACGTGCGCTAGGTGAGCCACCACGTACTACGTGTCCTAAAATGGATACACGTGTATGGTAATCACCATATTCAGAAAGTTTTTCGGCAAATTCATTTCCGCCCATTACGCCTTCTGCTAAGATGATCAAGCAATGTTTTTTACCACGATCGCGGCCTTCTTGGATTTTTTTAGCCACAGATGCCATATCAAAATCATGTTCAGGAATGATAATTTCATCTGCGCCACCGGCAACACCTGACCATAATGCGATATCGCCAGCGTTACGTCCCATTACTTCAATAACAAACGTACGAACGTGTGAAGTTGCTGTATCACGAATGCGGTCGATTGATTCTAAAACTGTGTTGATTGCTGTATCAAAACCGATTGTGAAATCAGTTCCTGGAATATCGTTGTCAATTGTTCCTGGAACACCAACAGCTGGAAATCCACGTCTTGTCAATGCCATTGCTCCATGGTAAGAGCCATCTCCACCGATAACAACTAAACCTTCGATACCGAATTTTTTCAATTGTTCGATCCCTTTTAATTGACCTTCTTCAGTCGCAAATTCAGGGTAACGTGCAGAGTACAAGAATGTCCCACCACGTTGGATTTTATCACCCACATCTGCAACATCTAGACGACGAATATCTCCTGCAACTAATCCAGCAAATCCATAGTTGATTCCATATACTTCGAGCCCTTCATAAATCCCTTTACGAACAACGGCACGAATAGCAGCATTCATTCCAGGTGCGTCTCCGCCACTGGTCAAAATTCCAATGCGTTTCATAATAATCATTCACCTCATTAAAATACTTTATCCTAAGCAATGCTTAGGTTAATAACCTTCTTTGCGTTAACCACGACTAACATTCTAACATTATTTTTAGCAATTGTCTTGATTTACTGATAAAAAAATGAAAAAAAATGAAAGCAAATAGTATATTTTACCGTAAGTTATTTGAAAACAACATTTTCTGGTTGGAGCAAGTAAGCTAATTGACTCTTCAAGCTCTTACTTCCATCGACCCAATAAGCTTCTGCCAGCACTACTTTCCGTTGATTCTTTTCATGGTACATCACGACTGGAATGTACCCAGAATGTTTCTGAAAAATAGTTTGCAATTGTTTCATCGTTTGCGGATCATCAAATTCTTCTTTGATTCGTAAGTAGCAAGTCTGATCTTGATATTGTTCTTCTAATTCTACAGGATCAGCAAAATTTTCGCCAATCAATTGCAACTCTTGGTTGTATTTACTCGTTTCTGTTCGTCCTTGAACAAAGATCACTTTATTCAACTCAAACAATGAACGAAATTGTCGATAGGATTTGGGGAATACAGTGATCGTGATTTCTCCACTGATATCTGTTCCTTCAACAAAAGCCATCAACTCCCCTTTTTTAGTTCTGATTTCACGGATATTTTTAATCATCACTAATACACTGACTGTTTGTTTCGGAATAACTTCAGTAATTAACCGGATTTTTTTAGCTAATTTCAAGCGCTCATAGCCTTCTGTTGGGTGCCCTGAAAGATAAACGCCTAAATATTCCTCTTCTAATTGCAGCTTTTCTTCTAAAGAATAGTCAGCCACTTCTTCTTCTTTTAAAGCCATGATCCCTAGGAGATCTAAGCTTCCACCACTATAAATAATGTTTTGTATTTTTCCTTCTAAATCGAGCATCAATTGTTTTCGATTCGGTGCCAATTCATCAAATACGCCCACCGCTACTAATGACTGGATCAACTCTAATTTTAGCCAGCGTTTATCTAAACGAATCAAGAATTGATCCACTGATTGATAAGCGCCATTTTCTTTTCGATCTTTTAAGATATCCTCAATGAAGTCTTTTCGGACACCTTTGATCGCAGTTAGACCAAAACGAATCTCTTCTGGATTAATCAGCTCAAAGCCATAATAGCTCTGATTAATGGAAGGTGCTGCTAGTTTTAATTTTTTCTTTCTTGCCTCAGCGATGTATTCTTTTAATTTGGTCGTATTGTGTCGAACCGAATTTAGTAAACTAACAAAAAATGCGCCTGGATGGTGGGCTTTGAGGTACGCCATTTGAAACCCAACAAATGAATAAGCAAACGCATGCGAGCGATTGAAACCATAATTGGCAAAACGTTCGATATAGTCATAGACTTCGACCGCTTTTTCTTTCGAATAGCCCTGACTTACTGCCCCACTGACAAAGTGTTCCCGCTCTTTGTCAATCACTTCTTTTTTCTTTTTACTGATTGCTCGACGCAAAATATCCGATTGGCCCAAAGAAAAACCAGCCATCTTTGCAGCGATTTGCATAATCTGTTCCTGATACACGATGACACCATATGTGTTTTTTAAAATAGGCATTAAGGAATCATCAGGATAATGGATCGTTTCTTTTCCTTTTTTGCGGGAAATAAACGTATCGATATTTTGCATTGGTCCTGGACGATATAACGCATTGACCGCCGCAATATCTTCAATTGTTTCTGGTCCTAATCGGCGTAAAACATTGCGAATACCTGCCGATTCAAATTGGAAAACCCCTGTAGTGTCTCCTTGTTGAAAGAGAAAAAGTGTCTTAGGATCATTTAAAGGAATTTGTTTCAATCGAATTTCTTTCTTTTCTACTTTTTTAATAGCTTTCAATGCGTAATCAATGATCGAAAGATTTCGCAATCCTAAAAAATCCATTTTGAGTAGTCCGATTGCTTCCACGTCATTCATCGTATATTGAGTTAAAAATGCTTCATCTGATCCTTTTTGTAATGGAACCAGATCTAATAGATTCTTATCACTGATCACAACACCCGCTGCGTGAGTCGAGACATGTCGAGGCAATCCTTCTAAAATCGAAGCTGTTTTAAATAGTAATTGATTTTTTTCACTTAACTGAACTAACTCCACTAAGGGTTTCGATGTCCGATATGCTTCGGGTAAGGTAATTTTCAACTGATTAGGGATCGCCTTTGACCATCGATTGGCTTCGCTTTGTGATAAACCAAAGACACGAGCCACGTCCCTTAACACCATCTTAGCCGCCATCGTCCCAAACGTTGCAATTTGCGCCATATGGTATTGTCCATATTTTTCTCTGACATAATTCAAGACTTCTTCTCTACGATTATCAGGGATATCCAAATCGATATCTGGCATCGTATAACGTTCTGGGTTTAAGAAACGCTCAAAAAGCAAATCATATTGCAACGGATCGACATCGGTGATCTCCAAGATATATGCAACTAATGAACCAGCCGCTGATCCTCGTCCAGCGCCAGTCACGATTTTTTCTCGATGAGCAAACGCCATGACGTCCCACACGATCAAGAAATAATCATCAAAGCCCATTTGATGGATAATCGACAACTCATATGCTAGACGCTCTTGATATTCAGGAGTGATTTCTTCGACTCGCTCTGCTAATTTTGCGTGGCACAATTCATCAAGGTACTGACCAGCACTTTTCTGATCTGGTACTGGGTAATGAGGCAGCAGCTTTTGATGAAATTGAAATTCAAAGGAAACCGATTGAACTAAACGTTGCGCACCCTCTAGCGCATCAACCAACTGTGCTTCATTAAACCGTTGGATCATTTCATTTTCAGCAAGTAAAAAACCTGTTTTAGTTTCTATCTTTTGTTGGTTGATTGCTTCCATAGAAAGTTGGCTCCCAGCTCGAAGATGTTTCATCGTCTCAAGCGCAAACAGTTCTTCTTGTCTTAAGCTGGCAATAGGTTGTAATGCACATAAGGAATAATTGTTTTCTGCTAGGAACGTTACCCAACCACTTGGTAGTTCTGAGAAACTTTCAGTGATTCCAACATAAAAATCTTGTCGACCTACTTTTTCTTTGAGTGCTTGCCAATGGGCAGTAAAGGTCTCTGTTTGATTAAATTCAGCTACCACAGAACGTTGGGGAGGAACGACGAAAATCAAATGATCTGATTCTGTAAATTCTGATAATGCGAGACTTTCTTGAATCATTTTTTTACTCGACAGCTTCATCAATTGCTGGTAGCCAACGCCATCTTTCGCATATACCAATAAATCAAAAGCTTGGGACTCATAAGTATAAGTAAGGAGCATGCCGACAATTGGCTTTATTCCTTCTTTGATACATGTTTGATAAAACTCGGGTATCCCATACAGTACATCTTGATCAGTTATTCCTAGGACTGTATAACCTAGTGCTTTTGCCTTTTGGACATAATCTTGGATCCTGATCGTGCTTTGCAACAGCGAATAGGAGGTTTTTGTATATAATTGTGGGAAAAACATGGTCATTCCACCTTTTGTATAGTTAGACAATTAATCAATGCGTTCATTTATCTACTATGAGTATAGGATAAACGACAACGCATTTGTAATCATTCTCTTTGATTTGCATTTTTATTATTTTATCACATGGACTGGTTAAATCATAAAACTTGTTTTTTTACAACTAGCTTTCTTTACATTCAGCAAAATTCTGGTAAACTAAGCTTAGAAAAGAGGTGTTCTTTATGCGATATATCGTCACATTATTTTGGTCATTTGTCTTAGGTCAAGTCGTAGGTTACATTGGTGGGGCTCTTACAAGCGGTGGCTATGATTTTACTTTAACAACGATTATTTCATTGGTTGCAGGCGTTGTTGTCATTTTACTTGGTGCATTGGCAACTCCTAGAAAAGAAGCCTCATCACATTCATAAAAGCCAAATGAGGGTGGGACGCAGTCTCATCCTTTTTATGTATTTTGATAAAATCATTTCGCTTTCCATTAACTTTTTGGAGTGGAAAAGTTAAGCCTGGGACAAAAGATCGTCCCGGGCTCTTTATCATGCGCAAAAATGAATAATTGTTGTTCCTTGAAATAAGCCTGAATTTCTCAAAACATGAGCGGTTATTTCAACAAATTCTTCCCTAGTGTCATCGGAACTGCGAGGTTTTAAAGACAGCGACACACGATCTTTTCATCATCTGATCAGAAGCGTTGCCGAAGAACTTTTCTGAAGTTAAATAAAGATAATAGGATATTAGATAAAACAAAGAGGCTTGTAGCAATGAACACTGCGCGATAGTTAAAGGCATGCGCAACCGTCGAGCCCACCATCGGTCCAAAGACTTGTCCAAAATTACTACACATTTGATTGTAACTATAGATTCGACTCACTCCTTCTGGCGGCGTGATCTTACTGATGAGTGTATTGATGGATGGCATTAACGCTCCCGTCGAAAAACCAAGAATAAACCGTAAGATCCCCAACTGTAAAGGGGTCGCTACAATAGCCATGGGCAAGTAGCAACAAAAAGATAAGGTTAGCCCTGCAAGCAGTACTTTTTGGTTCCCTATTTTATCCCCTAATTTCCCTAGTTTAGGAGATGAAAAAACTGCAGACACACCTGAAACCGAAACGATTAACCCACTAACAAATAAAATATTTCCTGAATTCCCGCTTAGCTCACGAATATATAAGGTCAAAATAGGACTGATAGTTGTGATACCAATTTGAAGAATCAAAGTGGTCACAAATAATCCGATCAGAATGGATAAATGATCCATTTTGGCAAAGATTTCTTTTGTACTGATCATATCATTTTTTTCTACTGGTTGAAAATCTTCTTTTACCAAGAAAATGGTTAAAAGTGTTGTTACAAGTAATAATACCCCAGTAATCAAGAAAACATTCTCCATACCAAACCACTGTGCCAGCGCACCTCCCATAGATGGCCCAATCAAACTGCCGGCAATCGCTCCAGTCGATAAAGTTCCTAATGCCCAACCACTTTTTTCTTTTGGCGCTTGTGAAGCAATCATCGCAGTCGCGTTAGGAATATAACCTGATAAAATGCCATTTAAAAAACGCATGACCAGTAACCAATACGCATTGGGAACAAAGGCCAACGATCCCATCGTTACCGTCATCCCTGCGGCAGCTCGGATCATCATGAGCTTTCGTCCTTTACGATCTGCCAAATTCCCCCATATTGGCGCTACGATAGCTGAAGCAAAGGCAGTAACAGATATCGCTAGACCGGAAAACAACTCAACTTGATCACTTGGTGTACCCAATTGTTCTACATATACAGGAATAAATGGCATAACTAAACTAAAACTAGCCCCTGTAAAAAAGCAGCCGATCCAAGCCACGAATAAATTTTTCTTCCATTGTATCTTCATTGATCATCCTCATTTCTTTATGTTTCTTTGCAAAAAATTTCTTTTTGAAACAGCATAAATTATGTATTGTTACTATATAGACGAAAGGTTTTGTTCCGAGCAGTACTATCTTCTACTTATTTACTATCTTAACAGTGAAAATCTTATGTTACAAAAAAACACTCTTAACAACTATATAAAATCGTTAAGAGTGCAAATACTACTTTTTTCGAATCATTCAAATGGTGATGGCAAAAAGCGTTTTTTCTTATTAAATTTGTGCTACTTTTTATTGTAAACTTACTCATGTTGCTGTTTCCTGACTTTTTAGCTGGTTCTTTAAGAAAATAGTTCAGCTACCAGTTGGGCTGGTTTACATCGTTGCTAAAATAATAAAGTTAAGGATAAACAAGACCACAACGATCCATAATGGAATTGAAATTTCTTTGAATTTCCCTTTGATTACTTTGACGATCGTGTAAAAAATGAAGCCGACAGCAATCCCATAAGAGATGCTATAACATAATCCCATAAAGATTGAAGCAAAGAATGCTGGTAGTGCTTCTTCCAGGTCAAGCCAATTGATATCTGTGAATGAAGCCATCATCATCACACCAACTAAAATCAATGCAGGTGCAGTTGCTTGAGTTGGAACGATAGAAATCAATGGTGAAAAGAAACTACTTAATGCAAATAAGACTGCAACCACTACTGAGGTCAAACCTGTTCGTCCACCAGCACCGATACCTGCAGCAGATTCTACATAAGTCGTCGTATTTGATGTTCCAAAGATTGCTCCTACAGATGTCGCAATGGCATCGGCAAAGAGCGCTTTATCCATTTTTGTCTTGAAACCTTTGCCATCTTCTAATGCTTCTTCATCTTCTTTTGAGAAGATCCCCGTACGGCGACCTGTTCCAATGAACGTCCCAATCGTATCAAATGTATCCGATAAACTAAACGCAATGATTGTCATGATTACTTGTGGAATCTTTGAAGAATCACTAAATAATGATTGCATCCCCTCTGGTCCAAAAGCAGCACCAAAAGTCGTGCCTAATTCTTTGAATGAACTTCCTAATGAATTAGCTTGCCAATCAATCGTACTTAAATCAACGACCCCCATCATAATCCCTAAGATAGTGGTTGCCACGATCCCGATCAACATCGCACCACGAACATTTTTTACCACCAGGATCGCTGTTAAAATCAAACCGATCACAGCTAATAAAATCGGTGCATTATTGAAGTTGGCTAAAGCTGGAACGATCCCACCATTGATTGTGACATTCGTTGCCTTGCCTCCGTCAACCACCGAACTAGTGATTGCTGCCTGATCAGCTGAAAAAGAGAGAAATCCTGCATTTTTGATCCCAACATAAGCGACAAAGATCCCGATCCCGCCTCCAATCGCATGTTGTAGACTTTCAGGAATGGAATGAATGATCAATTTTCGTATTTTGGTCACAGTAATAAAAATGTTGACCATCCCACAAATAAAGACCATCGCTAAAGCTTGTTGCCAAGAATAACCTAATCCAAAAACTACTGTAAAAGTAAAAAAGGCATTTAATCCCATTCCAGGTGCTTGCGCATACGGTACATTTGCAAACAACCCCATTACCAAAGTACCAATGATCGAAGCGATGATTGTTGCTAAGAACACTGCCTGAAAAGGCATCCCTGATGCTGACAAAATGGTTGGATTTACAAATAAGATATAACTCATTGCAAAGAATGTCGTAACCCCAGCCATGATTTCTGTTGGTACATTTGTCTTATTTTTCTTTAATTGGAAAAACTTTTCCATAAAAAATTTCCACTCCCTGAATTTTTTTGACGTAAAATCAAATAATAAAATAAAATAAGTCAACTATTCCGTTTACGTCGAACAATTATTGATTATAATTATAATTCGTTCGCTTTTCAATAAAATCATTAAAAAAAGCAATAAAAAAATGCTTAATGTTCGTGTTTTTCCTTATAAATGGTTATTGAACAAAATGTATCCGTTCTCTTTAATTTAAAAAAGACTTCTTTTTCCCTTACATTTGCACCTTGTTAAAAAAAATATATGTGCTAGACTGAAACACATACTAGCATTGAAAGGAATGACATTTTTGAATAGAAAGCTCATTGCCATTGATTTAGACGGAACAACTTTAAATCCGGATTCAATCATTACTTCAAAAACTGAAGAAACATTAAAAAAAGCGATTAACGCTGGTCACCATGTCAGTATTGCTACTGGGCGCCCCTTCCGAATGAGTTATCATTATTATCAGCAATTAGGATTGTCTACACCGATGGTCAACTTTAACGGTGCTTTAGTACATATCCCTAATCAATATTGGGCTCATGAAAAAGAAACATCGATCGATAAACGCATCGTATTCGAGATTTTAGCTCAAAAACGCCAATTGAATTTAGATTTCATTGCTGCAGAAAATCGTGAAACTTATTTTATTGACAGCTTTGATTTTTTTGATGAAAAAATTTTTGCTGCATCAAATCCTAGCCCTCAAAATTTATTATCGCCTAAAAATCTGACAACTGATCCAACCTCTTTACTGGTTCGAACAGAAAAATGCTATGCTGAACAAGTTTCAGCTGAATTAACCCGTCAATTCGGTCATTTTGTTGATGTTCGTACTTGGGGAGGACCAATGGCCATTTTAGAAATCGTTTCTAAAGGAATTGAAAAAGCCAAAGGCGTTCATCGCATTGCCAATTACCTTGATATCGATCAAAAAGATGTCATTGCTTTTGGTGACGAACATAACGATTTGGAACTATTAGAATATGCTGGCTGGGGAGTTGCAATGAAAAATGGTACCGATCAATTAAAAGGCGTTGCTAACGATGTCACTGAACACACCAACCAAGAAGATGGCCTAGCTACGTATTTAGAAGACTTATTAGCCCTTTAAAATCAAAAAAATACCGTTCCAGAGAAAACAAATTGTATTTCTCTGGAACGGTCTTTTTAGTTGTTGGTCTTTTTATTTTGCCATGAACATATCGTAGTAAGTGTCCATGATTTCTTTTGCAATGACTAGATTCATATGATCTTTTTCATCTAATAAGTTCGGTAGAACGACACTAATTGCAATTTGTGGGTTATCACTCGGACCATAGGCCACGATATTACTATTTACTGTGGTAATATCTGGATGACCTTCAGCTACAGTTTCGGCTGTACCAGTCTTAGCAGACAAATCCATTTTTGCACTAGCTAAAGGTTTAGCTGTCGTATACGCATCTGTTCCATGAACAACTTGATGGAATCCTTCACGAAGGATCGACATATCAGCTGGAGAAATATCAACGGTATCTTCGACTTTTGTTTCCAGCTCTTTTTTCACCGGACCAAGGTTCCCATTTTCATCATTTCCATAGATTCCCTTGACTAAACGAGGTTGGATTCTCTTACCACCATTGGCTACAGTTGAAGCATATTGCGCTAATTGGATCGGTGTATAGGTATCAAACTGACCAAAAGCTAAGTCAGTAAAGTTACCTGGTGTGTACCATTGAGCACCATTATCTGCATTAAATTTCTTCATAAAATCAACAGAACGAGAAATCCCTGGTGATTCATTTGGTAGATCAATCCCAGTTTTTGTTCCTAAACCAAACTGTTTGAACGCTTTACGTAATTCTTCATAGGCTTTTGACTCTTCATTTAATGAAGGAAGTCCCATATTTGGTGTATATTCCAATCCCAGCATTTTCAACGCAACTTTGATCATATACGTATTCGATGATAGTTCAAGTGCTTTGACTGCATTGATTGCAATACGCCCGCTTCGGTTAAAGACCGAGCTCTTTTCAGAAGAGCCTTGTAATTTGATTGGCTCATCGACTAATACTTGGTTACCTGAGATCACATTCGTTTGCCAACCAGCAGTTAACGTACCTGCTTTGACTACTGACCCTGGAGTAAAGGCGCTAGTAATATTCCCCAAAGCATTTTCTGTCAACTCTTTGGACCCTTCTTGGTGGCTAAATCCTGTCATAGCCAATATCTCACCGGTTTGTGGATTCATCGCTACTGCATACGCCCCTGGCGAATAAGTTGCTTTTCCACTATCCACTAATTTTTGGTAGTTTGTCTTTAAGATATTTTCGACTTTGGCTTGGAAATCAGCGTTAAGAGACAACATGAGGTTGGACCCTTTTTCACCAGCAAAGATTTCTTTTTGATTCGTTACATTCCCATTACTATCGAGGGTTACTTCATATTGGGTTTTTGTTCCTTGTAAAACATCTTCATATTGCTTTTCAAGGTAACTTTGTCCCACACGATCATTACGAGAATAGCCTTTAGCTAAGTATTCATCTACTTCATCAGCTGGTAAACCTTGTTTTTCTGTTGTCACACTACCTAAAATACTTTTGATTGAGTCAGCAGCCGTGTATTGACGTGTCCAGTCGGTTCCTGTGGATACTCCAGGTAGTTCTGAAGCATGTTCGGAAACAACCGCTAATTCTTGATCAGTCACACCTGAATTTTTGATAAATACCGTGTTCAACTCATACGCACTATTCATGCGTTTAAAAATCGTCGCGATTTTTAATTGTTCTTCATTGAAGTTGATTTCACTATCGGTTACTTTATCAACTAACGCTTTGTATTGATCGCTGGAATCAAGTTGTTTTTCCTTTGCTGTTAAGCGTTCCGTTGCTTCTTTCAAATGCTTAGGATCAGCTAACCAAAAGTCTTTTTTATCTCGTTCAGTTAAATTTTCATCAACTGGCACATTGATTAATTGATTTAGTCTTGTCGCTACTTTAAGCAGATCCTCTGCCGTCATTTTTGTTCCTCTGGTGAAAGTAATTGCTTGATTCGCTTGGTTCGTCACCAATGGTTTACCTGTCGAATCGTAAATCATCCCCCTCGGAGAACTGGTTTGGATCGTTAGTGTCGATGATGATTTCACTTTGGCTTCCATTGCTTCGCCATTAACGATTTGTAGATAACCTAATCGTGCAATCAATGCGACGAATAATGTAAATATGATGAAAAAAAGAAAATTCAACCGAAAAGGGACATGTGAACGTCGAAATGTTTTGTTTTTCGGCTCTTGTGCACCTTTTTTCAATTTATCCATCCATGAATTGTTTAATAGTTTTTTCATAAACTCTCTCATCATTCCTATCTTTTTCCTACTTACGGTTATGTTTCATTGTACCTAAATTTCTTGAAATAAAAAAGAAGAAACGAAAATCACTAATAAATTCTTTAACTTATTTCAAGTTGATATTCTTTTTTTGTTTCACAGGATAAAATCGTGTCAAGTTTTCAAACAATTCAAACCTTTAAAAAATAAAGTTTTTTATTTAATTTATCATTTTCTTATCGTGAAACACAACAAATGATATTTTTACTGTGGAAAACTTTTTATAATGCTCTTACCGTTTTGAACCAAAGTATCCTTTAATTACTTGTCTGGTTTCACGAACTTTTTCCCCCAACTGTTCATTCTTTGTCATATATAAATAAAAAATAATATCGATAGTAACAAACTGAGCCAGCAAAGAATTTGTAGCAGCGCTTCGATTGGTAATTTCCTTTGGACGTGAGGTTTGTACAACAACATCCGCCAACTTACTTAAAGGATTATTTCCAAATTGCGTTAAAGCAATTACCTCAATGCCTAAATCTTTTGCGATTTCTCCAACTGCTACGACATCCGCGCTACTACCAGAATTGGAGACTAACCATAATACTTTTTTGGTTTCATTGCTTACTAATTGAGGAAGTAAAACATGGATATCTTTTTCAAAAATAATGGGTTTGCCTACTCTAGACCATTTTTGCAAAATGTCTTCCACCACTAAAGATGAAGCGCCCACGCCATATAGAAAGACTGTTTCAGCACTTTCTAGAGTCTCAACCACTTCTTGAATTTTTTCTTCATTTAAAATGTCCACCGTTTCTTTGATTGCCACTTGCGCATTATTTCCCAAAATGTGTTTGATCGAATAAAAAGATTCGTTTGGATGAATATCACTGAAGCCTTCAACGATACCGGTTTGTAACTCGGTCGAAATATTTATTTTGAAGTCAGTCAAACTTTGAAACCCAATTTTTTTAGAAAATCGGACAACTGTGGGCGCACTTAACCCAGCAGCTTCTGCTAACTCGTTCGCAGTCATCGTGGGAATTTTTTCTACATTTTTGATGATATAATCAGCGAGCTTTTTTTCAGTTGAAGAATACTCCTCCATCATGCTCTCAATACGGCTAATAACGCTCATTTGTCTCACTTCCTTTTTCTCTTCCAGTCTAGCTAAGTATACCATATCCCACTAATAAGATCGTGACGTCTGACAAGAAAATTTTGTCATCATCTGTAAATAAATGTTGGAGAAAAAGTATGAGGCTAAAAAATAATTGATGAGGTTCGGCTACAGCAATAGAGCCCAAGGCAAGCCTTGGACTCTTAGATAAAAGATTAATTTTTCAAGAAGAATGGACGATTGCAGCTCCTGGTTATCCTACCATTCATATGATAGTTGCACACTTTATCATGAAAATTTTGTTGTCTCACGTTGAATACTCTTGATAGAAGTCACGAGTATTTAACTCTAATTTATAAATGATGTCATGACAGAACTTTTAGAGTTGGTGTTCCGCATGTGCTGCTCCTAATTGATTCCTAGAAGTTGAGAAGTTCATAGCATGTTGGATTTTCTCACTTATTTGTGCTAGTCTTTCTTCCTTAGTATTCTCGAATGGTTGTATTGATCGACTGAAAAGTTGTTCTGGCATATTATTTCTATTTGACGATCTTGCTAATATTTGTTCCATTGTTAACAACACTTGTTTTTCTTCATATTTTTCTTGCTGTATTTTTTCTACTACTATTTTGTTTAGGTCTTGATTCCTCATTTTTTGGCTATTGGAATATAACAGTCGGTTGAAAAACTGCTTAAACAAATTTTTTCTGAGACCAAGTTTAGTCTGCTCTTCATTTCTTTGTTTCATTTTGATTTTCGTTATAGGTAAAATATTCTCCATTTCAGTCTTAGCACGAGGAGCTATTTCGATTTGATTCGTAAAATTACTTTTATGAGTAATCAAAGTTGTTTTGAACGCACGAATTTTTGTTGCCATTCTTTTCCGATCGTTTCTTATGTAACTGATCATTTTTGTTCTGAAAGAGCGGTCAAGCTTATGGATTTCCTGGTAAGTATTATTCAGTACTTTCTCAAGCGTAGAAAAATCTCGCCTAATCAATTCCAACATTCGTTTAGCGGGACCAACGGACTTCGAATTTTTTTGATTCGTGGATTTATGTTGACTCCTTTGTTTAATCGCATGTTCAATTTTTACGATTAAATTTACTGCTAAGTTCTTTTTTTTACGATTGGCTTGTTTTGACTGCATTTCGTTTGTTTGCTCGCTTAACTCATTTTGAGCTACGTTATTTCCTTTTTTATTTAGCCTTTTATTTGTAAAAAAAGTTCCCATTTTCAGCCCTCCTTTTTTCCTTTTCAACCTAATAATAGCATAAGATGAAAGGCTTGCTTATTCATCTTTTCGTAATTTCAGAAAAAAAGATTCTCATTATCGCTTTGTTGTTTCAAATTGCATGCTTTAGCTTTGACTCTTAAAAAGATATGGGAGAAGCGTAATAATCCGCTTAGTAAAAAAACGATGGTATCAAAAATCGTTTTCGATTTTCGACACCATCGGTTTGATCTTACATTCTAGGGTAGTCAAGTCACTTTTCCGACTATTGAAATTAACCTTGTCTACTATAATTTTGGACTTCAGCAACCATCGCATCAACGAACATGTTGAGATCTTCAACTGAAGTTTCTTTGCTTCCATATCGGCGAATATTGACCGTTGCATCAGCTACTTCTTTATCACCAACGACTAGTTGATATGGTATTTTTTGTGTTTGTGATGCACGAATCTTATAACCCATTTTTTCATTGCGGTCATCTACTTCGACACGTAGACCTTTCATTTGTAGACGTTCCTTGATTTCATAAGCATAGTCACTATGCGCTTCAACTGAAACAGGAATGATTGTTGCTTGGATCGGTGCTAACCAAGTTGGGAAAGCTCCTTTGTAAACTTCAGTTAAATAAGCAACAAAACGTTCCATCGTTGAAACGATCCCACGGTGGATAACTACTGGACGATGTGTATTTTCGCCATCTTCACCAACATAAGTTAAATCAAAGCGTTCTGGAAGCAAGAAGTCTAATTGGATCGTTGATAATGTTTCTTCTGTTCCTAAAGCTGTTTTGACCTGAACATCCAATTTTGGACCATAGAAAGCAGCTTCTCCTTCTGCTTCGAAGTAATCCAATTCCAATTCATCCATTGCGGCTTTTAACATCACTTGCGCTTTTTCCCACATAGCATCATCATCAAAATATTTATCCGTGTTGTTCGGATCGCGATAGCTCAAACGGAAACGATAGTCTGTAATATTGAAGTCAGCGTAAACTGCGACCATCAATTCCAACGTACGTTTGAACTCATCTTTGATTTGATCAGGACGTACAAAGGTATGCCCATCGTTCAATGTCATTTCACGAACACGCTGTAAACCTGATAGCGCACCTGATTTTTCGTAACGGTGCATCATGCCTAGTTCAGCGATACGGATTGGTAATTCGCGGTAGGAATGGATCGCATTTTTATAGACCATCATATGATGCGGACAGTTCATCGGACGAAGAACTAACATTTCACCATCACCCATATCCATTGGTGGGAACATGTCTTCTTGGTAATGATCCCAGTGACCTGATGTTTTATACAATTCTACATCTCCCATGATTGGTGTGTAGACATGTTGGTAACCTAAGCTGATTTCTTTATCAACGATATAACGTTCAATTGTTCGACGAATCGTTGCACCTTTAGGTAACCAGAATGGTAAGCCTGAGCCAACTTGTGGTGATACCATAAATAGATCTAGTTCTTTTCCTAACTTACGGTGGTCTCTTTCTTTTGCTTCTTCACGTAGACGAATAAATTCTTTTAAGTCTTTTTTATCAAAAAATGCTGTCCCATAGACACGTTGCATCATTTGATTGTTTGAATTTCCACGCCAGTAAGCTCCAGCTACAGATAATAGTTTGAAGACTTGGCTACGACCGGTTGATGGGACATGTGGTCCACGGCATAAATCGATAAATTCTCCTTGTTGATAAGCAGTGATTACTTCCTCATCTGGTAATTCACTGATCAATTCTACTTTATAAGGATCACTTGCAAAGATTTCCAGAGCTTCTTCTTTAGAAAGAACTTTACGTTCGATCGGTAAGTTTTCTTTCACGATTTTCATCATTTCTGCTTCGATTGCTGGAAGATCTTCGGCACTGATTTGGTTTTCCCCGTTGTCTGTGTCATAGTAAAATCCTGAATCGATTGCTGGTCCGACACCGAAATGGATATTTGGGTACAAGCGTCTCATAGCTTGTGCCATCAAGTGTGCGGTTGAGTGACGTACCAATGCTAATGCATCTTCGTGGTCAGGTGTAACGATCTCGATTGATGCATCTTCTTCGATCCCACGATTCAAGTCAATCAATTGACCGTTCACTTTACCGGCTAATGCTTTTTTAGCTAAACTTTTGGAAATACTCGCAGCAATCTCAGCAGTCGTGATTCCCGCATCAAACTCTTTCACTGCGCCATCTGGAAAAGTAATTTTTATCATTAAAATAGCCTCCTTTGATTTTTTGATTGAATGAGTTGACACCAATAAAAAAGTCCCAGCACCTCATAAAAGAGATACTAGGACGAAAGATTCGTGGTTCCACCTAATTTCGAACGTTTACACGTTCCTTGAGCGTTATAACGGTACGACCGCCTTTGTTTCAACAAAGGTTTCGAAAGTGGTCCTCCTTTGGTTTTCTTCTGGAAAAGTTTCAGCCTGGCTTTTCCTCTCTTATCGAAGACTCTCAAATTCAGTTGTCTTTCTCATCAATCAACTATGTGTTTATTTAACCACTAATAAAAAGAAAAATCAAGTGTGGGTGTGACTTATTTTTTCCATTCACCATTTACACCATAAGTGCCTTTTTTCATTTCATTGATAATCACATGGATATGTTCTTTTGGTGCTTGGGTATTTTTATGAACAGCTTCTGTAATATCTTTCATCATATTTTCTAATTGTTCTGGACTACGTCCTTCAACTAGTTCTACGTGTACAAATGGCATTGTCTCGTCTCCTTTTAATGATTGCTATCTTAAATGTAAGTGGTCTTTTCAACCCTTCTTCTATGCTATGATCATACCGCAAAAAAAGCAAAGAGAAAAGGTCTTTTCTGATGTTACGTGTGGGATCGCTCATTTTTAGCCCGCAACGCACTTAAAATCGAAACAGTGTCTACCACTTCTTGGAGAACCGCTCCAAACAAAGCGGGGATTACACCCGTACTAGCAACCAGCATTAAAAAAACACAAATAAAAATACCGATTAAAACAGATTGTTTCGCTACTTTCATCGTATCTCTGGAAATCGTTATAGCAGT
Source organism: Enterococcus sp. DIV1421a (assembly GCF_051711025.1). Classification (NCBI taxonomy): domain Bacteria; kingdom Bacillati; phylum Bacillota; class Bacilli; order Lactobacillales; family Enterococcaceae; genus Enterococcus; species Enterococcus sp. DIV1421a. The sequence goes on along the minus strand of NZ_JBIOLU010000001.1, from coordinate 958,609 downwards.
AGCAACTTTTGTCAAATCATCTTTTAGTATCACCGCATCAGCACTTTCGCTAGCTGCCGTTGATCCGTGTGCGCCCATGGCTATTCCAACATCTGCGATCGTCAAAGCTGGAGCATCGTTGACCCCATCGCCCACCATCGTTACGGGACGTTCACTTTCGGGAATACTCTCAAGGATATTCAATTTGTCCTGCGGCAAACAACGAGCATGAACAGCCGTGAGCCCAACCTCCTTTGCAATTGATTCAGCGATAGCCGGTCCATCCCCTGTGATCATCATCAAATCCGCTACACCCATTGTTTTCAATTGTTCAATCGTTGCTTGTGCTTCTGGACGCAGCACGTCTGAAAATAAGATCGTACCCGAAAAATGGTCATCAATTGCAACATAGATAGCTGTTTTAGTAGATTGGCTTTCTTTGGCACCGACAAATGAAGCTCTGCCAACTTTAACGAAATGTCCATCTACTCTAGCTTGTATTCCTTGCCCCGTGATCTCTTTTAATTCATTCACTGGCAATAATTTTTCGCTATCGACTTCATGGACTAGTGATCGGGCTAATATATGACTTGATTCTTGTTCGGCACTTGCCGCATAGACCAAGAGCATTTCTGATGTTACACCAGCTTCTGGATGAATACTTGCTACTTCGAGGACCCCTTTAGTGATGGTACCCGTTTTATCAAATGCAACTGTCTTGGTTCGTGCTAATTTTTCCACAGCAGTTCCTGTTTTGATGACGATTCCGTTTTTACTTGAACGACTCATTCCAGCCACTAAAGCAATCGGTGCAGCTAAAATCAAAGGACAAGGTGAAGCAACAACGAGAACTTCTGCGAAACGAACAGGATTCTTCGTGACCCACCAGGAAATACCTCCGATCAAATAAGCGATCAATGTAAAAGGCACCGCATAGCGATCCGCTAAGCGAACAAAATGAGCTGGTTTTTCTTTCGATTCTTCGACCAATTTAATAATTTGTTGGTATTGACTATCAGCTGCTCTTCTTTCAACGATCATTTGAACGGAACCGTCCCCATTGACTGAGCCAGACATCAGTTCATCGCCTGCTTTTTTTAATACAAGTTTGGCTTCACCCGTTAATGAAGACTCATCAAATTGCGACTCACCTTTCACTACCTTTCCGTCAACGGGCACTAATTCTCCTGGTTTCACCACTAATAAATCATTGATCTCAACAGCTTCTACTGGAATATCTTTCAATTGGTCATTCATCAATTGATGCGCTGTGCGTGGTGTATTGTCCAATAACGTTTGCAATTCTCGACTAGCTTTTTTATTGGCATAGTCTTCCAAACTGTCTCCGCCAGTCAACATGATCAGGATCATCAAACTGGCCCAGTACTCTCCTACCACTAATGTCGCAACAATCGCTGTGATAGCAAGAATGTCCACACCATATTTACCTGAACGTAATGTTTTAATCATCTCAATAAACATAAAGAAAGCCAAAATGCCACCCGTGATCGCGATAATCAGAAATGCAAGTGTGGGTCGTTTAAAAATAAATTCGCAAATAAGTGCCGTCATTCCAATCAAAACGGTGATTGAAAATTTTTTAAAATGTGTCATATTGTTCACTCCCTACAATTTTAGGATACTGACTTAGAACTAGAATGAAAACTATTTACACTTAACTGAAAACAACTCTCACTCTCATTGATTTTCTTCTTTCACTTTCTTTCGAACAAATAGTCAAAGATACCTTTTTCTCACTTTTTGTGCTATACTTTTAATTCGTTATTTACGGCGGAAGGAGTAATATACGCAATGAATGAAAGACAACTAGAACAACAACACGTGGATGAAACCATTCAGTTGATCCAGCTTGAGCAAAAGCTATTAAACACTAAACAACAATCTCTTACCCAAGAGACGCAAGATTCTACGAAAGACACCGCCAGCCATAAAATCAGAGGTGGGTCTAATGAATCCTTTTATGAATCAGCTGTCGAATACCGCCAACATGAGCAAGAATTGCTTTTAAAATACCATACGCTTGAATCGCAGCAAAAAAGGCTCCAAACGTTAACAGTTATGGAAGACAACCCTTACTTTGCCCGAATCGATTTTAAAGAAGAAACAGATGCAGAGACACTTTATCTAGGAATCGCTTCTTTAAGAGATCTCTCTGAAGAAACAATCGTAATCGACTGGCGTGCCCCAATTGCTAACCTTTATTACGAAGGGGAAATTGGACCAGCCTTCTATGAAACAGATACTGAAAAAATCAATGTTGAATTACTGCTGAAACGTCAGTTTAAAATCTTAGATGGAAAAATTATTTCGATGGTGGATACTTCTGAAGTGATCAACGATGATTTCTTACTAGAGATCCTAGACGATGCCTCAAGTGCGCATATGAAAAATATCGTCTCTACGATCCAAAAAGCCCAAAATGCCATTATTCGTGATACAACAAGTCAAGTGATGTTGATCGAAGGAATCGCTGGTAGTGGAAAAACATCCGCTTTATTACAACGGATCGCCTTTTTACTTTATCACAATCGAAAATGGTTAGATGCCGAGAACGTTTTACTTTTTTCTCCTAATCATCTTTTCTCTGACTATATTTCGACTGTTTTGCCTTCTTTAGGTGAAAGTGGTGTACCTACGCAAACCTTCAAGTCTTATTTGGAACAGTTATTACCTGAATTTTCATTGTTAGAAGAAGAGCAACAAGAAGTTGGTTTTTTATCTGGAGACAAGGACCCGATCCAAACCTTCAAAAGCGGTCTTCAACTAATCCATCAGATTGATCGTTATATCGATCATATTACTGGTTTTGGTCCCTTGTTTAGAGATATGAAAATTAACGGTCGGACGATTTTAGCAAAAGAATCGATCCGCAAATGGTATCAAGAAACCAATGAACTCTTACCGTTACATCAACGTCTCTCCTTGTTGCAAACAAAATTATTAAAAAAATTGGGTGGACTCCAAAAAGATGAGATGCGTCAAAAATGGGTCAAAGAATTAGCAGAAGAACAATTGCAAGACTTATATGCGAATGATCCGAACCTTGAGTATACGGAGCAAAAAGAACAGTCTTTACGGAAAAAACTAGCGAATCAAATCGTGAAGAAAAGATTCCGTCGAATCTACCGCGGAATCAATCAGTTTCAATTTGTCAATTTGACCAAACAATACCTTCACTTTTTACAAACCGTACCTCAGGCGCTGTTGGCTAAAAATGACATTAGCGCAACGATGTGGAACGATCATTCAGCCTTATTAAAAGAGAAGCTTCGTCAACGAGAACTACGACAAGAAGATGCAGTATTATTCTTCTTGCTGATGCGTCGCATCCATCCAGTGTCTGTGATGCAAAAAGCTCGCTATATCTTTATCGATGAAATGCAAGATTTCGCTCCCGCTCAGGTAGCTCTTTTACAAGCGATCTATCCAAAAGCTAATCTCACTTTTTGTGGTGATCTAAATCAAAATGTTTTCGGCAATGAAACGATTACTGGCTCTTTGGATCAACTATTTAAAGACCAAGAAATCACACACTTCCAGTTAACGACCAGCTATCGTTCAACAAAAGAGATCACGGATTTTGCGAATCATTTTCTTACTGAGGAAAATCAAGTAGAAACGACGGCTCGCAAAGGTACGCTTCCTTCTATCGTGAAAGGTTCCTCCTTAGAAGAACGATTAAATTGGTTAAAAACTACGCTTGAAACGACTCAAGAAAATACCCGTTACTGGCGTACCGCAATCATTGGTAAAACACAGACTGAGTGTGAAGAACTCTATGAACAGTTGCCCGAATACTTAAAAGATCGTATCCAATTGATCTCTGATGAAACAGATTTTATGAAACGACAAATCGTCCTACTACCAGCATTCTTGGCAAAAGGGCTCGAGTTTGATCGCGTTTTCTTATGGGGCATCGATGACACAAACTTTGCCACTGACCAAGATCAATTAGTTCTTTACACCATGTGTACAAGAGCCATGCACGAACTCGTTTTAGTTACTTCTGAATCTGAAAGTCCTTTGATTGAATCCATGGACCCAGCATTATATACCACTATCAATATATAAAAATAAAGGGTTGTGACAAAATTTTTGTCACAGCCCTTTATTCTTAATAAACGGTGTTAAAGAAGTAGCTTCAAGAATAAGAAGCTAACCACTTAGTCACAACCTCGCCTTTTAAACAAATGATTCAGTATCTGGATACTTTAATTTAACTAATGAAATAATCATTCGCAATTCTTCTATATTTTCAGGATACTCAGGATCAAAGACTTTACTATGACGCCCAATCCCCCCGTTATCTATCAGCCGATAAATTCGATTCCAATCAATAAACTGTTCGATTGATCGGAAGTTACTGATCGGATAGCCTCCACTATCAAGGATTTCTGATAAACGAAAAGCTAGATAAGCACTGTCGATCACTTTTACTTTTTTAGAATCATATTTTTCATTTTTTTCAATTAAGATTTTTGTTGGTTGATGTTTTAAGCTCCATTCTAACAAACGAAAGAAAGCTTCCATACGATAATTTTCTTCAAATAATCGAAAGGTTGAATCTGAACGTCTAAAAAGTAAAGGGATTAAATAATTTCTTTTGTAAATCAACATGGGGACGCGATCAACCATACATTCCAGATAGCGATTAAGGTAACCAGTACCTACGTAATTTCCTAAACGATAACCTTCTACACCATAATGGGCATATTTTTTTGCTAATTTTGAACAGTCTGTGATATTCACAGCTAACTCTTCGATCTTTTGGTAACCGCTTAAAATACGTTCAAAAGGCTCTAAACTAATTTTTGCTTCCATAAAATTTCCCCGCCTACATCCACATTCCTATGTATCATTTTTCCAATAATACGTCTATATCAATAATAACACAGGACGAAACAGAATAAAAAATAAAACATACGAAAAAAAGATAAAATCATTGATTCGTCATAAACTACTGTTTTTTCAGAACGAATGATCTTCTTTTAAGCGTAAAAAAATAGTCTGAGAGACGAATCGTCCCAGACTATTTAGCAGGTGTAAAAACGAAAAACGGATAAATCGCAAGTCGAAAGCTATCCGATGCTTTCACAACCTTCATTCGTTTTTATCGTTTAGTCTTCCAATGCTACATTATGGAAAACATGTTGAACATCTTCCAACTCTTCCAACGCATCAATCATTTTTTCAAATGTTTCTTGGTCTTCTGGTGAAAGTGTCACTTCATTTTGAGGAATCATTTGGATCTCAGCAATTGAAAAATCAGTGATTCCTTTTTCTTTCAATGCTTCTTGGATACTGTGGAAGTCAGCAACTTCACCATAAACGATGATTTGTCCATCTTCTTCCATGACATCACGTACATCAATCTCTTTATCCATCAAATATTCAAGGATCTCATCTGCATCTTCGCCGGCAAAACCAAAAATCGCTGTATTGTCGAACATGTAAGAAACAGCTCCAGAAACACCCATATTTCCGCCGTTTTTACCAAAAGCAGCACGTACATCAGCAGCTGTACGGTTCACGTTGTTTGTTAAGGTATCAACGATGACCATTGAGCCATTTGGTCCGAATCCCTCATAACGTAATTCAGAATAAGTTTCATCTCCCGCACCTTTTGCTTTTTCAATTGCACGGTCAATAATATGTTTAGGTACATTATAAGTTTTCGCGCGTTCAATGACGAAACGTAGTTTTTGGTTAGCGTGTGGGTCTGGATCACCTGATTTTGCTGCTGCATAGATTTCAATCCCGAATTTTGCATAAACTCGGCTATTATTTGCATCTTTTGCGGTTTTTTTCGCTACGATGTTTGCCCATTTACGTCCCATATTCTCACTTCGCTTTCTAATTTTGATCGTTCATTTCTGATAGTGGTTAAGCACAAAAACGTCCTGTTCCATTATACTTGTGAATCTGGATTCTGTGAAGTATTTTTTCTAAATCTAGTCATTTTTTAGGGAGGTGTTTCCTTGTATGATCGATTATAGTCGTCTCTTGGAATAGCTACTCAACAAGCTAGACAAAGAATTTTTTACAAAGCGGCATATTCAAAATATTGAACTAAACTTTCATTCAGATTAGTCATTTCACTTTGTTCCCACCAACCAGGTTTATTTCGAAACATAAGGTCTTCTTCCAAAATTTTGTTCAGGTATCGCCCCACCGAGTTGATAGATTTGATCACTCCGAACCAAAAGGTGTGCCAATTCTGCTTCTTTTTTGCCGATTTTTGAGATCAAGGGTATCTCTTTCTTTTCTTTTAAAAACTGTTGTCCTGCCTTGGTAAATCCTAAAATATTCAAGTAACATTTGTCTTGTTGGTCATGGATTTCCTCATGATGGATGTTCAATAATACGTAACAAGCTAAACGTTGGATTCTCGTCCAAGTATATCTTTTCGTCTTGACTAAAGTGACAAATTCCTCGAAAGAACTGGCTTTCTTCGCAGCCGATTGCATTCTCACCTCAAGTCCTTCCGTCATCTGATAGATAGTTTTCAAATTGGCTAGCTCCGTAGAAAGCAAACGATAACGTAACAAGGGCCAGTAATTCGCCCATGTTTGTTGCGAACCTGCTTCGATCATCGCTGCGGTGGCAGCAGGTATAAAATTCGTTACGGAGCGTTGTTCACTGAGCGCTTTGCGAATAGCGGTCGCACTTGCGATGGAGGAACTGCTCCATTCTTCATCGTGATAACCAGCACTTTTTCTGGTAATCGGTACTAATTTCATTGGCTGGGCATACTGGGCATTTTCTTTCGCATAGCTTAACCCTAAAATGTGATTAGGAGAAGAAAAATCGAGAGCGATTTCTGGATAAAGTGTGTTGAACACTGCTGTCATCTTCTGCGGATAGCTCATTCCTTGGTCAGATAAACGTTGAAATTCACGGTCAATCCTTAATTGGTTTTGCTGTACAAATTTCCCAAAAGCTTCGTAATTAAATGTCGACTCTTCTTCTGTACCAAAACAAAGATGTGTACAGCCGAGCATCTGTAATAATCGCACAGCTCCTTTGGCAAAGTAATCTGCTGATTGCACAGACCATTCTATCGGTAGTTCAATGACCAAATCCACTCCGTTTTGGAGGGCAGCAGTTGCTCTGGACCATTTGTCGATAATTGCAGGCTCACCACGCTGTAAAAAATTTCCACTCATCACTGCTATCACGATATCTGCGCCCGTTTGTTCACGAGCCATTTCCGCATGGTAGCGATGCCCATTATGGAAAGGATTATACTCAACAATAATGCCACAAATTTTCATCACATTCCCTCCGTTTCTTAATAGGAATAAAACAAACAGTTCATTCTTTCGGTCAATCCTAAAATGATCAATTTGGTTTTTAACTGTAAAAAAATAAGCAGGAGAAATCGAAAAATCGTTTCTCCTGCTTTTCAAATGACGCTTCAGCTTATTTTTCATCAAGATATTTCTAAAGTATTTTTTTCATTTTTTTAGCAGAAAAACGTCACTATTTGGCGTAGACTTTGTTGATGATTTACTCGTCTTGGCCATTATTCGTTACTTTTATACTATTATAATACTATCTGAAACAACGCGATTCACGACAGTTTTTTTGCGATTACACCTCGCGATAAGGTAATGTTTCGTATTCAACAAAAGACTTTTTTCGTGTCCTATTCCTTATATGCCACAAAAAAGAGACGTTTTGTATCTTCTTTTGGTTGTTCATCGGTGAAATCACCAAACGCTTCTACCTTAGAAAAACCACTATTTTCTAACATTCTTAAATAATTATCCAAAGAATAAGTTTGCTCTTGATGCAGTTCGTCTTCTCGAATGAACTTACCTGCTTCTTCGGGATCTTCCACGAAGAAAGTCAAGAAATGTTCAATACTATGCTTTTCCTTACCTGGGTAGCTATCCCATAAAAAGGCAAACTGATCATTTTGATAATGGTAACTATATTCAGGAAAAACCGTGTCGATTTGATAGATAGAATGAACATCGAATATAAATCGTCCATTTTCTTCCAACGCTTGATACACTTCGTCAAATACTTGCTGCACTTCTTGTTCATTCTTCATATAGCACAAAGAATCTGAGAAACATGTGATTGCTTGGTATTGACCAATTTCTGACAGATCAAGCATGTTTCCCTCAACAAATTGGATTGGTGTTTCCTCTTCAAAGGCACGTTGGCTAGCAATCATCAACATCTCTTCTGAAAGATCTAACCCTGTAACATGGTACCCAGCTTTAGCAAAGGCAACAGCTAGAGCACCTGTTCCGCAAGCTAATTCTAAAATATTACATGTTTCACTTGGTAAGTGTCGTTTTGAGAAATCTAACCATTGTTGATATAAGGTTTCATCCATTACCTCATCATAAACGAAAGCAAATGTTTCGTAAGCCATATTAATCGATCCATTCATTTAGGTCAACAAGTGGTGCATCTGACCATAATTTTTCTAAATTATAGAAACTTCTTTCTGGCGCATGGAAAACATGGATGATCAGATCTCCTAAGTCGATCAGGATCCATTTCCCGCCTTCTTTTCCTTCGATACGTTTTACTTCGTAATTGTTTTCTTCTTCTTTTTCAATGATTTCTTCTGTAATTGCATTTAGTTGTCGTTCACTGTTTGCCGAACAAATCATGAAGTAATCTGCTAGTAAAGATACTTCTCTCACATCTAAAGCAACGATATCTTCTGCACGTTTTGAATCGGCAGCTTGCACTGCAATTTGTAGTTGTTCTTTGCTATTTATAGTAATTTCCTCCTAATGGGTAGAGATTATTTTTTAGCTACCCAATGATTATATGTTTCAATTGTTTTTGGATAAATCTGTTGTTCTTGTTCAATCAAGTGAGCTAATGTGTGCTTTGTCTCAAAAGCTACCGCTTCGTCTAAATCAATTAACGCTATTTCACGCGCATCTTGGACTCCAGGAAACAAACGACCAGGTTCAATATAATCTGCTACATAGATGATTTTATCTAATAAAGACATTTCAGCCGCACCAGTGGTATGAACTCGAATGGCATGAAGGATCTCTTCATCTGTGATACCAAGCTCTCTTTCAACAAAAGAGGCGCCAACTAAACCATGCCAAATCGCATTTCCATAATGAAGAAGCGCTGGGTCATAGCCATCTCGCTTGATAACTAAAATAAATTCATCATCAGGCCGTTCTTTCGCATAATCATGTGTCAAAGCAGCAATACTAGCTTTTTCTAATGAACAGCCGTATTTGCCGGCAAGGGCAATCGCCGTCTCTTCCACACCAAGAACATGCTTGAAACGTCGTTCACTCATTCGCATTTGGACTTTTTGCATCAACTCTTCTCTTGAGTAAGTTGTGTATTTATTACTATAGTCCATCTTGATATAGCCCTTCTTTCTCGATATACTCAATGACCTTATCCGGTACTAGATAACGAACGGAACAACCTTGCTGGATCTTCTGCCGTATTTTAGTTGAGCTGATATCAATAGTTGGCACATCGACCCAAATCACTGGGTAAGGCGTTTCGGTTGAGTAACCCGCTCGTCGAATACCAACAAAATTGACCATTGTCATTAATTCATCGATTTTATACCATTTTGGTAGATATTCTACCATGTCGCCACCGATAATAAAATAGTAATCGGTATTAGGGTTGTTTTGTGTCAGAGCTTTCATCGTATCATAAGTATAGCTTTTGCCTTTTCGAGATAACTCGATCGGTTCAATAGCTAAAAAAGGATTATCTGCTATCGCAAGTTCAAGCATGTTTAAGCGATGATTGGCAGCGATTGTCGTTTTTTCATCCACATGTGGTGGTTGATAAGAAGGCATTAAATAGACCTCATCCAACCCTAAATTTTTTCCTGCCTGTTCTGCCATAACTAAGTGTGCCAGGTGAACTGGATTAAAAGTACCACCTAAAATTCCCACCTGTTTGCGTTTTTCAAAAATTTGAGGCATCTCTTGAGGAAATACTTGAGATTCGACAAAAGCTTCCGCTTGCGATTTCATATTAACCACTCCTTAAATTGCGTTTACTTCTTTAGAGATACGTTGATATTTTTCCTTTGAAGAGGGTTTGTATAATACAAGAACTCGTCCAATGATTTGAACAACTTGACATCTGACTGTTTCTTCTAAAATACCAGCTACCTCTTCAGGAATCTCATCGGTATTTTGTAATAGCGTTACTTTGATTAACTCACGTTTTTCCAGCGCTTCTTCAATCTGAACCATCATGGCAGAATTGATTCCACCTTTACCAATTTGAAAAATCGGTTGTAAGTGGTGTGCCTGGCTTCGTAAAAATCTTTTTTGTTTTCCTCTTAAAGTCATATTCTTCCTTCTTCCTTAAATCAAGGCCTTTCGTTTCATCACATTCACACCTTTTGGCGCCCAACCTGCGACGACTGCCGGTTGTGTCACTGTGATCCATCCTAAGCCAGCAAATACGATATCTGTTTTTTCTTTTACCGAAAATTCAAAACGAACCAATTCGGGAAATTCATTTACTTCATCGGGACGAGGTGGTTGTAATAATCCACCGACGTGTTTCACATAAAATTCATCGGCTTTTGCTAATTTCGTTCGATGAATAGTGACATCATTTGAAACATAAGCAATAAATGAACCGCGTTGCCCACTGATAAAATCAAACCTTGCTAAACCGCCGAGAAAGAGTGTCTGTCCTTCATTCAATTGGTATCCTTTAGGCTTGATTTCTTTCGTTGGTGCAATGATCCTTAAATCTTTTTTTCCAAGATAATGCGCCATTTGATGTCGATGGATAATCCCAGGAGTATCAATCAAGAAGTGCCCATCATCTAAAGGAATCTCGATCTTATCTAAAGTTGTCCCTGGAAATTGAGAAGTCGTAATCACATCTTTGACACCTGCTGTGTTCTTGATGATTTGATTGATCAATGTCGATTTACCGACATTTGTCACACCAACGATATAGACGTCACGACCTTCACGATACTCTTCGATTTTTTTGAGTAGATTTTCCATTTCATTCGCTTTTTTTGCGCTTGTCAATAATACTTCAACCGGACGCAATCCAGCTTCATGTGCACGCTCTTTCATCCATTGGATCATTTTTGGTTTCTTCAGCGACTTAGGTAAAATATCCACTTTGTTTCCGACCAAGAGCACCGGGTTATTACCTACAAAGCGATGTAGTCCAGGGATCAAAGAACCATTAAAATCAAAGATATCGACAACATTGACGATCAAGGCATCTTCTTGTCCTAGTTCATTCAGCAGGCGCAAAAAATCATCATCTGTCAGTGAAACATCTTGGATCTCATTATAATGTCTTAACCGGAAACAACGTTGGCAATAGACCTCACCTGATTCTAGTCCTTTTTCTAATGCTGCTTTTGGTGTATACCCTAATTCATTAGGATGGTCGGTTTGGATCGTTGCTCCACACCCAATACACTGTAGTTCTTCGTTCATTCAATTCCACCTCGCCAGCCCATATCAGGATTGTGTGCTAATAAATAGGCCATGATTTTGCGTTCCCAAAAACGATTGAATCGTGTTTTCCAACTATCCGTTTCAATAATTGGTTTAACCAAGATACTTCTGATACCCGAACGATTAGCTGCTCGGATATCTGTCATGATTTGGTCACCGATCATCACAATTTCATCATCTGAAAGATTCAACATTTTTTTTGCTCGATTCATTCCTACGGCTAAAGGTTTTAATGCCCGAGCAACATACGTCAATTCAAATTTATCGATCGCTCGTGCTACTCGTTCAGAGCTATTGTTTGAAACAACCACTACTGGAATACCAGCATTTCTCATTTCTAAGATCCAGTCGAGTAATTCCTCTGTCCCATCAGGATTGTTCCAAGCGATCAACGTATTGTCCAAGTCAGTCAAAACTGCTTTAATCCCTAAGTTTTTTAATTGTGCAGGGGTTATCTTGTAGATGGCATCGACCATCCATGTTGGTTTATATTTTGAAAACATTTTGTCTCCTCATCTGCAAAAAATGAAGGAGCACGAAATGTACTCCTCAGCCCTATATTATACTTCATTCTTTCCAAAAAAACTACCTCTACACCTGAATCCTTCTGAATAAACAACTATTAACCTGAAATGATGAACAGACCGAAGTCACCAAACACTTTTAAAAGAGAAGAAATCATCCGTCTGACTACACTGATAAAATAAAAACTCTCCAAACACGAGAAACTGTTTCGAGAGTTTTCATTCGATTTTTTATTCTTAGGATGTTACTTGTTTTTATAATATTTTGGATAAAAATGCGACTGTTCGTGGATGACTGGTTTGTTCAAAAATAGCCGTCGGTGTACCTTCTTCAAGAATGGTTCCTCCATCCATAAAAAGAACTCGATCACTGACTTCTTTTGCAAAGCCTATTTCGTGAGTCACAATGATCATAGTCATCCCTTCACGAGCTAATTGCAGCATGATTTCTAACACTTCTCCGACCATTTCCGGATCAAGAGCTGAAGTCGGCTCATCAAATAGCATGACGTCGGGTTGCATGGCTAAAGCTCTCGCAATGGCGACCCGTTGTTGTTGTCCCCCAGATAAAGACTGAGGATAAGTATCGGCTTTTTCTAGCAGACCTACTTTCTTTAGCAGATCTCTAGCAATCTTTGTTGCTTCTTCTTTTGATTGCTTTTTGACTTTGATTGGTGACAAAGTGATGTTTTCTAAAACCGTCATATTAGGGAATAGATTAAACTGTTGGAAAACCATTCCCATTTTTTCTCTTGTTTTAAAAATATCATTTTGCTTGTCGGTAATTGTCATTCCTTCAAACTTGATTTCACCAGAAGTTGGTATCTCTAATAAGTTGATGCATCTTAGTAACGTGCTTTTTCCCGAGCCTGATGGTCCTAAAAGTACCACGACTTCTCCTGGATAAATTTCAGCGGAAACGTCTTTCAGTACTTCCTGTTCACCGAATTTTTTATTTAAATGTGTAATTTTGATCAATGATTTGGCCATTTATTTTCACCCTTCATCCTTGGTATCCTTTACCTAATTTTTTCTCCCAACGATTTAGTAACCGAGAAGTAGCAAACGTCATGATGAAATAAACGGCTGCTGCTATAAAATAAGGCTCTAATGGAACATACGAATTGGATATGACGATTTGCGCCGCTCCCATCAGTTCATTGATTCCGATCGCAGTCAACAGGGAAGAATCTTTGATCAACGTAATAAATTCATTGCCTAAAGGAGGCAAAATATTTCTTAATGCTTGTGGTAAAATCACATAACGCATCGTTTGAGCTGGACGCAACCCTAATGAATAGGAGGCTTCTGTTTGACCGTTGTTCACTGCCAGGATCCCCCCACGGATGATCTCTGCCACATAGGCACCGGAATTTAATGATAACACGATCATTCCTGGAAGCAGGCGGCCAAGATCAACAGTTAAAACACCTACTTCTAGATCTTTTGAAGGAAAAAATCCTTGAAGCAATAAAAAGCCGATCATGATTTGTAGAAGCATCGGTGTTCCTCGTAACACTTCGATATAGACATTAGCTAAAACATTCAACGGTTTCTTTTTGGACAATTTTAGTAACGCCATAAGTAAACCGATACCCGTTCCCAAGATCACTGTGACGATCGAAATCATGATTGTTATTCCTGTACCTGATAAAAAATAAGGGAAATATTTATCTAAAAAAGAAAAATCCACTCTGCCTGACCTCTATTCTGCCGCTGTTTTTTCAGCTAATTCGTTATTTTGTTGAATAAATTCTTCAATTTTCCCTTCATCATTCAACTTTTTGATAATTTGGTTTAATTCTTTTTGTAGTTGACTGCTTTCTTTAGGTAACGCAATAGCAAAGGCTTCATCAGGAGCTGGCTCAAGTGAAATATCAGCGATCATTAGATCAGGATTTTGGGCGATATATGATTCGGCGATCGTTTTTTCAACGACTGTCGCAGCTAATGAGCCTTGGTTAACTTCAACGATCATGTTGGGAACTTTGTCGATTGTCACAAGCTTCGCACCTTTCAGTTGCGTCTTAACTAATTCCTCTTGAATTGATCCCTTTTGAGCACCCACATTTTTATCTTTTAGGTCATTCGCATTGCGATAGATTTCTTTATTTTTTTTGTTGATGATCACAACTTGTGGTGGGTTGTAATAATTGTCTGTGAAGTCAAATTGTTGTTTTCTTTCATCTGTGGCAGAAATCGCAGAAATAGCGAGATCTGCTTTCCCTTCTTTTAAGGAAGCTAAAACGGTATTGAAATTCATATCTGATACTTCAGCTTTTACTCCTAGTTCTTTTGCGATTGCTTTAGCTAAGTCAATATCAGATCCTACGATTTTATCTTTCCCGTCAACCATCGTATGAAACTCAAACGGCGCGTAATCAGCCGACGTAGCTACTTTTAGTACCCCGCTTTTTTTAATCGCTGCTAACTGATCCTTTTCCTGACCTTGAGCAGTCGTATTGCTGCTGCCACATGCACCTAAAGTCGCTAGTGCAAACAGTACCGTTAACATCCCAAAGAATTTTTTCATGTCATTTTCCTCCTACGTTAAAACTTTTGTATTAAGTGAAGTAATTATAGCATGAAACTTTCAAAAAAAAAGCATTTTTTTGTATATTTATTTAAAAAAATGTATTTTAAGGCGGATATATTGTATATAAAACAAATAAAAGAATAATTATTTTAGAATAGTTTTCAATAAAATGAAAAAGAGCTAAGAATGAAAAAGTCATCTTAGCTCTTTTACAGGTGTAACCACAGATAAGGTTAGTTAATCTCCCGCAAGAAGATAAAAGTCATCAAACATTCAAGAAGGAAATTTTGGAAATTCTACTTCTTGATGCGAAACACTCTTTATGTGCAAATAATATTTATCAGAGTTCAATTAGATCTGGGAATCAAATTCCATGTCTGATTACTAGTATTTTTCATTGTTCTACTGATAATAGGATTAAAATCAGTTAGATTATTGTCTTCTAGATCCTATCTACACTCACATTAGAATCCTTATCTTGATACAAAAACAGCGGGAATCTAGTCCGTTATAACCGCCGTTCACTCTGAGTGTATTCTAGTCTGCAGTTGGATTGTTTGCGCAAAATTCATTCACACTATTGGAATGCTAGTAGAACCTTGCACTTATCCAAAGAAAAGAAACGGAGACAAAAGCAGCATCTTCGGAAAATCAGTCGGAATTACTTGATACTAAACATGTTTGTTTCAACCCCTTCTGTGCTCAACTAAGTTTCCTATTCTAAGTAATTCTCAATCAGCTTGTTTGACCAACTAATTATGCAACTGATTAATTCTAAATAATCTTAGAATCATCGTATGGTCTCTAAACAGATCTTATTTTACTAAATATAAACCTCTGTACACATTCCGGTATTCCTCATTTAGCTCAACCTGTTTGAATTTTGAGCGTATCTTAAATCAAGAAAACTGAGACATTGATCAGATTTTTTCTAATCAATGCCCCAGTTTTTAGACTTACATGAATTTGTTTTTTCCTTAATTAACAGAAACTGTTTGGTTTTCAGCCAATAAGTTGCCACTGCCATCATAGAAATTCATTGTTACTTGATCATCAGCTTTGATTAGATCTGGCTTCACATAATAACTGATTGCCCCATCCTTAAAGCTCCCACCTTTACTGATCAGTTTACCATTGACAAACAAGTGTCCTTGGTGAACCTGGGTATCAGAACCATAGGCTCCTTTGATCGTTTGTGTGCCAAGTTTATAAGTCAATTCGTTGATTTCAGCTGTTGGTGTTTGAATAGTGACCTCAATCTCTGATCCTGGAATTTGTTGTCCTCGATTGTTGGCACCCATCAAGACTACTTGATCATCTTCTGATACTTTAAGGTTTCCTACATAATAACTGAACTTGCCATCTTTGAAGCTGCCGCCTTGACTAACTTTTTCGCCATTGACCAATAAGATTCCTTGGTAAACATCGCCTGTGTAGCTTCCTTCGATCACTGTACTGATTCCCACACGATGGGCTTCTGTTAATTGACCCAGTTGTTCTCCTATAGTCACTGATTGTGGGTCCCCTAGTGGTGTATCAAATTTATCATAGCCTTGAATCGTTGCTTGATCTCCTGCTTTGATGATTTGAGAGTTCACATAATAGCTAAACTTGCCGTCTTTATAGGTTCCTCCCCAGCTAACGACTTCTCCGTTCACTACTAGTTTTCCTTTATGGATATCCCCCGTGTAAGTTCCAGTAATGGTTGAATCACCTAGCTTATAAGTGTCCACCTGATCAATTGATCCTGAAGATTCGGAAATCACTTCAATCTCTTTGGAATCTATCAATTCCTTCTCTTTGTTGTAGCCATCTAATACGACTTTGTCGCCGACTTTTAATTTGCCAACACCGACATAATAACTGAATTGACCATCTTTGAAGCTACCGCCCCAGCTGACAACTTTGCCATTAACGGTTAATCGGCCGAGAGACATATCCCCTGTGTAGGTTCCAGTGATATTGACATCTCCTACATGATATTCTTGTGGTTTCAACTCACTTTTCACTAGTTCTGCCACATAAGTTCCTGCCGTTAAATCCCCAGTGCCGTAATTTGCCATAAAGTCAGCAGGTGAATAGCCTTTGGACTGACCATCTTCACGAATCCAATTTCCTGTCAGCTGATCCCCTTCGTTCAGTGCTTTCGGTGCTGATAAACCAGTGTCTTCAACCGCCTTAAAGTGATCACCTAGTGTTAATTTAGCAAGAGGTGTATTCTTAAACATACTTTCCATCGTTGTTACTTTGCTAGTGTCAAAGCTACTTACATCTAGACTTGTTAAGTTATCCATATCGTAAAACATTACACTCATATCTGTTACATTACTAGTATCAAAGTCACTTAGATCTAGGCTTGTTAAGTTACTCATACCTCGAAACATATTGCTCATAGTTGTTACGTTACTAGTATCAAAACCACTTACATCTAGACTTGTTATGCTACTCATACCGAGAAACATCCCAGACATATTTGTCACGTTACTAGTATTCCAACCATTTACATCCAAATTTGTTACGTTGTTCATACCTGAAAACATCAAACTCATATCTGTGACTTTACTGGTATCAAAACCACTTAAATCTAAACTTGTTACGCCGTTATTATAAAACATATAAGACATATCTGTTACTTTGCTGGTGTCAAAGCTACTTAAATCTAAACTCGTTAAGTTACTCATACCTTGAAACATATAGCTCATGTTTGTTACGTTACTAGTATCCAGTTGATTTAACCCTTCAATTTCAGTTAAATTATTAAGATACTTAGCTCCGGTAACATCACTACTAAATAAGTAGGCAGAATCTTCTGGAGCAACTACTTTTCCAGCCAAGACAATTTTCTTGATGGCTTCACTATCTACTTTGTCGCTGTTCCAAGGTGATTCTTCATAGCCACTTAATTCACCTGCTTCGATCGTCAATACCCCTGTATTTTCATCAAACATATACGGACTAGTGCCCCACGTGCCTGTTTCAACGGAAACATACGTGCCAGCAGTCAGATCACCGGTGCCATAGTTTTTCATGAAATCTTCTGCTGTATAAACCTTCCCTGTGCCATCTTCTCGCTTCCAGGCAGAAGTAAGTTTTGCATTTTCGGAGCCTGATTCTACAAATTTAAAGGTATCTCCTAGAATTAATTTCTTAAGTGGAGTATCAACAAACATCTCACGCATATCTGTCACTTTGTGGGTGTCAAAGTTGCTTAAATCTAGACTTGTTACGCGACTTAAACCTTGAAACATCGTATACATACCTGTTACATTACTGGTATCAAACCCACTTACATCTAGGCTTGTTATGTTACTCATATTTTTGAACATATAATTCATAGATGTTACGTTACTAGTATCAAACCCACTTACATCTAGATTTATTACGCTACGCATATCGGAAAACATACAACGCATATCTGTTACGTTACTGGTATCTAGTTGACTCAACCCTTCGATTTCAGTTACATTCTTAAGTTGCTTACCAGTGTAAGTTGAACTAAACAAATAGCCAGAATATTTTGGAGCCACTACTTTCCCAGACAAGACAATTTTTTTGATTGCTTCATAATCCACTGTTCCGCTGTTCCATGGTGATTTTTCATAGCCACTTAACTCACCTGCTTCGATCGTCAATGTCCCTGTGTTTTCATCAAAATTATACGGACTGGTACCCCACCAACCTGTAGCAGAAACGTACGTGCCAGCAGTCAAGTCACCGGTGCCATAGTTATTCATGAAATCTGCTGCTGTATAAACCTTCCCTTTACCATCTGCTCGCTTCCAGGCAGAAGTAAGTTTTGCATTTTCGGAGCCTGATTCTACAAATTTAAAGGTATCTCCTAGAATTAATTTCTTAAGTGGAGTATCAGCAAACATACCACCCATATCTGTCACTTTGCTAGTGTCAAAGTTGCTTAAATCTAGACTAGTTAAACTGCTCATACGGCGAAACATATCACCCATATATGCTACGTTACTGGTATCAAAGCCACTTATATCTAGACTGGTTAAACTTTGCATACCGAAAAACATAGAATCCATAACTGTTACTTTACTGGTATCAAAGCTATTTAAATCTAGACTTGTTAATCTACTCATACTGTCAAACATAAACGCCATTTCTGTTACTTTACTGGTATCGAAGCCACTTACATCTAGACTTGTTACGTTGCTCATACTGTAAAACATAGCATCCATATTTGTTACGTTACTGGTATCAAAACCACTTACATCTAGACTTGTTACGCTGCGCATACCGTGAAACATATACTCCATATTTGTTACGTTACTGGTATCCAGTTGACTCAATCCTTCGATTTCAGTTACATTTATAAGGTACGAATAAGAAAATAGGCGTCTAGAATCTTCCGGAGCAACTACTTTTCCAGACAAGACAATTTTCTTGATTGCTTTAGCATCTACTTTTTTACTGTTCCATGGTGATTCTTTATAGCCACTTAACTCACCTGCTCCGATCGTCAATACCCCTGTATTTTCATCAAAAGTATACGGACTGGTACCCCACGTGCCTGTTATCTTAGAAGCTGCTGCCACGTTCGCTTTTTGCGCTACTTTTGGCGCTTCAGCTGTTGGATTAGTTGCATCCCCTTCACTTTCGGCAGTCGCTGCTGTTGCTTGTTCTTGTTCTGTTGCTTGGTCTTGGGTGTCATCCGTTGCTTCATCAGTTGTTGCTAATGAATCACTAGCTGTAGTGGTTGAATCCGTTGGGTTTACTAACGGATCTGTGACGTTTTGTATCGTTTGATCGATGACTTCTTTTGCTTCATTCGCCTGTGTTTGTTCAGTAGCAGTTTCAGCTGTTGGTGTCAAAGTATCCGCTAATGCCATCGTTGGTGCGATCCCGGTATTTCCCATCACACCAGCCACCGCAAACATCGTTAATAGCTGTTTTTTACGTTTTGCTGTTAATTTTTTCTTACTCATATTTACTCCTTTTTTGCTCTTATTTTTGATCATTACTTTCTCGTCAATACCACTTCATCAGCTTTAGGTGTTTCCCCTGTTTTCAATTGATATCTCTTTCCAATGTCCATTTTGTTACCGAAGCTGACAAAATCGTATGGATCATCTCCCCTGTAGGATTTATTTTACTTGTTCTAATCAAGAGTAAACGCTCAATATTCCCAATTAATATTCTTGAATCTTGATCGTTTACCATAACTGTTTTGTTGTATATATTTTTTTCATTGATTGAGAAAATCAATCAATCTTTCTACTAATTATCATCTGAAAAAATTTTTCATCTACATGTTACGATTTATGTAAAGGTTCATACGTGGCAGAATAATCTGCAACCTTTTAGACAGGAGAAAGATTTAAATACATCAAAAAAGGAAGTGGAGACAAAAGTAGTTAGCATCAAGAAATAAGAAGGGATTCCCGAAAATGGACAAGAAACACAAAAACTAGTTTTTTGCTGTTGATTGTTACCTACTTGGTGCTTCTCAAATTTTTCGTAAATTTCAGCAGATTTTCCGAATACGCTGCTTTTGTCTCATGTTTATTCGTTTTTAGAGATACTAGAAGCGACTGAGACAAGTTCTGTCCCAGTCTCCTTAAAAAATTATAGAGCCCATATTCATGCCAACCAAATGGTAGACACATAATTATATTCAACAGAGCGATTATCGCATTCCCATTTATGAAATCTCTGATGAATGATAGAGGATAATTTCCAATCCTTGTATTCCAATGTTTTTTAAAAAAGCAGAAAGGGTAATAAAAAAACTATCAACGTGAAATAACAAAAAAATCTGAGACAGAATGAGATTCATTCTGACCCAGATTTGATTTTACACCATTCATCAGTCCTTATTGACAAAGAGCCGAAAAATTCAAAAAGCAATCGACCTCCAAAGCTACTCCTGTCATCTAACAGGAAACGGTGGGTAGGTCGATTGCTTTATTCATTCAATTTGGTGCATAACTGTTTGTTTTATTCTTTATAACTGTTTAAAATTTACGGAATCTTTGATAACGTCGTTCAAGCAACTCTTCAGTGGAAGTTTGACATAGTTCGGTCAATTTTTCAATCAATGATTTTTGTAACATTCGACTGACTTTTTCTTTACTTAAAGCTTGCCCATTTACTGTTTCCGGTATCACACGATCGATGACATCTAATTCTAATAATTCAGCTGCCGCAACTTTCATTAATTCAGCCGCTTCAGCTGCTCGACTACCATCTTTCCACAAAATCGACGCAAAACCTTCAGGAGATAAGACAGCATAAATCGTCTGTTCAAGCATCCAAACTTCATCAGCTAAGCCAAGAGCCAATGCTCCTCCGCTTCCACCTTCACCGATGATGATTGCAATGATCGGTACTTTTAGATCAGACATCTCTAATAGGTTTCTGGCAATCGCTTCTCCTTCACCACGTTCTTCTGCACCGACACCACAATAGGCACCAGCAGTATTAATCAGTGTGATAATAGGACGATGGAATTTTTCTGCCTGTTTCATCAGACGAAGTGCTTTACGATAGCCTTCTGGATGAGGCGAACCAAAATTTCTGCGAATATTTTCTTGAAGGTCTCGTCCTTTTTGGATCCCAATAACTGTGACAGGTTTTCCATCTAATTTGGCAACCCCACCAACGACTGCTTCGTCGTCTCCAAATAAACGATCGCCATGAAATTCTTGAAACCCCTCAAAGATATCTTCAAAAAAATCAAGACTCGTCCAACGATCCTTTTCACGCGCCAGTTGAACGATCTCATGTGCTGTTTTATCCATGATTTATCCAACCTTTCTGCGTATGCATTTCCAACAAATGATGGATCGTTTCTTTTAGTTCTTTTCTAGGAACGATTTGATCAACAAATCCATGGGTAAGTAGAAATTCTGCTTTTTGGAAATCTTCCGGTAATTCTTGTTTGATCGTTTGTTCGATCACTCGTCTACCGGCAAAACCAATCAAGCTTTGGGGTTCAGCCAGGATCACGTCGCCTTCCATTGCAAAACTCGCTGTTACGCCGCCTGTAGTTGGATCGGTCAATACTGTTAGATAAAACAAACCGGCATTGCTATGACGTTTGACAGCTGCTGAGATTTTTGCCATCTGCATCAAAGAAAAAATACCTTCTTGCATTCTGGCTCCTCCAGAAGCAGTGAACAAGACAACGGGTAAGCCAGCTTTTTCAGCCCGTTCAAACAAACGGGTGATTTTCTCACCTACAACGGTTCCCATACTGCCCATGATGAAATTAGAATCCATGACACCAATCGCAAATGGCAGACCGTGAATCGTTGCTTTTCCTGTCAATACCGCTTCATGCAATCCTGTTTTTTCTTGCATAGTTTGGATCTTTTCTTGATAATCAGGGAAGTTCAAGGGATCTTTTGTTACTAAATCCGTGTCCCATTCTTCTAAACTTTTTTCATCGATGATCAATGCTAATCGTTGCCAAGCACCAATACGAAAGTTATAACTACAATGAGGGCAAACCTTCTCATCACCAATATCTTTTGTATAAATGATGTGTTTACAATTAGGGCATTTAGCCCACATATTATCTGGAATAGACGGCGCATTCGTTGGTTGTTCTGCTCGATTAGGATTAATTCGAATGTATTTTTTCTTTTTGAATAAAGCCATCTACTCTTCTCCTATCTCTGTTTCAGGTGTCCAGTTCGGTAAAAAATCTTCTTGTAAAAAGGCGGTACTATAGTCCCCTGCGATGACTGCTGGATGACTGATTAAATCCATTTGGAACTCCGCGTTCGTGATCACTCCATCGGTAACCACTTCGCTTAACGCTCGCTGCATTTTCATCAATGCCTCAAAGCGAGTGTCTGCATGAACGATCACCTTAGCGATCATTGAATCATAATAAGGTGGAATCGTATAGCCGGAATAAACGGCACTATCAACTCGAACACCCATGCCTCCTGCTGGCAACAAAAGGTTTTTGATTGTTCCAGGTGATGGTGCAAAATGAAAAGCTGGATTTTCTGCATTGATCCGACACTCAATGGCGTGACCAGAGAATCGCACATCTTCTTGTTTGATTTCCAACGGTTGCCCCGCAGCAATTTCAATTTGTTTTTTTACCAAGTCAATGTTTGTAACCATCTCAGTTACCGGATGTTCGACTTGGATCCGCGTATTCATTTCCATGAAATAAAATTCTCCCGCTTCATCCATTAAAAATTCAATCGTTCCAGCATTTTCATAATTAACCGCTTTGGCTGCACGAACTGCCGCAGCTCCTAATTCTTCTCTTTTATTCTGAGAGATGACCACTGAAGGGGATTCTTCTAATACTTTTTGATTATTTCGTTGAAGAGAACAATCTCGTTCGCCTAAATGAAGGACATGCCCATAATGATCACCAAGGATCTGTACTTCAATATGTCTTGCTGGATAAATGATTTTTTCTAAATACATTTCATCATTTCCAAAAGCCGCTGCTGCTTCTTGCTGCGCAGAAGAAAAATGTTGCGGTAATTCTTCTTTTGATAAAACTTTACGAATCCCTTTTCCGCCACCGCCAGCGGCAGCTTTAAGCATGACCGGATAACCAATCTTATCCGCTACTGTTAGTGCTTCTTCAACTGTTGATAATACGCCATCACTTCCTGGAATAACAGGTACATTGGCTTCTTGCATCAAGCGACGTGCATTGATTTTATTCCCCATCGCATCGATCGTTCGACTCTTTGGACCAATAAAAGCAATATTACATTCTTCACACATAGAAGCAAAACGGCTATTTTCAGATAAGAACCCAAAACCTGGGTGAATCGCTTCTGCTTTGGTCACGATGGCTGCACTCAAAACTGCTTGGACATTCAAATAGGAGTCCGTCGCTTTTGCAGGACCAATACAAATTGCTTCATCTGCCAATTGAGTATGCAATGCGTCAGCATCTGCTTGTGAGTAAACAGCAACAGTCTGAATACCAAGCTCACGACAAGCGCGAATAATTCGTACGGCGATTTCGCCACGATTAGCTATCAAAACTTTTGAAAACATAACTCACCTATCCAATCATAAAAGTTAATTCAGCTTCAGCAACTTTTTTGCCATCCACTTTTGCAATTCCTTTACCAATACCAGCAGAAGATTTGATTTTCGTAATTTCTACTTCAAGATACAGTGTATCCCCTGGAGTGACTTTTCGACGGAATTTTGCTTTGTCTAAACCACCAAAATAAGCAGTCTTTCCTTTAAATTGTTCCAAGGATAATAACGCAACTGCTCCTGCTTGTGCCATCGCTTCAACGATCAAGACACCTGGCATCACAGGTTCTTCTGGAAAGTGACCTTGGAAAAATGGTTCGTTGATCGTCACATTTTTCTTTGCAATGATTCGTTCGCCTTCCACCATTTCTTCGACACGATCAATCAGCAATAGCGGATAACGATGTGGTATGATTTCTTTAATTTCTTGAATGTTCATATTGCTCCTCTTTCCTCTTTTGCTTAATTTGGTTGAATTCTAAATAGTGGTTGATCGTATTCAACAACCGCTTCATTTTCAACAAGAATCTCAACGATTTTCCCATCGACTTCGCTTGTGATTTCATTCATCAATTTCATTGCTTCAATGATACAAATCACTTCACCTTTTTTGACACTATCTCCCACTGACTTAAATTGTGGTTTATCAGGGGCAGGTTGTAAGTAGACGATTCCAACAATCGGTGATTTTACCTCGACACCTTCGAAACTTTCTTGTGATGCTTCGACAGATGCTTGAGGTGCTTCACTAACTGGCGTTTGTTGGATTGGTGTTTGAGGTACTACCGTATCTCTAGGCGCTTCTGTAGCTACTGGCATTGGAGCCATTGTTCCCATTCCACGACTAGATTCATTTTTATTCATATATAATTCAAATTGACCTTCTCTTAAATCAAATTCAGTTAAAGTAGATTGATCGAATTGACTGACTAATTCCTTGATCTCATTGATATTCAAGATTATTCCTCCCAGCGTTTCATACACAAGACCGCATTGTGACCACCAAAGCCTAACGAATTGCTCATTGCATAAGTCAATTGCGCTGGTTTGCTTTCATTGATGACAACGTTCAAGTCAATTTCCGGATCTTGTTTTTGGACATTGATGTTTGGTGGAATAAATTGATGTTCCAGCGCCATTAAAGTAGCTAACGCTTCAATCCCTCCAGCTGCACCTAATAAGTGTCCAGTCATGGATTTCGTACTGCTGACATATGTTTCTTTGAATGAATCACCTAATGCCAGTTGGATCGCTTTTGCTTCTGCTTGATCATTAGCGGGTGTACTTGTCCCATGGGCATTGATATAGCCAACATCTTCTGGCTTAATACCCGCTTCATCCATGGCTAATTTCATTGCTTTGGCAGCGCCTGAACCATCTGGTGTAGGAGCAGTCATATGGAACGCATCACAATTAGCGCCGTAACCAACGATTTCTCCATAGATTTTTGCACCACGAGCTTGAGCATGTTCTAAAGATTCGATCACTAAGATACCCGCTCCTTCGCCCATCACAAAACCGTTACGTTCTTCATCAAAAGGAATCGAACCACGAGTAGGGTCTTCAGCATTCGATAGAGCTGTTAGTGCAGCAAAGCCGGCAATTCCCATTTCACAAATTGTTGCTTCTGCCCCACCAGCTAGAATGACATCTGAATAACCATGTTTGATATTGCGGTAAGCTTCACCAATAGCATTCGTTCCGCTCGCACAAGCAGTAACGATTGCTGTACAAATCCCTTTAGCACCTACACGTAGTGCAATGTTGCCGGCAGCCATATTTGCAATAGCCATTGGAACAAACATTGGTGAGACACGTTGCGCGCCTTTTTCGTGTAATCGGATCACTTGGTTTTCGATCGTTGGCAATCCGCCGATACCGGAACCAACAATGACACCAAAACGATCTTGATCGATTTTCTCTTTATCTAGACCGCTCATCCCTAATGCTTCTAGTGCTGCATAGATCCCATAAATCGAGAACATATCCATACGTTTGCTGTCTTTTTTCACAAAATATTTGTCGTATGGAAAATCCTTGACTTCACCTGCTAGTGTAATCCCAGTTTCCGTGGCATCAAATTTAGTAATAGGGGCAATCCCATTCGTTCCTTTTTGCAAACTATCTAAAAAGCTTTCAGCATCATTACCGATTGGTGAAGTGACACCATAGCCTGTAATTACTACTCGATTCATTATTGTTTTCCTCCTTTTTATCCGTGCATCACGAGACCGCCATCAACATTGATGACCTGTCCTGTGATATAAGGACTCTCTGCTAAGAAAATCGCAGCATTCGCAACATCTTCCACGCTGCCAAAACGTTGCATTGGAATTTGTTTTACTACTTGCTCTTTGACTTTATCAGATAACACTTCGGTCATATCCGTAGCGATAAAACCAGGAGCAATGGCATTACATGTAACACCGCGTGCAGCTGCCTCACGAGCAACAGATTTTGTAAAACCAACGACACCAGCTTTGCTTGCTGCGTAATTTGCTTGTCCGACGTTACCAATCAAACCTGAAACACTTGACAAGTTGATAATTGCACCTTCACGTTTTTTCATCATTTTCTTTAAAACGTGTTGTGTCATATTGAATGTTCCTGTTAGGTTGATATCTAAACAAGCTTTAAAATCTTCTGCTGACATGCGCATCAATAATTTATCGTTCGTAATCCCTGCATTATTGATTAGAATATCGATTGATCCTAATTGTTTTTCTGCTTCTTCTACCATCAAACCAGCTTTTTCATAATCTGAGATATCGCCAGAAACACCGATGCAGTTCACACCTTGAGCTTTGATCTCATTGATTTTTTCTTCTGGAATTGCTTTTCGTCCATTTAAAACGATGTTTGCGCCTGCTTTTGCAAAAGCTAGCGCCACAGCAGCACCAATTCCTCTTGTGCTACCTGTTATAAATACGTTTTTTCCTGTTAGCTCCATAACATGCCTCCGATACTTGTCATTGTTTCTTCTAAAGTTTGTTGATTTTCTACTCTTAAAACCGGAATCGTTTTATCGATTTTCTTCATAAAGCCACTTAATACTTTACCTGGTCCAACTTCGATCACGCGTTCCACACCAAGTTCTTTTAATTGATGGATGCTTTCATAAAAATGTACCGGCTTCATCACTTGTTGTTCAAGCAGAGTCGGTATCCGATCTTTGTTCATGATTTCAGTTGTCGTATTACTGATGACAGGAATTGTTGGCTCATTAAAAGTGATCGTTTTTAGCTCAACGGCTAATTTTTTTGCTGCTGGCGCTAAGATTGCTGTATGAAACGGACCACTCACATTAAGTGGAATCATTCGTTTGATGCCTTTTTCTTGCATGATTCTTACTGCTTCATCCACTGCTTGTTCTTCACCGCCAATTACGATTTGTTGGGGTGTATTATAATTTGCAGGAGAAACAATTCCTAATCGTTGAGCTTCCAAACAGCTTTCTTCAATCACTTCTACAGGTGCATTCATAACAGCTACCATTTTCCCACTACCAAGTGGTGCAGCCTCAGTCATAAAAGCCCCTCGTTTTGCCACTAAAGCGACTGCTTCACTAAACGACAAAGCTCCACTAGCTACTAAAGCGGAATATTCGCCTAAACTTAATCCTAGAGCAGCTTGAGGTGTAATCCCTCTTTCTTTCAACAAACGATAAAAAGCAATGCTGACCGTTAAGATTGCTGGTTGCGTATAAGCGGTTTGATTGAGTCGTTCATTTTCTGAAAAACACAATTCCGCCATATCATAGCCTAGAATATCACTTGCTTCATTAAACGTTTCTTTGACGATAGTTTCTTGATAGAGATCTTGTCCCATGCCTGGATACTGAGCGCCTTGTCCGCTAAATAAAAATGCTGTCTTCATGTATTTTCTCCAATATTTTTAGGATATATGCTCATGTCTTGATTTATTAAAAAGGACCAAGACACTCCTATTTAAGGAAAATGTCCCAGCCCCCAACCTAATCTTAATGATTATGCAGTTTGTTTTTCAACATAAGTTACTAAATCTTGAACTGTTTTGATGCCGTCTTCTGTTTCGATTTTCACGTCAAATTCGTCTTCGATTTCATTAATGATTTGGAATAAATCCAAGCTATCAGCTTCTAAGTCTTCTTGGATGTTTGTTGTTAATTTGATTTCTTCTGTTTCTTTTCCTAACTCTTCTGCAATAATTTCTTGAATTTTTTCGAATACCATACTATATATTCCTCCGATATTGTTTACAATTTTATGTTTTATCAGCTTACAGTTCCATGAGGATACTTCCCCATGTTAAACCTCCACCGTAACCTGTAAATACTACTTTTTGTTTTTTTCCTAAAGTGATTTGCCCACTAGCTACCGCTTCATCTAATAGGATTGGAATACTTGCAGCAGAGGTATTTCCGTATTTATCCATATTGGTTAAGAATTTTTCTTGCGGTATTTTTACCTTGCGTGCAATTTTCTCAATGATTCTAAGATTTGCTTGATGTAAAAGCAGATAATCAACTGACACATTTTGAGTGATGTCTTTAATGTTTTTTGCAACGTCTCTTACAGCAAAATCAAAGATATCTCTTCCTATCATTGATAAATAAAAAGAGCCTTTTGCATCCTTTACATACACCGGTGATCCGTTCGAATGATAGCCAGCTGTGAGTGACGATCCTCGAGTGCCATCTGCTTCCAGATGTTCTGCAATTATTTTCTGCTCTGTACCAGCTTCAAGTAACACACCACCAGCACCATCACCAAACAGGACAGCCGTTGAACGATCAGACCAATCGATTAATTTGGATAATGTCTCGCCACCAATCACTAATCCTTTATTTGAACCGCACCGAATCATTTTCTCTGCCATGCTTAAAGCATAAACAAAGCCTGAACATGCTGCACTAAGATCAAATGCAATTGCATTTGTTGCACCAAGTTTACCTTGAACCTGGACAGCCACAGAGGGTGTCGTAAAATCAGGAGACATGGTTGCTACAAGAATGAAGTCAAGTTCTGTCGGATCGATGTTCTTTTTTTTGATGAGCTTTTCTGCTACTAAATAGCAAAGATCAGAAGTTTCTTGATCTGTGACGCAACGCCTTTGTTTGATACCTGTTCGCGATGAAATCCATTCATCTGAAGTGTCCATCATTTTGGAAAGATCATCATTGGTAATGATTTTTTCGGGAAGGACACTAGCTGTTGCTGTGATCGTTCCAAATTGTTCCATTAAAAATCCTCACTTGTAATCTCGCAAAAAATCATGCAAGTTTTTCAATGCAGCCAGTAAAGCTTGCTGTTCGTCGGTAGCCATGCCATCCAAGATATTTTTGACCATTTCACGATGAAAGTGCTGATGGACACGATATAAAAGTTTGCCTTTTTTTGTCAGTCCTAATTTCACCACTCGTCGATCATCTTCACTTCGAATGCGTTCAACATAGTCTTTCTTTACTAACTTATTGATAGCAGTGGTCAAGGTCCCAACAGTAATCGACAGTTCTTTGGCTACTTCTGAAGTCGTTTTTTTCTTGTACATACCGATTGCCTCGATCGTATGCATCTCTGTAATTGACAAATCTTTGAACTGAGATTTTTTTAATTCAGATTCTTCGATTGTCAAAATATCATTGAAGACACTAACAAGATAATCATTTACTGTTTTCAAATCTGGTTCCATGTTCCACCATCCACTAATTAGTTTGATTATCAAATCATTTGATGTTCAAACTATATCTTAACTTTTTTCAAAATGCAACCTAAAAAGCTCATTTTTTTCGATTATGAACTTTTTCTAAGAAAAAATTCATTTTAAAATCCTATTAAATCAACAATCACCCATTTAAACATTAAAAATATTTCTCAAATAAATATTTTGATTATCAAACTATTTTTACTTAATACTCAGCAAACGAAAAGGTTGTTCCTTTGCCGTAAATTTGATATAGTATTTTTTGATAAAAAAGGAGAAAGAACGTTGAAAGAAAAAGTAAAAAAACTCCCCTTGCTTCCTGGGGTATACTTGATGAAAGATCATACCGGAACTGTGATTTACGTTGGAAAAGCGAAACAATTAAAAAATCGTGTAAGTAGTTATTTTCGTCATAGTAAACAACATTCAAAAAAAGTTCGCCGATTGATTCATCATATCGCTGACTTTGATTTTGTCGTCGTGGATACTGAATTAGATGCACTATTGTTAGAATGTCAATTAATCCAGTACTACCGCCCTTTTTACAACCGTCAAATGAACTATTTTAGTAACTATAATTATTTACATATTACAAATAATGGTTTTTCCCTTTCGGATATGCCACTTGCCCGTACTTACGGTCCCTTTCGACTTTACAAAAAAATGCCGGCTATTTTACGCATCATTGAAGAAACCTATCAGATGCCGTGGCTGTCTGAAATCAGCCTTTTAGCTTTAAATACACAATTACCGGAAATGAATCAGTTGTCATTTAAACAAAAGAAAAAAGAGATTCAAAATCTGTTGCAAGGGCGCAATAAAAAACTAATCACTTACTTGAAGAAAAGGCAAAATCATTTTATCGAACAATTGAATTTTGAAAAAGCTGCCCAAATCCAACAAGATATTGAGTTATCCACAGCTTTCATTAAAAGAATACAGGCGCAGAAACTATTTCTAAGGACGCCTAAAATCACTTTCCATTTACCTCTGGCAGCGGACGAAACGAAACAAAAACATTATTTGATTTGTTACGGTCAACTGGCTGAAACGGCCATTACGTCTAATGATGAATCTCCTTATTTTTATTATGAAAATGCAAAAGCTGGTTTGTCCTTGAAGCGACAGTTGCAAAAAGAAGAAATTGACCCCGTCCTTATACTAATGAGTTACCATAAGAAAATTCTCGCCCAAAATGAATTGTAAAATAAAAAGAAACCTTGAACTACCAAACATTGGTCTACAGTTCACGGTTTCTTTTCGTTGTTTTATCCATTTAACCAATTATTCCCCTAATCTTCTCACTAGCCGAAAAAAATCTAAGGAAAAATAGGCGTCACACTTTTTCTTCTGTTCATCGGAGCAGTCTCTTGCTGATACGAACGCTTGTGGATAGAACACGCCCATCCTGGTCACTTCAAGAAGACTTCTTACGAACGAAGCCTGATCCATTAAGCCATAAAAAAAGCAGCTCTAAAGCACCAAGAGAAGATTTTCTAAAAAATCCTCTCTTGGTTGCTCAGAGCTGAACGCTTCTTTCATGATCTTTTATTGGATCAAGTCATAAATTTCCATTGCAACGATATCGATATTGTCAAATTCATATTGTTGATGTGAATCTGTTTCAGTTAATTCAAATGTTTCAGTTGCTTTGTCATAAGTAACTGTACATTTTTCAACGCCCTCTTTTTCAAAACGACGGACTTGCAGTTCATTATCTGCTGATTCGACCATTGCCTCCAGTCGTTTAATGATTGCAACTAATTGTGAATGTGCCATCGGAGGTCCTCCTTTTCTTATTTCTGTTATATTGTAACAAAAGCACAGACGACTTGCATTGATTTTCTCCAAAAAAAGCGAGTTTTTTAAGATTTTTTTTCTGGGTTCTTTCCTTCAGGCCACCAAAGCTTAATCAATGCTTGAGTACCGTCATTTTCAAATCCCTGATCTGCTAATTGTTCATATAATTTTAAAGCTTGCGTTGTCGCTGGTAACTTCAATGCCATTTTATCTGCTTCATCTAACGCAATTTTCAAATCTTTAATAAAATGTTTAACAAAAAATCCTGGCGTATAATCCTCTTTTAAAATACGAGGAGCATAATTACTTAATGACCAGTTTGCGGCACTGCCTCCTGAGACTGTTTCAATGACTTTTTCAAAGTCAAGTCCTGCTTTTGAAGCATATGCAAGTAACTCGGTCATACCTGTCATAGTCCCTGCGATCATGATTTGATTTGCCATTTTCGCATGTTGTCCTTTCCCTGCTGTCCCATGTAAAGTAAAAGTAGATCCCATCACTTGAAACAAAGGTAAAACTTTTTCATAGACACTTTTTTCACCACCAACCATGATTGTCAAAGTGGCATTCTTCGCACCCAGATCTCCACCTGAAACTGGTGCATCTAAAGCAGCTGCGCCTTTTTCTGTGGCTGTTTTTGCAATTTTTTCTGCAAGCGTTGGGGTACTAGTTGTTAGATCAACCAAAATTCGATCTTGGACATCCGTTGCAAAGATCCCATTTTCGCCATAGTAAATTTCTTCTACATCTTGGGGATAACCAACCATCGAAAAGATGATCTCACTATTTTTAGTGACATCTTTAGGTGTTTCAGCCCAAATGGCTCCCTTTTTGACTAGCTCATCCGTTTTTGCTTTTGTTCGATTATAGACAGTTACTTCATGTCCTGCGTTCATAAGATGCTCAGTGATTGCGCGTCCCATGACTCCTGTCCCGATAAAACCTAATTTCATATTCGTGACCTCCTAAAAATCAAAAAATCTTTGTCTCTATGCTAAGTATACGCCAGAAACAAAGATTTTTTTAGGATAAATACCTAAATTTATCGTTTAAATGAATTTAATTTGATTTTTATTCTTTCGATGGATGCCTCTTCTTCTTTTCGTTGCATTTCTTTTTCATGATAGATAATCATATCTTCATAAAATTCAATCATCGCTTCGCCAAAGTGCGTAGAGGAAATATCATATAATTTTGATTCCAATACTTTTTGGTCACGAGGGACTTCACTTTTTATATAATCAATAAGTGCTGGTGCGAAATCCTCATCGGTTTCAAATGTTTTCCCAAGGGAGGGATGATCAAACAAACGATTAAGATAAGCATTTCCCTCAATTACACAAGGTGTCCCTGAAGCCATTGCTTCCGTATAAGTTAAACCTTGTGTTTCTGAAGTTGAGGCACTAACAAAGTAATCAGCTGCTTTATAATACAATGCCACATCTTCGTTATCGACTTCTCCAGTAAATTGGACAAATTCATCCAATGCTAGTTCGTTGATTAGCTCTTGCAACTCTTCAAGGTAAGGCCCTTTGCCAACGATCACCATTCGTGCATTGGGATACGCTTTTAGAACTTGGGGAAACCCCTGGACCAATGCTTGAATATTTTTTTCATAAGAGATACGACTTAAAGATAAGATCATTAACTCATCATCTTTGATATTCAGCGATCCTCTGATTTCTTTGATAGCTTTTTGCGTGATTCCTTCCCTTTTAAATTTCTCAATATCGATCCCTGTAGGAATCACTCGAAGTGGTGCGACAACACCATAACTTCTTAATGTATCAATTACTCGTTCACTGGGACAGACAACTCCTGTTGTATGGTTAACAAATAAGCGGGAAAGATATCTGACATGAGATTGACGTATCACTTTGCCTTTAGCAATATAGTGTAGATAATCTTCATACATCGTATGATACGTATGGATCAATGGTATTTTCAGCTTTTTAGCAACCATTTTACCTAAAATCCCTGCACCAAATTCTGTATGAGTATGAATCAGTTCTAATTCAAGTTCCTTCGCTACTAAATAAGCGTACCACATACCTCGTACCACTATTCGCCGATCTTTAAAGGAAACGAATGGAACACTCGGCATACGAATGACGTCTTTTTCTATTTTATCAGCATTTGGATCGGTTGTCGTAAAAATATAGACTTCATGTCCATGTTTTTCTAGTTCATTTTTTAAGGTTTTGATCGATGTAGCAACTCCGCTTACCTGCGGAAAATAGGTATCGGTAAAAAAGCCAATTTTCATGATTTTTTGCCTCCAAACTACCCTTTATTATTTTGTCTTTCATTTATGGAAGAATCTGCTTCTTCTAACACTTGTGTATACACCAGTTTCAGTTGCTCACCAATTTTCTCAATACTTCGTGCTTGGGCAGTCTGATATCCAGCTGCCACTAGACTAGGAACTTCTTCTTCCACGATCTTTTTGATCAATACGGTAAATTCTTCATTAGAGCGACCCATGTAACAATTTTTTTTATCTTCTAACCAGCCATCATAGACTGGAATGTCTCGTACAAGAACATTTTGCTTACTTGCTAGTGCCTCTAATACTACAATTCCTTCTGTTTCTTCATAAGATGGGAAGAAAAAAAGGTCAGCGCCTGAGTATGCACCCTCAATAATTTCTCCCCGAATATATCCTGGAAAGATCACATTATCTGGGTGTTCTTCTTTCACAATCTGTCGGATATTTTTTGGGATCGAATACATAGGTACATGTCCAAACCAAATAAATGTATATTCTGGGAGTTTTTTTGCAATTTCTACAAAATCAATGATCCCTTTACGAGCAAAAAAAAGGCCAACACAGATAATCACTTTCTGATCTGGTGATAATTTGAAATAGTCGCGAAATTTTTGTTCTTTGATTGGATCTGGTTGATATTTTTTTAGATCAATCCCATTTGATATCGATTGGATCGGTAAATCTATGCCGTAACTTTCCAGTAATCTTTTAGAATATGGCGTAGGTGTGATGAGATAATCCGCCTTTTGATATAATCCCACTAAATATTTTTTTACTAATGGCGATAATTGATTAGAGCCAATAAATGAGTTACGAAAATCTTCCTCTGTTGAGTGAGCATGATAGACGATCTTCTTGCCGTCTTTTCTTGCTTTATTGACCATATTGTGACTATTGATACCATATGTATTGATGTGTAAGATATCATAGTCATCTTTACTATCTAGCGTGTAGGGAATCCCCATTTCTTTTAGAGCACGTTTTTGGTGGTCAAGCGCTCGTCCAATACCAGATTTCGCAAGTATTTTTTCACTTTCAAAATATAATAATACCTTCACCTTACGTCCTCCTTCATTTATA
Source organism: Enterococcus sp. DIV1421a (assembly GCF_051711025.1). Lineage (NCBI taxonomy): Bacteria > Bacillati > Bacillota > Bacilli > Lactobacillales > Enterococcaceae > Enterococcus > Enterococcus sp. DIV1421a. The sequence goes on along the minus strand of NZ_JBIOLU010000001.1, from coordinate 924,265 downwards.
TAGTATAACATAGCGCTGAACCTGTCACTCAAACTTAAGCCCTATTTTAAAATAACTCTATTTTTCATTCCTTATTTTTACCTATATGTAAAAATCCCATTGTAAAAAGCTGATACAGCTACTATCGCTGTACCAGCTTTTACTCGTATTATTATTTTACGTATTCATTTACAAGTTCAACGACTTCTTCCATCGTGTCACATTCTTTCAAAGCACGATCAGCAAGTTCAGCCATCTTCGTTGTATCTAAACGTTTCATTAAACTACGTGTTTTCAAGATTGATGTTGCACTCATTGAGAATTCATCTAATCCCATACCTACAAGTAGCGGAACTGCGGTTTGATCCCCAGCCATTTCGCCACACATACCAGCCCATTTACCTTCAGCATGCGCTGCATCGATCACGTTTTTAATCAAACGTAAGATTGATGGGTTGTAAGGTTGATACAAGTATGAAACACGTTCGTTCATACGGTCAGCTGCCATAGTGTATTGGATCAAGTCATTCGTTCCTACTGAGAAGAAGTCAACTTCCTTAGCAAACTTGTCAGCTAAGACAGCTGCTGCTGGAATTTCGATCATGATGCCGACTTGGATCGTATCAGATACTTCCACGCCTTCATTCAATAATTTTTGTTTTTCGTCTTCAAAGATTGCTTTTGCAGCACGGAATTCTTTAAGAGTCGCTACCATTGGGAACATGATACGTAAGTTTCCATGAACAGATGCACGTAATAATGCGCGCATTTGCGTACGGAACATTTCGTCACCTTGTTCTGACAAGCTGATTCGTAATGCACGATAGCCTAAGAATGGGTTCATTTCATGAGGCAATTGTAAGTAAGGTAATTCTTTATCGCCACCGATATCCATCGTACGCACGACAACCGGTTTACCTTCCATACCTTCAAGAACTGCTTTATATGCTTCATATTGGTCATCTTCAGTTGGGAAATCAGGAGAATCCATGTACAAGAATTCTGTACGGTAAAGACCAACCGCTTCCCCGCCGTTATTATGAACACCAACTAAATCTTTTGGTGTACCAATATTTGCTGCTAATTCAAAATGTTTGCCATCAGCAGTAACAGTTTCAGCATTTTTTAATTTTTCCCATTCTGCTTTTTGAGCAGCGTATTCAGCACCGATTTTTTCAAATTCAGCTTTTTGTTCAGCTGTAGGATCAACGATTACATCGCCTTCAATCCCGTTAACAGCTAACATGTCGCCTTCTTTGACTTTAGCAGTGATTTCTTTTGTACCTACGATCGCTGGGATTTCTAAAGAACGTGCCATGATCGCTGAGTGTGAAGTACGTCCGCCGATGTCAGTTACAAACGCTTTAACAAAATTGCGATCTAATTGAGCAGTATCACTTGGTGTCAAATCATGAGCAACAACAACTACTTCTTCGTTAATCATTGATGGATTTGGTAATGTCACACCTAGTAAATGCGCTAAAATACGTTTCGCAACGTCGCGGATATCAGCCGCACGTTCTTGCATATAAGCGTTGTCTTCCATAGCTTCGAACATACTGATATACATATCAGTTACTTCTTTTAATGCTGATTCAGCGTTTACGCTGTTATCATTAATGTTTTGTTTAATTTGACCAACCATTTCTGGATCAGACAGAACCATCAAGTGTGCGTCAAATACTTGCGCTTCTGCTTCACCTAAGCTTTGCGCTGCTTTTTCACGAATTTGTTGCAATTCTTCAGTAGATTTTGCTAAAGCATCATCTAAACGAGATGCTTCAGCTGCTGTATCTTCTACTGTTGTCTTACTGAATGTTAAATCCGGTTGAACTAGCAGGTAAGCTTTTGCAACGGCAACGCCGTCACTAGCGGCAATCCCTTTTAGCATTTCAACCATTATTCAGATAATCCTTCTTTCTTCATTGTATCAACGATAGCTGCCATTGCGTCTGCTTCGTCAGCACCTTCAGCTGTGATTGTAACGTCAGAACCTTGACCTACACCTAAAGACATAACGCCCATGATAGATTTCAAGTTTACTGATTTACCTTTATACTCTAAGTTTACATCAGAGTTAAATTTGCTTGCTGTTTGTACTAATAATGTAGCTGGACGTGCGTGGATTCCAGTTTCTGCTACTACGTGAAATTCTTTCTTTTCCATATTAATCGGTCTCCTTTAAGTGAGTGTTGTTTTTATGTGAGGGTTTTCTTTTTTAGCAGTTTACTAAGAACACTAATAAGTAGTACCCTTTCATTTGTAAAGATTACCATTTTTTCCCGATAGATACAACAGTTTTCATTTAAATTCAACTAAAAGTGTGGAAAATAATTAGCACTACTTTTAAAAATATGAATACATAGGATAACAACCGTATTCATTCTACCTCACTTCTTTTTTTAGTTGCTTTGATTCTCTTTACTGATCCCTCAGTAAAGAAGCAAACAAAACTAGACTCTGCCAAGCGAAATATCTCCTTCTATTTATCATTTTTATCGAAGAACGACTTATTCATTTCTTCATTTATTTTGAAAAACTAAATACTTGCACGCGTCCTAAAATTTAGTATAATTATAGCCAAAGGTCAATAATGGTCAATAACATTTTTTACCTTTTCAACTTTTGAGTAAATGAGGGTTATTCTTTTACCTTCATAGTCACGCGTTGTAAAATAGAATGGAAACATGTGAATCATGTGAAAGGACGTGAATCATTTATGCTTTGTCAAAATTGTGGGAAAAATGAAGCAACGATCCACTTATATGCAACAGTAAACGGACAGAGAACGCAACTTGATTACTGCCAAAGTTGCTATCAAAAAATTAAAAATCAACAAAATGGAGGTCTGACTAGTATGGCTCAAAATGATCCTTTTGGTTTTGGCAGCTTGGACGACTTATTCCGCTCCATGTCCCGCCAAATGCAACAGCAAGGAAACTATGAACAAACTCCTCCAACCCAATTCGGTGGTAACAACAACTTTAACGGCGGTCAACCACCGCAACAAGGAAATTCCGAAGGTCTTTTAGGAGAATACGGAATCAACATCACCGAACAAGCTCGTCAAGGTGACATTGATCCTGTGATCGGCCGTGATGATGAAATCAAACGTGTGATCGAGATTTTAAACCGTCGAACAAAAAACAATCCGGTATTAATCGGTGAGCCTGGTGTTGGTAAAACTGCCGTAGTTGAAGGACTTGCACAAAAAATCGTAGATGGCGATGTGCCGCAAAAATTAATGGATAAAGAAGTGATTCGTTTAGATGTGGTTTCTTTGGTTCAAGGAACTGGTATCCGTGGACAATTTGAAGAACGGATGCAAAAATTGATCGAAGAAATTAAGCAGGCTGAAAATGTCATATTATTCATTGATGAAGTCCATGAAATTGTCGGTGCTGGTTCTGCCGGTGATGGGAACATGGATGCGGGAAATATTTTAAAACCAGCTCTAGCTCGTGGCGAACTACAAATGGTTGGTGCCACTACATTAAATGAATACCGCATCATCGAGAAAGATGCAGCTTTAGAAAGACGGATGCAACCGGTTCGGGTCGTTGAACCTTCTGTTGAGGAAACAATCAGTATCTTAAAAGGATTGCAAAAACGCTACGAAGACTACCATCACGTCAAATATACCGATGAAGCAATCGAAGCTGCAGCTATTCTCTCAAATCGTTATGTTCAAGATCGTTTCTTACCAGATAAAGCGATTGACTTGCTTGATGAAACTGGCTCAAAGAAAAACTTAACGATTCAAATCGTTGATCCTAAAACCATTGATAAAAAACTTGAAGAAGCACAGGAACAAAAAATCCAAGCTTCTAAAGAAGAAGACTTTGAGAAAGCCGCTTATTATCGTGACCAAATCAGTAAATTAGAAAAGATGAAAGAACGTCAATTAACAGATGAAGAAACGCCTGTTATCACAGAAAAAGATATGGAAAAAATTGTGGAAGAACGTACGGGCATCCCCGTTGGCGATCTAAAAGAAAAAGAGCAAACACAATTGAAGAATCTTGCGACTGATCTAAAAGCACATGTGATTGGACAAGACGATGCCGTAGATCGTGTGGCAAAAGCTATTCGTCGTAATCGGGTTGGCTTGAGCAAGAAAAACCGCCCTATCGGATCATTTTTATTCGTAGGTCCAACTGGTGTCGGCAAAACTGAATTAGCCAAGCAACTGGCATTTGAATTATTCGGTTCCGAAGATTCAATGATTCGTTTTGATATGTCTGAATACATGGAAAAACATAGTGTATCTAAATTGATTGGTTCTCCTCCTGGCTATGTGGGCTATGAAGAGGCAGGTCAACTTACTGAAAAAGTACGTCGTAATCCTTATAGCTTGATTTTATTGGATGAAGTGGAAAAAGCACATCCTGATGTGTTACACATGTTCCTCCAAATTTTGGATGATGGCCGTTTGACTGACGCACAAGGTCGGACAGTAAGCTTTAAAGATACGATCATCATTATGACAAGTAATGCTGGTACAGGTAAAGTCGAAGCAAATGTCGGTTTTGGAGCAGCTCGTGAAGGGGTTACTCGTTCTGTTTTAAACCAACTAAACAATTACTTCACACCTGAATTCTTGAACCGTTTCGATGGAATCATCGAATTTAGTGCGCTATCAAAAGAAAACTTAATGACCATCGTTACCTTGATGCTAGATGAAGTCAATGAAATGTTAGCAGCACAGCAACTGCATATCGAAGTGCCGACAAATGTCAAAGAAAAACTTGTTGACTTAGGCTATGACCCAGCAATGGGCGCACGCCCTCTTCGTCGAACGATCCAAGAACAAATCGAAGATGGAATTGCTGAATTTTATTTAGACCATCCTTCAATCCATGAACTAAAAGCAAAATTGGATAAAGAAGAAAAAATTGTGATCACTTCTAAACCAGAACGTTTAGTCAAAGAAACGACAAACGAGCCAACAAACTAAACATCTGACAAAAACTTCGCTTTGCGACTGATAAAAAATGAAGCACCCATGAAAAAGCGACAGCTTTTCTCACGGGTGCTTCATTGCTCAAAGCGGATTTTTGATTGTTTTTTGACAAAAAGCAAAATACTGTTCTTTTCATTAGAAAAAAATTATAATGAAATTAAGTTGTATCTAAAATCTACATAAAAGAGGTGAGCGCCATGAAATTTGTCAATGTAACAAATAGTCATTCACGTTTGGTTTTAAACCAATTGGAAAATACAGATGCTCATATGGTGAAGGTTTACACTGCAGGCAATACAATGATTGTTTACACTGAAGCACCGGAACATAACGAGATTTTACTGATTAATGAAAAACGAAAAATACAACCCAAAGAAATTGAAGAAGTCAAAACGTACTTCCTCAATAAAATCCATGACGCCCTATATCAAGAAAACGAAATCCAAGTAATTGAATTAGATGACTTAGTTGAAATCTCGATTCCGAAACATCATCCCCACACTGAGGTTGCAATGTGATGATTACAAATAAACAAAAAAAAGAAACCTTTTTTAGAAGGATTGAAGGATAATGTTTGATTTTATCCTTGATCCAGCTCATTTATAGAGCTGGATCTTCTAAGATTGATTGGTTTCTTTTTTTGGTGTTTTTCCTAGCCGAACGATTGCTCTTACTTCGTTAACGATCGATTCATTATGCTCCCAACCTTCAACATCTAACAGCCTGCATAAACGCTGCATTTCTAACTTTTTTCTTGCTTTACGTTGTTTTCGTTGCTCCAGTGTTTCCATCCAACTCCCCCTTTTTTCTTTTTATATGTACACATCTTTATTTTAATTCATTTTATTTCAAAGAATTTACCAATTTTTTCTTTAAAATAAAAAAAACTTTCCACCAAAATTGTTGGAAAGTTTTTTTTTGCTTTTTTGGTAACCTGTAATCAATGAAATGAGGCTGCGATAGACTCTAAGATTCGTTGACTTGCGTAACCATCTCCATAAGGATTTTTTGCTTGTGCCATCTTTTCATAAGCCTTTACATCAGTTAACAATTGTTTTGTCTCGTCATAAACTGTCTCTTCGTCTGTACCAACGAGTTTTAAAGTTCCGGCTTTTACACCTTCCGGTCGTTCAGTGGTATCACGTAAGACAAGAACCGGAACACCTAAAGAAGGTGCCTCTTCTTGAACTCCGCCTGAATCAGTTAATATAAGATAACTTTTGGCTGCACAATTGTGAAAATCAATGACATCTAATGGTTCGATCAGCTGAACATTCTCATATTGTCCTAAAATAGTATCAGCTAATTCTCGTACTTTAGGATTTTTATGCATCGGAAAAATAATGGATACATCAGAAAATTCTTCAGCAATCCTTCCTAATGCTTGAAAAACGTTCGCCATTGGCTCGCCTAGGTTCTCACGTCGATGCATTGTTACTAATAATTGTTTAGTGGAGCTGCTCGAAAGATGATCGCTTTTTTGATCCGCCACGATCGTGTACCTCATCGCATCGATCGCCGTATTGCCAGTAACGAAGATGTTTGCTTCATCGTGGTGCTCTCTTCTAAGATTATCAGCACTTTCATTGGTTGGCGCAAAGTAGAGATCCGCTAAAACATCTGTGGCTTGCCGATTGATTTCTTCAGGAAACGGTGACCATTTGTTCCAAGTTCGTAATCCTGCTTCGACATGTCCGACTTTAATTTGTTGATAAAATGCTGCGGTCGCTGCAGCAAATGTTGTGGTCGTATCTCCATGAACTAAGACGATATCAGGCTGTTCTGCTTGTAAGATTGGTTCTAATGATAAAAGAACTTTCGTTGTAATAGCGGTGAGTGTTTGATTGACACTCATCACATCTAGATCGTGATCAGGAGTAATTTCAAACACTTCTAACACTTGGTCTAACATTTCACGGTGCTGGCCTGTAACCGTCACGATTGATTCAAAGCGCTCATCTTTTTCCAGCGCTTTGATCAAAGGTGCCATTTTTATTGCTTCTGGACGTGTTCCAAAGATCGACATTACTTTAATCATCATTAAATTCCTCCGGATTATTTAGTTATTCTCTCCCGGCTATTTTCATAGTACTCCCAAAGCACCACCATGTGATGAGCGCTTTACATTAAACTTTTTAATTTGACATTTGGGTACTTGTCAGCAAACCAACGTTCAGCAAATTGGTTTTCGAACAAGAATAATGGCTGATCAAAACGGTCACGTGCCAAGATATTACGACTAGAACTCATCTTCTCATCTAAATCTTCGGGCTCGATCCAACGGGCAATTTTATGACCCATAGGTGACATAATCACTTCTGCATTGTATTCATTTAGCATCCGGTATTGGAATACTTCAAATTGAAGTTGTCCAACTGCGCCAATGATGTATTCTTCCGTCAAATAAGTTTTATAAAGTTGGATCGCACCTTCTTGGACTAACTGATAGATACCTTTATGGAATGATTTTTGTTTCATCACATTTTTAGCAGTGACTTTCATAAATAATTCCGGAGTAAAGGATGGTAACTCTTCATACGCCACCTTCAATTTTCCTTCATAAAGAGTATCGCCAATTTGATAATTTCCTGTATCATAGACCCCGATAATATCCCCTGCTACAGCATTCTCGACATTCTCTCTTGAGTCAGCCATAAACTGCGTCACATTACTTAACTTCAATTTTTTACCTGTTCGTTCTAATTGAACATCCATCCCACGTTCAAAAGTTCCAGAACAGATTCGCACAAAAGCAATCCGATCTCGGTGAGCTGGATTCATATTGGCTTGGATCTTAAAGACAAAACCTGAAAATTCTTCTTCATAAGGACTAACTTCTTGTCCTGATTGTGTTTGATGTCCGTAAGGTGAAGGGGCTAATTCCACGAAGGTTTCTAAAAATGTTTGCACACCAAAATTTGTTAACGCTGAACCAAAGAAGACCGGTGTCTGATCTCCCCGAGCAATTTTTTCTTCATTAAAAGAATCTCCTGCTTCTTTCAACAATTCTACTTCTTCAAGAACTTGTTCATACAATGAATTTTCCGTCAAAGGATGGCCTTCTGGCAGCAATCCTTCTTCATCCAAGGCAACAAGGCGCTCATCATTATAGTTTTCTGGACGATAAAACTCAATACGATTATGGTGGATATCATAGAGTCCTTCTAAGCCTTTCCCCATACCAATCGGCCAATTCATTGGATAAGACTCGATATCGAGCAACTCTTCCAATTCTTCTAAAAGTTCTAATGGTTCGCGACCATCTCGATCTAATTTATTGATAAAGGTAAAAATAGGGATTCCTCTTTTTTTAACGACTTGGAATAATTTTTTTGTTTGAGCTTCAATCCCTTTGGCACTATCGATGACCATAACCGCACTATCGACAGCCATCAATGTCCGATACGTATCTTCAGAAAAATCTTCATGCCCTGGGGTATCTAAGATATTGACTCTTTTACCATGATAATCAAACTGCATCACAGAACTGGTAACTGAGATTCCACGTTGCTTCTCAATTTCCATCCAGTCAGATTTTGCAAAGTTACCAGTCTTTTTCCCTTTGACAGTTCCTGCCTGACGTATTGCGCCACCAAATAAAAGCAATTGTTCAGTAATCGTTGTTTTACCAGCATCCGGATGGGAAATAATCGCAAACGTGCGTCGGTTATCTACTTGTTGTTTTAAGTTAGGGTTATTCATGTTTTACTCCATTTCTGTTACATCATTATCATCTTATTCGTCATCCTGTTCGAGGAATGATCGAACTAGCTATCTCAACTTACCAAGTATATCATGGAAACTATCAAAAAATAAACACTTGTTATGAGTCTTCTCTCTTTCTCTGTTGAATATCATATAAACGACTTTTTCAATAAGAGAAAATAAAGCTTTTCCTGCTACTATAACAACTGAAAACAGATTAAACGAAAAAAGTTGAACTTGGAACAGGCTTTTGTTCCAAGTTCAACTGTCTATTTCAATCATCTACAGACAAATGATTATTTATTTTACCTTGTGTTTTTCATCAGATTACTTGCCTAATTTATTTTGACTCCTCTTAGATTCCTTTCGACCTTTCAATAGGAACAAGCTAACGAATACCACTAATAAAATTGTATATCCTAATTTTTGAATAACTTGGTTATTTTTTTCACCTGTTTTTGGTAATAAACCTTCCTTACCAGTCTCTTCACTAATAGAAGATTTACCTATTTCATTGTTGCCCTCTTGTGTATTTTTACCTTGCTCTGCTTTATTATTGATGTTTTTATCTTCCTCAGAGGATGATGCAGTTTCTTTATTCTCTAATTGTTCGATGGCCTGCACCAAATCGTTCATCACTAGTTCGACTTCGGCTTGCGTAGTATTTGGATCAGTTAACACTGCTTGTGCTGCTTCCAGCGCTTTACGGAACACTTGCCAACTTTCCGCTGTATAACCACTTGCAACTCGGTTTTGGTTTTCTTCAACCAATTTTTTTAATGCTGTTTTGTCTACTTTAGTTACTTCTTGCAGTTGCTCGATGGCTTTATTCACTGCTTGGATTGCTTCGTCTACTTCAGCTTGCGTAGTATTTGAATCAGCTAACACTGCTTGCGCTGCTTCCAGCGCTTTGCGGAACACTTGCCAACTTTCAGCCGTATAACCACTTGCAACTCGGTTTTGGTTTTCTTCGACCAATTTTTTTAATGCTGTTTTGTCTACTTTAGTTACTTCTTGCAGTTGCTCGATGGCTTTTCTCACTGCTTGGATTGCTTCGTCTACTTCAGCTTGCGTAGTATTTGAATCAGCTAACACTGCTTGCGCTGCTTCCAACGCTTTGCGGAACACTTGCCAACTTTCTGCCGTATAACCACTTGCAACTCGGTTTTGGTTTTCTTCGACCAATTTTTTTAATGCTGTTTTGTCTACTTTAGTTACTTCTTGCAGTTGCTCGATGGCTTTTCTCACTGCTTGAACTGCTTCATCTACTTCGCTTTGCGTTGCTCTTGGATCTGTTAATACCACTTGGGCTAATTCCATTGCCTTAGTGAAGACTTTCCAACTTTCTTTTGTATAGTCGCTTTCGTTTCGGTTTTGGTTTTCTTCGACCAATTTTTCTAATGCTGTTTTGTCTACTTTAGTTACTTCTTGCAGTTGCTCGACGGCTTTACTCACTGCTTGGATTGCTTCATCTACTTCGCCTTGCGTTGCCTTTGGATCTGTTAACACCTCTTGGGCTAATTCCATTGCCTTAGTGAAGACTTTCCAACTTTCTTTTGTATAGTCGCTTTCGTTTCGGTTTTGGTTTTCTTCGACCAATTTTTCTAATGCTGTTTTGTCTACTTTAGTTACTTCTTGCAGTTGCTCGATGGCTTTTCTCACTGCTTGAACTGCATCGTCTACTTCGGCTTGCGTTACTTTTGGATCTGTCAACACCGCTTGGGCTAATTCCATTGCCTTAGTGAAGACTTTCCAACTTTCTTTTGTATAGTCGCTTTCGTTTCGGTTTTGGTTTTCTTCGACCAATTTTTCTAATGCTGTTTTGTCTACTTTAGTTACTTCTTGCAGTTGCTCGATGGCTTTTCTCACTGCTTGAACTGCATCGTCTACTTCGGCTTGCGTTACTTTTGGATCTGTCAACACCGCTTGGGCTAATTCCATTGCCTTAGTGAAGACTTTCCAACTTTCTTTTGTATAGTCGCTTTCGTTTCGGTTTTGGTTTTCTTCGACTATTTTTTCTAATGCCGTTTTATCTACTTCTGAAGGAACTTTGATAGTAATTGATCTCGAACTTCCTTTTAACCCTTTGCTATCAAATAGAAATGCTCCTGAATCCATGGTAATTTCGGACTCTTTTTCGATAACCTCAATGATCTCTTTCTCAATCGAAAATTCAATCACCTTATTATTTTGAACAGGATTCGCAATTGACAGTCGATAAGTATCATTACTCAATTTTTCTGCAATAATGGATGCAGGTTCAGATACGTGAACAAAAGCTGCCTGTTGATTTCCACTCCAAGCGTTCAACATGAGATAGTCTTTTGTCTCAATCGCTTGGATTTCTGGTGTGTTTGCTAACACATTATAGCTTTTATGTTGCGCCATTTCTGCCATTTCTTCTGCTGTCTTTCCAGCAACAGTCAAATACTCATAAGTATCATTTTGAGCGTTACTTCCATGATTTTTGATGATTTTTACAAATTCTTTTGTATATGATTGATCATTGACAAAATATTCGTTGATATCCAAATATTTGCCAGATCGAATTTCTTTTTGAACGTCAACGTTCGACATGGTATTTGGAAAAATGTAACCTAAATTATTGAGTGGATTTGTCGAAGTAAGATTGATCCAAGTAGAATCAGCTGTTTTCTTTTGGATAATTTGCATGTTACTTGAATCCATCATTCGATTATCAAGGATCGTCTCAATTGTCGCATTCGTTGTTCCGCTGATTCCACTGCCTAAATTAATCAATTTATCTTCTAACAAAAACCATGATTTCTTTGCTACCAAATCCATATTTTCATTTTTCTTATCTAAAAACATTCCGACTGCAGCTACTTTGCCATTATTCGATCCTCCCACCCAAGACTGAGGACTCTTTTTACCAGTAGAAGCACCTTCTGCTAACACTTTTGTATCTATGGTGGTACCTGGTAAGCGATAAGAATCAATAGTGACCCAATAACCTTCATCAAATTGAGCGAGGTCACCGTTATAAAGATAAACCATCCCATCAGCCGTATGCCATCCTTTTTTATTTTCAGTATTTCCATATTCATAATTTCCAATACGACTAGAGTACATACTTATTCCGAGACTATAACTCTCGTTTTTTTGAAACACCCGATCCATTGAACCATAAACATTCACGAGATTTCGCTCTTCTTTACTAGTTATCGAAGGCTCATTCATGATTTTCTTAAGATCAATCAACGCTTCAAAGTCTCTTGGGTTTTCAAAAAAATCATAAAAATAACTACTATGCTCAAGCCATGCTTTAATAGACGAATCAATTTTCTTGCGTAAAATTTCTGGCGAAAATTTCGCTACTAATGTAAGATTGGCGATCGTTTCCTTTCCAGATTCAAATTCAGAGGTAAAGGGATTCGTCCCAGGAGCTCTAGAAATACTTCGTCCTGATACCATTGAGGGCATTTTTCCATTTACCATCAATTGTAAATAACCTTTATCGGTTACTTGAAACAAGTTATTTATATTATCATCTTTGATTTCCCAATGTATCCCTTGCAAAATCGTTTGAACCCGTCCAAAGCCTTTCAGCAATTCATTTCCATAACTTCCGTTATATGGGAAATGACTATGTTGGATTAATGAGCCGTCTGAATATAAGCCATCTCCTCCTGTCACCATTTTTAAAACGGATGGAACAGCGCTTTGAACTGCCTCTACTCGGGTATCATTTTCTAATAAAATGGCTGTTCCTAAGACGGTAATAGATATATCTGTTAAGTTCGCTCCTGTAGCCGTATAGCTAGGCCATTGAACTTTAGGATCTTGCGCATAGTGGTTTAAAGGTTCAACAAATTTAGTTAAGATTGCATCATCTTTTTCGATTAAATCATCATGTAATAAAATCAGTGTATCTGTTAATGGCTGTGCTGATCCAATTTGCCAATCCCACCAATTCCCACTCCAGTAAGTTCCATTGTAGTTTTTGGTTTCAATCATAAAATCAATTGCTTTCAAAATTTGCGTAAAAACCTCTTGATTCTTATGTAATGAACTCGAAGGATCATAATAACCTAATGTCAATTTTTTGATGTTGGTAAATTGAGTGGTATAGTCTGCTGATAATGTGTCTGAACTTTTTTTCTCCCACAAATAAGTTCTATTTTCTGACTTATTAAGTGTTTGCCATAATTCTAAACTATCTTTGGCTATTCTCGCTCGATATTTTTTTACGTCCGAATCCTGATCAAATTCTTCATGATCTTCTTTAGATCCTAGCAAGCGTGCTTTCCATCTCTCACGCATTTCACGATACTCTGCTTTTTCTTGAATAACCGTAACTGGAATCGTATCACTTAAATCCGTATTTTTGATTCTCACAGTCACCTTTGCTTCTCCGGTTTTGAGTGCTTTCATTCTTCCTTGACTGTCTACATTGACAATACTAGGATCACTACTGCTCCACTCAATTTGTTTTTCAGGAACTTGGACGCCTGTTGGTGTTAATATGTAAGTTAATTGTTTGGATCTTTTCTCGCTGATTTCGGCTGAATCAATCGAAATCTTTATCCCATCAGGTAAACGTGCTTGACGATAAGCTTCCATTGAAATAATGCTCGAACCATAATATTGACCATTCGTGTGCTTCCACATTTTTAGTTGTTGGTATTTAATATATCGAGCTGTTACATTCGCTACTTCAATATATTTTTTTGCTTCTTTCCCGCCACTTCCACGCTCCTCCTTATAGATGGATTGATAATTTTGATTGTCGTTAGAAACTAATACCTCATATTCTGGACTCTCCGCATGAAAGTGTAAAACCACCTGACCAATTGTTTTTTCTTCTCCAATATCAACAGTCAGCCACTGATTATCTGTTTTATCCGCTGACCATCTCGTCGATACATCCCCATCAACCGCTTTTTCACCTACAAATTGCGGATATTTCCAATTATCTCCTTGTTTCCCACCTTCTACTCCTGAGTAGGTAACATTCTTTTGAAACAAAAAATCTTCAGTATCTTCAGCACAAACGATTGGACTGTAAAAAAATGTAACAACAAGCGCCAATCCTGTTAAAGCAAAAATGATTGCCTTCTTCATAAAAAAATTCCTCCTTTAGTTAAATAGAATAGTCGATAAAAAATTTTAAGTCGTGAGGCAAAATGAATGATCATCAATTTTTTATCCATTCTTTGCAACTTTTGTACATACTACTTTTACTTGAGAAAACTACCTAATATTCGTTCTTAGTTTTTTAGTTTCAATTGAGATAAATCATTGGAAGAATCGCTCATATCTGCTTATTCGTAAAATATTTAAAATCTGTCTTTCTACTAAAAACACTACTTTACATTTTCCCCACCTCCTCACTGATTCACTTAAACATATAAAAAAATAGGCATGAAAAAACGACGGAAGACTCCGTACGTATTTTCCATGCCTAGTATAACCTAGTCACATGAAACTTGTGTTTGCGTTTTCATAATACTCTAGCAAAAATTTATTGTCAACCAACAAAACGTTTAAATATACTGGTTATATTATGTATAAGTTAACTGGGACCATAGGATCTTATTGTATGTTTTAGTAATCTTTAAAAAAGGGTAAAGCTCTGCCTCTCTTGCTTCTGACTACCCCTCAACTTAGGGAACCACACTGATTTACGTATCAACTTTGAAAAAAAGAAAAAAACATCCTTGCACAAAATCTCTTCTGTGCAAGGATGAAACATATCTTATCTTCTCGGCTCATTTTCATCAAAATCTTTATAAAATAAACGACGTTCCTCATCTGGTTCCACAATTTCTTCTTTAGGATCATGGAACACCACGCGAATTTTTAAAATTCTAGAACCTTCCATTTCTTCAGAAGTCAAGGTAATGTTGTCTACATCAAACGATAATTTTTCTCCCTCATCAGGGATCATGCCCAAAGCAGTAATTAAATAGCCTGCCATCGTGTCAACATCGCTCATGTGTAAGTTACTGTCAAATACTTCGTTGAACTCATCGATCAACATTCGTCCTTGGATCACGTATTCATGTTCAGCAACCTTTTCATATAATTTTTCGACTTCATCTGATTCATCATCAATTTCACCGACGATTTCTTCTAGTAAATCTTCTAAAGTTGCTAAACCAACGACTCCACCATATTCATCCAGTAAAATAGCCATCTGGTTTTGAGTTTTTTTCATTTCGTACAAGAGATCATCAATGAATATTGTCTCTGGTACAAATAAAGGTTCTTGCATGATTTTTTGAATATTTAAATGTTCAAAGCCAAATTTATGAGCAGCTTTCAATAAGTTTTTCGTATGAAGAATCCCAACAACTTTGTCTTTGTCTTCATTATAGACCGGAATCCTTGAATAATTTTCTGATAAAACTTCATTGACATTCTCTTCAACGGAGTCATTGATATCGATCATAAAAGCATCTGTTCGAGGAACCATTACTTCCCTAGCTACTTTGGTATCTAAAGAAAAAACACCTTGCAGCATTTCTAACTCTTCATTATCAAGTACACCTTCAGTTTCCAACATATACCGCATTTCATCTCTCGTCATTTTTGAATCTTCATCATCAAAAGTCATTGGTGTGACACGAGCTAGTAAACTAGTCGATGCAGATAATAACCAGACGAAAGGTTTGGTAACCACACCGATCAGACGGATGATTCCTGAAGTAAAGTTGGCTACTTCTTCTGATTTGTTCAAGGCGATTCGTTTAGGATACAATTCACCAAAAACAATCGATACGTAGGTCAAAATAGCTAAAACAATAATATTGGCAATATTTCTTGCTGCTACACTACCACCTAATAACGGTGCTAATTTTTCTGATAATGTATTGGCTAACGAAGCACCGGATAGGATATTGACTAACGTGATTCCTACCTGGATCGTTGACAGAAAGTTATTTGGGTTCTGCAATATTTTTAAAAGCTTTTGAGATTTAACATCTCCTTCTTCCGCTTTTTGCTCGACTCGATTTTTGTTGATCGAAACAACAGCAATCTCGGAAGCAGCTAAAAAAGCATTGATCAAAGTTAAAATGATCAGTAATAAAATTTGCGCTAACAGCGACTGACTCTCAGGGTCAGCATTCATAATCGCATTCTCTCCTTATATTTTTTAATTTTTTTGTTTACGATAGAAAAAAAGCGTGACTATAAAGATAGCCACGCTAAAATGTTATCACAAAGAATTTTTCTTTGCAATAAAAACAACTATGAAGCAATTAGTCGGAATTGCTGATACGTTATTCCAATGTCGTTGCAATTTTTTTCTTTTTTTCATTTTGCTGGTCTTCTTTAACAATTTTGATGACATAAGAAATAATCGTCTTACAAATGGCATAAAACGGTACACCTAAGAAAATCCCGATCAAACCAGCAATGTTTCCTGCTACTAATAACACAATGATGATCGTTAGCGGATGGATTTTTAATGATTTTCCGATGACATTTGGATAAATCACATTTCCATCCAATTGTTGAACGATCAAGACAACGACACAACAAAGCAGTGCTTTAACAGGATCATTGAATACTGTCACTAAAAATGCTGGAGCTAAGCCTAGGTAAGGACCTAGATAAGGAATCAAATTAGTCAAACCAGCGATGACGCCAAATAAAAAGGCATAATTGACCCCTAGAATCAGATACCCCAAAAAAGTAAATGTTCCGACAAAAAGACATTCAATCGCTTGACCACTAATGTAGTTAGCTAATGTTTTGTTCAATTGACCAAGTAATTCAACAATTTGATCTCTTCTCTTTTCAGGAAAGAATTTCTTGACTGTCGGAACCATTTTTTCTCCATCTTTCAACATATAAAACAAAATAAATGGAGCTGTGATGATTACGATTGTAGCAGAAGCGATCGTACCGACAAGCGATCCTAAGCTGTTTGAAATCCCGCTGAGGAACTGTTGGATAATCTTAGCATAAGAAATATCTAATTGATTCAAATAATGATTGATATCTACTTCTTTGAAGATCGGTAGTTGGGCCATATTATTTAACCAAGTCTCTACACGACTAATAAAGTCAGGAATATTCGATGCGATGGATGAAATTTGTTGGATCAAGCTAGGAATCACGCTGAGCAAAATCCAGATGATCGCTGCGACAAGCAAAAGTAATACGATTGCTACCGCCCAAATGCGTTTGATTTTGATTTTCATCAATAGTTTGACAATAGGGTTCAACAAATAATACAAAAATCCAGCAATCAAGACTGGTGCGAATAATGTTGAGAAAAACGTTCCAATTGGTTGAAAGATAAAATTGATTTTTGAAGAAACCAAGATCAACGTGGCGATAATGAGTAATTCGCAAGACCAAAACATCAATTTTGATTGTTTCAATTTTTCAAACAATATACTTCCTCCTTTCGTCTTTTTTACTAGTATATATTATTTGTGTGAAAATTTCTTTTATTCTTACTGCTATTTGTTTTTTTATCCACTTTTCATTTTATTTTCTTTACAGTATACTAAACGAATGAAAGGTGGGTTTCGGATGAAAGTCGTTCAAACAAAAGATACATTAAGTGATATTTACCTTGATGCCGTTCGTATTAGAAACCAAGTTTTTGTCAAAGAACAAGGCGTTCCTATAACTAGAGAAATTGATCAAAATGAAGCACATTGCATCCACTTTGTTCTTTATTCAGACCAAAATCTACCTTGTGGGACTGTTCGGCTATTACCATTAGAAAATGGAAAAATGAAGTTACAACGAATGGCGATTCTTGCAGATTATCGTCATCAAGGATTAGGTCAAATTTTAGTAGCTGAAGCTGAAGCTTTCGCCAAAAGTCAAGGATATAATACGATTTTGCTAGGCGCCCAAGCAACAGCTGAGAATTTCTATAAAAAATTAGGATTCACTGCTTATGGAGAACCATTTGAAGATGCTGGTATTGCTCATATCGCAATGAAAAAAGTTTTTTAATTATTGACAGGCTATCAAAGCAAGGATCATCCCTTGTCCTTTTTCTTCCATCATCAGTGTCTATGTTGAAGAACCCATAGCAAAAAAGCAGTAAGCGCAAAACTTTTGCGCTTACTGCTTTTTTTTGTTTACTTGCGCGACAATTGCTTGTAACGGTTATACCAAATATCAATATAGCCTTCGGAGAAAGGGCCCTCACCATTATTGATCCAGTCAACCAAGATCTTCACGTTTTCTTTTAGGATGAAGTCGATATCATTCGGATAATTCATCATTTGGCTATGCATCTCATATTCATCGACATCTAGTAATCGTTTCTCTCCATCAGGAAAAACTTTGATATCTAAATCATAATCAATATACTTCAATGCCTCATCGTCCAGCAAAAAAGGTGAAGCTAGATTACAATAATAGGAAACCCCCTTTTCTCGAATCATTGCTATTACATTGAACCAGTACTTTTTGTGAAAATACACAATTGCTGGTTCTCGAGTCACCCAACGACGTCCATCAGACTCTGTAACTAGAGTATGATCATTGACACCGATCATCGAATGCTCACTTGTTTTTAATACCATGGTATCACGCCACGTTCGATGCAATTTGCCGTCATGTTTGTAACTTTGAATCGTTACAAACTCACCTTCTTTTGGGACTCCCATAGCAACCCTTCCTTACGCAGCATCTCATGCTTTGTGTTTGGGTGTTCATTACACCGACATCGTAATTATTATATCAATAAAAAAGAGCTTTGCCTAGAAAGGATTACTATTGTTTCGATTTTTCTCTAATTGTTCGTTTAATTTGACCTGTACTTTTGGAAAAGCCACGTTATCGAAGTCTTCTGGTAATAACCATTGTGTTATTTCAGTTTTAGGAAATTTGTCATTTGATTGAGAAGGTATTCGACCGTAAAATAGTAATACGTGCCATTTCAAATGGCTAAAGATATGCGTTACCTCTCCCAAATGCCGCTTTTGCCAAATCAATTGTTCTTTAAAATGAAAGGGTAGCTCCGTTTCTTCTTCTGCAACTTTGTCTTGATCGAATAAGCTTGGTTCATGAGATTGAGCCCATTCAGCTTGCAACCATTCGTATTTCTCTTTTGTGACTTCGACCATCGGGAACGTCCACATGTTTGCTAATAACCTTTGCGTATGTCGTTCCTCAAAATAATAGGCTCCAGCCTCATTTTGAATCGCTGCACACACATAATAGACATCTTTCGGTTTGGCTTTCTTTGTTTTTACTGGAAACGAGGTTTGCTCATTTTTTTTGTAAGCTAAGCAAAATGATTGGATCGGACATGATTCACAATTAGGCGAAGTAGGTGTACAAATGGCCGATCCTAGGTCCATCATTGCTTGGTTAAACTCACCAGGATGCTTCTCATCAATGATCCTACGCATCGCCTCATCAAAAATTTTCCGACTAGAAGCTTTGGCGATGTCAGCTTCAATACAAAATAAGCGACTCACGACTCTCATGACATTCCCATCGATTGCTGGTTCTGGCAAGCCAAAAGCAATACTTGAAATAGCGCCTGTAGTATAAGGACCAATCCCTTTCAATGAACTGATTTCTTCTGGTGTTTGCGGCATACGTCCATCAAATTCTGTCATGATCTGTTGGGCAGCAGCTTGGATATTTCGAACGCGAGAATAATACCCCAATCCTTCCCAAGCCTTTAAAAGTTTTTCTTCTGGTGCCGCAGCTAACGCTTCAATCGTCGGAAACCATTCCATAAAGCGATAAAAATAAGCAATTACCGTATCTACACGGGTTTGTTGGAGCATGATCTCAGAAATCCAGATACGATAAGGATCACGATCATAGCGCCAAGGTAGATTGCGTTTTTCTTTTTCGTACCAGCCAACAAATTGCGTTTGAAACTGTGCGATTTCCTCTTCCGTCCATTTTTCCCATTCTTTATTCACTTGCTTCTTCCTTTTCTACGATAAATCGTTGGATCATTTCTAAATCAAATCCTTTTTGATATAAGCTTTGTTTGATTTTTAAATTACGTTTTTTCGGTTCAAATCTCTCATTTTTACGCCATAACTTGTCCCCTTGTGAAACTAATGCTTCATATTCAGCGTCTTCATCCGTTTCTTGTGGTAAATGGGCGATGGCTTGTTGGATCGCCTCTTGGGTGAATCCCTTTGTCATCAAGTTTTGTTGAATTTTTCTAAAAAGTTCTTTATGACTTTTCCCATGATTTTTATTGAATAATTTTTCTGCCGTTTGCGATGCTATCGCTATTTGTTCTTCTTCTGGATATTGCAACAGCGCCTGCTCGATGATTTCCGGTTTCAAACCTTTTTGTTGTAATTGCTGAGCTATTTTTTTTGGTCCTTTGTCACTTAGTCGTACATTTGTCCGCACGTAGTTTTCACCATAGACGAGGTCATTGATCAAATCTAATTCCTTTAAACGATCCACGATCTTATTACGGTCAGCTAGTTCTATCTCTTTTTCTTTCAAATAAGTTCTAATTTCTTTTTCCGAACGCAATTGATAACTTAGATAATTGAGCGCTTGTTGGAGACCAAAGTCAAACCCACTACTTTTCTTGATTTCCTCAATTGTTTCTTCTGTTAATTCTTGTCCCTTTAACAAGCGGTAACGCACCAAGATATCTTCTGAAACCTTCAAAGAATCCCCTTCAGATAATTCGACTTGATAAAATGGACCTTTGCCTTTACTGATCCTAGTAACTGTTATCATTGAGTTACCTCCTCGAACGTATATTCTTATCATAACATAGAAAATCCCCATCGCTATTAATAATATGTTAGAATAAAACCACACTATTAGAAAAAAGGAAGATACTTATGACAGAAACCATTGTCAAAAACGGCCAAACCATCCCTTTAAAAATCAAACGACTGGGTATCAACGGTGAAGGGATCGGTTATTTCAAACGTTTGATCATCTTTGTCCCTTATGCACTACCCAAAGAAGAAGTCCTTGTCAAGATCACAAAAGCAACACCTCGCTATGCGGAAGCTCAGTTACTCAAAGTTAAAAAGCAAAGCAAGGATCGAGTGGTTGCGCCTTGTCCAGTGTATTATGAATGTGGTGGCTGTCAGCTTCAACATTTAGCATATCAGGCACAACTTGATTTCAAAAAAGATTTGCTTATGCAAGCGCTAGAAAAATTCAAACCGGCTGGCTTTCGTTCTTACGAATTACGTCCAACGATTGGCATGGAAGAACCATGGCATTACCGAAACAAAGCACAATTCCAATTAAGAAAAAATAAGAAAACACAACAAATCGAAGCTGGGCTATATCAAGCAAATTCCCATGAACTTGTGCCATTAATCGATTGCTTAGTTCAAGAACCACAGACACAGAAAGTGATGAATACGGTCGTCGAGTTATTGAATAAGTATGACCTTCCTATCTATGATGAACGGAGCAACAGCGGCATTTTTCGGACGATCATGGTACGTGTTGGAATAAAAACGGGTGAATTACAAGTTGTCTTTATTACTCGCAGTCAAAAATTTCCACAAAAAAATGCAATCATCCGTGACATTAACCAACAATTGCCAGAGGTTGTTTCAATCATGCAAAATGTTCAACCTGCTAAAACTTCTCTCGTAATGGGCGATGAAACAATCCACCTTTGGGGAAAAGATGCTATTGAAGAACATCTCAATGAAGTTACTTTTGATCTCTCACCACGAGCTTTTTTCCAGTTGAATCCGCAACAAACAGAAGTCCTTTATAATGAAGGAATCAAAGCACTCGCGATCCAACCAAATGAAACGATCGTAGATGCTTACTGTGGTGTGGGAACGATTGGTTTAAGTGTAGCAAAACAAGCGAAAGAAATCCGTGGAATGGATGTGATTCCTCAGGCTATTGATGATGCACGTAAAAACGCTCAACGTTTAGGGTATACTAATACCCATTATGAAGTTGGAACTGCTGAAGATTTATTACCAAAATGGCTTGAAGAAGGATTTGAACCAGATGGGATCATTGTCGATCCCCCTCGTACAGGGCTTGATTCTCAGTTGATTCAATCGATCCTCAACTATCCGCCAACGAAATTAGTATATATTTCCTGCAACGTCTCAACCTTAGCACGAGATCTGGGACAATTAAGTAAGAAATTCAAAGTGGAATATTTGCAGTCAGTGGATATGTTTCCCCAAACGGCTCGATGTGAAGTCGTTGTAAAATTGACTAGAAGATCAAGTGTTACCAGCAAAAATTAGTTGAACTTTTTTCGGTACTTTTTCTGCTCGTCTGACTTAACCCAACCTAAGTAAATAAAAAACATCCAAAACACAGCTCTGTGTTTTGGATGTTTTTGTTATGCAATAGTTCATGATTGTCCACTTTTTTAATTCTTACTAATTCAATTTATCCACTAAATATTTACTTTTTGATACTTTTTAATGCACGAAACAATGTCTGGGATTGTCCTTTGAATGACATGACTTGTTCAAATATATCTTCCCCATCATTCAGCATCTTTACGGTGGTCCACCCTAGTGATTCGGTGATGGCACTTGCAACGGTGGCATTGATCGCTGCCCCTGTAACAGTTCCAACTGCTGGTACAAATTTGACAATATTTCCGACAGTACTTCTTCCTAAACTGACTACTACAAGTTCTTTAGAAACACTTTTCCCTAAACTTTCTGACCAAGGTTGTCCAAAAAGTTTATGTAGCCGAGCCATCATAGTCAATTGAACTGGAACTAATAAAAACGCATCTGAAAAAGGGATCGGGGAGCAACCGATAATTGCAGCCGTTAACGAAGCCGCGTGAATGATCCTATGACTTTTTTTGCGTGTCGTTTCATCGACTCCTTTTAAAAAATCTTTAAATACATGATCAAATTTTGCTTGATTTTTTGCAAGGATTTTTTCTGCTACGATTTTCGATTGGTCATAAGCATTAAGGATCACTCTAGCTGATTTTTGTGGCATTTTTTTTAACACTTCAGCAAAGAAAGAGTCGAACTCTTGCTGCTCAAGTGTTTCTTTAGCAAGTGGTGCAACATGATTAGTTTCATCGCTTGTATCTTGCGTATTCTTCTTAAAAAATCTCATCATACTTTTCCCCCTACTAAAAACTACCAATACTCCATTTAATGAAGCATTGTTGTAGCTCTATCATACATTAAACCTTTCCTTAACCAAAATCATTCACTCATGAACAAAAGAAG
The DNA here is from genome assembly GCF_051711025.1 of Enterococcus sp. DIV1421a. Lineage (NCBI taxonomy): Bacteria > Bacillati > Bacillota > Bacilli > Lactobacillales > Enterococcaceae > Enterococcus > Enterococcus sp. DIV1421a. The sequence goes on along the minus strand of NZ_JBIOLU010000001.1, from coordinate 901,480 downwards.
GTTGAAACAACAATGTTTAGCATCAATAATTTAGAACGAATTTCCGAAAACTGCTTCTCAAATTTAAAGATGAAAATCTCGAAACAGCTTCTCATGTTTTGAAAAATTCAGGCTTATTTCGAGGAGCTGATGATTGAACACCATTTACACATTTTTAGAAATAAAGAGACTGAAGCAAGTTTTGCCTCAGTCTCCTACACTTGTCTTTGAATAATTGGTATTTCTAGCACAGATTCGCTGAAATTGAACCCAAAAGATTCTTATGCTTTATTATTGAATATTCGCATCAATTACTTGATAAAAGGCATTGGTTGTATCACTAATATTCCATACAGCCAAGATCACGTGATAGCCTTTACGATCTTTTGGAATATTGATTGTTTGTTTGACAGTTTGTGGCGGTCTTGCACCTTTGTCATCAATTTTTGATATCAATTCAAAATCACTGATTTTCAATGGTGCATTAGGATTCCAACCAGTTTTAGTGATATAGTAATCCCAAGTACTTGTACTATGCTGCGCAGTTAAAAACCAAGTAATATTCAAGTTGCCAGTATTGATGATATTTTTATGCCATCTAGTTGCTGTTTGCTCATCTAGTGGCTCAAATCCAGTAACCCCAGCACTTGCTATTTTCCCATCGATAAAGGTATTTTTTGGTGCTTCAATACTTTGTGGCTCCCACTCTGCTCGTCCAACATTTTGGTTCAAATTACCAGCTGCTGCAGTTCCGAAATAAGCACGACTTCCAGGTGAGGTAATATAACCATGAGCATAGCCAGATGCACCAAATCCAAACAAACCTAACATAACAACGCCAACAAACATTAAGATATTAACCTTTTTCATGATGAACCTCCCATTCATTGATAGGTTCATTGTAAGCGCTTTTAATAAAAGAATCAAACATTATGCTTTTATAACTTTTAATAGATTCTTACCCATAAAGCTTCTGTAATATCTGGTTCCCATCCCTCAGTAGCTGGATGTGGTTGAATACAACGATAACGATGTCCCTTATAGGTAACGATATCGCCTATTTTATATGATTTTCCGATAACCCAAGTATCACCTTGCGTACTTTCACTTGTGGTTTTCACTGAGATTGCTTGGCTAAAGTCAGAGGTTCCTGCAGCGTTAACTGCTTTAACTTTATAGCTGTAGGTTGTATTTGCTTGTAAATTTTGATCTTTAAATGTATTCGTTGCACTTGTAGCGATGCGAATATTGTTTCGATAAACTTCATAATGAGTGACTTTTTCTTTTGAAGCATTATTAGTCCAGTTTAAAGTCACTGAATTTTGCGTAACATTACTACTAGTTAAATTTACCGGAATGGATGGTTTAGTTAGCGTTTCTACTGGGTCATTTTCTCCACCAGTCGTTCCATCAGTGAATTGTTGGGCAACAGTTAAGAACTCATATTGATTTTTGACTTGACCTTGACCACCATCGACCATGGCATCACGGTTCATTGACCAATAAGAAACCATCCCGAGTTTTCTTGATTTTGCATGTTGGACGATTTTATTGAACATATCAGTTGTAAAGTATGGATGTGTGTCTCCTTCAAATCCAACGGAAGGGGTTGTTCCTAATTTAGCATAAGCTTGAGCATCAGTTAACGTTTTGTTCGCATAACGTTTGTAGTAATCTTGTAATTGTTTTTTCGTATTGTCCACTGCATCTAGTGAACCTTGCGCATAATCGGGAACAACGCTACCGTAACACATCGTCATGATATTAACGGTAGTTAGATCAACACCTGCCTCAAGATAGGCTTGCAAGACAGATAAACCTGTAGATACCAATCCAAAGTCCATCACTGGTAATGTAAGGGTCACACTAACACCTGTTTCATCTTGGACTTTTTTAATCGCTTTAGCATTAGCTAAATTATGCGCATAATTCATTGCCCCAGCTTCTACGTCGAAATCAACACGAGTTAATCCATAACCATCAATAATTTCTTTATAAGCATTTGCTAAAATGGTTGAATCTTGTGTTGTTTCCCAAAATGCGCCAGAATTTAGACCACCAAATGATACAGCAACATCGCCACCAACTTCTCTTAATTCACGAATGGATTTTTTGATTCCTTCATATTGCCATTGATCGCTATCACTTTCGCTTAAGCCTCCAAATCCACCCCAAGCCCAGTCGATCTTACCATTTTTAATACCTCTTGATTGCATGAATCCTAAATTGAAGAATTTTTGTCCAGTGCTTTTTGCCACTGCAGCTAAATTAAGCGCTCCGTTATTTGATAGATTGTTGCCTGAAACATATGCCGTCATATCGACAAATGGTGCTACTACTTGATCCGCCCATTTGATTCCTTGACCAACGCCAAAACCAGCTTGCTTGTTCGTACTTTGTTCTGTCGCAAATGCCTCTTCCATATTCAATAATAATGGCGCAATCATCAGACTACAAAGAGCTGCTCCCGCTAACATTTTTTTGATTCTTTTATTTCTCATATCTTCTTCTCCTCTCGTGATCAGTGCTATTATCATCCGTTTTGTAATCGATTACATATATTATCTTATCAGATAAATAACATCAAAAATAACAATAAATTTGACAATTAACGTTATTTAATCTAATTGACTGTTTTCTTTAATAATGTTCGGAGTTACAACATTACAACGACAATGCTTTTCTTTATTCAATAAGAGATAGGGGTTAATATTCTAATATAATAACTGATTTAAAATAACTAAACCAAAAGCATAACCTTCCAAATCAAATTCAAGTATGTTTAAAACGTTCATGGTAAACTAGAATTATAGAAAGGAGTTAAAACAATATGGCTATACTGAAAGATTATCGTTTTTGGGTTTGTACTGTTGGCATAGTGATTTTAGGTTTCTTATCGGGGATACTAAGTGGTAATCCAGGTAGTTATTATTATTCACTTGAGCTACCTCCTTTTGCACCACCTAGTTGGATCTTTGGTCCTATGTGGACAGTGCTATATATTTTAATGGGAATTTCGTTATATTTACTATTGGTAATGAAAAACAAAAGGGTCAAACAAAAATTAATTACATTATTTGTTATTCAATTTGTATGTAATTTTATCTGGTCTGCTTTGTTTTTCAACTTGCAAAACACCTTAATTGCTGCACTAGATATTACTTTATTAGTGATCCTTCTCTCCATACTGCTTTATCAACTATGGAACCACTATCGCTTAGTGATGTGGTTACTGGTACCATATTATCTCTGGGTATTATTTGCTACGCTTCTCAACTATTCTATTTTATTTTTAAACTAGTAAAAAAAAAGCATCCGCACAGTCGGTTATGACTGTTGCGAATGCTTTTTTTACTTAATACCCATTTCCATAATTATATCCTTGTTCATTATTTTCTTGTTGGTAAGTTTGTTCATTGTTTTGGTTGTAATTCTGATTGTAGTTCTGATTGCCGTACTGATCATAATTTTGATCGGCGCTTTGATTGTATTCTTGATTATACTCGTTGTACTGATTTGTTGTTTGCGAATTTCCTGAATAAGTTGAATTATTCTCACTTGTCGCAGTCTCGTTCGAATCTTCAGCGGATTGCGAGTCATTGTAGAACATGATAGAAGCATTGTCATTTTTTAAATTAGGTAATGTCTTACTTGGTTTGATGTTTAATTGTTTTTTCAATTCGTTTTGGATACTTAATAAATCATTTTCACCTAAAATTTGATAGTAAATACTATCAATGGTTGCATCTTTACCTTGCAATTGATCTTGTTTGATCGTTTCAAATGCTGGTGTGTAATTAGTTGCTACATCTAGCATATCATCCCAATCTAGGTCAGTTGTGACATTTTTTTCGACCGCTTTTAAAATTTTCCGATAATTGCTGACGCCATCTAAACTCAATACTTTATTAACAATTTTAGTAACGACTTCACGCTGTCGTGCTTGACGTCCGATATCCCCCTTAGGATCTTCGTGACGCATCCGTGAATAAGCAAGGCCTTTCTTACCATCTAATACTTGTTTACCTACAGGAACATGAACACCATCTAATGTAAAATCAATTTTATTATTGACTTCCACACCTCCGACAGCATTGATCAAATCTTCCATTCCATCTAAATTAATGGTTACATAATGGTCAATGGGGATATCGAGTAACTGTTCGATTGAGTCCATGGCCATTTCAACGCCTCCAAAAGCATAGGCGTGATTCAACTTATCAACAGTACCATGACCAACGATATTGGTATAGATATCACGGTCTAAGCTGACGATCGTTGATTTTTTTTGTTGGGGATTCACCGTTACCACCATCATTGTATCCGATCTTCCTTGTTCGGTTCTACCTAATCCGCCAGTATCCAGTCCTAACAAAAGGACAGAAAAAGGTTCTTTGTCGTCAATACTCACTTTATCTTTACGCTTTGTTGACTGACGATTCGATCCCTTGGATATTTGATTGACTGTTTGGTTTGCTTCACCCATGAGTTTAATTCCATAAGCTGAGACTCCGCCAATAAAAACAACGAGAATTCCCAGTAAAGCTATTACGACTTTTTGCCACCGCTTCATAATGCACCTCTATCTCACATTTTCTTAAAATATTTTCTCATACAACTAATAAATCAGCAAACTACCTATTTAATCATAATAAAACTTTAAAAAAATAGTCGTGAATAAAAAACTAATTAATATGTAATTTTTTGAATTCTTAATTATCATACCATAGCATCATTACAGAGAAAAGCTTGAATCTAAGTATTTCAAAACGCTTTTATTTTGAAGCACTGAAATGCCTCTTACTCGTTCTCTTTCTTAATTACAATGGTCATCTTGGATCTGTCGTTTTATTTGCAAAAAAAGAAACGATGCCATTCAGCAGACATTGTCTCTTTTTTACAAATTGATACCACCTATTTTATACAGCTTTTAACTGTTTTTTATTAGCGATTTTACGGATGTAACGATCTATATCATGAAAATCACTCCCTGTTACAGACCCCTTCGCTAAAATTAGACTGTCTTCGATTAGTAATTCCTCTAGATAATCACTTAACTCTTGTAAAGTAGCGAACCATTTGAATCGTTGATCTTGTATTTGTTCTTCCTCAAAAATCTTTTTAAAATGCTCACCATAACCTAAGATATGATCTGCTCCACAATGTTCCATCGAATCTTTCAGTGATTCATGGATTACTTGTGCAGTACTTCCTAAGTCAGCAATCTGTCCAAGTACCAAAATACTTTTTCCTTGATAAAAGGTTCGAACTTCATCAAAATAATCGATAGCATTTTTCATCGCAGGCAAAGAAGCATTATGGGTGTCGTCAATAAATGTGAAATTCGTTCCATTCAAGGAAGCATAATTCGTTTTATCGAGAATCTTAGACAATGGCTTAAATGTAGTAAATGCTGGCAGATACGATCGAATGTCGCCTTTTATTTTCCAGACTGTCAATAAAGCAGCAAAAGCATTAGAAATCATACCTGCAGAAGCAACTGACAAGTTCATCGAAAATTCTTGTCCTAAAAAAGAAAATAAAATTTCACAATACTCTCTTTCTTGTCTCGTTTCAATTAAGAAGACATCCTTTGTTTGATCATACAAAGAGTACGTGAGAATCTCTGCTGTTCTTTTTTTGGCTGCTGTCATTAGAATCGCTAGTTCTTCCTCACCAATATCTGTATTGATGATTGCAGTGCCATCTTGCTTCAGTCCTTCAAAAATTTTTGCCTTATGTCGTGCCACTCCGATAGTATCTTTTAATGAACTAAGGTGTGCTTCTCCAATTGAGGTTACAATCGCAATCTCTGGTTGCACTAAATTAGACATTGATCCAGTGTCATAAGAGTTCAGCGCATTGACAGAGACTTCTAAGTTCAACATATCTGGCTCACTTACTAGCTTGCTTAGGTATAGAGGAATCGCAAAACGAACATTGTGGTTCCCACGATTTTCTAACACTTTTTCATTTTGGAATAAATGTGAGATCATCATTCGTGTGGATGTTTTTCCTGCCGAACCAGTGATTGCTACAATTGGTTGTACATAATTGCTTCGGATTTTCTCTGAAATTTGTAGTAAAAATTCCCAACTATTTTTAACAATAAATTGAGGCGTTCTAACAGCTGGGTCATCAATGGGGATTTCAGTAATGATTAAACCAAACTCATTTTCCCTTCCTTTGATTTGCTCGTTCCCATCTCGCCAAGCCACTGTCTTTCGATTGATGTAACTTCTTCTTTCTGGTGTCAAACAAACAAATGCTGTGGTATTATAATTGGTTCTTTTGTTTAAATGTCCAGAAAAGTACTCAAAGTTGTCAATTATTTGATCAAGATGGTCGTACTTTTGTAAATACGCACCATCGATATCAGCCAATAATTCTTGGATCTTCCACATTCTTTTACACCTACTTTGTTCTAGATTCTCTCTACCATTTTCCTCGTCTTGGTCTTGCTTGATTCACATACCTTGTTGCTGTTTTTTCAATTCTCTGTGGCGAGTCATCTTGGTCTTCTTCCCAAGGATATAACCCCTCTTCATTTTTTTGATACTGACTCCAATCATTTTCTAAAGTTTCTGATTGATGGTCTTTTTTCTTTTTCAGCCGAAACCCTAAATAGGAAAGACCAATCAATGCTAAAGCAGCAAATCGAATATAACCAACCATTATCTTCACTCCTCTTCTCTTTTTAAAGGCATAAGTAATTGATCAAACCAGATAGAAAATGCTCTGCATCATCTATTCTCATACGGAAACGATCATGACGCGCAAAAAAACCATATTTGATCACTTGCGGTTGTTTGAAAAACTGTGCAAACTCTGGAAACATGACTCCTGTTGTGATTTCATGTAACACTCTTTTTTTCATTACCGTATTGATTCGTGCTTTCGTTTCAAAAAATTCTTTCTCTATCGGAAAAAGCTTATCTTTTAAAGGACTTCTTTCTAATTTGCTGATCATTTTTGAGGCTGCTACTAGTAACTCAAGCATGGTTGGATAAGCTGTATCTCGTTGATCGATAAAGTTGATGTTGACCATTGCATTCTTAATACCAAATTCATAGTAAGTATCTTTTTCTTGATATTTAAGCATCTCATTCGTTGCATAACTTAACCAGTGATCATGGTATTTTTGATAATTATTTGCGACAAATTGTTCCATCAATCCTTCACAAATCTCAAAAATCTCAATTTGTTTTAAAATCGCATGTGCTCTTAAGAGGGAAAACAGAATTTCACCATCATAATAAATAATTCTAAAACGCTCTTTTGTCATTAATTCGGCATTCAACACATGAATCGTCTGATCATCTGGAGTGATAAATTTTTCTGAAACAGTCGTGATTAAACGACTAAGGGAACTATGAAAGATGGTCTCTTTAGTCACTTCTGAATATTTTGCCAAAGCCAAGATTGCTGTCGCCTGGGCTCCTAACTTATACTCTACTTCTTTATTCAAGTAATCTTTAATCAACAGCTGACCATTGACTTCAGAAGTAAGATTTTCCAATCCCCATAGTAATCCTTCTTTGACTCGTTGCATCAATTCCTGGTCGGATAAATATTCTGCCGATTCAGCTAATGCGTACAAAGATGAAAAATGGCGAACCGAATTATACCCTTTTAGTAACTGATCATAGCAAGGATAATAGCCATAAATGAATTTACCAGTAGGAGTCAACTGTTTGGTTAAATAATTCGTTCCTTGTTCAATCACTAGTTCCGTAATATCATCAAGATTTTCTGTAGTCACTTCTCTGACTTGATTGCCATTGCCATAATCTTTCAAAGGGAATACTTCACCATTTTCAAAATAGAAGGAGGCTGTTTCAAAAAAATAACACTTTGAACGCTCTAAGTAGCTTAAATCACTTTCTTCACGTCCATATTTACGCTTAACATAGCCACGGTAATTTTGGGAATCAATGTGTAACTCAGGATGATTTTTTCCAACTATATGTGCTTTACTTGGTTTAATGATTGCATTTGCTACTAATTCTTCTTTTAAAAAACTTCTTTTTCTGATTCCATCTATTCGCAAATTAAAATCGATGTAATTATTCCTTTTTATTTTGTTTAACCGTTCTTTGACTTGTTGAAAATCAACTTGCTCTTCTTTCGTCACTACATCCAACCTCAGATACGTTTCTGTCTCAAAATGATAGGTTCGATAAGCTGTTAGAAAATTATTCCAAATTGTTTTTAGATTGTTTCCGTAAAATTCATAAGTCTTACCACGCTTACTAAAATCTCCTACGGATACGATTAATAATTTTTTCTCCGTATGAATGACTACTTTTTCAAGTACTTCTTGGATGGTTGCTAAATCATTTTTATCTGTTTGAACTGGCATAGACTCACCCCTATCAAGAATAAAGAGGTTATAACTACATCCATTATGATTTTTAAATCTATTTCTATAGTTATAACCTCTCCGTTAATTATTAGTTATTCTTTTTATTTCTTTTCATTTTCCAAATACCCATTCCCGAAATCAATGATACTAATCCACCTAACCAAGAAACAGATGAACTTACCGTATCAGAGGTTTTAGGATACATTTTTAGTGTTGAGCCGTCATGGTAATTCAATGGTTTTGTATGACTTGTCCCACCATAGTGCAAAGGTAATTGTGGTGGATTTGAACCTGATCCACCAGAAGTGTTGATCGGCACCATTCCTGGGTCGCCGTTCTGATCCGTATCTGTACCATTTCCTGCACTTCCCATGCCGGCATCAGCATCGGCGTCAGCATCAGCATCGGCGTCGGCATCAGCGTCGGCATCCGCATCGGCATCAGCATCGGCGTCGGCATCAGCGTCGGCATCGGCGTCAGCATCAGCATCAGCATCGGCGTCAGCGTCGGCATCGGCGTCGGCGTCAGCATCCGCGTCGGCATCTGCATCCGCATCGGCATCCGCATCAGCGTCAGCATCGGCGTCGGCATCGGCATCCGCATCGGCGTCAGCATCAGCATCAGCGTCGGCATCCGCATCGGCATCGGCATCGGCGTCGGCATCGGCATCCGCATCGGCATCGGCGTCGGCATCAGCATCAGCGTCGGCATCAGCGTCAGCATCAGCATCGGCATCGGCGTCAGCATCGGCGTCAGCGTCAGCGTCGGCATCAGCGTCAGCATCCGCATCGGCATCGGCGTCAGCATCAGCGTCGGCGTCGGCATCCGCATCAGCATCGGCATCGGCGTCAGCATCCGCATCAGCGTCAGCATCCGCATCGGCATCAGCGTCAGCATCCGCATCAGCATCGGCGTCAGCATCCGCATCGGCATCCGCATCCGCATCGGCATCGGCATCGGCGTCGGCATCTGCATCGGCGTCGGCATCTGCATCGGCATCAGCGTCAGCATCGGCATCGGCATCGGCGTCAGCGTCGGCATCCGCATCAGCATCAGCATCTGCATCAGCATCTGCATCAGCGTCGGCATCTGCATCTGCATCCGCATCAGCGTCAGCATCGGCATCCGCATCCGCATCGGCGTCAGCATCAGCATCAGCATCGGCATCCGCATCGGCGTCGGCATCGGCATCAGCATCGGCGTCAGCGTCGGCATCCGCATCAGCGTCAGCATCCGCATCGGCGTCAGCATCCGCATCAGCGTCGGCATCGGCATCGGCATCGGCATCGGCATCGGCGTCAGCATCCGCATCGGCGTCAGCGTCGGCATCCGCATCGGCATCAGCGTCAGCGTCGGCATCCGCGTCGGCATCGGCATCAGCATCGGCATCGGCATCGGCGTCGGCGTCAGCATCGGCGTCGGCGTCAGCATCGGCGTCGGCATCCGCATCCGCATCAGCGTCGGCGTCAGCATCCGCATCTGCATCGGCGTCGGCTTCTTCATCGTCTGGGATCACAGCAGCAGCTGGTAAACTTGGATTGTCATTTTCATCATACGCGATTAATTGGATGTCTTCTAAAGGTGACACATCTGTGGCTGCAATTGGAATCGTAAAGTTTCCATTTTCATCAGCCTGTCCTTCTGCAATCAAATTATTCTCTTGATCATAAATACGAACTGTTGCATTAGGATCTGCCATCCCAGTTACTTCATAACCATCAGTTGAGTTCCCTGTAACAACAACATTATATGGTGGTGTTACTTCAGCAGCTTGATAAAAAACTGGCGAATAGCCATCAGAGCTAGAGGCGATATCGATAGATAAAACATCTGCTTTTACAATATTTCCAACGAAGCCAGCTTCATAAGGAACAGACATATCTACTCCGGCTGCCGCTAAATCACTATAATTAGGATCCTGAATCAATGTCGGAATCGTAACCGTCGTTTCACCTAATACGCTCGCATCAGCTAATGTTCCAATCAATGATGATCCCACACCAACTAAACCTGTTGCAGTAGCAAAAGTAAGATTAAATGCTGGTTTAATCGTTGCGGACAACGCTGTATTGATCGTACCTGCTGCTATCGTACCAAGAGCACCGCTTCCTGCATTCGGTGTCGCTTGGATTGCTTGGACAGCATCATTGATTCCATCTAAAATTTCAGTCAGCCCTTCTCGAATAACTGTTTCTAATGAGCCATCTAATTCACCATAGATATATTCGTCCCCTTGCATTTGAAGATTCAATGCTACTTCAGCTGACGTCAATGTACTAAGGTTCTCTAATAATGCTAGTTGAGCATACACTTCATCTAAATTGACTGATGCCAACGGGTTAAGGTTAACAATGTTTTCAACAGCAGACACTAGGGTAGTTACCGCCCCATCTACAATCGACAATAGTGGTTGTAGTTCTTCTCCTGGTAACAAAATATCTGTTTGGAAAGTACCCGTCCCATTTGGATTAACTAAACCTTGCATTTCAGTTGGGATTGCTAAAACTGCTCGTCTCGAGCCATTTAGAACACTTAGATCAATCCCATTATTAGCTGAAATAACAAAATCAACATTACGAGTCGTTCCAGCCAATGGAAAAGGTGCACTTGCTGTTGTTCCACTGGTATTAGACGTCGTTAGATTATTGAACAACTGGCCACTAATCAAGTCAGCATATACTTGTTGTGAACCCACAGTAAACAACGGTGTAGCAATTGAAATAGGTGCTGTCCCCAACAGCATCCCTGCAGCAATAGACGTTCCTACTAATAAGTATTTTTTGGATCGACGTTTAGCTCTAGCTTTTTGATCCATACTTTTTTTATAATCCTTTTTCATTTTTTTCCCCCTTAGATGCTTCCATTATTTACTTATGCTTTATCCCCCACTTAATCAATCACTAACAACAATTATTTCCGCTAGGAACTGGCCTCCTTTCTTTTTGTCAAAAAGATATCTTTCTGAAAAAACTTCAGTTAACTTAAGTTACAAAGATTTTAGCAATCGTTAAATTAAAAATCTATTATTAAGTTTTAATCTTTTTAAAATAACTTTATTATTTTAAAAATAAAAAGGAACTGTAGCAAATATGTAAAAATATTGCATAACATTTCGTTTTTATGCTTGGATAAATTATAATATCATTAAGGAATTTCTCTATATATCCATTCATGAAAAAAACTAACAGCCCAAATTAAAATAACGTATTTTCCACTTATTTTTTTGGCTAATTTTTATAAAAAATGATTATAATAAATTTTTTTCTCATTTTTCGTAAAAAAAAATGACAAAATTTAATAATTTGTCATTCGGAAAATTTCGAGTATAAAAATATAGGAGGGAAAAATAAATGAATTTCTCTGTCATGTTAGAAAGGAATATCCAAGTCCAATTAACGATCTTGGACAACTTATATCGCTCACAAGTTACTTGTACGTTAGAGGAATTATCGAAAACAGCTCATTGTGACAAACGTTCTGTGCTTCATCAATGTGACTATCTTAAGGTTTTATCTGACGATCACATCACAAAAAGTACAAAAGGCTTCACTTTTTCTGGAACGATCAGTGAGTATCAACTATTACTACTAAAAATCTTGGAACATTCCGCCATCTTTCAATTGTTAAAAGACCTTTGTCTTCAACCTAGAGTTGATCTGGTTTCCTTTGCCACAGAGCAAAAGATTAGTATTCCCTCCTTAAGAAGACATCTTACTCGAATCAATCAGTTGCTTACTACCTATCAATTACAATTAAAGACTTCAAAAGGCTTCGTGTATCTCAAAGGTAGCGAACCACAAGTCCGCTATCTTATTTATTTTTGTGGCAATACTATCAAGGGGTCGTTTGGCCCTTTCCAACCGTTGATTTTCATGAAACCTTTGCAGGGATTGAGTATGCTTTTCAGCTGACAAAACAAAAACCAAATAAACTGAAAATGATTGAATGGTGCTTTATTATTGCTATCACTTTCGTCCGATCAGCACAAGGAAATCAGATGAATCAGAGAGAACTTCCTGATTTTACAGAAGAGATTTGGGATAGCTTTGAAGAGATTACCCATTTCCTTAAACGAATGAGCGTGAAAGCCAAGCTCGATCTTTTGGAAGTCCAATTTTTATTTCTTTGGTTACAAGCACGCCCAGCTTTTTATTTAAAAGACGATCACTTAGAACGAGCCATGAAATTCCATCTAAAAAAAGCCACAGCGATCAAACAATTTCAAAATAGTTTCTATAGCTATATTTATGAAATTGGGTTTAAATCTACACAAATCAACCCAAAGAAAAAATTACTAAATAGTACGATCTTTGCCAACGGGATGAGCGGGTTGTTGTTCCACCGATTTTCCACCATTAAATATGACTTATCAGTCTTTGTAGAAGAAAATTACCCAGCATTCAATCGAGAAATCAATCAATTAGCTTCCCAATTCCAAAAACAGCAACAAGAGCTGTATTGGGTACAATCCTGTCATTTGATCGAAGCTTTTATGATCATTACTTCTCCAACGTACTTTGATAAAGAAATAAAGATAAAGTACGAAAGTGACTTGCCACTAAGTATTGAACTGAGTTATATGAGTATGTTGCAAGAACAATTACGAGTTTACTTAAATGTGGTTTTTACAAATGATCTTTTGTTTGAGCCAGACTTAATCATTCGAACAACCGATATGCCGTTAAAGATCCTGACCTATGAAGAAACAATCCCGTGTTTAGTCGCTCCGACTGATATGTCTAGTGAGCAGATTTATCTATTAAGCCAAAAAATCAAGAAACTAGTCAACGAATAACTAACTTGGGTTTTTATAAAATAAAAAAAAGATGGCAGACGCCATCTTCTTTTTATTATTTGAATAGACCGCTAAGCGGGCTTTTCTTCAACAAGTTATTATAATTTAGTCACTTCAGCAGCTTGAGGGCCACGTGCGCCTTCAACAATTGCAAATTCAACTTCTTGACCTTCTTCTAAGCTCTTGAAGCCGTCTCCTTGAATTGCTGAAAAATGTACGAACACATCGTCTCCGCCGTCTACTGTAATAAACCCAAATCCTTTTTCATTGTTGAACCATTTAACTGTTCCATGTTCCATAAATGTATAGCCTCCAAAAAAGTTCTTGCAAGAAACCTTGCATAAATATTATACCGAATTTAGAAAACGCTCGCAAGACTTGCTCAATTTATTTTTCATTCTTTTTTTAGGCTTGAAAATGATTATTTGGCAGATGATAATCGATTGTTTACTTCTTCCCAGTTCACAACGTTCCAGAAAGCTTCAATGTAATCAGGTCGTACATTCTTATATTTCAAATAATACGCATGTTCCCAAACATCTAAACCTAAAATAGGTGTTTTGCCTTCCATTAATGGTGAATCTTGATTGGCTGTTGAAGTGATCGCTAATTTACCATTTTCCATCACTAACCAAGCCCAACCTGAACCAAAACGGCCAGCTGCAGCTTTTTTAAATTCTTCCTTAAATGTTGCAAAATCACCAAAGGCTTCATCAATCGCTTCTTTAATTGCACCAGTTGGTTCGCCACCAGCATTTGGTGCCATGATTTTCCAGAAGAAAGAATGGTTTGCATGTCCGCCACCATTATTACGTACAGCAGTCTTGATATCTGTAGGGACAGCATCCATATCAGAAAGTAGTTCTTCGATTGTTTTTTCACCTAGTTCTGGATGTTTTTCAATCGCTGCATTTAAATTTGTTACATAAGTATTATGGTGTTTGTCATGATGCAAGTGCATCGTTTCTTCATCGATATAAGGTTCTAACGCATCGAATGCATATGGTAAATCTGGTAATGTGTAAGTCATAAAAAAATTCCTCCTCAATGTGTTTGTTCATAGTGTCTACACTACAAAGAGTAACAAAGAGCAAGGAATTCTTCAAAAATTATGCCTACTGTGGATTTTACTTCTCTTTTTCAGGAAGTTCTTCCTCAATAATGGTTGTCCCTTTAAAAATAAACAATTTACTAAAGACATAATTGGCGACTACCACGATGACTTGGGTAATAATCTTAGCAACATAATCATTTGTGTGCATCACCTGAATCAGCAGCAACATGGAACCCATATCCATACCATAAGAAAGAATCCGATAGAACAAAAATTTACTAAATTCAATAACTAAATGAAAAAAATTAGGTGACTTGGAATGAAATACCCATAATTTGTTCGTTACAAAAGCAAATAAAACAGAACAAATCCAAGAAATAGTATTTGCTATCGGCATACTTAGATGGAGCATCTGTAATGCAATTGCAAAAGTAACGATATTCACGACTGTTGCTAAACCACCAAAAAATAGGTAAATAAATATTTCCCAGTAACCTTTTTCTTCTAAAAATTGTCTCACTCGATAATAAAAATTCATCGTTCATCCTACCTTACTAATCAATTCTTATTCATCATACCTTATTTGTCGCTTGTTTTCATCTTTATTCCTTAAATTCATCTTTGTAACTAGCAAATTTTAACATTATCGTTATTTTTTATAAAAGCAGGTTCTCACATGAACCTTAAAGGAAGATTGCCATTTGGTATTTCCCCTTGTATTTCTTCTAAGACTTCGCTAGAATTGCTAATGATGACATTATGTATAGAAGGAGTAACTATGACAACAAAACAATTAATTATCAGCTCATTCACGCAATTTAAAGAGCTCAAAAATGCTAGAAAAACCCCGTTCGCTAAATCGGTTCTTTATCTTTTGGTCCTTAGCATCATCATGGCTTTGCCTATTTCCTATCAAGTGTTTCAAGTGCTAGAAAACATCAAACAAGATGGTCAGAAAATTGCCACCAAGATTCCAGATTTTTCCATAAAAAACGGGAAAATTGATGCAGCAGATCATGAAGGTTTCATCTATCAAACAAATTCTATCATCTTTACTTTTGATCCGGAAGGCAAACGATCTGAAAAAGATATTACTTCTGACTTAGTCGGAAATTTTCTTAGTGTTGGACTACTAAAAAATAAACTCGTCGTAGCTTTGCCTAATACCGGTACTACTTTTCTAAACAATAACTCACTTGAACTTGACTATAAAAATGATGCCTTAAAAAATCTAACAGGAAAACAATTGCGTACAACCTTAAGTGAAGCAACAATTCCATTTTGGATCAAGATAGTGACTTTCTTAATTTCTATTTATCCAAGCTTTTTGAATTTGATCGTTACTTTACTTTTAGCTAATTTTGCAGCTTATATTTATGCGCGTTTACGTTTGACTGGCGCTTCTTTTCTTGATTGTTTAAAAACGATGATCTATTCAATCACCCTACCAACAGTCTTAGCCACGATCTTAATGATTTTCTTACCGGCTTTTGACACAAGTGTTTTTATCGCAATAGCAGGACTTTTTATTTTTGCACAGGCGGTAAAAGGCTGGCCAAAAAGCCAAATGATGTAGTTCACGAATGTCAAACATAAGAAACGACTTTCTTCGATTAGGCGGCAACGCTAGTCAAAGAAAGTCGTTTTTTAATGTCAACTATTTTTCTAAGTAAGGATCAATATCCTTTTTTTAACGCCACTTCATTTATCTTAAGCTCTTGATTTGTGACATAGCTTTTAAGATTGGCTAGAAAGATTGTCATTAACTCATTTTGAAAATCTGAGGTTAAGCCAGCGATATGCGGCGTAATCAATACTTGATCCATTTCCCACAATGGGCTTTTTTCAGGTAATGGTTCTTCTTCAAAAACATCCAATGCTGCAAAGGCGAGTTGTTCTTCATTTAATGCCTGAACTAAATCAGCTGTTTTTAAAGAAGCCCCACGTCCAACGTTGATGAATAACGCATGGGAAGCGAATTTTTTGAATAATTCATAATTAAAGAAGCCCTTAGTCTGCTCTGTCAGAGGCAAAATATTTACAATGATATCCATATCAGCTACTACTTTTTCCACTTCGTTTAAGGAATACGTTTGACTGAATCCTTCTACTGGATGCCCGGTAGTATTTATCCCATAACTGACCATAGAAAAGCTGTCTGCTTTCTCAGCAACCATCTTGCCGATTTGCCCCGTTCCGATGATCAATAATTTTTGTTTTTCTAATGGCTGATAATGGACATGAGTTCCTAACCATTCTTTCTTTGCTTGTGCTTTTTGTGCTTGGAACAGCCCTCGAGAATAGCCTAAAATCACTCCCATGATGTGTTCAGCTATTGATTCACTATGAATACCACTACCATTTGAAAGTAAGATCCCTTTTTCAGAAAATGCCGTTAGTGGTAAAGTGTCTACCCCTGCCGAGATCGAATGTACCCATTTTAACCCTGGAGATGCTAATAGCTCTTTTTCGTATTGGCGATTCCACCCTAAACTAATTTCAACATTCATCAAATCTGTAGGTTCAAGCTCAGTTTTTATGACATAATTAGGCGCTAATTCAGTCATTTTATCAATAAATTCTTGTCTAAATCCTCGATCTAAATAAATAATTTTTTCTGCCATCTTAGTTACGCATCCCTTCTATTACTAATTGTAATCAAGTGTTTCGTGACTCAGTCTTATGAAAAAAGAGGTAAATATAAAAAAGGAGTTTTCCAAGCTAATGGTAGCTAAAGAAACGCTCCTTTGTTTTATTGTTCTTTGAAATGATAAGTTGGCTCATTTAAAGATGCATCATAATCAACAACAAGATTATACCCCTTGAAAAACCAGTCATCTGCTTCTTCAATAAAAAACAGCATCCCGTCAATGGTTTCTTCTTTGATTGGTCGTTCAGGCTGTTCGACAGACATTCCGATAGAAAAACCATCATGTACTTCTGTCTTGCCGTAGACTTTCCCAAAAAAACGAATCCCATAATTTTCAGGGATGGTTACTTCCTCTTCGAACCATTTACGTGCATTATCTGTTACTGATAATTTCATTCCTGCATCTCCTTATTGATTCATTTTATCGTCTAATATATCTACATCTTCGGTTTCCCCAATTACTAATAAATTATCATTTTCTCTGACATATTCATCTGCTGAAGGTGAAACAACGACCGAACGATCAAAGCGTCGAATTGCTACAACTGTTAGATCATAACGTTGCCTAAAATTCAGCTCCGCTAATGTTTTATTAAAAAATTTGGGATTAGAAACTCGAATTTCTGCAAGAGAAAATTGATCCGATAGTTCTAAGTAATCCAATATATTTTTTGAAACAAGATTATGAGCAATACGAATCCCCATATCTCTTTCCGGGTGAACCACACGATCTGCTCCGATTTTTTCTAACACTCTTGCATGATATTCATTTTGAGCTTTAGCTAAGATGTTGGGAACTCCCATCTCTTTGACCATTAATGTAACGAGGATACTTGCTTGGATATCTTCACCGATTGCAATAATCACATGATCAAAATTTCTGATTCCTAGTGAACGCAATGTCATTTCATCTTGTGCATTTGCTACAACTGCATGAGTAGCGATATTCATATATTCATTGACTCGATCTTCATTGCTATCAATAGCTAATACTTCTTGTCCTGCTTCAACTAAGGTTCGGCAAATACTGCCACCAAATCGTCCAAGCCCGACAATTGCAAAATTTTGTTTCACTTGCTTCCTCCCTTACCTATTTTATTTAAGTATAGCAAAGGCTTTCTAAAAACGAAAGTAAGCTTTCTTTTGTAGAATAAACAATTTATTTAACTAGTCCATGTTTGAAAGCATAAATAGCTGCTTGCGTTCGATCTTCTACTTCTAATTTTGCTAATATATTTGAGACATGGGTTTTGACTGTTTTTAAAGTAATAAATAATTCATCTGCGATCTCTTGATTGCTTTTTCCTTCTGCTATCAGCATCAGGATTTCATTTTCGCGTTTTGTCAATTCTTCATGAAGAATTGGCTCGTTTCTCTTACTTATTTTTTCCATCATTTTTGTTGTTACTTCAGGTTCTAACACTCGTTCCCCTCTTTGAGTTGCTCTGATCGCATCTGCAATTTCATGAGCGGTAGAAGTTTTTAATAGATATCCCGCTGCACCAGCTTCAATGGCTGGATAAACTTTTTCATCATCGATAAAGCTGGTTACAATAATTATTTTTGCTTCAGGCCAGTCTTTTAAAATAGCTTTAGTTGATTCAATCCCATCCATTTCTTCCATAACAAGATCCATCAAAATCACATCAGGTCGTAATTCCATTGCTTTTTCATAGCCTTCTCGACCATTTTCTGCTTCACCGATCACTTGAATGTCTTCTTGAATCGATAAATAAGAGGATACTCCTAAGCGAACCATTTCATGATCATCTACGAGTAATACTTGTATCATTTTCAATTATGCCTCCTTGATCAAAGGAACTTTGATCTCAATACTGGTGCCTTGTCCTTTAAAACTAATAATTTTAACTGTTCCACCAATACCTGCTACTCGTTCCCTAATATTATTTAATCCATAACTACCTGTTTTCGTTTCGTTCATATTAAACCCGGTACCATCATCAATCACTCGTAACAATAAGTTATTATTGATTTTGTGTAAATAAACTTCTAATTCATTTGCTTTAGCGTGACGTAAGGTATTGGATAATAATTCTTGCACGATACGAAAAAGATGATCTTCAATCGAATTGGACAATTTTACGTCTTCGATCTCCCATTTCAATGAAATTTGAATTTTATTTTGTAGTTCTTTTAATAATTGCTCAATTCCTTGTTTCAAACTCTTCTCCTCCAGATTCACTGGGCGAAGATGAAGTAGGAGCGCACGCATTTCAGATTGAGAAGCATTGATGATATCAGCAACCATACGTAATTGTTTGCGAAATATTTCTGAACTATCTGTTTTTTCGGCTTGTTCTGTTAAAGCAGACATCATCATCATCGCTGCAAATAATTGTTGTGAGACAGAATCATGGAGTTCCCGGGCTAAACGATGCCTTTCTAGTTCTAAGATTTCCTCTCTTGTCTGTCCATCCACATACTGGGGTCTGCTAGTGATAATTTGTAGTTCACTAGAAACTTCAATCATTTTTTCTTTTATTTTGGTTATTTCTTTATCAATATCTTGTACATAAATATCATCATTTGCACTGGGAATGGGTTCATTCAAATGACTAGACTCATAATTACCAGAAGATAATGCTCTTAATTTTTCTTCAATTTTACCATACTTTGCTTTTTGGATAAGTGATACTATCAAAAAAACCACTAATCCGACACCTAAGGCAATAGCAAACAAATGAAAAATCAGCGGCACATACAATAGTCTTGCACTTAAAATGGCACGCCACCAATTCGTTTGGTTACTTGCATAAAAATAAGTGAACAACGAAAACAAGATGATAAAAAAAGAAGCCGCTGAGGCATAGATTGCCATCATTAATTTTGATAATCTGCTCATCATACACGTATCACCTCAACGTCACCAAGTAATGTATTCGTGATGATTTTTAACCGTCTTGGGTTTTCATCATAATCGTTACTATAAATTTTGATGGATTCATTTTTTAATGAAAATTGTTCCTCTTCAAATAAAACATTTCCAACAAGTGTCGCATGCTCTAAACTGATGGCAATCCCTAAAGGTACCAAAATTCTCGTTCTGCCAATTCCTTTTCGAACAATAACGATATTATCATCCTTTGGTAACAATGTATTGCCAAGATCAATGATCGTATCCCCTGAAATTAAAGCAATATTGATGTCATCCCATTCATAAACATCATTACCAATACGTTGATTTCCAAATAATTGTTGTTTTTTTCGTTCATTATTATGTGTTTTTAATTGATCGGTTTGTACCATGATCATCTGTTTCTTTCGCCAAAAGGTATTTTTTGTTAGATCAATCCCAGAAATTTCAACCCCTTTTAGTCCGATAAACAAGATCGCAAATACTGCCATCAACCATAGTGCAGGGCTATTGACTAAACTAAAGAAAACGATCAAACTCCCTATAATCAATTGAAAATTTCGAAATCCAGATCGTGGATATTTTCTTAATGCTAAATATATGTTCAATGCACCAAACAATACGAGAAGAAGTAATTCTACGTTGTTCACAATTTGCCAAACTGCAAATAGTAATAATAAAGCCTCGACTACGATAAAAAAACGCCAAGAACTATTCATCTTTATTCTCCTTTCATGCACATTCTCATTCTATCATAGCTATTTTTTTAGAAATATACTATAGGACTTGAGATGTAAAGTTTGTCCTAAGTCAAATGGTTCTGGACACTCATTCCTTAGAAAAATAAATAAGCCGAAGAATCCCAAAAATCGGAGAAACGATTTTCTGATTCTTCGGCTTATTGCTCAAAGTTGTAGATGTCACAACTTCATTTTTGTTCAAGTATTTCTTATGCTTGCTCTACTTTAACGATTTTAACTAACATATCGCCACCAGGGGTAGCAATCGTTACTTCATCATTGACTAATTTACCAATCAAAGCTTGAGCAATTGGTGAATCATTAGAAATTTTACCAGAAAATGGATCAGCTTCTGCACTTCCTACGATTGTGTATTCTTCTTCTTCACCATCCGGTAATTCAATAAATGTTACTGTCTTACCAATTGATACTTCATCTGCATCAACACCGTCATTGTCAATGATTTGAGCAAAACGAATCATATTTTCGATTGTTGTGATTCGACCTTCAACAAACGCTTGTTCATCTTTAGCAGATTCATACTCTGAGTTTTCAGATAGATCACCAAATCCACGAGCGATTTTAATGCGTTCAATGATTTCTCCGCGTTTAACTGTTTTTAATTGTTCTAATTCTTCTTCTAGTTTGGCTTTGCCTTCTAGAGTCATCGGGTAAACTTTCTCAACCATGTATAACGTCTCCTTCTTGATCTATGGAATACCGCAAAAAGTAATCTTTTGAGGAATATAATCCAAAAAAGATTACCACGCTTTTCCTAAAATGTAAATGTTTTTCTATTTTAAATAAATAGTCGATGATACAAATACTATTCTACGAATTATTGACATATTTATCAACTAATTCCAAATGTTCTTCGTAAGTTTTTGCAAAATAAACATCGCCTTTTTTGATATCTGCCACAAAATAGTAGTAATCATTTTGAGTCGGCTCTAATACGGCTTCGATAGCTGCTTCACTAGGGTTATCAAATGGTCCAGGACCATAGCCTGTGTTCGTATATAGATTATATGGAGAGTCGACAGCCGTATCTTTATAAGATACCGTTTCTTTGTGTTCTCCCAAGGCATATAAAACAGAGATATCTGATTGTAAAGGCATATCTGCCTTGATACGGTTGAAAAATACTTGGGCGATGTTTTTACGATCGTTTTCTTTAATCCCTTCTTTTTCAACTAATGAGGCCAACGTCAGGACTTCTTGAACCGTCATATTTTTTTGTTTGATGGTTGTAAAATAAGGCTGTAACACGCTATTTGTCTTGTTTACCATCTGAACGACTAAATCTTTCAACGACATTTTTTTGTAGTAATCATAAGTAGCCGGGAACAAATAACCTTCTAAGCGATATTTGACATTTTGAGCTTTGCTCGCACTGTCCAATAAATCTGGGAATTTTTTATAAAGCTCATTGAAAAACGTTTCATCTTTCATCAAATCTAAAAATTCTTGTTTATCTTTTCCAGTGACTTTCGCTACTCTAGCAGCGATTTGTTCAATGTCGTATCCTTCCGGTATCACGACTTTGCCATCTGCTACTTTAGTTGGCTCTGAGGTGCCACCTTCTTGCAATTGTTTTCCGATCTCATCCAAAGTCATATTTGGTGCCATTTGATAATATCCAGCTTGAAAGCCAGTCATATTTTTAAATTTAGTATAGTAATTGAACACGATGCCGCTTTTAATCACTTGATCTTGTTCGAGTATCTCACCTATTTGTTTATTTGATGAACCGCTAGGTATTTCAATTTGAACAAGTTGATCATTTTTAGGATCCAATGGTTTCAACCCGCTATCCACATAGCGGTAAATGGTGAATCCAAGGACGCCTCCAATGATTAGCAACGTCAAAACGATCACTAAAATGATTTTACCAACGATTTTTTCTTCTTTTTTCCGCAAATTTTTTCTCTGATTAATGACTGCATTCTTTTCAGCAGATTGGTCTGATCTGTTTTTTTTCTCTTCTGGACGTTGTTTGTTTTCTGACAAAACAACTCCTCCTTACTATCAACTTCGTAACTTCATCTATTATACATGATATTTTGATTGACGTGAATTAATTTATTTAAATATTCTATCAAAATTGTAAGTAGTAAATCAAATAAAAACAGATTAAAATTAATATCAATAAATACAATAGTTATTTTAACTATTAGCGAAAATGAAAGGACCTTATGACACAATGATAAAAAAAGGCAAACATGCAAAAAAAGGGTCATTTCCTTTTTTCTCTATCATTCTAGTATTGCTCAGTATCAGCGTACTTTCCACCGGTATGATTATAGGATGGAGTATTTATACGAAAGAACAAGCTAGAAATGATTCTGATTCACTAAAACCTAAACAGACATTATCGCTTACACCTGAAGAAAAAAAATTATCAGAAAAAATCAACCACCTGTTAATTAAACATGATTACATTGGCTCAATTTATGTAAAGAAAAATAATCATGTGATTTTTGAGCGTGGCTATGGTTATGCGAACAAAGAAAATGATCAGTTAAACCGCCCTTATCTTTACTATCAAATTGGCTCGATTCAAAAAGCGATGACAGCTCTGTTAATTCTCAAACAAGTAGAATTAGGACACCTTTCTTTGAATACGAAATTGGCTAAGTTTTATCCTCAAATTTCGAATAGTCAAAAGATTTCCATTGAAGATCTACTTTATATGAGATCTGGGTTGAAACCTACAGCTAAACCTACTACCCCATTATCAGATACAGAAGTCGTTCAATTTGCGGTTCAACATCTAAAATTAGTTGACTACCATACTTATCGTTATGAACCATTAAACTTTACAATTTTAGCGGGTATTTTAATCAACTTAACTCACCAACCTTATGAAAAATTAGTAGAGAATGAGATTATCAAACCTTTGGATTTGAAACAGACCGCTTTTTATGATCAAGTCAAAAACTCTCCGCATCATGCCGTTTCCTATCAGATGTCTGCTAGTGATGATTACTGGAAGCCATTAACTGAATCGCAAACAGCGATCCATAATGAATTAGGGACTGGAAATATCAGTATGTCGGTGCTTGATTTAAATACGTTTTTCACTAAAGTTTTATCAGGTAAAATGATCCCACAGAAATTACTTTTTACATTATGGAAACCCAGTCCTACTGGCCACCCATATCGTGGTGGTGTCTATTGTGGTAATGATTATGTTTTGGCACAAGGAAACATCAATCGTTTCCATTCAGTCGCTGTTTTCAAACGTGATTTGAAAGATGCGGTTGTCATGGAAAGCAACGACCAATCAGATAAAAAAATAAAATTAACTGCTCTAGACTTGCGAAATCGAATTTATAATTTAATTGAAGGGGCCAAGATATTAGAAGAAAATTAATCCTGAAAACGAAAAAGATTATCGTCCCAAAAATTAAGTACGTTATAGTTCAAAAATTTTTTTATTAAAAAAAGTCGCCATGTAAAAGTTAGAATGTTATCTGACTTTTGCATGGCGACTGTATTTAGCCGACTATCATAGTTCTATTTCTCAAAGTTTAAGATTTCGTTCCATCCACTTTTCAAGTGTACGAATAAGAACTGTCGACTCTTATTATTCACTATATTTCAGTTTTTAAATAGCTTTTCATACCACTTAATACATCATATTTTGGTAGATAACCAATAGACTGAATCTTAGAAATATCTGCTAATGAATCGTGAATATCTCCTGAACGTTCTGGCTGATATTCTAAAGCTAATTCCGTCTCTAAAATTTGATCAATCGTCTGGATCAATGTTAATAATGTAGTTGCTTTTCCCGTTCCGACATTAAATTGTTCGCCTAAAGCCGCTTCTTTGTTAGCTACCAGAAGTAAAGCTTGGATCACATCATCGATATAGACAAAGTCTCTTGATTGGCTA
Source organism: Enterococcus sp. DIV1421a (assembly GCF_051711025.1). NCBI lineage: Bacteria > Bacillati > Bacillota > Bacilli > Lactobacillales > Enterococcaceae > Enterococcus > Enterococcus sp. DIV1421a. The sequence continues at coordinate 877,122 of NZ_JBIOLU010000001.1, read as the reverse complement.
CCGTCTCCATATAAAGTAAATGACGTTTTTTCTCCCGCTAATTGTTTTTTATAACGATCAACTAAGATTGAAATCACACCACTGTAAGGTGAATTTGGGTTTTGGTTTGGTCCGTAAACATTGAAGAAACGAACTGCACTTCCTGGAACATCATATAAATGACAGTAATCCAAAACATATTGTTCAGCTGCAAACTTATCGATTGCATAAGGGGTTAATGGACGAATAATGGATTCCTCTTTTTTTGGTAAAGTTGGTTCATCCCCATAAACTGCTGCTGAAGAACTAAATACGATTCGTTTTAAGTTTGGTTGATATTTCCGGACCAATTCTAACAGCATCAGCACACTTTCAAAATTAACTCGATGTGTTTCTACTGGTCGGGCAACCGAATCTGCCACACTAGCAACTGCCGCTAAATGGAAAATGTAGTCAAATTGATTGGCACGGATGATTTCTTCCATCAATACTGAATCCGCTACATCACCTTCGATGAACGTGATGTTTCTATCCATCTCAAGATTTTCTACTTTTCCCATTGATAAATCATCAACAACAATCACTACATTTTCTTTACCTAAGTGATTGGCTAAGGTAGAACCGATAAAACCAGCCCCACCGGTAATCAATATTTTTTCCACTATTTTCACTCCAATTATTGATTTACATAAAAGATAAGTTTAGTGTAACACGTTTATTCTGAGAATACTATCTTATATATATGCCCTAAATAGAGCGATCATAGACTAATTGTTCCCTTTCCAATAGTTATCTCCTGTCTAACAAGAAAACCATACCATGCATAAAATATTCTAATAGTAGATAATATTTTTCTTATTTAAACGCTGCTTCTTTGTTATTGCCTTGGCAGAAGTTGGTCAAGGATGTATTTCTCTATCACCTTTTGCAAGAATAAGGGACTGTGACAAGTCTTTTGTCACAGTCCCTCACTGTCTTCTTTATATTAATGATCTTTGACTAAGTATCGCAAATCTTTTAAGTCGCTCAAAAAACCACGATGGACAATCACTAAATAAATGATATATATCACAATATAGGCAACCATACTCATATAAGTGCCATCAAACCAAAGATTACTAAAAATGAATAATAAAGTTAGACAGGTTTCTAAAAACATTTTAGCACCAATTTTAATATTCATATCTCTACACAAGAAAAATTCAGCTAAATTACAACGGAATGCTAAACTAGCAAGTATTAATCCGACAGTTAAGTTTAAATTCCCTATGATGAAAATGACGAATAGAGAAAGAAGTAAGGATAAGGTCAACGTCAAGACGTTTACCATTAGAATCGTTTTTTCTTTACGCAATGTCTTCAAATAGGTATTGATTAATAAGGACATTCTTCCTTCATAGATAACGATTGGAAATAAGATCCCCATGAATCTTAAACTAACTTCATATTCAGGTAGCCACATGCCTAAAACGATTTTTGCTGGAATATAAAAAATCAAAATAGCATACGTCAAAGGAACAAATACACCTCTTAGTGTTTGAAACAAAGAAGAGAGACGATCTCGATTTGTTCTTCTTAAAAGCGGGAACATGACGATCCCCACCGCATTGATAAAGGTCAAAAACATATTAGAGATACTTAAAGTAAAAGATAATTTACCAAAAGTCTGGATTGACCATTGTTGTTGAACAAAGAAACGGATCGTACCCATAATTAACATACTGGCAATACTACTCAACATTAATTTGCTACCAATATTAATGTTATCTAAGATTTCAGGTACTAGTTCTTTTAGACCAATCATTTTAACTTGTAGCATATCTTTTATTCGGGTCATTCCCCAAATTGTAATCACTAATTTTGAAATGATATCCATAATGATCAACCAGTAAAATTCCCGCCCACCTGTGGCAAAATATATACCGATTAAGACAACATATAAATAGCGATCATTTCTTGATAACTGTGCATACTCTTTAATCCTATTTGTTGATTGGAAAATATAGAGAATAAATGTTTTAACGATAGTCACTACAGAAACAACAGCTGTCAAAATCAAGATCAGTGCTTGGTATTCTCCAGGCATAAAGAAGTAAGCCCATAAAATAACGAAAATCGAAACAAAAAATTCAAATATCGCTAAATACCAAAACTGCGATCCTAAAGAACGTTTATCAATGTCTTTGTACTCTTCTCCACCGATTTTCAAGTAAATACCATCAATCCAACCAAAATGTAAGAATCCTACATAAGAAGAATAAAAGACATAGAGTTGCCAATAACTATATTCAGTCACTCCTAATAATTTTGGAACAAATAAATTTAAAAGGACAGAAATACCTAATGTAGCAAAGTTAGCTGCTACGGTATAATATAGATTTTTTGCGACAGCTTTTGCTTTATGGTTCATGCTGATACCTCACTTTCCTGACTTATATTTTATAAGATGATAGATATCAGTACCAAAATAAAATTTACGCTTATAGCGGAAGAAAGAAGCAAGAATTGTTGATAACTGTTCCTTTTCTAATATAGCAATACGCATTTCTAGTTCATCAATCATTGACAAGAGCATTTTTTGTTTCTTCTCAAAATCATCTATATCAGTTAAATTAGCTAAATAGTTATTCGCTGCATGTACACGTTGCAATCTTCGTCGTAACGTATTTAGTCTTTTTTGGTAGGCTGTTACTTTGTTTGCTTGGTCAATTTCTTTTTTAAAAGAGCTTTGACCATGTTTACGCCATTCAATCAACGGTTTTCTTAAGAGAAATAACCCATTGCTTAAAACAGCACTTCCCCACATGGACATATCATGGACTGCATTCTCCATTCTTGAAGCATAAAGCATCACATTCGCAATAAAGCTTTGGCGAATAGCATAGACACAGCCTGGACGTCTTAGGAATAAGTTGTTTTCATTAAAAACCACTCGTTCTTCTGATTGTCCATCTATTTTTTCTGTATCAACCCGTTTTAACTCTTCGGCTAAACCACCTGGCTCTACTAATTCATGATAATCTGATACTAAAACTTGAACTTGTTGATTCGCAAAAGTACGACTCATTTCTTCAATCTTTTTTTCATGCCAAATATCATCTTGGTCACAAGTAAACACAACATCTTTACTTGCTAAATCCAGCAGTTTAAAAAAGTTTTTTCGCCATCCAACGTTTTCTTCATTAACAATCAATTGCCAGGTAGCCTGTAACTGATTTTCTTCAATGAATTTTCGTACAATATTGACTGTCTGATCAGTTGAGCAATCATCTTTTATGATAACTTCATCAATTTTTTGAGATTGATTTTTCAAAGAATTGAGCTGTTCTATAATATTTTTTTCGCCATTATATGTAGCCATTACAACAGTTGTTTGCAGTTTTTCACGCATTTACTTCACTCCTTCTAAGATATAGTATTAGAGATGCTACTTTGTTGTTTCGTCTTACTTTTTGTAACCATTTCGAGAGGCTATTTTTCGTAAAAGTTATACGGATGGTGTGTCACGCGTTCATTTTCCGGTGGCATTGTCATGTAATCTCCGTAACGCAATGTAAGAAAATCTCCTCTATTTTTGATAGCCATTACTTTGTGTCCTTCAAATTCGACGTCTTCATATTCAGTAAACCATTGCGTTGGAAAAACACCCCAATCAATATGAATCCATTCTAAATAACCACATGTGTCCGTATCTCCAAATCGGATTTTTTTAGCAGCTTCTTGATATTTTTTTTGCCAATAGACATTATCTCCGATTTTCAATAATTTTTTATGATGAGGATAACGCACTACTAATTTTACGACTGCTTTCAAAAAATCAAAGCTTCGAGCATAAGCTAATCCCAAAGTGTCCATTAAGTTTAGACGATAATTCTCTGTTGTCTCTCTTAGAGCTTGACGTTCTGTAGCAGAATCTGGAATGCCGTCAATAGGAAAAATATCAACAAAAACGCCTAAATCAGGTTCTTCCCCACTAAAAAACTGCTTTGTTTTAGCTACAGTTTTTGGGTCAATCACTTTTGCAAATGGATATCTAAAATTTTCTCTTGTTTCAAAGGACAACAACTTGTAATTTGTATCATTTTTTAAGATCAAAAGCAATTCTTCATAATCTGGTCGGGGCATCACGATATCAATATCATCATCCCAAGGGATAAAACCTTGATGGCGTTCAACACCAATCAGACTTCCATAAAATATGGTATATTTTAGGTTGTTTTCACGACAGATTTTATCAATATAAACTAAAATATCAACTGCTTTTTTTTGTACCTCTGCCATTGTTAATTCTCTCATAAGAAGTCTCCTATATCCAATTAAATTTTTTACTAACGAACGGGAATATTTATTTGCCTTTGATCATCAAATTGACCAATAATAGAAAATATCCTTGCATCCTTTGTTTCTCTGCAAGGATTTTTCCTATTACCTTAATTATTTTTCCAGTCTGTTCAATTGTTTTTGTTGATCGAAATCATATTGCAGTTTTCCTAAATACAACCAGAAAATAAATGTTGCAGAACGTCTAGTTAGTATAATTTCAGTAATCAATAAACTAGAGACTAAGATGATCAACACAATTTGATTATCTATCAGAAATTCTAGATAATTTTTTTGCTTTGTAGCAAATAGAATCCGCAAAGACTGCCACATTTTTGATAGTAAAAACAGGACAAAAACAATTGTTCCAGAGATACCAGTTGCTGCTAATAGATAGAAAAAGGCACTGTGAGGTGTTTGCCCAGTTTTAGCAATATGAGTCTCTGGGATTTTAGCTTTGGCAATTGCCACAAAACCTTTTGGTGTTGTTCCGAAAATGGGTTCAAGTCGCATCAATTCAGTTGCACTTTTCCATAAAGCAAAACGACTGTTAGAAATATCTTTATTTTCAACAACATCCGGTCTTTCGGTAGTGACCAATTTTTCGTCAGGAATTTTTTTCTCTGAATCTTTTTCAAAAAAGTCAACGACCTTAGGACTTGTGATTTCCACACGGTTTGCTACATTGACGTAACCTGTTTTCATCAATGATACGCCACCAAAAACAACGGCTGAACTAATCGCAGCTAGGACTGTTGCTCCTACTACTTTCAATACTAACGATTGATTTTTTTTCGACTGATAAAATAAGTAAAAGAAGAAAACACCAAAAAAGGCCGCAACTACCAATTGGATCATACCAGATCTTGAACCTGAGAGAGAAATATAGCTAAATTGAACAAACATAACAAAAATAGAAAGAACTTTCACCCATAGCTTTTGATTAAAAATAGCTTTTCTAAGGGCAAAAATAATACAAACCAATGAAATAGTTGTCGCATAGTTTGGATCAACAAAAATCCCATAAAGACGATTTTCAAAAAAACCGATTCGCATGCCATAATACAATGATTTAACTGGCGTAGAAAAACTTACACGAGCAAAAAACAAATAAAGAGAAAATAGGACAAGTGCAGACCAAACAACTAAAAGAATCGTTTCAAACACAGTAAATAGTTTTTTGTTATTTTCTCTTCCCACTTCAAATACACAAAAGAAAAAGATACATTGCCAAATAATCAGTTTGATGTTTTCCGTGAAAGCATATTCTCGATTCAACAATGTACTGATTGCTAAAATTACTATAAAAACAATTAACCAATATTCAATTTTTATTTTCTTTTTTTCGAGAATCATTGGTAAAAAGTGGCTAAGGAAAATGACTCCTGATAATAACATGATAATCATCGAAAAGATGGAATCGATTTTTGGTGGTAGTGTGGAATAAACACTAACCATCCGACAGATTAAGACAAGCTCAAAAAAAACAATATAGGGCAATGCTATTTTTTGTCCTATACTATGGAATTGCTTTGAAAATTTAGTAAACATTTTATCCTCCATTAGTATAAAAGATCAATCACCGTAACGGTTAATCTTTAGTTTTAGTTATATGTTTCCTTCTAAATTCTACTGGAAACTTATATAAATGTAAGCTAATCATTAAGAGTAATGTAGAAAACTTACGACTCTTGGTAAATATCTCATTCTCCATAATGAATCGAAAGTTATGTCTTAAATAACTTACGATTTCTTTTGTTTCCGGACGATCCGTTACGTTTGCTACTATAATCTTATCGAGAACTAAAAAGTTAGCAAAACAAACACGTTGATGTGCTGCTTTTTTGATTTCTTGACTTCGGTCTTTGAGCTTTATTTCATTGTTTTCCCAAGCTTCAATAAATTCAAATTGTTTTTCTGAAAAACTTTCTGTATTGATACTTCCAAGACGATGATAATAATAGTACTTTTGTTCAGAATCAATGGCTACTTTGTGGCATTGATTCAATAAATCTACAATAATAAAAGAATCTTCATGATATTTCCCCTCTGGATAGCGGATAGTTGAAAACAGTTCTCGCTTATAGAGTTTGTTCACTGCATGAACAGAGATGATATTTCCTTGTAAAATTAATAATAACGCTTCTTCAGCAGTTACTGTTTTTTTGATTGTGGGTTTGATTATCGGATCTTTTCCCTCGTAGACATCATAAATACCACAGATCGATAAGTCTGCCTCTTCTTTGATGATTGCTTTATATAAAAGTTCATACATATCTTCTGCGATATAGTCGTCACTGTCAACAAAGCCCAAATATTTTCCTTTGGCTACTTCGATTCCCGCGTTTCTTGCGCTACTCAATCCACCATTTTGTTTGTGGACGACCCGTACACGAGCATCCTTCTTTGCATAGTCATCACAAATACGTCCACTATTATCAGGTGAACCGTCATCCACTAAAATCAGTTCAAAATCGGAAAAAGTCTGAGCAAGAATGGAATCTACACATTTTTTTAAATATTTTTCAACTTTATAAACAGGTACGATGATACTAATTTCACACATGTATTTCATCCTTAACTAACTGTACTGTATGCTTCAGTGATTCTTCTAGACTAAAGATCGGGAACCAGCCAGTATCTTTAATTTTTTCATTATTTAAAATAGCCGTATTTGCTTTAGAAAAGCCTTGTTGTTCAATTGCATCAGGTAATTCAAAAATGACTTGCTTCCCACTAATTTCAGCAAGTTTTTGAGCAAGCTCTTTTAGATGCAAATCAAAACTGTCATTAGAGATATTATAAGCTTCTCCAATCTGACCGTGAATAAGGAGATGAAGCATCGCTGAAACAGCATCACCTACATAAATATAGGAAAAATACTGGTTTCCTTCACTCTTTAATACAATATCTTCTTCATGCACTGCATTCAAGATAAATTGAGAAGAAGCCTTAGAGTCAGATAACAACATCGTTGGGCCAAATGTACGGCATAATCTTGGAATCACAATATCTAATTGATGCTTCGCAATATATGCCTGACAAAGGGACTCACTGACTCTCTTACCTTCCGGATAGCCGGCACGTAAAGTATTGCAATCAATATAACCACAATAATCTTCCGAAAACTTTTCAACGTCTCCACGATTTTCGCCATAGATCTCTACAGTTGAAAGGAAAAGCACTCTTTTCGGTTCTGTTGCTACAGCATGTTTCAATACTTGTTCTGTACCTGCAAGATTCGTCATAATCGTGCCAATTGGATCGGTTGCATAAGCTTTTGGATGGGTATTGCTTGCACCGTGGATGATATAGTCAGCCTTAATAGAAAAAGGCAACGGATCTGTCACGTCTCCTTCGATGATCTCAAAATTTTGATCAGAGATATACGGAGAGAATCGTTCTTCCAATCTTTGACGATTTCTTCCCATTGCATATACTTTAATATTAACCCCTAAATACTGGTTTGCTAACATTAACGTATCGACTAAAAAAGAACCAATCATACCTGAGGCACCAATCATGAGTAAAGATTGACCATCCAAACTTTTTAAATCAGGAGTATGTTCGACTACCTTCAGCAAATCATCTTTATATAGTGGATTATTTATTAAAGACATCCTCTTCACCTAATCTTTCATTTTTAAATATGCTTTGAAAAGCTCTAAATCATCGGTTGTGGTCAATTTGATATTTTTATCAGAACCAGCCGCAAAATACAAGGTTTCACCTAAGTCCACCATCATCGTATTGGTATAAGATGAGTCTGTCATTCCAATATTTTCTTTGACCGCCCGATTATAAGCAGAAAGTAATTTACCATATTGGTATGCTTGTGGAGTTGAAACACGTCGTAACGTATTACGATCCACATATTGTTGTGTCGTTTCTTCGGTTTTCTTAATAAAAATCTGTTCATTATACGGTAATGAAGTCACACCATTTCCATATTCCTTACATTTCACAATCACATCTGATAGGACGAGTTCATCCACCAATGGACGGATACCGTCATGAATGATAATTGTGTCATCATCCTCTGAATAATCTTTTAAAAATTGTACACCGTTATTGATTGATTCTTGTCCTTTAGATCCGCCAGTAATCACCCATTGGACTTTACTGATATTGAACTCTTTGATATAAGCCCACATGGTTTCTTCCCAACCTGATTTACATACAACAAGAATTCGATCAATCTGTGGATGGTGTTGGAATGACTCCAATGTATAAATAATGATGGGCTTCCCCTCGATATTAATAAATTGTTTTGGTATATCCTGCCCCATTCGTTTGCCAACGCCACCGGCAATAATTATAGCTGTAATCATATGAGATAAATTCCTTTCTTTTATGTGTATTTATACTAAATAGGTATTGAAAACTTGCCTATTATTTCACTATCCGTTCAATAAAAACCATATTTAACCTTTTACATTTTCTCACAACTGCCAATAACTTTCAATGTTTTCCACTGAGCCTCGGTGAAATATAAGTATTATACAAAAAAACAACACATCAAAAGAATGATAGAACATTCGATTGATGTGTTGTTTTATTTATTTTTAGTTTACTTTTTGAACATACATTTTATTTGCAGTCACATAACCATTAGCTGTTTTTAATCGTGGAAGTCCTGATGGGGTATATTCGATTGATTGGATCTCTACGATCGTTCCTTTGCTAATTGCTGCTCCTTTTTGCGTAAAACTGAGATCTTTATAGTAGTAATCATTCATCAACAGTTGAACTCTTTTAGGATTCGTCACAAAATAATTATCATTTGCATTCGCAGCAGCTGTAACATACCCTTTATTAGCTGTAACATATCCCTTATTGGTTTTTAATCGTGGGATTCCGCCAGCTGTATACTCGATACCTAAGACATCGATCACCGTACCTTTCGCAATTGCGGTACTTGGTTGTTTAAAGTCTATGTCAGAATAATAGCGATCATCCCTCAACATAACAATTTTTCTTGGATTTTCGATAAAGTAATTATCACTGTCACTCACTAATTGTGTTACATAACCTCTATTTGCTGTCAAATAGCCTTTTGCCGTTTTTAACCGTGGGATTCCACCACTTGTAAATACCACATTTTGCACTTCAATCAATTCATTTTTAGAGACTGCCTCCCCTTTTTGACTGAAATTGACATCATGATAATACGTATCATTTGTCTTCATGACCACATATCCTGGATTACTATAATAATAGTTTGAGATATTATCTGGCACTTCTTGCACATACTCTTTATTAGCCGTCAAATAGCCATCGGGCGTAAGCAATCGCGGTACTTGACCTTCACGATATACGACACCTGTAACAGAGACAAGCGACCCTTTCGTCACTGCTTTTCCTTTATGGAGAAAGTCTGTGTCTCGATAGTAAGTATCATTGGCTTTCATGACGATTCGAATAGGGTTTTTCGTATAGTAATTATCAATTGATGCTACAGTTGCGATCACGTAGTCTCTATTTGCTGTATAAAAGCCTTTATTTGTTTTTAATCGAGGTATCCCACTCTTTGTTTTTTCAATTCCCGTTACTTTGATGACCGTACCAGCTGAGACTGATTCTCCTGGTTTTGTAAACTCGACATCTTGGTAAAAACGATCATTTGTCTGAGCAATGACTTGTCCTGGATTTGTCATATAGTACATATCAGAGATATCACGATACTGTTCGACCAAATTTTTATTCGCAGTCAAATAGCCATTTTTTGTTTTTAATCGGAAAATACCAGAGTCCGTGTAAGCTAAGCTTTCTACTTCCACCACTGTACCTTTCGTGACTTTATTCAAACGCTGGGTAAAAGCTGTATCTGCATAAAAATAATCATCGGTCTTCAAACGGACTTTTTTAGGATTCGTTGTAAAATAAGAATCAATATTGCTTTGAGCCGCTACAACATATGATTTATTTGCTGTTAAATAACCGTGATCTGTAAATAAGCGTGGAATCCCACTAGCGGTTGTTTGAATACTTTTCACAGTAACTAAAGTATTTTCCTTAACAGTCATTCCAGGACTGGTAAAATTCACATCATTGTAAAAACAATCATCCTTCTTGACGATGACTCTTCCAGGATTTGTCGTATAATATTTATTTAGGTCAGGTCCGGTTCCTGTATTTGGTGTTCCAAAAAAAGAACTGTAAATCATCGACATGTCAAAAGGACGAGATTGATAATTTGCCAAACCTGGGAAAAACATTTGAGACGACCACTGCCAAGCACCATAATCATTGTTCCACTGCATCGATTGTGTTGGTGTATAAGGATATTGTGCGACCCATATACGTTCTTTATTAAAAGGAGCAGGATTGATGTACCCACTATCTAGCCAACCTCTACTAAGATATAGTGCAGCATTAGAATACCCAAGATTTTTTAGTTGTTGATTGAAAGCCAAAGCATTTTTTTGTGTATCACGTCCTTCGGAAATCAAGTTGGGATCTTCTGCATCATCAAACATGATCGTATTTTTGGGCAAACCTAATTTTGACGCTGCTTGTGCAAAATATTTTGCCTCTGCCTGAGCTGTTTGAACAGATGTATACACGCTGTAATGATAAGCAGACACACTAAGCCCCGCAGCTTTAGCATTGTTGATTTGGCTTTGCGCATACGGGTTAGTATATGATGTTCCTTCGGTGAGCTTGACGGTTACTCCCGTTACCCCGTAACTTTTGATTTTTTGATACTCAGCAACAGAGATTGTCCCATTCCAACTAGCGACATCAATGAAGTCTTTTCTTGGTAAATTGGGATTATCTGCATATACATTATCAGGATACATCATTCTCGACATAATCCCATACTGATTTCCAGACGGTTGCATGGCATAAGTACCTTTTTTATGATTTGTCCCTCTTTTCCCGAGTTCAGCATCTTCTCTTGGATCAACTTGATTGGCATCTGTCTGGTCCTGGGTAGAATCACTCGTAGAATTGGCGGTCTCGGAACCCGAAGTGCTGGTACTTTCTTGAGTGGGGATTGTCGAGCTGCTGGTCATACTGGATTCTGTCGAAGAAGTCTCAGCCGTAGATGTTTCCGTAGTTGTCGAACTATCCGATTGTTTTGTATCGTTAGTTGTGGTAAGTGTTGCTGAATCAGACGAGTCGTTCATTTGCTTTTCTTCAGTTCCCACTTCATTCATAGCCTTCTGTTCTTGACTAGATTGAGAAGTTTTAGCTATATTTTCAATTGCATAAGTATTGGAAATAGAGCTATTTAATAATAATGTACATAAAAGTACACCAGAAAAAATCCGTTTCATCTCTTTTCTCCTTCATACTGTATCGTTTACTTTGTAAGCTTTTTTAGTATCAACAAGAACAGCTTCATGATGAGGCTGTTGTTCTTCTTCAGGGGGCAATTGCATGTAGTCACCAAAGACCTGTTTCAAATAGCGGTCATACCCAACAGGAATTGGCATTTTTGTCTCTTCAAAGGGAACAACAATCGCTGATTTAAAATCTTCCAAATGGTAAATATTTCCCATATATTTAGGTCCGACACATAATTCTGTGACATAAGGTGTCGATCCGAATGAGTACTTACTCATTTGTTTTTCTGCAAAACGCCAAATCTTATAGCGGATTTTGGGCGAAGAGAACGTACTTAAAAGCACCTTGCTACCTGTTGCCATCATTCCCCCATGTTTTTCGGGCACAACCTGAGAACAAAACAATGCATAAACGAGCGCCCACATTTTTTGGATTTTCCGTTGCGCACTTTTTTCAGGCGCACCGTCCAAAGGAAAAATATCAATCGGTATACCATGAGGAATAGCCATTCCTTCTTGATACGTTTTGACAAATGTGGTATTTGCATCTCGAATGGTCATAAATGAATTATGATCATTGTAATTCTCAGAAGCAACCAATAGCGGATAGCGTTCAACATCAGCATATTTTGGCCATAGTTCTTTTATTTTTTCATAATCTTGTCTAGGCATAAAAAAATCCAAGTCATCATCCCAAGGAATAAAACCTTGATGACGGATAGAGCCAATACAGCCACCGCCACAAAAATAACAAAGTAGGTCGTGTTTATTACAAAAATCGACAAAATATTGAGCGATTTCTAACACTACCTGCTGGACATTTCTTAATTCAGGATCATTACTATACATACTTACAGCTCCCTCTATTTTTATTTTATCATAACTATTTTTTTATCCGAAATAGAATCTGTCTAAATTTGCAAAAAAAGAGTGTGGGTCAAAAGGAAAACCTAAAGACCCAAACTCGAATAAATAGTGTGTTAGAAGAAACTGTTATCCTAACACTTTTATAAATGTGAGAATAAAGCCATGACAGCTGTCACTGCTTTTTTATTTCGATTGAAAAGCAAATGATATCACCCTGCTATTCCGGTCGCTTATTTAATACACTCGTTTTAGTGTTGCCATCAATCCTGGCATCTTTATTTCAACAAAACTTCCGATGCGTACAGCAGTTAAAAAGAATGAACAAGGCAGGTTATACAATTGCTTCGTTACTTTTTTTACTGTAGAGTCGGTGCAAGCAATTTTTTTCGCCTCAACAATAGTTGGATCCGTTAATATTTGCTTTGCTTCAGCTTTTTTTTCTTTTGCTGTCCGTGTCGAAGTGCCATAGATAGAAAAGATGACCGACGTCGTTCCTTTTAAATGGAGAGCTGCCATTCCTGGCTTATCGACTTCATTCGTCACTTCATTTGCTAATTGGTAGAACTCTTTGAAGGTACTAAATTTATTGGGACGGTACTGATTCGTGATTCCTTTGCCACCTTCAAATTCATAGATATAAGAAATTTTCGGGTTCATCAGGACATTTTGACAATATTTATAATAATGCAAATTAAAAATACGGTCTTCACAGCTATTGTATCCTTTAAAAAGAAGCTGATTCTGTTTTAAAATATCCCTTCGATAACATTTATTCCAAACTACATACATCAACTGATCGTTCATTAATCGATACATGTCTTTTATAAAACTATCATGACTTTGATAATGATGCTCCGTCACTAAATTTTCTTTTTCTGAAATAATCTGTTCTCCGTCCATCGTTCGAAAGATAAACGAACTAACGATCAAATCGGTGTCTGGATGTTTAGCTAAAAGCTTGTCATAATCAGATAAAACTTCTTTTTTCGGCGTATCATCCGCATCAAAAAATAAGATGTAAGTTCCTTGGACTTGCATAATCCCTTCATTTCTTGCTAAACCAGGCCCTTGATTAGCCGTTGTGATCAGTCGAAATTTAGGGTCGTTCTCAATAAGTCTCGTAATGATTGCTTCCGTTTGATCTGTCGAACCATCATTGATTAACAAAACTTCATAATCAGTAAAATCAAATTCTTTTAAAGATGCGATCGTACGAGCAATCGTGCTTTCAGCATTATAAATGGGTATGACGATACTAAATTTTGGGTTACTCATTTTTCACTACCTCTCAACTAGCGAAAGATTTTCTCTTTTGGAAAAGCAATCTCTGCCAATGAATGAACATTCTCATCTTCTTCCAAGCCTTGAGAAGACATCTTATCAAAAAGAATTTTAATGGTTTGTAATAATATTTTTAAATCGAGCAATAAAGAATATTTCTTGATGTAAAGTAAATCAAACCGTAATTTACTGTTGTAATCTGATACGTATTTCCCATAAACTTGCGCATAACCCGTTATCCCAGCACGTACATTGTGTCTCAAATAGTAATAAGGATTTTCCGCATTGAATTGATCAACAAAGAAAGGACGTTCTGGTCGAGGACCAACGATCGACATGTCTCCCTTTAATACATTAAAGATTTGTGGTAATTCATCAAAACGAACTGCTCGGATAAATTTACCCACTGGAGTGACACGAGCATCGTTGCTCTTAGCCAAAACAGGTCCTGATTTGGCTTCTGCAGTCGCAGTCATCGAGCGAAATTTATAGATTGAAAATTCTTTTTGATTTTTAGTGATCCGAATTTGTTTATAAATAACCGGACCCGGTGAAGTAACTTTTACTAAAATAGCAGTTAATAACATGAAAGGTGAGGCTATGATCAGTAAAATCAACGAAACGATAATATCAAACAACCGCTTGAATAATTCATATTCTGGTGGAATCCTGAAGCCTGAAGCTTCAATAATACTTTCATCTTCAAAGTTCATGATGTTTGGATTGATCATCGTTAAGTTTTCAAATGTCGTATTGAGAAATAATTTCTTCTCATTTTTTGTCACTAGTTGATAGATTTTTACTTTTTCTGCTTCTTCAATATGTGAAGCCAGATAGACGATATCCATTTGATCAATCATTTTTTTCACATTTTCATAGTAGTGATCGATGACAACCGCTTCTACTTTATGCTTATTATTTTTTTTAGAACTGAAATTTTGTATGGCCGGTGCCACATCTTTTTCTGATCCAACGATCACGACTTTCTTATCACGACTGACTTTCAAGTACAACTTATAGATTAATATTCTGTAAAGACTCAATAAAATGGTCGCTAGCACAAATGACAGTAAAATTACGCCTCGTGGGAAAGCAAACCAGCGTCCAGCAAAGGTGACGACCATGATCCCCAATGTCATTAAGACTTGACCAATAACCGTGACAAACACGATATCGCTGACCGTTCGATTATAAAAAACATATACGCCCAATAAGATATTCAAGGCAATAAATATAACAGAAATAAAGATTGCTGAATGTTGAAAAGTTTCAAAATTCCGCATGGGTATTTCCCCATGAAATTTCAGTAAGAAACTGCTATATATGGCTACATTGTACATCAAAACATCCATTAAAATAATGAATATTCGTCTTGCAGCACTCCATTCCCCATTTTTATTCATATATACACTCCTAATCACAAAATAATGCACCTATTATCTTACCATAGCAGGGTTTAAAAGCCTAGTGAATAAACAAATTGTAACAGAATTACAAAAAACTACTGCTCTACAATTATAACGCTTGCTTTTAATATCTCATTTTACGAAAAAAAACTACCATGCTTTCTTAACTGATTGCATGATAGTTTCTATTTTCATTTCTTAATTAATCTGGTCTTAATGAAAAATCTCCAATTCCTTCTTTTGTCAGATTATCGTTATAAAAAGGATCATGGTTGATATATCCTGGCCATTTCACTTGCATTTTCTTTATCTCACCTGCAAAACGTTTTTGCTTCTCAGGCGTATCTTCATAGCCTCTTGATTTTGATTCAAAATGATAAAGTTCAACTTGATGGGCATAAACATTATATCGACCTAGCTCATAAATTTTCAGGCATAAATCCACATCATTGAAAGCGACTGCTAATGTTTCATCAAAGCCATGGACCGCATGAAAATCACTGGCTTTGACCATCATACAGGCAGCTGTTACCGCTAAGTAATTGACATCGATGACTAACCGACCAAAGTAACCACAGTGTGTTTGGTCATAGTTGTTCAACGCATGACCAGCAACGCCACCAATACCAACTAACACACCAGCATGTTGTGTCGTATCATCTGGGTAGTAAAGTTTGGCACCGACACAGCCAATTCGATCAAATTGCGCATAGGCAACCATATTGGTCATCCACTCAGGCTCAATAACTTCCGTATCATTGTTTAAGAACAATAAATATTTGCCACTTGCTTTTTCTGCCGCTAGATTGTTGATCCTAGAATAATTGAAAGGTATATCGATCAATTCCACTATAAAACGTTCGTTTAGTCGTTGCTGGTATTCCTTAAATAGTTCCTGCATCTTAGGATCGGTACTACCGTTATCAGCAACAATGATCTCATAGTTGGAATAGGTTGTTTTGTCAATAATTGAGTCGATACATAGTTTTAAGTCATCATATCCGTTTTTAGTGGGAATAATGACACTAACTAAGTCTTCTTGCAGCACTTCATAATTGACCTCGTAGAAACCAGAGATTCGTCCAGGACGAACTTTTCCTTTAATTCCTCTACGATCGAGTGCATCAGTCAATGCCTTGACTCCAGAATCATAAATATAGCTCTTCGCTTCACCATTGCTGGCAGTAGATCCTGGAATCGTGCGCCAGTGATACAGTACTTTATCAATGTGATAAATGTGATCAGCTGGGATCTGCTCAGTGATTCGTAGTACCAAGTCATAATCTTGAGAACCTTCATATCCTTTTCTAAATCCACCGATTTCTTTAACTAAGCTGGTACGATAAACCCCTAAATGTGAAATATAATTATTGCCCATTAAAGTATCTGGTGACCAATCCGCTTTAAAATGAGGATCAAAACGCTGACCTTCTGCGTCGATTTTATCTTCATCGCTATAAATGACATCAAGTTCAGGACGCTGATTCAAGACGCTTGCGACTTCAAACAACGCATAAGGCGGTAGTTCATCATCATTATCTAACAACGCTATGAACTCTCCTGTTGCCATTTCCAAAGCAGAATTGGTCGCTAGACTGATATGCCCATTTTTTTCTCTAAAAACGACTTTGATTCGTTGATCTTTAGCTTGATACTTTTCTAAACATTTTCTGATTTTAGGATCAGTTGATGCATCATCACTGATACATAGTTCCCAGTGATCATACGTTTGTTTTAAAACAGAATCAATACATTTTTCCAGCCATTTGATTTCGACATTGTAGACTGGCATAAGTACTGAGATTAATGGACGATATTCAAATCCTTTAGCATCTTGACGTTGCTTTTGGAGATCAAAGTGTTCATGACGTTTGATCCATTCGGTATAATTCACAGAAGCTGGTTTCATTTCAAACTTGACACGTCGGATCGCTTTTTTCACTCCGTGTGTCCGTGCATAATTGAATCCTTTTTGAAGCAATCTTTTTTTCTTTTCCCAGTTTGTTTCAAGGCCATCGTCATACGGATAACGACCATTCAATTTCACCGCGATCCCATTTTGATGGGATTTTGTTTGGAAATCTAAAATCGCTTTACCTTTCATTCTTCCAGATAATCGGATGTTGAAACCACTTGGTGTTTTCACATCCAGATTGTATAAATGATTGATATCCAAACGAACAACATTGGTGACTTCGGCAGATACTTTGTCCTTATCGACTTTAATGATCGGAATTTCTTTCGTCACCTCATCGACCGCCCAGCCAACAATCAATAAATCCCCAGTTGCTCTTTCACGAGTAATTCGGTCTATAAATACAGCAATCTCTTTTTTTTGCACGAGCTTTTGTTCTCCTTTATTAAAAATAAGTTCGTTCTTATATCTCGATAAACCAGGATTCGCCATTTTCAGCAACAGCTTCAATTAAAAAAGATTTTTCTCGTTCACATCTTATTTGCA
This sequence comes from Enterococcus sp. DIV1421a, assembly GCF_051711025.1. Classification (NCBI taxonomy): domain Bacteria; kingdom Bacillati; phylum Bacillota; class Bacilli; order Lactobacillales; family Enterococcaceae; genus Enterococcus; species Enterococcus sp. DIV1421a. The sequence continues at coordinate 859,516 of NZ_JBIOLU010000001.1, read as the reverse complement.
ATTCAAATCCAGCTTTTGTTCCCGCTGGCAATTGTTCCGCCTCATTTACTTCTGGCCGTTCAAACTGCAAGGCTTGAAAAAATGGTGCTTGGTTCACAGATAACTTATAGGATAACGGCTGACGTTGTGCGTTAGAAATTCCCCAACCATTGATTGTCAAAATTTTCGTTTCTGGGTCCCAATGCTTGCTATCCACGCATAGAGAAATCGCCTTTGCTTGAATTTTCTTTGCTGTTTCTTTCGATCGAAGCTTGCGGTTTCTTGGTTTAATTGCGAATTCTTCCTCAGTTATCAGTTTACAATAACGGTCAGTCGTCATCTGTAATTCGTTAGCTAATTTTTCATTTGTCAATCGCACTTGTTCATTTTCTTTTTTCAGCGAAGTGATTTGTGCCATTAGACGTTGCTCGATCTGCGCTAAAGGTTTGACTGCCTCAAGTAGTTCTTTCATGGTTTGTGTCAATTCCCCGATAAACCGATAATGACAATGGATCGTCAATTCTTGACCTGCGACATCAAATAGAGTAAATTGTGGCGTTACTTCACCATCAAATAAATAGCAATCATTTTGTGTTTTGATTACTGCATTAGATTGGATGAAATCAATTTTGTTCCCCGCCAACTCCCCGCTAAATTCGATAAAACTTGGTTGATCAGCAAATTTAAAAATGACCGATTCGACATCCCCGGCAATTGGAAAAGTCAATGTTTGGTTTTCTCCCGTATAATTGTTGAAAGGATATTTTTGGGAGACTTCTTTGTTTGCAGTCTTTTGGATCACTTCCACCATTCGAACATAATTCGAATTTTGTGGTTGTGAGATGTGACTATTCTCAGTGTGTTTTTTCAAAGAAAAGAAGTATTGATAAACTTCTCCGAAAGGTCGCATTTTGAACTCATAGCGAACTGCTTCGGGTAATTCTTCATAAGTTGAATTTAATTCTGTGTCTCCGACAGCTAAGTAAAGGTAATCCTCAATATTAATAGATAAACCAGCTTTTTCAAACACTTTTTTAAAGCCTTCGTGTGTGTAAAAAGAATTATGTGTTTCATCTAATAAGCCATAAGAAGCCCATGGCAACTCATTGTTGAATAAATGGATCAGCACAGAATTATGGACTAAATTCGGAAATGTGATTAAAATTTCTCCATCTTCATTGAGAAATTCTCTCACTTTTTTTAATGTTTCAGCTGGGTTCACTAAATGTTCTAAAACATCGGCAAAAAGGATATAATCAAAGGTTTGCCCTGCATAATAGTTTGCCCACTCAAAACTTTCAATATCTCCATAAAAACCATCTTGTGAAAATTCACTGACAAAATCGAATAATTCTTTATCTAATTCGACGATACTTACTTGACAATTTTTGGCTCCGATTAAATGTTTGGTCAATCGGCCGTTTCCCGGTCCAAATTCCAAGACTTTGCTGCCTGGTTTAATTTGGGCAGCAATTTTCCCTACACTACTTTGTTCATCTAAGTCCATTTCAAAATCATACTTCATCGGCTAGATAACCTTCTTCCCATTTATGGTCTAAGACCACGATTCCTTCCCCAATATATGAACCATTAACAAATAAGTTCATATATTTTGTTTTGTAAACTAAAGGTACGGTGGCATTTTCTTCAAAAATTGCCACATCAAAATAATATTCACCAGCTAGCAGGCCTAGTTTTTCATATTCTAAATAGAAAACATTTTTGCCTTTTTTCCAAGGGATTTTGATGCCATCCAACAGTGTATTTAAACCACAAACGTAAAAATTATCGACGGTCCGTAAGGCAATCCCTAAAACAGGATTCTTGATCGAATCATCTTTTACTTCATAGGTTACTTTGACATACAGTGTTTCGCCTTGATCAAGCACGTCAACAGGATTTTTTTCTTTATCCAATAATTCCGCACTCAGTACATCAACGATGTCAGGCGCTGCAAAACGTTCCATTTGATTTTTATTTCGATCAACTGTTTTGACTGATTTTTTCTTTAAAAAGTTTTCATAGTTCGTTGTGACATCCATAGTATCCCCATATTCAACCACTTCACCATTTTTTAGCCAATAGGATCGATCACAAAAACGGCGGATCGAACTGATGTCATGGGAAACGAATAAGATCGTTTTACCTGAGTTCTTGATTTCAGTAAATTTCTCCATACATTTCAACTGGAATTCAAGGTCCCCTACAGCTAGAGCCTCATCGACAATCAAGATATCTGGATTGACATTGATAGCTACCGCAAAGGCTAAACGAACAAACATCCCACTGGAATATGTTTTTACTGGTTGGTAAATATGTTCGCCGATATCAGCAAATTCAATGATGTCTCCGACCATTCCATCGATTTCTTCACGAGAAAAACCTAACACCATGCCATTCAAATAAATATTGTCATAGCCAGAATATTCGGGGTTGAACCCAGAACCTAGTTCTAATAGTGCAGATATTTTCCCTTCAATCTCCATTGTTCCAGATGTGGGCGTCAAAACGCCAGTAATGATTTTGAGCATGGTGGATTTTCCTGAACCATTTTCTCCGACAAAACCGATCATTTCCCCTTTTTTAATTTCCACATTGATATTTTTCAACGCATAAAAAACGTCATGATAAGATTTTTTAAAGGGATTCAATGCTTCACGAAAACGGTCAGATGGTTTTGCGTACATATTATAAGATTTTGTAATGTTTTTTAATTTAATCGCATATTCAGTCATATTCATACTCCTTACAGCACATCTGAAAAATGTGGTTTCAATCTACGGAACACAGCAGATCCAATAACGAAGATAGCTAGCGTAAATACCCAGAAATAGAGAGTATACATTCCGTGTTCCCAGAACCAAGCTTGTCCTAAGAAAGACTCACGATATCCTTGTACAACATAATAAAGTGGGTTTAGTTTTAAGATTTGAACGATCACTGGATTGAACTGACTTGGACTCCAAAGGATCGGCAATGTCCACATAACCAACTGTAGGACAATCGTGATCAATTGCATGATGTCTGGTAGAAATGGTTGAATTGATGCTGTCAACCATGTTAAGCCGGTTAAAAAAGCACACATACAGAATAAATAATAAATCAGTTGGAGCGTCATCCAAGTTGGATAGATTCCATGTCCAATAACCACCACTAAACCAACGAAAATAAAGAAAAGATGTGCATATAGATTCGATAAAATTTTCGTAGTTGGTAAAATGCGGATATTAAATACAACTTTTTTTACTAAATAAGTGTATTCTCTGAAAACTAACGTCGTTGATGTAAACGCGTCAGAAAAAAAGAACCATGGGATCATTCCCGTAATCAAATAAACAATAAAAGGATATTTTCCATCTGTCATCGCTGCCTTTAATCCAAAACCAAAGACCAACCAATAAATCAATACGGTAAAGACAGGATTAATGAATGCCCATAAAATTCCCAAAAAAGAGCCCGCATAGCGAGACTTAAAGTCATTCACTGAAAACTGAAGCAAGAGCTTTCTATTCTGGTAGATATCCTTCATAAATAAAAACAGATCTTTAAACATTTGTGTTCCTCCAAGCAAATTCTGTTAATTACAGTCATGTGCCATTTTACCACACTTTTACTCACGGACTGTGATATTCTTAGTTTCTTAATTTTCTATTAAGCAACTTTACGCTAACATTTTTATTTTACATAAGAAATAATTTAATTGCAATGAAGCAAAAAGCTAGCTGACCCAAGAATAACTTGTTTCAACTAGCTCTTATCTAAATATTTAATGTCGGCGTGCCACTCTTGATAGAGAGCCGTCTGTCGTTTCCCTCGTTTGTCGATTCGCTATTTTCCGCTTGTTTGCAACGTTTTTTAAATTATCATAGCGATGACTTGCCATTCCCAATAACAGATAGATGATAGGTACCCACGGAAAAGAAGTTAAAGTATCTTCCATAAAGGATTGGATCATCACTGCAAAGAATGCCCATAAAAAGGTTACTTGTCCATTCGATAAATCTGCTTTTAAGGTCAATCGACCTACATAGATTAAGACTAGTACTCCTGCGATGATGACACCCAGCAATCCATATAGATTTAAAAATGAATTATAACTATTGTGATTTCCTAAAAATTGATTTCCACGTTGAAAAATGAACGGTTTCATTCCAACCCAGACTTGTTCGCTTTTTTCTGAAATAGTCTCATAGAATTTCAACCAAATTTCTTCACGACCAGTAAAGAGATTTAGATGCTCGGAATGAGCTGCTAAGTAAGAAACTGGCAACGCAAAAATCGTGACAATCATGTAGGCTAAAAATGGCGCTCGTATTATTTTGAACAATTGTTTTGGCCAAATATCCAGTAAAACAAATACGATCATCGCAACTAAAGCACCTTTTGATTGACAGACCCAGATACCAATAATCCCAGCAATCACACTCGGAAATCCAACGAATACCCGAACATACCAGCGCTCAAATGAACTGGCAAACCCACTGATCAGTAAGGAGAGGGTCATTAAAGTACTACCAATCGTATTCGTGTTGATCCAAATATCGGAAACTTTATTATCAGGCAACCAAATACTTTCACCATCAGGAATTTTTATTTCAGTAAAAATGCGGTATAACGTAATGCCAAGAAAGACATAACATACTAAAATAAAAATCGAACGATCTAACTTATCAAACTGAATCCATTTAACCGTCAAACAAAAGACTATGATTAGCGGGATCAAAAGATCTACATTCATAGAACTTGCTCTTACTTCACGGAAATGATCAAACAGAAAATAAATAAGCATTGCCGCTGCTAAAAAAATAAAGTCAGCTCTTCGTCCTTTATATACGTTTAAAATAAATAAAATGACAATGCCAAACGTAACAAATTGCGCACTGTTGTCATATAAAAAAAGCGCTTGAGCATTGCCTAGGCCTGCTGTCCATACAAAATAAATAGCAGAAAGAAATAGAATCAGTAATCCAACACTCATTTTATTTATTAATTTTCCAATAACCGTCTGAATAATCTCCATCCTCCTTTCATACTGTTTTATTATACTGTTTTTTAAAAACAAACGGCAATGCTATTTTTAGATTAATTGATAAAAAACTCACTTTTAGTGCTTCATCCAGTCTTTTTAAAAGAAAAAACATGGAACCTAAAAATAGGTACTGAGCAATTTCAGAAGAAGCAGTAAAGAAATTTACTTCCTTACACTCCCATATCAATTACTCAATACCTAATAATTACTTTCTCAACCGCCTGTATACGACCATTCATCTACTTGGTTATCCGTATTATTCACAGCATTATTGGCTGTAGATGGATCGTTTTCAGGATAGGTTACTTCAAAAATCATATAACCATCTTTATCAGGACCGTATAGTTGAGTGAATTGTGCTTGGTACAATTGATTATAATCAGTTAACGGGCGTTTGCTGACCACGTATTTGATTCCAAGCTTTTCAGCATCTTTAAAGTTGAGGGTCACAGAAAACATATCTGGACGATCTAAAACAAATGAAGTTTTTTCTTTAGCAATAAAGGCACGTGTGTGGGCATATCGATTATAATATTTTTCATATTTTTTATCTGGATCAATTTTAGCCCATGCCTTCATGTCTGGATAAAAGCGTACCGAATTAAAAGCTTTTACGCCTAATGTTGGTGTAAAGTTATACAGCTCATCTTCTGTTAACCATACTTGTTGTGGATCTGCCTGATCAATTGCTTTTATCTCTTTTGCCAGAGTCTTTTCAAAGATCGCACCAGTTCCTTCTACAACTGGGTTCACAAAGAAACCTGAAGCTACAATCAAAGCGATAAACGAAAGATAGAACAATCGACAACGTCGGAACAGAATAAATGCCAGGATTAACGTACCAACAATCACAATCATGGTGATCTCTAATTCGGTAAAGTATTTTGTCATTTTGGAATTGACCAAAGCATACGTAAAGATTCCCGCGTTCGCCAACAATAGGAAAAATTTATACCATGTTGGGATCACATCTTCTTGCCAAATATAGGCAATAAACCATATGGTTAAGAGGCAAGCTGCAAAACTAAAGGTTAAGATTGCTCTAAAAGGTGGCACGTAAGATAATAAAGTGAGTTCAGCGAGCCATTTTGGTAATCCTAAAGTAATCCAATAAATTGAAAACAGACAAAAGAGCATTAAAATCCGTCCAAACAGTTTTTGTTCACTATTTTTTTTACCAAATAAAACAAATGGGCTTGCTAAAAAGACGGTCGGGAAGAAATGATAAAACAGAGCAACTTCAGAATTATTAGAAAAATTGATATCTTTAAACGAAATTTTCCAGTTTGTCAGAAAATAAAAGAACTCTCCCAAATGCCATTTTCCTCCTGTACTTACTCGTTTTCCTGGATATAAGGTATTTAAAGAAGCCAGTAACGCATCTTTAGAGGTTAACCAAAAGTGGATCAGTACGCCACCTATAAATAATATTGCCCCAATGATCAGTACTGCATCAAACCAATCCCAAGTGATTCGCTTCCCATAATAGAGCAATAACCCAACAAAATAAAAGACAAGTAAATAAGCAAGCATAACTTGATGGGCTGGATAAATCACCAGGATAAAACCTAGACCAAATATGACGATCAAACTCATCATCATTGCTCGTACCCATTTTTTTTGATGTTGGTAAAAATAATGATAAAAAGCAACCATTAGTCCTAATGTGAAGAAAATCAGATCTCCCACGTGTTGCATGAACCACCACTGGACTGCTGGTGAGAAAGTTAAGGCAAAGGCGCCTACGAGTGATAAAGCTTTTTTTCTTTTTGTCAAAATCATTAAAACTTCATACCCCAATAAAACCATGACCACTAATTTCATTGCCCAATAAAACGAAAGCCCACGATCTCTTCCCAAGAAAAAGAATCCCCAATTGAATGGTTTACCAATAACTGTGATATCTTTAACAGGAGAATTATAAGCAATGATCATATTTTGTCCATTTAAGGAATAATCGGGATTTACTAAAGGATAGTCATTTTCAGCTTGTGAAAGATAAAAAGGTGTTTGCACGAGCCATTCATCTGAACGAACTTCCCTATTTTGCCCGAAGATGACATCAGTTTTCTTTCCATCATCTCGTTGCGATACATATTTATCCCATACACCCAATGAACTACCATTCAAATTAAACGTTACAATAACTACAATGACTAGCAATCCGATGAGGTAACGAAGTTTTAGAAAGACATCAAGAACAGAATGATCTGTGCGCTCAGGCTTAACGGCTGTTCGTTGCGCGCGTCTTGTTTGTTTTTCCATGCGATTCTCCAATTTCTAGTTTGTTCTTTTTTTTACGGAAAAACAAGTTTGCTATCTCAAACTTTCAGCTGCTTCCAACATTTTTGCTAATGCTTCTTGCCATGTCGGAATGACAAAGCCTAGATCTTCTGCTTTCTTTAGACTCATCACAGAATATTGTGGGCGAACTGCTTTTTGTGGATACTCTGCTGAAGTGACTGGTGCTACTTCGACATCCGTATCTTTTAAGATTTCTTTGGCAAATTCATACCATGAACAGCTATTATCATTGGATAACTGATATACGCCATAAGGTGCTTGTTTTTCAATCACATATACCATAAATTCAGCAAGTGTTCGAGTCCAAGTTGGGCGACCATATTGATCATTAACAATAGTTAAACGATCATGCGTTTCGGCTAAACGTTGCATTGTAAAGACAAAATTATGTCCATAAACACCAAATACCCATGAAGTACGGATAATATAATAGTCTTCTAAAATTTCTTGAACTGCTTGTTCCCCTAGTAATTTTGTGCGACCATACTCATTCAATGGGTTAGTTGGATCGTCTTCGCGGTATTCTTGGTCTTTCTTTTTGCCATCAAAGACATAATCCGTACTGATATATACTAATTTAGCATTCACTGCTTTTGCAGCCAATGCCACATTTTTAGTTCCATCAACGTTAATCTTCTCATCTAATTCTTTGCCTTCTTCTTCTGCTTTATCAACGGCTGTATACGCTGCACAATGAAAAATAATTTCTGGCTTTAAGTTTGTAATATACTCCATTGTTTTTTCTGCATCAGTAATATCCAGCTCAGCAGCATCAGTTGACACATAAGCCATTCCTTTTTCATCTAATAAATGGCGTAATTCCGTTCCAAGTTGACCATTTCCTCCGGTTAATAAGAACATTCTGATCTCTCCTCTTTTTTGTTTTAAAAAGGGGTCTGCAACATCTGTCACAGCTCCCCTTACAATTGCCAATAAACAATTCCTATTTTTATACTAATTTTTTTCTGCACGTTTTACAACTTCATGCGTGTCTTTTTTACCCGAATTTTTTGAGAGTTCATTAAATCCGGCTTATCATCATTTATTGACCATTTTTGGCATAGGCTGCTTCCACAGCTTCTTTTTCTTTCTTCCACCAATCTTGGTGTTCTTCATACCATTTGATTGTATCAGCTAAACCATCACGGAAGTTGGTAAATTCAGGTTGCCAACCTAGCTCCTCACGTAACCTTGTCGAATCAATTGCATAACGTAAATCATGTCCTGCACGATCGTTGACATGGTCGTAAGCATCTTTGGGTTGTCCCATAAGTTCCAAAATCAATTCCATGACTGTTTTGTTATCTTCTTCCCCATCGGCACCGATCAAATAAGTTTCACCGATTTTTCCTTTAGTCAAAATCAACCAAACCGCAGATGAATGGTCATTCGTATGGATCCAATCACGAACGTTTTTTCCTTCACCATATAGTTTTGGACGTATACCACTTAAGATATTAGTAACTTGACGAGGAATAAATTTTTCAATATGTTGATATGGTCCATAGTTGTTTGAACAATTTGAGATCGTTGCTTGCAACCCAAATGAACGAACCCAAGCTTTCACTAATAGATCAGAGCCCGCTTTAGTTGAAGAATATGGACTTGATGGATTATAAGGTGTTTCAGCTGTAAATTTTTCCCCTTCGCCTTCTCCATGACCTGGTAAATCTTCACGTAAAGGTAAATCCCCATACACTTCATCGGTGGATACATGATGGTAACGAACATTGTATTTACGACAAGCTTCTAACAGGGTGTACGTACCAATAATATTGGTTTGGACAAAAGGAAATGGATCTTTTAGCGAATTATCGTTATGCGATTCTGCTGCATAGTGGACTACGGCGTCTGCTTCTTTGACTAAACGATCCACTAATTCTGCATCCGCAACATCACCAACGACCAATTCTACACGGTCACTAGGTAGCCCTGCTAAGTTCTCTTTATTCCCAGCATAAGTCAATTTATCTAACACCGTAACATGAACCTCTGGATGATGATTGACCACATAGTGGACGAAATTTGAGCCGATAAATCCGGCACCACCAGTAACAATGATATTTTTCATATAAAAATTCTCCTTGCAATCCTAAATTTCACCATAAACAAATGGATTTTCTGCTTCAAACTCTTTTAAAGTTGGATGATGCTGATCCTTTTCAGACATAATCGCTTTGGAAAGATCGATAGGCCAATCAATCGCTAAGTCTGGATCATCAAAGGCAATCCCACCATCAGCTTGTGCATTGTAGTAATTATCACATTTGTAAAGAAAATTGACATTTGGTGTCAATGTCACAAATCCATGAGCATAACCTTTAGGCACCAAAAGTTGTCGATGGTTGTGTTCAGATAAGATAAAGCCTTCCCATTTACCATAGGTTGGACTTCCTTTACGAATATCGACAATCACATCTAAAACAGCACCAGAAGTTACCCGAATCAATTTCGTTTGTGCTGCTTCTCCTTTTTGGAAATGCAGTCCGCGGATAACACCAGCTTCTGCCGATAATGAATGATTATCTTGAACAAAATCAAAATCTAAACCATGTTCAACAAATTTTGCTTTGGAATAACTTTCGGTAAAAAAGCCACGATGATCACCAAAAACATCCATTTCAATGATCTTCACATCTGTTAAATTAGTATCAGTTACTTTCATTACTTCAGACTCCCTTAATTGTTGGCCAACTGTAAAAGATATTGACCATATTGATTTTTTTTCAACGGTTGAGCTAATGCAAGTAATTGCTCTTTAGTGATATATCCCATTCGGTAGGCGATTTCTTCTAAACAAGCTACCTTGAGATTTTGACGTTTTTCAATCGTTTCAATAAATGTGGATGCCTCTAGAAGAGATTCATGCGTGCCAGTGTCTAACCAAGCAAAACCTCTACCCATCAATTCAACAGATAGTTTTCCTTTTTCTAGATAGACTTTGTTTACATCAGTGATCTCTAATTCACCACGTTCAGAAGGTTTGATGTTTTTCGCAATCGAAATAACATCATTATCATAAAAATATAACCCTGTTACTGCATAATTTGATTTTGGTAGCGCAGGTTTTTCTTCGATTGACAGAGCCCGCATCTTTTCATCAAATTCTACAACACCAAAACGTTCTGGATCATTAACGTGGTAACCAAACACTGTTGCTCCAGTATCTTTAGAAGCAGCGCGTTGAAGCATTTTAGATAAGCCACCACCGTAATAGATGTTATCTCCTAAAACTAAGCACACACTATCATCACCGATAAATTCTTCACCGATAATAAAAGCCTGTGCTAGCCCATCTGGACTTTCTTGCACTGCATACTCAATTTGTAATCCTAACTCTGCCCCATTACCAAACAGTTCTTTAAATCTTGGTGTATCTTGAGGAGTAGAGATAATCAGGATTTCTTTGATACCCGCTAGCATTAGTGTAGACATTGGATAGTAGATCATTGGTTTATCGTAGACTGGCATCAACTGTTTTGAAGTTGCCTTAGTTAGAGGGTATAAGCGTGTACCACTTCCCCCAGCAAGAATGATTCCCTTCATGAGTATAAATTCTCCTTTTCAATTTAAAATTCACCTTGTTATTATCTCATCAAACTTGTTATTTGTCATGGAATTATTAACGATTTAACTATCTTTTATTAATTCCAAACCATTTTCTCTTCACAAGCGCCTTGATCAGATACAACCGCCAGGTAATTTTTTGGGTTAGTTTAGTGTTTGTTTTGATTTCACTCACATTAAAATCATGTCTACGATAAAGTGTCAATGTTTCTCTAATAAACCCAACACGAGTTCCACCTAACATTCCAATCCACATATCATGCATTGGTACTTCAGAAGGAATCGGTACTATTTTTTTCTTTAATGAAGATCGAAAAGCCATGCCGGCACCGATATAATTACTCCGAATCAAATTATTGAGCCAGCCTGTTCGGGAATGCCGATAGGAAAAATACGACGCGTGTATCTCATTGAGTTGACCATCCACAATCACTAGATCACTCACTACTACTAATTGTTGCGGATTTTCTTCAAAATATGCGGTGATCTTAGCCACCTTATTAGGTAGCCATACATCATCTTGGTCTGCTAAAAAAATGATGTCGCCTTTAGATTGTTGAATGGCATGGTTGAAGTTGGCAATGACACCTTTCCTTGGTCCTTCAACAAATTTGATTCGATTGTCTAGTTGCGTGTATTCCTTTATAATTTGACAAGTTTCATCTGTCGATCCATCATCTGAAATAATCAATTCATCCTCAAGTGTCAGTTGGTTTAAAATACTATCCAATTGTTCTCTTAAATATCTGCCACCATTAAAGGTAGCCATACAAACTGATCGCACAAATTCACACCCTTCAGTTTTCAGTAAATGATTGTAATGTCAAACGCCATATTTTACGATTTCTGACTGTTAAAAATTGTTTTACTGTACGTAACAATAATTGTTTTCGATGACGCGGTAACATTTCTTTATCATAATTTTGATAAAAAGTTTTTTCAGCTTTCAGTATCGACTGATACCTTGTAACAGAAACTTTCTGATAATCAAGAACTGAAAGATCATGTTCCATTTTTTCAGGTAAGATAAAAACCGTCTTTTTGAACTGATAGATCGTCCAAAAAAGCCAATGATCCAAGAAATCAAGGGGAAAATCTAAATTAAAACCGCCAATTTCCTTTAAAAATTTGATAGAAAAAACAGCACCCGAATTAATCGCCATGATTCGTCTTTGACTGAGCTGTGATCGCTCAACCTTTTCAACTTGACGATTGATATAGCGATCCGCAAAAACAGGCGATATTTGGTTGCTTCCAGCATAAACCAACGGAACTGCTGCAACCAATTCATCTGTCCAATCAATCGTTAATAGCGTATCAAAATACGTTGCAGTCAATTGACTATCATGATCGAGTGTAACGAAATAGCGAATATTCTGCTGCGCATGATTCAACGCATAATTATAAGCCGTAGCTAGACCAGGATTTGATGGATCATGATAGTAGCTTATATCTTTGTCTTGTTCTAATAATGGCTCCAATTGCTTAACGGGACTATTATCATAAACAACCAGTTGAATCTTCTTCTCTTTGACAGCTTTCATGAGCAGATCAAAAGAAGGCGATTGACTAAAACGCTGCTGGTATAATACGATAACGACTACTATTTTGGGTATGGTCAAAAGAAAGTCCACCCCCACTTATTGAAAAATTTCACCATTGACTGTAAAAAGATACGAAAAAGTTTAAAATTGCGATGAGCGCCTTTTCCATATAAATGAACAATCGTATATAACGGCGTATAAAGGAGTTTTTCTCCTGCTTTTTCAAAAGTTAAGCAAAGATCATTATCTTCAAAATACATAAAATAGCGATTATCAAACCCGTTGACTTTTTTAAATTTATTGACATCAACGACCATAAAACTACCAGAGATCATACGCACGTAGCTATTGGTTGTTTCTGACAAATCATGGCATTCGAATTTTGCTAAACGTTGAGCAAACAACTGCTTGACAAAACGAGCCGGAATAAACCGCAATACATAATCGAATACATCTAATTTTTGGCGAATCAAATGTTGTGTCGTACCATCTTCATTCAATATTTTAGGTGCTAACATGGCACATTCTGGATGTTCCTGCAAAAGTTTGACCAAATCAACGACTGTCTGCTGATCCACCAGAATATCTGGGTTAAAGATCACAGCATAAGAAAAGTCACTCGTTAATAAATTATGGTTATGTCCATAACCAAATCCTTTATTTTCCTGATTAAAATAGATTTTGACAAACGGATACTTTAGATATTCTTTCAATTGTTCTTGGTAGTCAATCGACGAAGCATTATCGAAAATCAAGATCTCAACCATGGCTTGGTCATTTATGCTGGCTAGAAGCGTATCTAACGTTTGAAAAATCTTTTGACTATTAGCCGTTACGATGCTAATTAAAATCGGTTGTTTTTGATTTATTTTCATTAGTGTCTAGTCCATTTCCTTTTATATTTCTGTATGACTTGTGTTCGATATTCTTTATTGCCTAAAAAACGTAAAGTTTTAAGAATGTACTGATGCTTCTCGTTGATCAATCCAATCAACTCAAACAATAAAATAGCCGCAAATAGCATCGAAACGATCAAAACAATCGAACCGAGACGCCCAGTATAGTTCATGATCATGGCAGTAAATGAAAACATCAATGCCATAGCATAAATGGTCAAAACTGCTCCTTTATGCGTAAAACCTAGACTCAATAATCGATGATGTAGGTGTTTTTTATCTGCTGTAGAAAAAGAGACACGGTTCGCTTTTCTGCGAATAATCGCAAAAAATGTATCTGTTACTGGAACGCCCATCACAATCAATAATGAGATAGAAGAAACAAATGTTACATTCTTCAGACCTTGTAGAGAAAGAACAGCCATCATAAATCCTAAGAACAACGCCCCAGTGTCTCCTAAGTAAATTTTGGCAGGATAAAAATTATAAGGAAAAAAGCCAATAATGCTTGCCACTAAACAGAATATGACGATTGGTATGTATACTGTAGAAGCATGTAGGAAAAAATATCCGATAATACCAATTGTAATCAACCCGATCAACGAGATTCCGGTTGCCAAGCCGTCTAATCCATCAATCAAATTAATTGCATTAGTGATACCGAAAATCCAAAAAATGGTCACAGGAAAACTCAGCCAACCCAATTCGATATAACCAAAAAAGGGCAATGTTACTGAATCAATGTGAATATCTGCCACAAAATAGACGATCAACGCTGCTAATAAGATCCCGACGGACTTTTGTTTAGGCGTCAACTCGTATTTATCATCCAGTACTCCCGTTAGAATGATCACTAAGGAAGCTAGTAAAATAGGAATGATATAAAATTTGGGAATGATGTCACGAAAAAACAATAAGGTGGATACGACAAATGAAATAAAAATGGGTAGTCCCCCAGCTGAAGGCATAGGTATTTCATTAATACGTCGCGCATTCGGTTTATCCACCATTCCGGTTTGGACAGAAATAATTTTAAATATGGGCGTTAGTACTAAAGATAACAAGATTGTTAAAAAAAATTTGACAACCATACTAAATGAAACAAGCATATTGGCACCTACTTTAATTAAGAGTCTAGAATTATTATAAAACACTCAAGCAATAAAAACTCGCAGTTCTATTTTTTTTTATGAGAAAATTTATTTTTGAAACGAATCCACCATTTATTTGTAGAAACTCGTCTTTTCTTGATTTCGTTACCTGTTATGTATTCTTGCACAACAGCATTGATGATTCCGCCAAATATAATGATTGTAGCAGCAAAATTGAGCCATAGCATCAAGACGATGAAACTCCCGATGATTTGGTATCCACTGACTCTTGTTGCAAAGTATTTTGCGTAGATTCCAAACACCTGAGATAGCAACATCCAACCGACAGTAGCAAAAATCGTTCCCGGAATTACTGCTTTTAGTTTTAATTGCGCATTCGGTACTATCACATAAATCAAAAACATAATGATAAATAAGACAACTAAGGTAATCGGCCATTTCAAAGTTTGGAACTGGATGATCACATTGCCAGAAAAATTAAAAATCGGTTGGAGCGCTTCAAGTATCATTTGACCCAGTCCTAAAAAAATCGTTACGCCACTAATCGCAATCATGAAAAGCAAAATCACTACTAATGAAAAGAAACGGACGATCAAAAAATTCTTTCTATTTTCTACACCATAAGCCTTATTCATGGCAATTTGTAAAGCGTTGATACTTTGACTGGCAGACCACAAAGCAGCTAAAGCAGATAACGACAACAAGCCACCGGAACTTTGCGTTAACAAATTTCGAATTGCAGGACCGATAAACTGATAGACCGTCTCAGGGATGATTTGCCGCACATAAGTCAATACTGTCTCTTGATCGATCTTTAGAAATGGCAAAATATTACCAAACGCAATAATTAGGGGAAATAAAGACAATAATAAATAATACGCCACAACAACTGACGTGGTACCCATTTCTGAATCAGTGATCCGTTTTTTTGTTGTTGCAATAAAACGCATTAAATTCTCATTTTGCTTTATTTTCCCTAATAATTTCATCAAATTCTCCTTATTGATCTAGCTTCTCAATACGTACCTTCTTCACCTTGAGAAGTTAAGATTCTTGGTCCATCTTTCGTAATTGCCAGTGTATGTTCATATTGGCAAGACAAGCCACCATCTCTTGTATAAGCAGTCCAGCCATTTGGATCCATTTTCATTTTCCAAGTTCCAGTATTAACCATTGGCTCAATGGTAATAACCATCCCTTCTTTTAACCGTAGACCTTTTCCTGCTTCACCATAATGAGGGACAGCAGGTTCTTCATGGATCGTTGGACCCACACCATGACCAATAAAGTCCCGGACAACCGCTAAGTTTTCACTTTCAACATAAGTTTGGATAGCATGACCAATGTCGCCAATTCGGTTCCCAACTTGCGCTTGTTCGATTCCCAGATACAAAGCTTTTTTTGTCACTTCCATCAAGCGGTCAATTTCCGGTGTTGACTCTCCCACTACATAAGCCCAACAAGAATCAGATATGCCGCCTTTTAAATCGATACACATATCCACTTTCACTAAATCGCCATTTTTCAGCGGTTTTTTACGTGGAAATCCATGACAAATTTCGTCATTGATGCTAATACAAGTCGCATACTCATAGCCTTCAAATCCAATTTGAGCCGCAATCCCACCATGGCTTTCAATATAGTTACGAACAAAAACTTCAATATCCCAACTCGTCACGCCTGGTTTGATAAAATCTCGCAGATTTTTATGTACATCCGCTAACAACGCGCCAGACTCAGCCATTGTTTCAATTTCTCGTGCTGATTTCAATGTAATCATATTTTCGTCTCCTTTTTACAAATCTTCCTCATTTTACCATAGTGTCCGGTCGTTCGCCAAATCAGATTCTCTTCACATGACTTGTTTTCTTTTAGTAAAGGTTTTGGTATAATCTGTAAATGTTAGAGGATCATATATCAATAAGTAGGAGGCAACCCATGGCTTTAGCAAAAATCGTTTACGCAAGTATGACTGGCAATACAGAAGAAATTGCTGATATCGTAGCAGAAGCTTTTGAAAATTTAGATATTGATGTTGAAATCAATGAATGTACTCAAGTGGATGCAGATGAATTTGAGGATGCAGATATTTGTGTCGTCGCAACTTATACATACGATGATGGTGACTTACCAGATGAGATCGTAGACTTATATGAAGATTTACAAGAACTTGACTTGTCTGGAAAAATCTATGGCGTTTGTGGTTCTGGAGACACTTTTTATGATGAATTTTGTAAGTCCGTAGATGACTTCGATGCTGCCTTTGCGAAAACAGGAGCAGTCAAAGGAACAGAAAATGTTAAAGTTGATTTAAACGCTGAAGAAGAAGACATCGAAAAACTCGAAGCATTTGCTAAGGCGCTTGTTTCAAAATTATAGGCCAAAGCAGTCAGCTCACAGCTGAGAACTTTTGGCAAAACTTCAATTATTTGATAAAAAAAACGTGTGATGCTGGAGAGAGTTAGCGTCACACGTTCTTTTTATCATGTTTTTAGAAGCTTTTTTAATTTCAAAAAATCAATGTGTATGTTTGAGAAAGACTTTCGAGAAATACTTCAAGTAGTTTGTTTAATTCACTTGGATCGTTTCTTTCGTATTTAGCGTCGCATTGATGCTATCTTGGATCATTTTTTCAATTTGTTCCTTGGTCGGATGAATGATACTTGAAGACATCAGTGCCGCTAATCCTGTAGCGATGATCCAAATTGTGTTATGCAAAGACTCAATTTGTTCCGCAGATAGATCAGCATACTCTGGATCTTTCTTGACCGTCTCGACAAAATAATTATAAGAGAAGTTTTGCATCTCCCTTCCCCCACCATATTCTTCTAAGTACAGAGAACTGTATAATTTTTTCTCTCGATTGGCAAAATCAATATAGTTTACAGCTAAATCGATAATGGTATTTCCTGTATGTACAACTGGGAACACTTCATGCTTCAAGTACTCGTAAATCTGAGCAAATAAGGCTTGCTTCAGATCATCCATGTTTTTGAACTCAAGATAAATCGGTTGAGTCGAACAATTCATTTTATTTGCAATATTCCTTGCCGTAAATTTTGAAAATCCTTCTGTGGTAGCCACTTCAAAAGCGGCTGCCAAAATCTGATCTTTTGTGATCGTCTTTTTTCTTGCCATAATTTTTTAATCTCCTTGAAATTATTTATAACGCTTCCACCATTGATTAATTTAATTGTAACATGATTATTTTGTTATGCACAACTTGTTTTTTTATTTTTAAAAAATTACTTTAAAAACAATCAATTTTATAAATTCTAGACATCATTTAGAAGAACATCCATTTTTTTATTTTACGATTCTGGCAGATTGTCTCTAAAAGAATTAAATGTTATCATACAAATAGCTATTGGATGAAACATTAGGAGGAAATGGATTATGTTAGAAAATTTTAATGAGAACCTCGAAAAATATGCACGATTAATTGTTGAAACCGGCGTAAACGTCGAAAAAGACCATACAGTTGTTTTACAAATCAACGTCGATCAAGCCCCATTAGCTCGCTTGATCACCAAAGAAGCCTATCGTTTAGGTGCAGCTGAAGTGATCGTACAATGGACGGACGACGTGATCCAAAAAGAATTTCTTTCTTACGCTGCACAAGACCGCCTTGAAACTGTTCCACAATATAAAATTGATCAGACTGATGATTGGATCGCTAAAGGCGCTAGCCGAATCAGTGTTGTATCTGCCGATCCAGATGCTTTTGGTGGCGTAGATGGAAAACGAATCGCTACGTATCAAACTGCCGCTGGCAAAGCAATGATGAATCTAAGAAAAGCGACCCAAGCAAATAAAGTAAGCTGGACTGTAGTCGCTGCGGCTGGTAAACAATGGGCAGCTAAAGTTTTCCCAGATTTACCAGAAGAAGAACAACTGGATGCGTTATGGGATCAAATTTTTAAAACAACTCGTATTTACGAAGAAGATCCTGTACAGGCTTGGAAAGAACATGATGAAAAATTAGCGAAAAAAGCTGCTGAATTAAATCAAGAACAGTTTACTGCCCTACACTATACTGCCCCTGGCACAGATATCGTCATTGGCCTACCAAAAAATCATCTTTGGGAAGGCGCAGGAAGTTACAACTCCCGTGGAGAAAAATTCATGGCAAATATGCCTACTGAAGAAGTGTTTACTGCACCTGATTACCGACGGATCGATGGTTATATCTCTAGTACAAAACCATTGAGCTATGCAGGTACGATCATCTCAGGGATGAAGTTTACTTTTGAAGCTGGAAAAGTCATTGATTTTTCTGCTGAACAAGGTCAAGAAGTATTGGAAACCTTGCTCAACACTGATGAAGGCGCACGCTCATTAGGAGAAGTAGCGCTCGTTCCCGATCCTTCGCCAATTTCTCAATCGGGTATTATCTTTTACAATACGTTATTTGACGAAAACGCGTCGAATCACTTAGCTCTAGGATCTGCGTATGCCTTTAGTGTCGAAGGTGGTACTGAAATGACCGATGAAGAACTTGTGCAAGCTGGTCTTAACCGTAGTCAAACCCATGTTGATTTTATGGTTGGTTCTGACCAAATGAATATTGACGGTATCCGTGAAGACGGTTCTACTGTTCCAGTATTTAGAAATGGTGACTGGGCTTAATCTGATAAAACGATACAAAAAAAGAGGAGAAATCTTAAACGACCTCCAAAAGTTAGATTTTTGGTCTAACTTTTTGGGGTACTACAGACTTCTTCTCTTTTTTGTGATGATTATTTCTATTACAGACAACACTTTTCCCTGCTGATCACTGAAAGATGGTCGAATAAGCGATTTTTTGATCCTGTTGTTCAAGTTTTTTATAAAAATTATTTATACTATCTATCACGAAATTCTATTAATACATTTTCTGTTTTTTGATAAGATTGACAAAAACAACATTCATTATTAAAAATTAGAAAAAATGATGGAGAGATAGTATGCCTTTTATTGTTTATTTTTTTGTCTTACTATTAACACTTTATATCCCTCTGCCGACTGTATTATTATTTTTTCATCGTTTAGCTAACCAACATGATATGCTCACGACTATTCACAAATTCATTTTACTATTTTTGGTTTGTTTAGATTATCGGTTCAGTTTCTACTGTATTTATCAATGTAAAATAAAGAAACAATACTACTTGTACCTTATCTTGATTAATATTATCGAATTAGGCATCCATTTTTATTTACTGGTCAAATACCAAACAGTTTGCTTAACTATCATCACTTTGAGCCAGTTATTATTGCTTATTTGTATGTTTACTTTTCCTTTATCAAAAAAATTTAGAAAAGCTGTCTTTCATTCACCAGAAAAATCGAATGTAGCGTAGAAAACTATCTTGGTCCCACACAAACAAAAAAACCTGAACCACAACGGTTACAGGTTTTTAACGTTCCTGACTGGAATTGAACCAGCGACCTATCGCTTAGGAGGCGATTGCTCTATCCTACTGAGCTACAGGAACAAGTTCTCAATAATATTATTTTAGCTTGTTTAAGAAGCACATGCAAGCTTCTCTTAGAAAAATCATTTTTCTTCCTAAGCAAAACGTTTCCACTAGCTTTTGACGAGTGATAAAATAGAATTATCCAACAAGTGATGAGGGAGGTTTTATTTATGAAAGACAAACCAAAAGAAGAAGTATATGCTGAACGCTTTGATGCTTCTAAACAAGAACGAGAACAACTATCAAAAGAAGCCATTAAACAGCATGAAGATGAAAAACCTCAGAAAAAAGAAAGTCGCAAATTCAAGTTTACTAAAAAAGAAGATTTGCTGTAGAGAAATGAGATAAATCAGTGGCAAAAAAGCAATCTGATTTTCAGAATGATATCGAAAAAATTTCAAAATAGCTTTTTATACGATAACGCCCTCCAAGAATTCGTCGAAAACCTTGGAGGGCGTTATATGCGTTGAGCAACAAACATTTTACGTTCATTTTAAAAATAATCATTTAGAATAGGTTGCTGACTTGGAAAGCATGGCGCCATTTCTAATAGAGCTTCAGTTGACAATTGGATGTGATTGTAAAAAACAAGTTCTTCCATCTGACGATACCCCATTAATAATTGAGTCATGCGTTGAATGGTGCCACTGATGGTTGGTAATTTTGTTTCTGTTACTTTTTCAATTTTCACCTCTGCATTTGATACAGTGATCTCAAAGATCCCTTCATTCCACTGTGCGTAAGGATCATCTGTTACTTCTAAAGCAAAAGTGAGCGCTTGTTTTTTGAAAGGATAGTCTTTCAAAAACAACTCAAGATCAACAATTCTGCCCATCATATATGGCGTGATCGTCATTTGTGCAAAAGGATTTTTAAGCAAATAATTTTGATCACTACCTGAATAACCACAAGCATAGTCAAAAGAAGCAAACGCCCCACTATGGGAACTAACAAACCTCACTAATCCTTGAAAGGCTTCATGACTCAAATAGCCCCATTCCACTACTACAAATGTTGGTGCCGTTAACTGGTAAACCACATATCCCGCTGCTTGACCAGATTCATCGTAATACAGCGCATAATGATTATCTGTCTTTTGCTTAAACTTATAAGTATACCACCAGTCTTCTCTACTTAATCCACCACGTTGATTTGCTGGCATTTGTTTATAAATCATTTCTATGACTTCTTTTGCTTGTTCAAAAGTCACTCGTTTCATTTTGCCAGCCGTCTTTTTCACGTTCGGTACATCTCGACTATCCAATTGATAATTGATTTTATCAAACAATTGCTCATAACCGTAGCGACGATAAAATGGGTAAGAAAATGGAGCAAGATAAGAAAGACTTACTTTTCTTTCACGGCAATCTTTTAAGATTTTTTCCATGATTTGATTGATCCCGCCTTGTCCCCTAGCTTCAGGATAAGATGCTACATAACCGATTCCTGCCATTAAATACTGTTGCCCATAAAATTCAACAGAAAAAGGCGTCGCCATTACTTGGCTAGTGAGTTGCTCTTCCTCGTCAAAAAAACCATAATTCCATGAATTTTCAACGATCAGTTTGAATCGTTCACGTCTTGCAGGTGTATCCTGCGCATTAAATGCATAGGTTGCTAGTTCAAACATCGCTTCTTGATAAGCAACACCAAGTTCTTTTACTTCATTTGCCATTTTTGTTACCCCTTCCATCAAAAACAATAAAAAATTGTGTCAAGTTCAGTGATCCAACCATAGTCACTTTATCAAAATAAAAATGTTATTTCAATAAATCACTATTTAGCTGAATCAACTGCTTCTTGCCACAATTAGTTTTTTACTAGTAAGTTTCTTCGATCATTACTAACATTTTTTTGAAGCGACGTTTTTTAAAATACATCAACATCGTTCCTAAAATCATATCATTCAATTTTTGTAGCATCCCATATGATTGCATTTGTTCCGTATAACGTACTTCGCAGGTTTTATCATCTAACGCTTTGATTTGATAATGGACGACATAATCATTTTTTGTGGTAGATGTTCGAAATTTATACGACTGATTTTCAATAACTTCCTCGATCTTGATGCGAGCGCGGCTATTTTGTGAGAATTGTTTGACGTATTCAAGGTTTTTAAGTTGTTTACGAGTAACCGATTTTCCAGTCGCTTTACGTACATCAAAAAGGACAGAGTCCATCACTTTATCATAGAAAAAGGATGCTGGAATATTTAAAGTTTTAACGATTTCCATTAGCTATTTTTCCCCTTTGCTTCTTCTCTTTTTTTCCCTTTTAAAAAGAAATGTATACCTAAACCTGCCAGAAATAGTCCTGTAGCCATACTATACAAATCATAGTTTTGCGAACTAGGATTTAAACAATACAATACGATCAGTGAACCAATACTACATAAAAATAAGCCGTTTTTCATCATTTTGAACCCTTCCTATCTTACAACCAGTTAAACTGCTGTTGCTTGAAAATATAAAACAGTGCCCCATGGTTGTGCTTTGATTAATGCTTTTGCTTTTTGTGCTGCTGCTTCTTTATCTTGTGCGCTCGTCTCAAAAAACAATTTGATCCCTTGTTTTTCTTTAAATGTATATGAAAAGCCATCTTCATTGTAACCTTCTAATAACTCTTTGATAGCATCTTGTTGCATGGCACTTGCGATTGAAATCATTTTAGTTCCTCCTAGATTATTGTTTAGAGAGCAGAAGCAAAAAATGCTTCTGCTCATTGATTTTTATTGTTCGCCTGCTGCTGGATCCATCTTATTCGCTGAGATAACGAACGGTGCCCAGATCAAGAAAGTAACAACCATACATACTAATGTCACGATTGGCGCACGCCAGTCTGCTCCGGTAGCTAGGAACGAGAGTAAGAATGGTGGAACAACCCATGTGACTTGTTGCGATACTGGGGCGACCAAACCAAAGTAAGTTGCTCCCCAACCTATAGCTGTTGCAACAACAGGTGCTAATAAAAATGGGATGAACATGATAGCGTTCAATACAATCGGCAAACCAAACATAACTGGTTCATTGATGTTGAAAATACCAGGTCCGATCGACAATTTAGCAACTGTTAAATAATCAGCACGTTTAGAAAGGAGTAAAATAGCAATCAATAGAACGATCGTACCACCAGAACCCCCGAACCAAGCGAAGGCATCAAAGGATCCACGAACCCACATATAAGCCTTACCATCTTCAATTGCATCTAAGACTGCAGGTGTTCCTGTTTTTCCATTGTAACCTTTTTGGAAAATATCGATATTGATCAATTGTGCTTGACCCCAAATTCCTTCTAAAACTGGAGCTAATACGTTTGGTCCATGAATACCAAAGAACCAGAAGATCTGAACAAAGACCGTAACGATCAATACAGCACCGATCCCTTGAGATAATCCCAAGAAAGGTTCAGCGATATATTTTTGAACTAAATCAATGATCAATTGTCCATCAGCGATACGACCAACGATATAATTAATAATAGCAATGACATATAAAGCGATCGTTGCTGGCAGAATTGCGGCAAAAGCCTTCGATACTGCTGGTGGTACAGAATCTGGCATTTTGATCGTAATGTTGGCTAACATTAATTTACAGAAAATAATGACAGAAATAGCACCCATAATCATGACTGTGAAATAAGAGTTTCCATTTAAATGATCAAGTTTTAGCCAACCCCAAAGACCAACAGATAAATTTCCATCCGCGATCGTTGCCCCTAATTCTGTTCCATTGATGGCATCAACGATATTTTGCGGAACATTCACGTTCAAAGCGGCTGACAATGAAGGACCAAAAGAAATTCCTTGGATCAAAGTTGCCAGACCAACGATCCCTCCGGCTAGGTCATTGACCCCATAAGCTCTCGCAAGATTGTATCCCCAAGAAAAGGCAAAAATCAAGCCGGCAATTGCTAAAGTTCCATTCCATACAAATCCATTAATTCCAATAATAACATTTAATACTGCAAAAATTCCTTTGTCCGCTGCTAAACTATCTGCATACGTACTATTAAATTGCTGTGGTAAATCTCGAATAATTGCATTGATCATTACAGCGACTGATCCCGCCATTGTTGCAGGTAAAGTACCGATAAAAGCGTCACGCAAAGCAACTAAATGTTTCTGCGCGCCAATTTTTGCGGCAACCGGAAGGATGTATTTCTCCATCCAACTTGTTAATCCGTTCATTTTTATATCCTCCTATAAGTTTTTTATATAAAGAATTGCTTCCTCATACCAAATTAAAAAAATCCGTTCAAAATTTTTTCTTCTTCCGTTCAAAAAAGAAGGTTCTATTTTCGTTCATCTGTCTTTATTCGACATTGATTCTTCGGTAAAGTTCAATAAGTTCTTCTGCTAAATCAGTAAAAGCAATCGACGTCATTAAATGGTCTTGACTGTGTACGGTCAATAACGTGACCTGAACATGGTTTCCTTGTGCTTCTTGTGTCAACATTTGCGTCTGTGAATGATGGGCTTGGACTAATGATTCCTTTGCATCCATTATTTTTTGATCCGCTAACTCGAAATTACCTTTTTTAGCCGCAGAAATCGCTTCCATTGCATCGCTCTTGGCATTACCACCAAACATGATGAGTCCCATGATGGCTTCGAGATTTTGTTGATCTTCCACATTTTTTCCTCCATTTCCTATAGATTTATTGCATCAAATTTTCGGCTTGTTCTAGTACTTTCGCACCATTCATCATGCCGTAATCTTGCATATTGATTACATCTAGCGGAATCCCTTTCGGTGCTAATTTTTGCTCAAATTGAGCTTTCATAAACCGGACTTGAGGTCCTAAAAGTAAGACATCGACATTTTTTGCTTCAAGATTATTATCAGCATCTGAAGCTGAAACAGCAAAAATATCTGCCTCCATTCCTTTTTCTTCTGCAGCTTTTTGCATTTTCGTAACTAGCAAACTTGTACTCATCCCCGCAGAGCATACTAACATAATCGTTTTTTTCGCCATTTTCTCCACTCCTTTTAATTTGTTTTACACATTTTTATAATGCAAGAAGCATGCCAAACAAAAAAAGAACCAAAATAGCGTTTTCATAGCCTTTGGTCCTTCTTTTCTGTGCGCACACTGATGATATCTGTGTAAAAAAATAGATTAGTGTGTTTTATTTTTTAATTTTATTTTCAATAAACATTTGCGTTAAGAAGGCAATCTCATTTTCTGGGATATTCACCTGATATTTCCGTTCCAATCCAATAAGATTCGTTCGAACGATGTCCATTTCTAAACGATAAATTTTTGAGAAAGTAGACAGATTCTCAAATTCTCGGGTCTTCTCATGCTTGATCAGTCCATCCAGTAAAAAGGCTAAATGAATCACGATCCCAATATCTACTCCTGGCTCTACTATAATTGAGAGATCCGTTTGGATTTGCTGGATGTTTTTTTGTAAAGAATGGATCAAAAGCTCTACCGAAGAAATCGAATTTAAAGAATCTTTTAATGAATCAACAATTTTGGCAGTTGGAACTTCATCATCAGCGATCCGCTTGAGCATATTCAATTTCTCATCGTTGAAGACATCATACGCTGAGAAAAACGGAATATTTTGGTAATCCACATCTACCGTGCCCGCAATGGCTTTGATCTCATATTCTTCTAATAATGCATCAATGTGTCGCTTAAATGATTCTCGTTCTAAAAACTGCATTTGGATCACTTCGACCTTTTTCTGGTCGATTACAGGAACAATCCGCTGGTATAATTTAGCTGCTACACCTTCCCCAGTAAAACAAGTAACGATCACCGCTTTTTTACGTTCATAGGTCTCAGTTTGTTCTTCTTTGAATTGGTCCTTGACGATCGTTTCAAAGGATATCTGGATACTTTGATAGATATCTTCCAAGCTCCGACCAACATTCGCCATCCGTAATGCCTCAATCACGATCATCGTACTACTCATTGTAATTGCTTTCGTTTTGATTCCAGTCTCTTCAAAAATCAAGTCACCAAAGGTATTTAAAGAACCCATATCCGTCAGTAAGATCAATCCATTCGTCAGACTTGCCTGACGATTTTGAACATAAGCCAGCACTTCTTCATACATCGTTTGGACTTCCATGGCTAACGGCATATTAAATGCTGTACCTAATTTCGTTCCTAATAATTCTTGCGCCATTTCCAACATACTTGAGGCGGTTTGTCTGCCGTGCATCAAAACTAAGACCTCAACTTTATTTTCTTTTACTGGTTCACTTTCGCCAAGATTAATGGAAAGAAACATACTGATAAAACCAATTTCGTCAAACGGAATTTCAATTTGTTGTTCTTCTTCAATGATCGTAGATAAATCAATGGCTACTTGAAATTCCTTTTTAAAATTTTTGCGTACGTTGTTGAGATCAGGATGAACAATCATGTGTCCTTCTTTGACCCGATCCAATGTACTTTGCAAATGAAGGGCAAAGGCAAATCGAGCTTTTTCATTGTAGATTCGATCCAACCTAGCTTCTGCAACATCGTATAACTCGTTGGTTAACCGCCAAATGTCATCTGGCAACAGATCTTTTGGAATCGTACTCTTTGTCAACTCTTTGACATAAGTTTGGAAATAAGCATCCACATCTTTCGAGATCAAAGTTTCTAAATCAATACTTTCGACACCCGTTTCTGATAAAGAAAGCATTTTTTCTTCGATATCATTATAGACCTGCATGTTTCGTTCTGGATCTTGTGACCAAACAACATCAGCAAAACCAGGCTCAAAAGTCAGGTATTGACTCTTACTATCCATAAAGCGATCCAAACGTTCAGGTACTTCTTTGATTTTCAATAACCCTTTTTGTACTTGGAGAGACAGTTCTTCTTTACGAATAATCAGTTTTTCTTCATTATGTGTCCGATAATGTAAAAATGACTTCGCACACACTAATTTCAAATCACGCTTGACTTGTCCGATATTTCCTTCTGCATCATAAAGCATAAATGCCAAAATGGCTTCTTTTTCGATATCAATACGTTGATTCAAACGATTGGCCTCTTGTTTGATAAATAAAGAAATGATTTCATAACGTTCATCTAATGAACGAGAAGCCAGATTTGGTAATGTGATTGCCATAGGAATTCGGCGATTAAAGGTTGTCAAAAAACTTTCGGATGACTCGGTGGTTGCTCCAATGATCTGAACAGATGCTTCATGGACGTGGGCGCTTTCTCCCAACGGACGATAGAACCCTTTATCAATAAAAGTAAACAACATTTCTTGTCCTTCTGGTGGTAAACGATGAATTTCATCAAGAAACAAGATCCCACCATTCGCTTTCGCAATCAACCCTTGACTATCTTGCGATGCCCCAGTATAAGCTCCTTTTTTGATTCCAAAAATATGTCCAAACAGTAACTGTGGATTCTGCGCATAATCCGCACAGTTAAATGAAACAAAAGGTGCATCTTCTGAGAGCATTTCAGAATCAATCGCAAAATGATACATACATTCTGCAAACATCGATTTACCCGTTCCTGTCTCACCAAAAATGATTGTATGCAATCCTCGAGGAGGATATAATATGGCTGCCTTAGCTTGCTGGATGCTTACTTTCAAAGAATCATTTTCACCAACTAGTGTATCAAACGTCACTTGGGTCGATGCATCAACGTGAACTTTGTCAGAGGCTGTTTTTTGCGGAGGCAATGAATAGACGACTGGTCTGCCGGAACTTTTGATAATATAGCGGTCTTTATAGAGATCGCTGAGATATCGACTTGCATTACTTCGATCGATTTTTAGATGTTTTGCCACATCACTTGCCGTCAATCCTTGCTGTTTCTCATGCAATAGATCCAATATTTCTTCTTGTCTTTCGTTCATACAATCCCCCACTATCCTCAAATAACGCTGATTGCGTTTTCAATATAATAACACAAAAAGGCGCTTATTTGCGCCTTGCTCCTTTATTTTTCTGCTTTTTTTGTTTGTTTTTAAGCTTTTTCTTTGGCGTACTATTTTTTTCAACTTGTTCTTTTTTCGAAGGACCAAATGGAGCATTTTTTTTTGTGTTTTTGTCATTGGCTTCTTCTTTTTGTGAGAGTTCTTTTTGTGGCAATTCTTTGACTAATTGTCCACCATGAAGAAAAATCTCTTCCATATCAATCGCCATATGACGTGTTAATTTTTTCAACTCTTTAACTGTATGATCTTGCACGAACGTGATCACGGTTCCGTCTTTCCCCATCCGTCCGGTTCGCCCTGAACGATGCAGATAAGCTTCTTCCGTTAAGGGAATTTCGGCATTCACAACATAAGGTAATTGTTCGATATCTAATCCTCTGGCTGCTACGTCAGTCGTGAACAACATCGTGATTTTTTTATTCTTGAATTGATCAAGTGCTGCTTTACGTAACAATTTATTTTGATCGGAAGCTAAGCTGCCAACTGAAACACCACGAAATTGTAATTTTTCTTCCATTGTCCCTAATTCATTGAGTTGGTTGAAAAAGACTAGTCCATGAAAATCTGTGACATAAGCAAGCCGTCTTAAATACTCTTCTTTTTTACGAGGTGGTATCCTTAAATAGTAATGTTGCTGACCTTTTCTAGAGTCATCGTCTTTTGTGACATCAACAACTGGGATGGAAGCCTTTGTGATTTCTTCAATTTTACTGATTGAGCGATCAGCTGTTGCTGAGAAGAATACTAATTGATAGTCCACAGGGGCTTGTCGCAAAATTTGTTCCACTAATGAACGATTCCCCTCATCAAACAATTGATCTGCTTCATCAAAAACAATCGTTTGCAACTGATGAGCTTTTAATTTTTTGGTCTTCATCAATTCCAGCACCCGTCCAGGAGTCCCTACTAAGACTTCTGGTCGTTTTTTCAAACCTTCGATCTGCCTTTTGACGTTAGCTCCGCCCACAAGTGATTGGACTTTTAATGCCAATCCTTTTGACCACTCACGAGCCACTTCTGCGACTTGAATTGCTAATTCTTGCGAAGAAACAAGGATTAGTAAAGTACTTCCCCCCTCTTTAGGGACATTCAGCAGCAAAGGTAAAAGATAAGCTAATGTTTTGCCTGAGCCGGTTGGTGAAATACCAATAATTGATTCTTTTTCTTTAAGCGGTTGAAAAGCAGCCTGTTGGATCAGAGAGGGTGTTTGAAATCCCTTTTCCTGCCATTTTTCTTGCCAAGCTTGTGGAAAGTTTTTTACAAATTCATTCATTTTAAAAATCGTCCTCATTATCGGCATCAAATTTGATGCCACCATTTATTCTAAGATCGTAAACTACTTGGTTCACATTGCGAGCAAGTTCGATCCATTCTTCATATCGTAATCCCCAAGCTGGATCGTTTGGATGATTGATCACATTGGCAAAATCAGCTGCCTCTTCTGCCATGGGATTTTCAGCTGCGGTAATTGCTAATGCATCAATTTCCTGATGTTCTCGATCATGGAACTCTGCTTTTTCAATCGCATTGACCCCATTCATGACTAATGTTCCTGAATTAAAGTAGATTTCTGAAGGTAAGTAAGAATCCCCGATTTTACCAGGTTGAATCGTGACATCAAAGGTCTCATAACGCAAGATCCCCCAACCTAATCCATCAACACCAGTTGAGATTTTCCGTGGGAAATAGTGAACTTCTGAAGGCATCCCAAACCATCCTATCGTAGCATAAACGAGATAAACGCCCAGATCCATCAGCGCACCACCAGAAAAACGGGTAGAGAAAATATTTGGTACTTCTCCTGCTAGTACTTGATCGTAACGAGAAGAATATTTCATATAACTAAAGTTGGCACCGAGGATCTCATCTTTCAATGGAAGATAGTCAGCAATTTTTTTGAATCCTGCTTCATGGATGTTTCGTGCAGCTTCAAAAAAATAAACATTTTTCTCATTCGCTAGATGAATGATCTCATCCATTTCTTTAGGCGTACTAAATGCCGGTTTTTCAACAATGACATTTTTCCCTGCTAAAATGCCTTGTTTTGCTTGTTGAAAATGCAGGCTGTTAGGTGAAGCAATGTATACCGTATCAAGATGTTCCAGACCAAAAAAAGTTTCTAAATCTGTCGCATAGGCAATATCTCCCTCATACTTGGCGCCAAATTCTTGTGCTTTTTCTAAATGTCTCGAATAAACTGCTGTTAATTCATATTGTTTCGTGCTTAATGCTGCTTGCACAAATTGATGGGTGATCCAGTTGGTACCAATAATTCCTAAATTGATCATTTCATTTACCTTCTTTCTATTTATTCGGGTCTTCAAACGATGCCTCTACATCAAATGGTATGGCTTGTTTCAAATTGACACAATCCGCTGTTACCTGACAATTATAGGCTAAAACATTCACGCCGTTTAACTGTCCGTAGCGTATGATATTGGCTAACTCCGGTTGCATTGCTTCGTTGATTGTTGCCAGATGAAGGTGTTCAAACTGTGCGATAAACAACACGTAAGTTTCATAGCCTTCCTGTCGCGCTTCCACTAATTCTTTCACATGTTTTAAACCTCGTAACGTTGGCGCATCAGGAAACGCCCCAATTCCTTTATTTTCTAAAGTCATTCCCTTTACTTCGACGAACACTTTTTGTCCTGAATCTGTTTCTAAATAAATATCAAATATGGACTGTCGATAGCGGACTTCACGCTTGAACTTAACGATTTTTCCGATCAACGATGGCAACTGGATTGTTCCAGATAAAATTCCTTCTAATGCCAAACGGTTGGGAAGTTGACTATCGATATTGAACCAGTTATCCCCTTTTTTCACAGCAATTAAATCATAATCTGTTTTCCGTTTTAAACTAGGTGTATATGCAACCGCTACTTTCGCTCCTGGGAGCAGGACTTCTTTACCTCTTCCAGTGTTTTTCACATGGACTACGATCACTTCTCCTTGTTGGTTCAAGCAATGAGCGATGAAACGATTCGGTCGTTCAATAAAAAAAGCGATTTCTACTTGCTGGTACTTCAAAAACGGTCACCTTTCTTCCTACTATGTATCCTACCATAATTTCACAAAAAACTCTTGAAAAACCAGTCGAAAGTCCTAGAGAAATCTTTATTTTTTTTAGGTACAATGAAACTGACAGAAAATGATCGTTGGAATTAAAAGAGGTTAGGAGTGACAATCGTATGATACGTAAAAAAACACTTTATGGAATCCTTGCATTTTTTGCTATTTTATTTGGAAAATTCTTTCTGAAAAAGAAACAGCCAACCACCAAAGACTTTGATCCAACGCAATATCATGGAACCTGGATCTTTATAGATAAAAATCAACAAAAACAACAACTACTGGTCACAGAAACGTTTGATTTATCTATCAACGGTCACTCCTTAGTAACTGAATTGGTCGAACTAACTCCACAGCAACTCGTCTTGCGAGATCAATATGGTTTTTATTTGATCCTATCATACAGTGATACGACCTTTTATGATGAATCATCCGATACTTCTTATACGTTGACAAAACAAAATAGTTCCTCAAAAGAGGGTGTGACAAGAGCGGCTAACTCTGAGAAATAAGTCGAAGAATTTCCAAAAATCTCCTCCTGTTTTTGGAATTCTTCGGCTTATTTTTGATAGAGCCACTTCTTGAACGACTTTTAGAGCAAGTCCTATATCCCAAACTCTTTTCATTCCCTTCATCATTGATTTACCTTTCTGTATTTCTTCGTTTATTTTACGTTTTTTGTCTAGAAAAATAGTCATTTGATGTTTTTTTTGATAAACTTACTAATGATGGTTTCATACCATGAAAGGATGATTAAACATGACACCAAATCGAGAAGATTACTTGAAAATCATTTTGGAATTAGGCGGAGACACGACAAAAGTAAATAATAAACAAATCGTTTCCAGTCTTGCTGTGTCCCCAGCTTCTGTTAGCGAAATGATTTCCAAACTTGTGAAAGAACAACTCGTTGAGCATTCTCCTTATCAAGGAGTTCAACTTACGGAGACTGGCTTACAAAAGGCAAGTAGTTTGATTCGCAAACATCGTTTATGGGAAGTTTTTTTAGTCGAACATTTAGATTATAGCTGGAACGAAGTCCATGATGATGCTGAGGTGTTGGAACATGTGACTTCAGAACAACTTGCTGACCATTTAGAAGACTATTTGAATCATCCTATGCACTGTCCACATGGTGGAATTATTCCTAAAAAAGAACAAGTGGTTCATGAAGAACGTAGACAAACATTAGAGTCTTATCCAGTTGGTTCTAAAGTTCGCATCGCTCGAGTGTTGGATGAAAAAGAACTATTGGACTATCTTGTGACGATTGACTTAAACATTGATGAAGAATATGAGATTGTAGATGTTGCCGCTTATGAAGGACCGATCACAATCCAAAATCAACAAAAGAAAATCCCTGTCAGCTTTAAAGCAGCCAGTACGATTTTTGTCGACAAATTATAAAGGAGTACACCCATATGGCTAATGAAAAAAATGTCTTATTTACAATCTTTGGTGGTACAGGTGATTTAGCACAACGCAAATTGTATCCTTCCTTGTTCCGCCTTTATAAAAAAGGAAATCTAGGAAAACATTTTGCAGTAATCGGTACTGCTCGTAGACCTTGGAGCGATGAACATTATCGTGAAGTGGTCGCTTCGACGATCCAGTCCTTGAATCCGACTGAAGAAGAAGCAAAAGAATTTGCTAGTCATTTCTACTATCAATCACATGATGTAAATGATTCTACCCACTACAATACTTTAAAAGACCTAGCTGACCGCTTAGATGAAACCTACCAATTAGCTGGCAATCGCATCTATTATTTAGCCATGTCTCCAGAATTTTTCGGTACGATCGTTTCTCATCTTAAATCGCAACATATCGTTACTGAAAATGGTTATAATCGCTTGATCATCGAAAAACCATTTGGTTCAGATTATCAATCTGCATTCGAGCTGAATGAAAAGATCCGTCAAGTCTTCCCTGAACAAGATATTTTTAGGATTGATCATTATTTAGGTAAAGAAATGATCCAAAATATCTCAGCAATTCGTTTTGCTAATAACATTTTTGAATCACAATGGAACAATCGCTATATCGATAATATTCAGATTACATTCGGTGAAGCTTTAGGTGTTGAAGATCGTGGTGGCTACTATGATCACAGTGGTGCTTTAAAAGATATGGTCCAAAACCACATTCTACAAGTACTAGCACTTTTAGCGATGGAACCTCCTGTCGCCTTTTCTGAAAAAGAAATTCGTGCAGAAAAAATCAAGGCACTGAAAGCTGTGCGAATCTATGAAAAATCTGAAGCATTAAAAAACTTTATCCGTGGGCAATATGCACCTGGTGAGTTAGATGGTAATACATTTAAAGGCTATCGTGAAGAAGATAAAGTAGATCCTGAATCTACTACCGAAACTTTTGTAGCTGGGAAGTTTGTCATTGACAATTTCCGCTGGTCAGGTGTTCCCTTTTATGTGCGCACTGGGAAACGTTTGACAGAAAAAGGAACTCGGATCAATATCGTCTTTAAACAAGTCCCAGTCAATGTTTTTAAAACTTCGGTCGAAGATGAACCTTGTGAAGATAGGACATTACCACCAAATGTTTTAACGATTTATATCCAACCAACGGAAGGTTTCTCTTTAACATTAAATGGAAAAGAGGTTGGACAAGGGTTTAACACTGAATTTAGAAGATTAGAGTACCGCAATAGCGCTGAAATGGTTGAAAACAGTCCTGAAGCTTATGAGAAGCTGCTTTTAGATGCTTTAAAAGGTGATGGTACAAACTTTTCACATTGGGAAGAAGTTGCTCAATCTTGGCATATCGTCGATGTCATTCGTAAAGCTTGGGATCAAGTGGAACCTGACTTCCCTAATTATAAAGCTGGAACAATGGGACCAGAAGCTGCATTTGAATTGCTGGAAAAAGATGGGTTTGAATGGATCTGGCAACCAGATGGCTGGTACCGTGATCGTGGAAAGCTAGAAGACTAGCTGTGTGTAACGTTTAAAAGTAAAAATTTACTAACATTAAGAGTCTGGGATATTAATCAGTTATGTTCTGATTAATATCCCAGACTTTTTGGCTCCTCTCGGCTCTATATGGATAATGAAATCACTCTATTAAAACGAAAAACATCAAAGCTAGTAATTCTTACTAACTTTGATGTTTTTTAGATAACTTTCCTTTAGTCACCAAACATGACCAAATTTTTATTCAAATCCTTCTGCCACTGCTTCTGGATAGTTTTCTTCAACGATGTGCGCACAGCGTCCACATAAGTGTGGTAATTTTTCATCAACGCCCACGTCTTTGCGGATTTGACGACAACGATCGCATGTTTGTCCGTCAGCTTTTTCTACTAAAATGGCTACGTCATCAAATTTCACCGCAGTTTCTGGTACTTCTGCGTTAGCTGACATCACTTCATAGTAATCTGGTGACACGATCAACAATTGTGGAATATCCGCATCCACAGCTGTCAGCAATCCACGAACTTGTTCATTTGGATAGATCGTTAACTTCGCTTCCAAAGATTTACCGATCAATTTATTATTTCGTGCTTCTTCTAAAGCTTTTAACACTTTATCACGGAAGTCCATAAATGCTGCCCAAGTATCCATCAATTCTTCTTGATTTGGATACTCTTGGTAACCTGGAAGTTCACTTAATTGAACAAACTTTTCTTCTTCTTTTAAGAAAGACCAAATTTCTTCTGCAGTATGTGGAATAATCGGTGTTAATAATTTTGTTAAAGCTACTGCTGTTTGATAAAACACAGTTTGCATGCAACGGCGTTGGTAATCATTTTCTGATTCGATATAAACAACATCTTTAGCAAAATCCAGATAGAACGCAGATAGATCTACTGTTAAAAAGTTCATTACGGTACGATAGATGTGCATGAAGTTATATTTCTCATATCCTTCTTCACGAATTTCTTTAATCACTTCGTTCAATCGGATAGTCATATATTTATCTACAGAACGTAATTCTTCAAATGAAATCGTATCTTTTTGTGGATCGAAGTCTTCAGTATTTGCAATCAAGAAGCGCATCGTATTTCTGATTTTGCGGTAAACTTCTGCTACTTGACTTAAAATGTCCATGGATACACGTACATCTGCTTCATAATCCACACTAGCTACCCACAAACGTAAGATATCCGCACCAAATTGTTTGATCACTTTATCTGGCAAGATCGTGTTACCTAACGACTTACTCATCTTACGCCCTTCGCCATCCAGAGTGAAGCCTTGAGAAAGGACAGATTTATACGGTGCAACCCCATTGATTGCCACACTTGTAGTAATACTTGAATTGAACCAGCCACGGTATTGATCAGAACCTTCTAGATACATATCAGCTGGGAATGATAGTTCTGGACGTTGACGCAAGACTGCTTCGTGAGAAGAACCTGAATCAAACCAAACATCCATGATATCTGTCTCTTTCGTAAACTGTCCATTCGGTGATCCTGGATGCGTAAAGCCTTCTGGAAGAAGATCTTTCGCTTCTTTCTCAAACCAAATGATTGAACCATGTTCAGCAAATAATTGCGCTACGTGTTCAATCGTTTCCGGCGTAATGATTGCTTCCCCATTTTCAGCGTAAAAGATTGGCAATGGCACACCCCATGCACGTTGACGTGAAATAACCCAGTCGCCACGATCACGGATCATATTATAAAGACGTGTTTTCCCCCAAGGAATGATCCAATCTACTTTCTCTACTTCCTCTAAAATATTTTGTCGGAAATCGTCGATTGATGCAAACCATTGTGGTGTAGCGCGATAAATCACAGGTTTTTTCGTACGCCAGTCATGAGGATAACTATGCGTAAAGAAGTCAAGTTTTAATAAAGCACCTTTTTCTTGTAACAAATCAGTAATCATTGGATTCGCTTTGTCGTAAAAGACCCCTTCAAATCCTGGTGCTTCTTCTGTATAAACCCCTTTTGAATCTACTGGAGAAACTACTGGCAATTTATATCTGTTTCCTGCAATATAGTCATCTTCCCCGTGACCTGGTGCTGTATGGACTAATCCAGTACCAGCGTCTAAAGTTACATGGTCGCCTAAGATGACTAATGATTCCCGCTCATAAAACGGATGCCAAGCAGTCATGTATTCCATTTCCTGACCAGCAATCTCTTTCAACACCTGAACATCAGACCAACCGATTTCAGTTTGAACTTTTTCTAATAAATCTTTTGCAACGACAAATTTACGTCCATCTGCTTCGATTAAAACGTACGTATAAGTTGGATTTACTGCAATCCCTTGGTTTGCTGGTAATGTCCATGGCGTAGTTGTCCAAATAACGAAAGCTGTATCTTCATCTAACAACCCTTTGCCATCTTTCACATTGAAAGCCACAAAGATAGAAGGAGACTTCACATCTTTATATTCGATTTCTGCTTCAGCAAGTGAAGATTCACTTGACGGAGACCAATAGATTGGTTTCAATCCTTTATAGATATAGCCTTTTTCAGCCATTTTACCGAAAACACGGATTTGTGCCGCTTCGTAAGAAGGATCCAACGTGACATATGGATGCTCCCAATCGCCTGCCACTCCTAGTCGTTTGAAATCTTCTCGTTGTTTGTCGACTTGTGAAAGGGCATATTCACGACATTTCTCTAAGTACTCTGACATTGTCATTTCTTTTCGTTTGATCCCTTTATTGGCTAATACTTGTTCAATCGGTAAACCGTGAGTATCCCAACCTGGAACATAAGGTGCACGAAATCCTGACATTGATTTTGAACGGATAATGATATCTTTACTGATTTTATTTAATGAATGTCCTAAATGGATATTTCCATTTGCATAAGGAGGTCCATCATGTAAGATGAAACTTGGCTTTCCTTCATTTAATTCTTGTCTTTTTTGATAAATTTTATTTTCTTCCCATTCTTTTTGCCAATCCGCTTCACGATTAGGCAAATTACCACGCATTGGGAATTTTGTTTTACCTAGTTGTAAGGTTTCTTTCATTTTCATAAACCAGTTACGCTCCTTCTTTCATCATTTTAAAGAACACAAAAAAGCATGTTCATCCAAAGGGACGAACATGCCGTGGTACCACCCAAATTCAGTTACATGATCATGTAACTCTTAAAAACCAATAACGAGGTCAACCGTTGTTTCTTACTCCTATTTCAGAAACAATTTTCGTAGAGGATCTTTCACTTTGCAGGGTCTTGCCGAACTTCCACTATCATCGGCTCGCTGAAAAGAATGACAAAATGCTTTTCTGTTCTACTCTTCGTCATCACCAGGAATGATCGAAATATCGATCGCCTGTGTATCAAATGCAGTCATTGGTGCTTCCATGATGCCTGTGTCTGAGTTTACATCAGTTTGATTTTCATTGTCAAGTTGTTTTGCTAAAACTTCTTTGATCACTTCATGACTATCTGACACATAGCTTGAGAAAGGTTGTAAAATTTCATCCCATTCTGGACTTTTTACTTGTTCTAATTGAGATTCTAACATCAAGCTGATTCGTTGGTGGAAAACTCGTGTTTTTTTCTTTAAGTCTTCTGTTTCAACTGCTAGCTGTTTTGCTTTTTCAGTTGCATCTGTTAGGATTTGTCTTGCTTTTTCTTCCGCATCTGTCGTTAATTGGTGCGCACGTTTTTCAGCCGTAGCCACTAATTCATCCGCTTTGTTTTGAGCAGATGTCACGATTACTTCGGACTCTTTACTTGCACTTGTTTTAACTTTATCCGCTGTGTCTTGTGCCACGATGATTGACTGATTCAATGCATCTTTTAGTTCATTGAAATATTCTAATTTTTCTTCTGAATGTTTCACTGCTTTTTCAAGTTCACGGTTTCGTTGCGTGATTTCTTCATAGTCACGAACAACTAAATCTAAGAAATCATCTACTTCGTCTTGATTGTATCCCCGCATTTTTGTGGGGAATGTTTTGTTTTGGATATCTAATGGAGTTAAAGCCATGTGTAAACCACCTTTTTGTTTTATTTACGTAATACACCAAATAATACCCTGTATTTTTCTTTTTTAGTTTTTCCTTCAAGTTCTTGAATTTGGATTCGACCAAATCCTCTGATCGAAACGATATCTAATAACTCAAGCAAAAAATCAGGGCGTGTATTTTCTGTCCAATTTACTTTTACTTTTCCAGACTCAATCAGCTGCTTCGAACGCTGTCTGGAAATATTATAAATCTCCGAGATCACGCTGTCTAGTCTCAATGAAGTCACTGTACCTCTTTCTTGTGTCCAACCATCTTTTGGCACAAGTAATTCCGTATACTTGATTGGCTCCATCCGAACAGAGACTTTGCCGATTTTTGTTACTTGCGTTGCTACAAACTGTTCAACTTCTCTTGCAATGAACACTTGCCAGCGATCACCATCAGAAATGATATCACCAAAGTAAGCTCGTTTGATACCTGTACCAACCAATGTACCTAATACTTTTCCATGAGTCAAACTAGCAAACTTACTCGGATAATGGATTTCATAAAGTGACACCTCAAAATCTTCGTCAGTAGGCTCATAATAGTCAGGAAAAATCAAACATCGCTTCCGTTCTGCTTGCTCATAACCGCCATAAAATGAAAAGTGTAATTCACTATCTTGACGGATCAGCGTCTCTAGTATATAGGATTGTCTTGGATCAAGAAAGGCAGTAAGATAAGGTGCATATTGCCCTTGTACCTGTTCGATCCAATCACCTACTGAATCGATGAAAGAACGTTCATCTGCACGGAAATGCTGATAAACATTAGCGTCCATATTTTCCCCTCCTATCAGCTACTCCTTTGATCGTTTTAATAAATTGCCATGACTATCCATAAAACGATATGTTGAAGACCTTGTACTGCTAAGTTTAAAATCAAGATCGCAGCTAGAATCGTAAAATCAATTCCACCAAATCGAAGTGGAAGCCGATCAAATAACTGGATATACGGTTCACAGATTTTTGCTAAAAAGCGACCAATCCCTGATTGATATCCTCCTGGAAACCAGGATAAAAGTGCATAAACCATTAACAAAAAACTGTAAAAGTAGGCTGCTCGTCCCAGCAGATTAAGTAATATAAAAATAATATAAATTGTCGTTCCTCCTCTTATAGGTCAAATAGGTTCACGTCTGCAAAAGATTGTGCTGTTGAACTATCGATTTCCATTCCAGTTGGCGTGCATAGAAAAATCTCGTCACCTACTCGCTTAATGTCACCATCTAATGCATAGACAGTGCCAGTTAAAAAATCAACGATTCTTCTCGCTTGTTTTTCTTCTACTAAATGGAAATTTACTAATGTTGCTTCACCAGCAATGATTCGTTTGGCAATAGCCATTGCTTCAGAATAAGCTCGTGGTTCCATGACCGTAATTTTTTCAGCTAAATTTGTTTTAGGTGTAAAAGAAGTTTTTGCTGTTTCTTCTTTACGTGTTTTTTTAGCTGGTGTTTGATGTAATTCAATCACTTTTTTTGTTTCATTTGCCGCTACACTTTCACGAGCAACAGGACGTGTTGTTTGTTGCGCACGTGGCTTTGAGACAGCTCTTGGCTGGCTCATTTGAGATTGTGTTGGCTGTATTGGTTTCTTTTTTGTTGTAGGCTGTGCTACAGCCGGCTTAGATGTTTCAGGATACTCCTCGTACTCTTCCTCATCAGCTAATCCGAAAAAATTAGCAATCGCACCTCTATTTAAAAGTGGCATTATTGTTCCTCCTCGTCTTTGAATAGCGCTGTTCCTACACGGATGAATGTGGCACCTTCTTCGATTGCCAGTTGAAAGTCCTGACTCATTCCCATGCTTAATTCCGTACATGGTGCATGCGAAAAACCTTTCGAATGAACAAGATCACGCAATTCTTTCAGCGTTCCAAATACTTTGCGAATTTGTTTAGCAGAAGCCTCTTTAGGTGCCATCGTCATTAAACCAACAACTTTTATTTTAGACAAAGCAACTAAAGATTCGATAAAAGGAACCAGCTCTTCTGGCGAAAAACCATGTTTGGATGCTTCACCAGATACATTCACTTCCACAAAACAATCGAGGGGTTTTGTTGCCCTTTTTTGTATTTCTTCTGCTAATTTCAAACTGTCTAATGCGTGAAAGCAATCAATTTCATTTATAATCAATTTTACCTTTCTACGCTGCAAATTACCAATTAAATGCCACTTTACATCAGGATAATTAACTAAATCTTGTTTTTTTTGTAACAATTTATCTACGCGGTTTTCTGCGCAGTTTTTTACACCCTGTTCAATCAATTTTTCTGCCGTAGCAGAATCCACTGATTTGGTGACAGCGACTAGTGTGACTTCTTTCGGATCACGATGAACAAGAGCACACGAGTCCTGAATCTCTTGCTCGATTTTTAGCAAGTTGTCAGCAATCATGTGCTCTTCCTCCTTTATTTTTTACGACGGAAAAATGGTGGTGTACTTAGTTCATCGTCACCTTTTGCTTTTGTTTCTTCACGATTGAATGTATCAAATTCTTTTTTTTCGATAGGTTCAAAATTCGTTTCTTCAACTCTAGGACGGACATTTTGTTCACGTCTGATGTCCCAGTCACCAAAACTGCTATTTTCTTCTTCAGCAGAGATTGGTTTTGCTTGATCCATATCTAAAACTGTTTTTTGAGTAGATGATTGCATTTGTGTTTGTCTAGCCGGACGACTAGACTTGCGTTCCTTTTTTGATTCGTCGATACCCGTTGCAATAACCGTTACACGGATTTCATCGCCCATTTCTTCATTGATTGATGTACCTAGAATGATGTTAACATCGCCTGTAGCAGCATTTGCTACGATATCTGAAGCATCTTGAGCTTCAAATAAAGTCATGTCTAAGCCACCAGTGATGTTAAGCAAGACTTGCTCAGCTCCATCGATTGATGTTTCAAGAAGTGGAGAAGAAATAGCTTTCTTCGTTGCTTCGATCACACGTTCTTCACCGCTTGCTACACCGATACCCATTAACGCTGTTCCTTGGTTTTCCATAACAGTTTTCACATCAGCAAAGTCAAGGTTAACGTAACCTGGGGCTGTAATCAAATCTGAGATCCCTTGAACCCCTTGACGTAATACATTATCAGCTTCACGGAAAGCTTCTAACATTGGTGTTTTCTTGTCAACTACTTCAAGAAGACGGTTGTTTGAGATAATCAATAATGTATCGACGTTTTCTTTCAAACGTGCGATACCTTCAGCAGCAAATCTGCCACGTTTTGGTCCTTCAAAAGTGAATGGTCGAGTTACGACACCAACAGTTAAAGCACCAAGTTCTTTAGCAATTCCTGCTACGATTGGAGCAGCACCTGTACCAGTTCCGCCTCCCATACCTGCAGTAATGAAAATCATGTCAGCGCCATCTAAGGCTTCGCGTAAAGCTTGTTCACTTTCTTCGGCAGCTTTTTGACCAACTTCTGGTTGAGAGCCTGCACCTAGTCCGCGTGTATATTTAGGTCCTAATTGGATAACTGTTTCAGCTTTTGAATTTTTCAATGCTTGGACATCTGTGTTGGCAGTGATGAACTCAACACCTTTTACATTTTCTTCAATCATACGGTTAACAGCATTTCCACCGCCGCCACCGACACCGATGACTTTGATTACTGCGCCGTCATTGATATTAT
Organism: Enterococcus sp. DIV1421a; assembly: GCF_051711025.1. NCBI lineage: Bacteria > Bacillati > Bacillota > Bacilli > Lactobacillales > Enterococcaceae > Enterococcus > Enterococcus sp. DIV1421a. The sequence continues at coordinate 818,053 of NZ_JBIOLU010000001.1, read as the reverse complement.
TATCAATTGAGAATTCCATATTTTATTCCTCCCAGGATGAATTAATCAAAAATTTTTGAAAAGAAACCTTTAATTTTAGTTGTTACATCTTCGTCTGATTTCTTTTGTTCAGGTTCGTCGTAGACCGTTTCTTCTGGAACATCATAGCTATCATTATCATATGATGTCACTTCTTGTTCTACAGTTGTGTGATGCGCGACCACTGTTTCACCTGTCACAGCAATTTTAGCCAATTGATAGACTTCACTCAAGTTAGCTGAGTAATCCACGATGCTGATTACATTAGTAAAGACTGGATTACGAAGTCCCATTTGGTTAGGTACATATAGCTTAACATTCACACCAAAAATCTCTTGTGCCAGATCAACAACACCTGGAAGGCTTGCAGCACCACCAGTTAGTACGATACCACCAGGTAACTCTAGTGCTTCGATTTGGTCTAACGCTTCTTTGGCTTTATTGAAAATCTGTTCCATACGGGCTGAAATCACTTCTGATAAATAGCGTTCATCCACTTTGACAGGTTCAGATTGACCGATCACATCTACTGGAAACTCTTCATTTGCAGAAGTACGTTCTGGATAAGCATCCCCATAATTGATTTTTAACGCTTCAGCATTATTGAATGACGTATTCAACACAATCGAGATATCTTTTGTGACGAACTCGCCACCTTCTTGATCTAGACTAGTGAACTTCAATTGTTTGTCATGCATAACAGCTGTTGTTGTTTGTCCACCGCCCATATCAATCACGATCGTTCCAAAATCTTTTTCTCCATCTGAAAGGATTGTTTCTGTTAAAGCTAATGGTGTAATGACTAATTCATTGACAACCAATCCTGCATTTTCTACACATTTACGGATATTATGAACAATCGTCTTTGGCCCAGTAAATAACAAGCCATACATTTCTAATCTGACACCGATCATTCCACGAGGATCTTTGATTCCTTCGAATCCATCAACGGTAAAGTCTTGTGGCAAAATTGATACGATTTGACGTTCAGGAGGAATTGAACGAACAAGGGCAGCTGAAGCCACGTTTCTGACATCTTCATCGGTGATTTCTTTCGAATCCCCGTTTACTGCAATCATTCCTTGGCAATTTTCCACTTCAAGCAAGTTTGCTGGTAGACCAACACTAACCCCTTTGATCTGTATTCCTGCTTTTTCTTCTGCTTGTCTTACTGCTCGTTGTATCGCTTGGACCGTTTTATCGATATCAACGATAATGCCGCGGTTAATCCCTTCTGATTTTGCGTTTCCTACTCCAATAATATTCATTTGGCTGTCGATATATTCAGCCACGACAACTTTGACAGATGTCGTTCCAATATCAAGGCCTACATACATTCCTGTTTTTGCCATGAACGGGATTCCCTCCTACTTACTATTCCATATACAAGCGAACAACTAACGTCCGTTTTTAAATATACTTTAATAGATATATTCACTGCCTTCAATTCTACCATAAATTACCGGTTTTTAGAAAGTAGATTATCACTTTTTAAAGCTGTTTTATTAATTTTCGGTTAAATCTGAAGACGATGAACTTGAATTGTCATCGATTTGGCTAGATTCACTTGTATTCTCTGACTGACCTGCTTGATTTGACTCAACTGATTCCGAAGATTGGTCTGACTGATCACTTGATGCTCCCGATTGTCCTGTGAGATTTTCGGTAGAACTTGTCTGCGCAGATGGATCTGTTGCTCCGCCATTCTCCTTCTTGCTTTCACTGTAAGGATAAGAGAAAATCCCTACCTCCATATCAATGACGCCCTTTTCCTTCATCTCTTTAGCGACTTGTGGATAATATTTCATTTGACTGGCTAGATTTTGAATATTGACAATCACTTGGTTTCCATCATTCATATTTAGTTGGATCAAATTTTTATTGCTCTCTTTTGGTGTATATTTGATTTCTGAAATTGCTTTTTGTAATTCTGAAGTTAATTGATTATATTCTTTAACCAATTGACTAATTTTGGCGTTATCTGTGAAATTCTCTAGAATTGGTAAATTCTTAGTCGGATTTGCTACTTTTTCCTTTAAGACTTTCCCATTTTCGATTACAGGAAAATATTCGCCGTCCTTCATCACTAAAGCAATCTCTTTGTATTCTTTGATAGCCAACTCAAAAGTATTGATTGACTTAAAATGCAATTGTGCGCTCTCTACTCTTGGTTGTTCTTTTTTCAATGTATCAAGATATTGGTTTTTATGGAAATACTGACTCCAAACATTTCCATCAATTGCCAAATGAGAGTCGGCAATGGCTGTTTGACTCGTAATCATTTGGTTCCCTGAAACTGTTATCCCTTGCAGTCGACTATAAGGGGAAACATAATAAATCAAAAAAATCAGTGGGATCGTTAGGATTGAAATAATAAAAGTCAGTCTTCGATAAAGAACTTTATTTCGTTGATTTTTCAGATTCGGTAGCCGATTTAAAAAAGAGCCATTATAAGGACTACCAATTTTTGGTTGTTCAATTTTTTCAAATGGCTCAGAGTCTCCTTTTTTCATTGGATCAGAAGCGGTTGCTTCTTGCTTCTCACCTTCCGCTGAGTCTGCTTCTTTAGTAGCGGAAGTGGATGCTGCCGGCTCATTTGTATTTTCATTTTTTTCTTCTTTTTGCTCTTCTTTTTGTTCTTCCTTTTTTTCGTGTTCTGCCAAATATTTCCGGTTGGCCTTTTGCCAAGGAGTTAGATTTTGTTCACCCTCAGATTCATTTGGCAGCTTGTCTGGCTTTTTTTTCTTACTCACTAAGACCACACCACCTTTATTTTTGAATTAATGATTTTACTAGCTCGTACATTCTTTCTGATGCGTCTGGGATTCCTTGCTGTTTAGAAGCTAAAGACATTTGTTTTTGTAATTGATCATTAGTCATGATCTCTTCAATCGCTTGTTTTAGGGAACGTCCATCTAATTCGTCATCTTTGATCATCTTCGCTGCATTGTTTTTGACTAAGCTCATTGCATTTTTTGTCTGATGGTCATTCGTCACATAAGGACTTGGAATTAGAATAGCTGGCAAACCTAAAGCTGTTAATTCAGCAATCGAAGTCGCACCTGCTCTACCAACCAATAGATCGCTTGATGCCATTACTTCTGCCATTTTATTGATATAAGGCTGTATGCTGACATTGGCACAAGCAGGAACTTTCGTTTGGATATCTTTATAATAGCGTTCGCCTGAGGCATACAGAACCTGGTATTCCTGATCGAACGACATTAAAAATTCTGTCACTGCCTGATTGATTTTTAAAGCCCCTTGACTACCACCAAAAATCAAGACTGTTTTTTTCTCTGGATCAAGTCCATAAGTGGCTAAAATTTTCGATTTATCCATATCCGCAACTTCTTGCGCCCGAGGATTACCGATCAAAGACGATTTTTCTGCAGGAAAAAATGGAGCAGCATCTTCAAAAGAAAGTGCGATTCGATCCACATAGCGACTTAAAAATTTATTGGTGATGCCAGGCACACTATTTTGTTCATGGATGATCGTAGGAATCGCTAACTTAGATGCCGCATAGACTACTGCACCCGACACGTAGCCCCCAGTCCCAATCACCACATCTGGTTTAAATTCTTTTAAAATTTTTTTTGCTTCTCGAATACTTTTTAAAAAAAGTTGGATAGTCTTCAGATTATGTAGCGAAAGTTTTCGCTGAAATCCTTGTATTTCTAGCGTACGAAAAGGCATCCCGGTCTCAGGAACAATCTTATTTTCTAAGCCTCTTTGCGCTCCAACGTACATAAACTCAGTATTCGGCTCTTTTGTTTTTACATAATTGACGAAGGCTAGTGCTGGATAAATATGCCCGCCAGTTCCGCCACCAGTAACCAAAATTTTCATTCATTCTCGCTCGTTTCTACTTTTGTATAGTTAGTTTATTGACAGCTTCCATAAACCGTTCGCCTCTAATTTCAAAATTAGGGTATTGATCCCAACTTGCATTTGCTGGTGACAATAAGATCGAATCACCCTCTTCACTCAATTCAAGGGCGATCGGTACAGCGGCTTCTGCGTTTTCAGCTGTCTTGATCACAGGAATACCTGCTTTCTTGCCCGCATCCGCTAATCTATTTTGAGTTTCCCCAAAAGTAATCAACGCTTTGATGCCTTTTAAAGCTGGTATCAACTCATCAAATGAATTTCCCCGATCCAGACCTCCAGCGATTAATACTAATTGATTTAACTGAAAACCACTTAATGCCATTTTAGTAGCTAAAATATTAGTTGCTTTTGAATCGTTATAAAACTTCCTTCCTTGGAATTCCCCCACATACTGTGTACGATGCGGTACTCCATGGAAATGGTGTAAAGCATTTTTGATCGCTTCATTTGAGATACCATATAATTTAGCAACTGAGATGGCAGCTAGTGCGTTCTCAACATTGTGTGAACCAGGAACACCCAATTCTGTAATATCCATGATTTTTTCTTGGTTATAGTAGATACTACCATCTAAAGAATAGGCACCTTTAGGTAGTTTTTGTTCCGTCGCAAAAGGCAACACCGTTGCTTTAGTCTTTTTACTGAGTTCTCTTAGCTCTTCTTGATTCCAATTCAAGATCAAATAATCTTTCTCTGTCATATTCTGTTGTAAATGCCATTTTGCTTTTACATATTCTTTTCTCGTTTTGTGGTAATCGATATGAGCCTCATAAATATTGGTTACTACTGCTACATGGGGACGAAAATCAGTGATTCCCATCAATTGGAAACTAGATAGTTCCATAACGATTTTATCGTCAGCTGTTGCTTCTTGCGCCACACTACTAGCTGGATAACCGATATTCCCGGCTAGGCGAGCTGTTCCTGGCAAATCACCAGCGTTCAATAACAAGCCTGTCATAGTTGTTGTTGTTGTTTTACCATTTGTTCCTGTAATCCCAATAATCGGACATTCCGCTACCTCGTAAGCTAATTCCACTTCCGTAATTACCGGAATACCCAGTTCTTGTGCTTTTTGAACAAATGGATGACTATACGGAATCCCCGGATTTTTCACCATCAAAGAAAATTCTTCATCCAATAATTCAATCGGATGGCTTCCAGCAATCACTTTGACTCCCAGTGATAGCAACTCTTGTGCTTCTGGATTTTCATCAAACGGCTTTCCGTCATTAACAGTGACAAGTGCGCCCAACTCATGTAACAGTTTGGCCGCACTAAATCCACTTTTCGCTAATCCAAGAACAAGGACTTTTTTGTTTTCATATGTTGAAATTTTTTTCATTTCCTGTCATCTCCTACCAAATGAACCATAGTGTTATTAAAGAAGTTACAATACTTACTAACCAAAAAATGATGTCGATCTTCCATTCCGACCAACCACACATTTCAAAATGATGATGGATAGGAGACATTTTGAAGATACGTTTTCCTGTTAATTTGAAAGAAGTAACTTGAAGCATCACACTTGCTGTCTCCATAACATAAATCAAACCAACTAATAACAATGTCCATTCTTGGTTTAACATAATAGAAATTGCTGCCAATAATCCACCTAATGCCAGAGAACCAACATCGCCCATGAATATTTTGGCTGGTTTACGATTATAAGCAAAAAAGCCAAGTAACCCACCAAGCACACTTAAACAAATAACTAAGACATCATATTGTTGTTGATGCCAAGCAATGATCCCGTACGTTGCAAAAGAGATCGTTCCTAGTCCAGCAACTAATCCGTCAATCCCATCTGTCAGATTAACCGCGTTTGAAAAACCAACAAGCCAGAAAATAGCAAATACCCCATAGAATAGTCCAAGTGGCAACTCTATTCCAAAGAAATTTAACGTACCAGGATAGCCTTCTGAACGATAGACAAGATAAAAAATGATCCCGCCAATGATCTGCCCTAGCAGTTTTTGTTTAGAATTTAGCCCCATGTTTCGTTTTTTAAAGATTTTAATGAAATCATCTAAAAATCCGATCACACCATATAAAGCTAAAACAAATAGTAGGATGAAAAGAGTAGGCGTCAACTGATTTTGCCAAGCGCCAACCCAAATTCCGGTTAATATTGCTGCAACTAAAAACACCAATCCACCCATCGTTGGAGTTCCGGCTTTTACATTATGCCATTTTGGTCCTTCTTCACGAATCGCCTGCCCTTGTTTTTTCATTTGAAAATACCCAATAAATAGTGGCATTGCTGCAATAGTCATTGCACAACTACTAACGATAGGAATCAATGCTTGTGTCCACTCCATACTCTTTTTCTCTCCCAATTCTATTCTTATTCTTCTAATGTAAAACTTAATTTTTTATCAGTGATTTTTTCATAGGGTGCTAAACTTTGCTCCTTACAGTAACCATCGCCATGGAAGGTGACTTCAACCCCTAAGATTTTCCCTAACTTCATAATATCTGCTTTGGACCAATCGGTGACATCAGGCATTAACTTTTCTCCGCCTGTATACAAGATCAGTTTTTCGCCAGAAATCAATTGATCTCCATTTGCAGTAGATTGTTTCTTCACTTTTTTCCCATCACCTACAACGATAGGTTGCAATCCACTTTTCTGTGCATCTGCTGCGGCAACATCAGCACTTAGATTACGGTAATCTGCTACAGTGATTTTTTCTGTTTTTGCTTCTGGTGAATTTTCTTCTTCACTTTCTTGGAAGTCCATCGCACGTTTCATCAATGGATTAGCGATTTTAGCTAAAGCCATTCGATCGTAAGTCTTAGGATGTTTCATCGTAATGTATAAAACATACTCTGGATCTTCAGATGGAACCATTTCTACGATGGAATATAAGTATGCTGTATCACCAGTTTGGTACCCACCTTTATCAGAAGCAATCTGTGCCGTACCAGTTTTAGCTGAAACATTATAACCCGGCACACTATATACCCCATATGCACTACCATAATTTTCGCTTTCAACTACGTCACGCATATATTCTCGTACTTTTTCGGTCGTTTCTTTTGAAAATGGTTGCCCTAAAACTTCCGTTTGCGTTGTACGCTCTTCATTCGTTGCAGGATCTACAACTTTACTGATGTAGCGTGGTTGGATCATCGTCCCATTATTTGCGACGGAAGTGAAAGCTTTCATCATTTGGAAATTTGTAACACCAATCGCTTGCCCATAAGAACTCATTGCGCGGTCAACGATATTTTCCGTTGGCAAAGCACCATTTACTTCATCATCTAGACCTGAATGAGTACTTTGACCAAAACCTAATTTTTGTAGGTAGTTGTACCAAGTACCGCCCATTCGTTGCTCCAGCATTACCATCCCAACATTACTTGACCAAGATAACGCTTGTCGCATCGTAAGAACTCCTTTTGCTCCAAAATCGTGGTCGTTGATCGTCGCGTCAGCAACTTTTATTTTCCCAGATTGGTACGTTTCATTCTCATTGAATTTCCCTTCTTGGATCGCTGCTGCAGTCGTGAAGACTTTCATAGTTGAACCAGGCTCATAGCTATCTTGCACTAAGAAATTACGCCAAACAGCATCCTTGCCGGTTAAGCCTTCCATTGTTTCAGGATTAAAAGTAGGTCGTTGACCCATTGCTAGAATTTCTCCAGTTTTCGCTTTCATCAACATGGCTGTTAATTCTTCTGGCTGGTATTCTTCATTCACTTGATCCATAAGCGTTTCAAGATAACTTTGTAAACGACTATCCAACGTCGTATAGATATCTTGTCCGTCAACTGCTTTCACTTCTTCTGCCACTGTTCCTGGTAGAGGATTTTGGTAGTTGTCTTTTTGGTAAACGATCTTCCCATTTTTACCACTTAAAATATCATTATAAGCAGCTTCTAGTCCGAGCTTTCCAACTAAGCCATTTTCATTTTTATCTGGAACAGCATAGCCGATAAAGTGGGAAGCAAATTCGCCGTTAGGATACATCCGTGCGGGATGATCTTCAAAATACAGACCGACTACTCCTGCTTTCTTCATATCGTCTTCTATATTCTGTTTGGTCTCTTGACTGATATTTTTTCCATAAGAACCAAATTCAACTTGATATAGATTATTTTTGGCGCCATCTTTTAAGATTTGTAAGGCATCGTTCTTTTCTATAGAGAGATTTTTATTTAGTATTTCGGCGATTTTGTCAAAGTTCTTTTCTTCGGCATACAATTTTTTGTCACCAGAAGTATAAGTTTTTGAAAGGATTGCTTTGATTGAGTAAGAAGTGGCATCTTCTGCCAAAGCGACCCCATTCCGATCATAGATCGTTCCACGTTTTGCTTTTACGACCTCGCTCCCTTTGTAAAGTTGTTCGGTCTTTTCTGCCAAAGAGGTTCCTGCCACGTGACCACCGATCACGATATAAGAAAAACGAACGGCAAATAAAAAGAACAATCCAATACTCGTAGCAAATAAAATGATACCTACTTTTTTGCGATTGTTCGTCGGATTTAGATTTTTCTTTTCCATAAACCGCCGGAATTTATTTTTAAGACTCATTTACTTCACTTTCCTTAAATTGTCGTCATTGATTGACAACCCTTTTTCTTCTGCGATTTTTTTGATTCGTTCAGTACGTGATAATTCATTTTTTTCCTGTACTAAACTAGTTTTTTCTTGGTTTTTTTGAGTGATCTCTGTTTGAATCGTTGTGATTGCTTTTTCGACACCACTAATATTTGTTCGTAACATGACTGTCAAGACACATAGTGCGATCACTGAAAAAATAATACTTACTACTGCTAATTTTTCTAAAACAGAAATATGTTTTAGGCGTTTAGCCGGTGATTGAGGGCGTACGATTTCTTGATTTGAATCTGGCAATTGTTGTTCTGGTTGATCAACCACTTCTGGTAAATCATATGGATATTCTTGGACTTTTTTTAATTCTGCCATTACGCTACTCCTCTTTCACTCGTATTTTTTCAGCAATCCGTAATTTTGCACTACGTGATCGATTATTTTCACTTAGTTCTTCTTCTGATGGAAGAATCGGTTTTCGATTAACCAACTTCAGCTCTGGCTGAAATTCTTCAGGAACAACCGGTAATCCGGGTGGTAAATCTTGAACGGTACTGTATTCTTTGAACATACTTTTGACAATCCGATCTTCTAATGAATGGAAGGTGATTACACTGATTCTTCCATTGATTTTTAATAGCCGAATCGCCTGTTCTAATGAAGCTTCTTCTGCACCTAATTCATCATTTACTGCAATTCTTATTGCTTGGAAAATTCGTTTAGCTGGGTGTCCACCTTTTCTTCTTGCTGGTGCAGGAATCACATCTTTAATGATTTCTACTAATTCACCAGTTGTTTGGATCGGATGGATTTTTCTTACTCGTTCAATTTCTCGAGCAATTTGTTTAGAAAATTTTTCTTCGCCATAACGAAAGAAGATTTTTACTAATTCATTATAGGAATACTCATTAACAACGTCATACGCTGACAGAGGTGCTGATTGATCCATACGCATATCCAAAGGAGCATCCTGATGATAACTAAAACCTCTTTCAGCTTCATCTAATTGTGGAGAAGATACGCCTAAATCATACAAAATACCATCGACTTGAGGAACATGCTCTTTTATCTTTGCTTCTAATTCACGAAAATTCGCTTTGATAAAAGTAACCATACCTTTTTCAATGTATGGGGCTAACCGTACTTTTGCATGATCAATGGCTTTTTGATCCTGATCGAATGCATAAAGGTGCCCGTTTGTATTTAATTGGCTCAAAAGATATTCACTATGTCCGGCACCGCCTAGTGTACAGTCTACATAAATGCCATCTGGTTTGATGTTCAAGCCATCTACCGTTTCTTTCAACATGACTGTATAGTGTTGAAATGTCTCAGTCATTAGTCAGCCTCTTCCTATTCTTATAGTCCAAAATCAATCATATTTTCAGCAATTTCATCAAAGTTTTCTGCTGCCACTTCAGAAAATTCTTGCCATCGTGCCTCATCCCAAATCTCGATTCGATTGGATACACCAATGACAACACATTCTTTCGTTAAAGCAGCGTAGTTTCTTAATGTACTGGGAATGTTGATCCGTCCTTGTTTATCTAATTCACATTCAGTGGCCGCCGAGTAAAAAAAACGCACAAAAGTTCGAGCATCTTTTTTCGCTAAAGGCATGTCGTTCAGTTTTGTTTCTAAATTCGCCCACTCTTTCATTGGATAGCCAAAAAGACAGCCATCTAATCCACGCGTGAGAACGAATTGTTCACCTAACTCTTCACGAAGTTTTGAAGGTACGATCATACGACCTTTTGTATCAATATTATGCCGAAATTCGCCCATGAACATTGAAACTACCCCCATCTCTCCACTAACTAAAATTAGTCTACCACAATCCCCCACTTTCTACCACCTTTTATAGGAAATCAGAGAATAACTTTTTTATTAGTAAAAAAAATTTTAAGAATCAAGCTGTAAAAAGTCTTTTTAAAGACTTTTTACAGCTTGATTGGCTTTTTATCAAAGATACGAGAGAAGATTTAAGACGATTAAAACGACATAAAAACCACTTGTTAACAAGAAAGCTAAACGCCAAGTCATTTTAAGATAACGTGAATAGATAATTTCATCATAGTAATACGCCTGGAATACAGCGATACAAATCGCCATCAACAAAAGTGAAATCATAAAGAAAGGCAGGAAGGAAACTGTCGCAGAATTGCGTGACAATGCATGCATCCCTCCCCATAAAAAAGGAACGGCAAGATCAGGCGCTTTGATTTTAAAACGACGATCTAATGAAAAAATTTTCACTAAAAAATTACAGCCAAACAACACGATGGCTGGAAAGATATACCAAAATAAAACAAGTGGCGTAAAAGTGCCCATCTAACAAAACTCCCTTTCATAGTTGGTTCAAGTATACCTGATGTATTTTACACAACTATTTCATTTATTTTAAATTTATAAAGTTTTCTACTATTTTTACTTCTTAGATAAAGATCTAATCCAAATTGTATGAGTCCACTCCTTTAATACTACCTTTTTCCTGTTCCTAGCCAATCCCATTTTCCAAGCTCTTTCACTGTGTTCTATTCTGATATTCGTTATAATAGATGAAAGAGCGTATTAGGAGGTTCAAAAATGATCAAGTATTTTTCTATCGAGGATCGACAATTGGTCAATACTCAAAAAGAAACAGCAGATACGATTTGGTATTGCGTCGAACGTCCAAGTGAAGATGAAATCCAGCAAATCACACACCAATTTCAAATTCCGTCTGATTACATTACTTCTATTTTAGACGATGCTGAAAATTCACGAGAAGAAGAATTTAATCAGACTAAATTAACAAAACCAGCGTTATTATTATTGCAATACCCGTTTCCAAAAACAAGCCCAAGCGGCTATTTTCAAGTAGATACTTACCCTTTTTCTATTATTGTGACACCTAAAAAAAAGCTTATCACAATTACGAATCATGAACCACTCTTTTTGAAAAAAGTATTTAGTCAAGCTTTTACTGAAAATGATTTACCAGCCAACTTAAATATCTTCATGCAATTATTGTGGCAAATTACTTTTTCCTACAATACTTATCTCAGCACCTTACAATCACAATGCGATGTCTTGGAAAAACAATTGCGTGTCTCAACAGAAAATAGTCAACTGTATCAAATCATGGATATCCAAAAAAGCTTGGTTTATTTCAAAGAAGCAACAACGGCTAACCTGACCACTTTAAAAACCTTAGTAAAAAACAAAACGATTCAAGAAAACCACGCTTTAAAAAATCATCTCCATGATGTGATTATTGAAACAGAACAATCACGCACTACCGCTCGAATTCAATTAAAACTAGTTGAACAAATGAATCAAACCTTTTCAGCAATTGTTTCTAATAATCTAAACAATATTATGAAAATTTTAACTTCTCTAACGATCATCTTAACGATCCCGACCATCATTGGTAGTCTATATGGAATGAATATCAAGCTTCCTATTGCAGGAAGGGACGATGCGTTTTTATGGATTATTCTACTGATGATTTTTATCAGTATTGCTACTGCTTATTATTTAAAAAAGGGAAAGTTTTTGTAACCGTCCCCTTGTGAAGAAAAGTAAAAGGAGTTAAACTAAAGACAACTAAAAAATTTCGAGGTAAAAATTATGCGCGAGAATAAACAAACAAGTACTTTTTCAAAAATCACTAAATTCGTTGTTTGGACCATGTTGATCTTAACGATTGGTTCAGTTGTCTTGACTGCAGTTATGAGTGTCATGTAAGAATGGCTTAAAAACCAACAAGTCCCGCACTTCCCAAAAAGAAGTGCGGGACTTGTTTTTTACCTTGCTAGGAAAGAATGTTCGCTTGCTAATGGTTCGTTTTTTATAAGAAAGCCAAGTGTCGTTTTAGTTGCTGCCATACAAGTAGCATCTCTGAGTCAAATAACTGTTCATTCTAAGATATCCTCTTCTCTTAGACTGCTCAGGCTTCTACCTATTTTTCTATTTACTTGCTAAGCGTAATAATTCTTTGGCATGCTCGACTGTTAGTGGGGTAATTTCACTTCCTGCTAACATTCGGGCAATTTCGGTCTCTCGTTGTGTGGGTTGTAGTTCGGTAACCGATGTTTGGGTACGCCCATCAATGACTTCTTTTTGAATATAGTATTGAAAATCGGCAACTGCAGCGACTTGCGGTAGATGGGTGATACACAAAACTTGTGAGTGACATGAGATCTGTGAGATCTTATCTGCAATCGCTTGGGCAACTCGACCGCTTACTCCTGTATCCACTTCATCAAAAATGATACTAGTCACACCTTGTTCTGAAGAAAAAATAGTTTTTAACGCCAACAACATACGTGATAGTTCCCCACCTGAGGCAACTTTTACTAATGGCTTCAATGGTTCTCCAGGATTTGTGGTTATGTAAAATTCCACTTGGTCCAATCCATTAGCATCTAATTGTCCATTTTTTTCAGATGAAAAACGGACTTCAAACTCCGTGTTTTCCATATATAGACTTTTTAATTCCGTTAAGATTGATTTTTCTAGTTCTTTAGCGATTTTTTTTCTTGTTTTATGCAGTGCTAATGCTTGTTCTTGCAAGAACGTTTCTTTTTTAGTTAATTCCAGTTGCATTTTTTCTAGTTGACCTTCTGAGAAATCAGAAGAATCCAGTTCTTTAGTGATTTCTTCGTAATAATCAAGGATTGCTTCCACTGACTCCCCATATTTGCGTTTCAACTGACGAATCAATTCAAGCCGTTGATTGACTTCTTCTAATCGGTTTTCATCCAATTCCAGCAGATCGATTTGGCGACTCATGTCACCAATGGCATCTTGAAGTAAATAATAAGCACTTTGAACATTCTCAACGATTGCTTCATATTCATTATCTAGATGAGCAATGCTTTGTAGTTCAGAAACAGCTAAACCAACGTTATCCACACTACTGGGTTCTCCCGCACTCAATGCACTATAACCACTAGCAAAACTATCCACGATCTTTTGATAATTGCTTAATTTTTCTCTTTCCTCGCTTAACTGTTCCTCTTCGCCAACTTGTAAATCAGCTGCTGCGATTTCTTCTTGTTGAAAATGAAGCATGTCGATCCGTTGAACAAATGATTTTTCATTTTGTTGGACTTTCCGCATTTTTCGTTCGAGCTCACGATAGATAGCATACTCTTTTTGATATTTTTTCTTTTGTTGTTGAAAAGTACGATCACCAAAACGATCCAATAAATTTAAATGGGCTTCTGGTTGTAATAGCTCCTGGTGTTCATTTTGTCCTTGAATATCAACTAGATAACTTCCGATCCTTCTAAGGTTTGCCAGCGTAACAATATGTCCATTGACTCGGCAGACATTTTTACCCGTTAATGCCATATCACGACGAACAATCAAGTTATCACCATCTGATTCGATGCCAAGTTCTTCCATCAATTCAGTAAATCCTTCTTGACTTGGCCATTCAAACAACCCTTCTAAGATACACTTATCGGCTCCTTGGCGAATATAATCACTGGAGCCTCTACCACCAGCCAGTAATCCAAGGGCATCAATGATAATCGATTTACCTGCCCCGGTCTCTCCAGTTAGAGCTGTCATTCCTTTATGGAAAGACAAATGCAATTCCGGAATAATCGCAAAATTAGTAATACTGATCTCTTGTAACAAGGCAATCACTCCTCAACTCAAAGGTAATGTAAAAAATCCATTTTCAATGCAACTGCATCTTCTTCTGTTCGTGTGATCATCAACACATTATCGTCATCATTAATGATGGAAAACAATTCTTTTTTATATCGTTTATCAATTAAATTAGCCGCAGCAGAAGCGTTGCCTGGTAAAGTTTTTAAAATGACGAATTTTTCCATTTGATCAACAGCCACAAATGCATCTTTCAATAACTTTTCTAATTTCGTACTAACGTCTTCAGTAGTTTCTGCAGGAAGACTATAGCGATAACCTCCATCAGCTGCAGGAACTTTGATGAGTTTGAGTTCTTTGATATCTCTGGAAATCGTTGCCTGCGTCACTGAAATCCCTTTGTTTTTCAGGATCTCCACAAATTCTTCTTGTTTTCTGATATCATTTTCATTTAGTAGCCGGGTAATCAAACGATGCCGATCTTTTTTTCGCATACGTTCTTCGCTCCTTTACGTATTCTTCCTTACTATGATAGCTTATTTCAAACGCTTAATAAAGAAGAATCCGCTGTCTTCTTTATTGCTTGCCCGTCATTATTTGTGGTTAAACTGGTTGTGGGCTTCTTGGACGATCTTTTCAGGTGCCACATCTGGAGATAACGTTCCTTGATCAGAAACTTTTTTCAAATGGGCTAAAAATTCAATGTTCCCCTCTCCACCGGTTATTGGTGAATAACTTAAATCTAATACATCATACCCATGCATCGCAGCAAAGTGTAAAATATCCTCAATCACTTGTACATGCGTTTGAGGGTCACGAACGATCCCATTCTTGCCAACTGCTTCTTTCCCCGCTTCAAATTGTGGTTTGATCAAAGCAATCACTTCGCCACCGTCAACTAAAATTTCGTGTAATGGCACTAACATCAAACGTAAAGAAATGAATGATACATCGATGACGGCAATCTCTGGGGTTCCTTCTTGAAAATCTTCTGGTTTGGCATAACGAAAATTCGCTCTTTCCATTACTACAACTCGTTCATCTTGTCTGATTTTCCAAGCTAATTGATTATACCCAACATCCAGAGCATAACTCATTTTTGCACCATTTTGTAAAGCCGCATCGGTAAAACCACCCGTTGATGCTCCAATATCCAATAATATTTTACCTTCTACAGATAAATCAAAGACCTTTAGCGCCTTTTCTAATTTCAATCCTCCACGAGAAACATAAGGTAATTTTTTGCCTTTGATCTGTAATTCACTACTTACAGGGATTTTTTCCCCTGGCTTATCGAAACGTTCATTTTTTTCGTTATAGATCAAACCAGCCATAACTGAACGTTTGGCTTGCTCTCTCGTTTCAAACAAGCCTTGCTTGACTGCTAAAACGTCTACGCGTTCTTTTTCCATTTTTTTCTCCATTTCTATACACTGAATTGCTGAACTAATTGACGTAAAAGTTGTCCATCGAATGAACATACCGTTTGTTCTAACTGATCAATCATTCGATTCGCCGCATCAATCTCATTTTCAAGTGCGCTTTTTGTTTCTTCGATACCTAATAAACCTGGATAAGTCGTTTTTTCCATTTTAGCATCTTTACCAGCTGTTTTACCTAATACTTCAGTCGTGCTAACCACATCGAGCAGATCATCACGAATTTGAAAAGCAAGGCCTAGATGACTGGCTAATTTTTGTAGGCTAGCTAAAACTTCCTCCGGTTGGTTTGCTAATACTCCTCCCGCTAATAAAGCGTAGTGCATCAAGCGACCAGTTTTTCTTTCGTGGATAAACATTAATTCCTCTAATGTTAATTGTTTTGTTTCTCCCTCGATATCCGCTGCTTGACCAGCAATCATCCCTTGGGTACCAGCATTGATTGCTAATTGTTGCAGCAGTAAAAGTTTTGGTGAGTTCGCTAAATGAGCCATACTGATGAGTTGAAAGGCACCTGTCAATAACCCATCTCCTGCTAAAATAGCCAGTGCTTCCCCGTAGACTTTATGGTTTGTTGGTTTTCCGCGGCGTAGATCATCATTGTCCATTGCCGGAAGATCATCGTGAATCAACGAATACGTGTGGATCATTTCCAAAGCAGCTGCTACTTGATAAGTTGTTGTATTGATCGATTCGCCAAACGCAGCTACTGTACTAAGTAAAAGCAAAGGACGAATCCGTTTGCCTCCAGCGCGAACGGAATAAAGCATACTTTCTTTCAACTGTTCATCAGAAGTGTAGTCATTTAGAAAAGAAACAATTTCTTCTTCTACAGAAGATAGATGGATCGTTGAAAAATCAGCCAACTTCATTATGCTTCCTCATTTCCTTCAAAAGTAACTTCTTCATTTGCCTCTGACATCATTTTCGTCAAGGTTTTTTCAGCTTTAGTTAAAGTATCTTGGCAATGCTTACTTAATTCCATTCCTCGTTTAAAAGCATCTAAAGCAGATTCTAAAGGTACATCACCTTGTTCTAATTCCATGACAATTTTTTCTAATTCTTGTAATGATTCCTCAAATGTCGGATTTTCCATATTGATCATTCTCCTTCTTCTACTTCTTGTACCGTAGCATTCACTTGTCCGTCTTGGTAATGGATCGTGATCGTATCCTCAGGCTTCATTTCTGTCACACTTTTCACGACACGACCTTCGATTGTTGTGTAATTGTATCCTCGCCCCATGATTTTTAACGGACTAAGCAAATCTAATGATTGAATCGCTTGTTGGAAACGTTGCTGCTGGCTCTGCATATATTGTTCCATTTTTTCAGCTAACCGCTTCTCTAAGTAGTCTGTTTCTTGCTTGGCAGATTTCACTCGATAAGTCGGTGCAACTTGTGCCAACTGATGGTTCAAACGAACCGTTTGTTTTTCTTTCAAATGATAAATTTGTTGTGTCGCTTGGAACAAGCGCTGTTTGAACTGATCAAGCTTAATTGTTTGTCCTTCATACAGACGTTCCGGTTGACGGAAAACATATGATTGTTTTGCTCGTTCAAAACGTTCTTGTTTGCGTTGAATTTGACGCAAAAAGGCCTGTTCAAGCCTTGCTTGCCGTTCTTTCAGCTTCAATAATACTTCAGATAAAACAGGAACAGCTAATTCAGCTGCCGCCGTCGGTGTGGCTGCTCGTACATCTGCTGCTAAATCAGCAATAGTAGTATCCGTCTCATGTCCAACTGAAGAAATCACAGGTGTTCGTGCCTCAAAAATGGCACGTGCTACTCTTTCTTCATTAAATGGCCACAAGTCTTCAATCGATCCGCCGCCACGTCCAATGATCATCGTGTCGAAATCTCCCAGTTCTTCAACACGACGGATATTTTCAACGATATTGTCAGCTGCTTGATTTCCTTGCACCACCGTTGGGAATAGGACGAGTTGGGCGATGGGGTAACGTCTTTTGACAGTTGTGATGATATCTCGGATAACTGCACCGCTTGGACTGGTCAAAACTGCAATTCTTTTTGGAAAACGTGGAAGAGCTTGCTTATGTTCCGGCTTAAAAAGACCTTCTTTTCGCAATTTTTCTTTTCGTTCTTCTAATTCTTGATATAGCGCTCCTACACCATCAGGTTCCATGTGTTCAACGTAAATCTGATAAGAACCAGAAGCTTCATAAAGAGAAATCCGTCCGACAACTAATACTTTCATCCCTTCTTTAGGTTGAAAACGTAATTTTTGAAATGCACCTTTGAACATGATTGCTGAGATTTTCGCATGGTCATCTTTTAAACTAAAATATTGATGTGCATTTGCTCTCAAACGAAAATTCGAGATTTCACCTGTTAAATAGACCCTTTCAAGATAAGGGTCTACATCAAATTTCCTTTTTAAATACTTGGTTAATGTGGTTACTGTTAAATATTCTTGTGTCATCTACTCACCTGCTTCAGCAGCCAGCACGGTTTGATACATCAGCATCGTAATCGTCATAGGTCCTACTCCTTTAGGCACTGGAGTGATATAGCTTGCTAAAGGTTCTACTTCATCAAATTTTACATCACCGATCAATTTCCCATGCTCATCACGATTCATACCAACATCGATCACCACTGCGCCTGGTTTGATAAATTCCTTAGTAACAAAATGGCCTCGCCCAATCGCTACGACTAAAATATCAGCTTCTTTTGCAAGTTCAGCAAGGTTAGCCGTTTTTGAATGAGCAATCGTTACTGTAGCATCTGCCATCAATAATAATTGTGCCATTGGTTTCCCTACAATATTGCTACGTCCGATCACCAGCGCCCGCTTCCCTGCCAAATTGATATCATAAGCTGCGAACATTTTCATGATGCCATATGGCGTACAAGGAATCTTATCGGGGTTACCAGCTAATAATCGTCCTAAATTCATTGGATGAAAACCATCTACATCTTTTTTAGGATCAATTGCTAATAAGACTTTTTCTTCATCAATGTGTTTTGGCAATGGCAACTGAACAAGAATCCCGTGAAAATTTGGGTCTTGATTATATTTTTCGATTTCAGCTAACAACGTTTCTTCAGAGATCGTGCTTGGGTAACGTTCAACTTTTGAATGGATCCCGATTGATTTTGCGGAACGTTCTTTATTACGTACATAAACCTGACTGGCTGGATTTTCTCCTACTAATAAAACGACCAATCCGGGGGAGATCGATTTTGTTTTTAATTCGCTCACTTTTATCGCAATCTCTGCTTGCATTTTTTCAGCTAGTTCTTTTCCATTAATCAATTCTGCCATACGATCACTCCCAGATTTTTTTGTGCTTTCATTCTACCATAGATAAACAAGCTTTTAGAACCCGTTTCCTTGTTTTCATAGAAAAAAGCTGGGACTATGCCCCAGCTTCAATCTCTTTTAAAACATTAGATAATACACCGTTGACAAACTTACGTGATTGATCATCACTAAAAGTTTTGGCTAATTCAATGGCTTCATTCAATGCGACTGCGGATGGTACATCTTCAATGTACTTCATTTCAAAGATGGCGATACGCAAGATGATCAAATCCATCTTAGAGATACGATTGATGCGCCAGTTTCCTTTGAGGTGCTTCTCAATGGTTTGGTCTAATTCGCCTTTTTTCGCACACACACCGCCAACCAATGTATCTAAATAAACAGGAACAAACTCTGACTCCTCTTCATTGATCATTTCTTTGTGATCCAACTCAATTGCATGGAAAATTGCGTCTTCTTTGGTCAAATCAGCATTAAAATCTAATGGAAATAATGCTTGTAAAGCCATTTCACGAATTTCGTGTCTTGATAATTCTTTATTCATTTTCTTCCTCTTCGTCTTCAAAAAGTTCTTCAATTGCTGGTTGTTCTAGTTTTTCCGGTACGACTGCTACCACATGAACATTGACTTCTGCTAAAGCAATGTCTGTCATGAAAAGAACTTGCTGATTCACGCGTTCTTGCATTTCCATCGCTACTCTGGGAACAGAAACCCCATATTCTAAATAGCAATAAAGATCTACTTTTAACCCATCTTCATCATTTACTAAATAGACACCTTTACCATGCGCTGCACGCCCTAATAATTCCGTTACGTTGCTGGCAAATGTTCCACGCATCCCATAAACGCCTTCTACTTTTGAAGCAGCGATACCAATAATCACTTCAATGACTTCTGGCGCAATGACAATTTCACCAAGCTCTTGAGTCGCATTCAAAACTAAATTTTTGTCCTCTGCCATTTTATCTATTCCTCCTTTTGCCTCTACACAGATTGTTGCCTACGAATGAACCGTTCTTTCACTTATTCTTCATTCGAAACGTATAAAGGTAAACTGTTCACTTGCCTATTTGAGAGTCTTTTTCTCAAACAAATTACGCTTTGTTTTCAAAGCTTGCTGTCTTCTATAGTGTATCATTAAATCAAGTGATTTTCTATAACAAAGTCTGAGTGAATGATGCTTTAGGCTACGCTCATCATAAAATAATCAACTCTTTTGGTGAATGCGTCAACACGCGATTTCCATCAGAAGTAATCAATAAATCATCTTCGATTCTAACGCCACCGATACCTGGTAAGTAAATGCCTGGTTCGTCGGTAATAATATTTCCTGGAACAAATTGTTTCTCAGCTCGAACTGAAACATTGGGTCCTTCATGGATCTCTAAGCCAATTCCATGTCCTGTTGAGTGTCCAAAAGCTTCGCCATAACCATGTTTCGTAATGTAATCTCTAGCTACAGCATCTAGTTGCTTACCGGTAACTCCTGGTTTAGCTACTTCCAGAACTGCTAGTTGGGCTTCAAGAACGATTTGATAAATTTCTTTTAATTGTTCTCCTGGGTCACCAATCGCAAATGTTCGTGTCATATCAGAAACATAACCTTCATAGTAGCATCCAAAATCTATTGTGATCAAATCGCCTTGTTCAATGATTTTTTTGCTAGCAACTCCATGCGGCATAGCTGAGCGTAAACCACTAGCAACGATTGTTTCAAAAGAAACACCTGACGCTCCAAGTGAACGCATATAAAAATCTAATTGGTTGGCAACTTCGATCTCTGTCATTCCCGGTTGAATCATCTTGAGAATATGGTCATATGCCAAATCTGCAATACTACAAGCTTTTTCAATAATCGCAATTTCTTCTTCGTCTTTGATTTCTCGAAGTTCTTCAATCATGCCCGAAATAGGAATCAGTTGCGCATCAATGATCTCTTCTAATACCGAATATTCTAAGAAGGAAACAGTTGTTTCTTCAAAACCAAGTTCACGTAGTCCTTCTTTTTGAACTAAGTCAGCTACTTCTTCAAAAATCGGTCCTACATTTTTGATGATCTCAAATCCTTGAGCTTGAGCTGCTGCTTGCTCGGTATAACGAAAGTCAGTAATAAAAAAGGCTTTTTCTAATGTGATGACCGCTAAGCCTGTCGTACCAGTAAAATTAGTCAAATAACGAAGATTATATGGACTAGTGATCAAAAATGAATCTAAATTTTCTTCTTGCATTTTTTTACGCAATTTTTCTACTCGTAGCATCATAAATGAAATTCCTTCTTTCTTTGCTCTCTTTTTTCTATTATAGCAAATTTTCTTTCTGACACAGCAGATAAAACAAATTTTCTTAATAAACTTAGTAAAACAAAAATAGTTAAGACAAATCAGTTTCAGATTTGCCTTAACTATTTACTTCTATCTGCAAAACTATTGGCTAAGCGTTAATCTATTTGATTATGATCGTTTCCCAAAAAAGAATGAAACAACTGCCACTAAAATAACTGCGCCTAAAATTGATGGAATAAGTGCCATACCAGCTGCATGTGGTCCCCAGTTACCAAAAATTGCTTGACCGATACTTGAACCAATCAATCCAGCAATGATATTTGTGATACAACCCATAGAATTTCCTTTACTGGTAATTGCTCCAGCAATGGCTCCGATGACTGCACCAACGATTAAAGTCCATATCCAACCCATACTAATAACCTCCTTCTTTACAGTTTCATTCTAGCATAGGAAAATTATTAGGAGCAAATGATTGAACCAGTGTTGAAGCTGACCTAGATAATGACACCGCACGCAAAAGAAAAAGCGAAACACAAAACAAAACACGAATGACATGCTGCGAAGAGCATCCATTCGTGTTTTTCTACTTGCGTTTGAAGATACTTTTGACACCACGTTTCACTACATCAAAAAAGCTCAAGGATTGAACCATACGACTAGGATCTACGTATTTTCTGATAGCGCGAAGTACTTTTTTGGGTTCTTTAGAAGAAAATGTATATGTACCATTTTTCTTTGTTTGAATGGCATAGCGCGGAATCCATTTTCCTTTGAACATAACGGATGCGATGACGTAATCAATCTCTTCCCAAGGGATTTGAACAAATTTCCGAGTGTCTCTTGCATGATAAAATTCGAATCCTCGGTCTCCAATCATGATTTTCCCATAATCAGTCAAACCAGTAAACGCAGTGGCATCAATTACCAAATCAACTTTTGTATTGATTGATTGAACCATTTAATCACTCCTATTATTTTATCTATCTAGTATACTATCGTTTCAATGTTGAAATCTCAAGCAGCATCCACTTTTTGATAAAAAAAGCTCGGGGCTACGCCCGAGCTAGATTCTTATTATAAAAGACCAACAACATGGCCAACTACACCGACAACGAATAGACCTAAGATAATGACAATTGGAGAAACTTTTTTCTTCAATAACCACATGCATAGTAATGTCAATGCTAAAGCAGCTAACCCTGGGATCAATTGATCTAAGTTATCTTGTAAAGTTGTTACTTTTTCAGGACTAAGTGCTAGACCACTGTTTACTTGTTCAAAAGCACTCTTGATTCCTTCGCCACCAGCAGGTAATTTATCCCACTCAATGTAAGCACCTTTATCTAACTTAACAGTTGATACAACTGGCAAGAATTTAATCGATACCCACCGCTGTACTAAGGCGGCTAATACGAACATCCCTAAGATAGATGCACCTTTTGTTACGTCTTGCAATAATCCACCAGATAAATCATCTGTGATTTTAGAACCAGCTTTGTAACCAAATTCTTGTGTATACCACATGAATGACCAACGAATAATGTTCCAACCTAAGAAGAAGATGATTGGTCCAAGAATATTACCACCCATTGCTAGAGAAGCACCAAGAGCTCCTAACATCGGACGAACAGTAAACCAGAATACTGGGTCACCAACACCAGCAAGAGGTCCCATCATACCAACTTTAACCCCTTGGATCGCTACATCGTCAACAGGAGCGCCATTTGCGCGTTCTTCTTCTAATGCTAGCGTAACACCCAAGATAGGTGAAGCAATATATGGATGTGTGTTGAAAAATTCTAAGTGACGTTTAAGAGCTGCTGTGCGCTCTTCTTTCGTTTTGTATAATTTTTTGATTGCTGGGATCATTGAGAAAGCCCAACCACCATTTTGCATACGTTCATAGTTCCATGAACCTTGAATGAAGGTAGAACGCCATGCAACAGCTAAACGGTCTCTTTTAGATAAAGTAATTTTTTCTTCTGCCATTTTTATTTTCCTCCTTCAAGATTAATAGTCATTCAAAATGTCGCCTAGAGGGTCACCTGAGTTGCTTCCTCCGCCACCATTTGAAGAGCCTCCCATTTTAGAAAGGTTCAAGTAGATAAGAGCTAAAGCAACACCTAAAGCACCTAGGGCAATCAATGTTAATTGAGTAATTGCAGCTACAACAAAACCGATAACGAAGAATGGCCATACTTCTTTAGTTGCCATCATGTTGATTACTAATGCGTAACCTACAGCAACAACCATTCCCCCACCAATAGCCATACCGTCTGTTAACCATGCAGGCATTGATTCTAAGAAAGATTGAACAGTTTGAGCTGGGATGAATAATAATGCTCCAGCAGGAATTGCAATACGGATACCTTGTAAACATACTGCAATGATGTGCCACATTTCAACTTTGCGGATGTTACCTTCTTCAGCAGCAGCATCCATCAAGTGAACGATAGGAACAGCGATTGTACGTACGATCATTGTTAAGAACAAACCAGCAACAGCAAGTGGTACTGCGATAGCAATAGCTGATGGAACGCCTCGAACACCTTGACCACCTAATACTAAAATAATTGCAGATGCAACTGATGCCAATGCAGCATCTGGTGCTACAGCAGCTCCGATATTTGCCCAGCCAAGAGCGATCATTTGAAGAGTACCACCTAATACGATACCTGCTTCAAGGTTACCTGTTACTAAACCTATTAATGTACATGCCACTAGAGGTTGATGAAATTGGAATTCATCCAGAATCCCTTCCATCCCTGCTAGAAAGGCAACGAATACGACTAAAATCATTGAAATAATAGACATGATAAGCCTCCTATAAATATTAGTTTTTTGAATTATGCTTTAGATAATTCAGACTTAGCTTTTTTAAGAATTTCGTCCATATTGTCGCGAGAGTCATTTGGTACTTTACGTACATCAAATTTAACTCCTTTGCTTTCTAGTTTTTCAAATGCCTCTACGTCTTCAGGGCCCATTGATAAAACTTTACTTACGACAACTTTCCCAACTGAGTGGGCCATTGAACCTACGTTTAATTCTTGGATGTCAACGCCGCCTTCAACAGCTGTCAACACGTCTTCAGGATTTTCAAACAATAGCAAAGCTTTTGTATTCCCAAATCTTGGATCTTTAGCAACTTCGATCATTTTAGAAATTGGGATAACGTTTGCTTTAACCCCTGGAGGAGCAGCTTGTTCGATCAATTTCTTACGTAAATCATCTTTTGATACAGCATCTGAAACAACGATGATCCGATTTGGTTGAACAGCTTTTGTCCATGCAGTAGCAACTTGACCATGTAATAAACGTGAGTCAACACGTGCTAAAACATATTTAATCTTACCGTCGCCAACTACTGTTCCTTCAGGTAATGCACCTTTAGGTTGTCCATCAGAAACTTCTGCTTTTGGTGCTTCTTGTGGTTCAAGCTCTTCTGGCTTCACTTTCACACCATCTTTTGCTGTTTCAATGATATGTGCTGCAATTTCTTGAGCAGATTCCATTGAAAAACGTGACGCATAAGCTTCGATCAACATAGGCAAGTTCAAACCACTAACAATTGCCCATTTGTCTTTGTGTTCTTCAAACAATGTGTTTGATTGATTGAACGGTGTTCCGCCCCATAAATCAACTAAGAACAATACTTCGTCTTGATTATCAAAAGAAGCAACAGCCTCTTCTAATTTGGCTCTCAAGTCATCTGGACCTTCGCTTGGTTTTAAAATGACTGCTTTGACGTTTTCTTGTTCGCCAAAAATCATTGAACCTGATTGCAAGATACCTTCAGCAAATTGTCCATGACTTGCAAGGATAATCCCTACCATATTTATACCTCCTACTTCTTTTTGTTGTAACAAATCAAATATTAAAATAATTGCTAACCATTACAACAGATGAATTTGACCATTTTCCAACAACAATATTATGCCTTTTTGGCTTTTGCTAGTAATTCCATCAAAAGGATCTTTCTATCTGCGGGTACTTTGCGAATTTCTAATTCTACACCTTGCTGATTCAAGAATTGGAACGATGCAATATCTTTATGGTCGACTGACACAAAATTTGTGATCATCGTCTTCCCCTCAGAAAAACTCATCCCACCGATATTCAATGAATCCAGCTGTACACCACTTAAGACAATTTTCTCAACGTCTTGAGGATTAGTGAATAAAAGCATCACTTTCGTCGTTGCTAGTAAACCGCTTTGATAAACTTGAATCATTTTTTTCACCGTGATCACATTTGCGATGATTCCCGGTGGAGCAGCTTCTTTTAAAAGAAACTTTCTCAATTTATCTTGGGCTACTAAATCACTAATAACAATGATGCGTTCCACGCCGGTCAATTTTGACCAGACCGTTGCAACTTGTCCATGGATCAAACGATCATCTATACGCGCTAACCGAATATCCATCAGCAAATCTCCTTTTGTTAAACTACTTCACAGAAACCCCTCTCATTTTCTGTGTGTATAACCATCTATTGGCACATTTATATAAAAGCAAGAACCGTGCCAACTTTTTATCAATACACTAAAGGGTTTTAAGGCGTTTCGAAGCAATACACAAAAAAGATACACTAATAACAGTGTATCTTTTTTGTGTATTTTTCATTTAGTGTATTCATTTTTTGCCAATTCATTACGAATCAGCTTTAATGAATAATAAACTTCAGATGAAGGTGTTTCAAATCTGATGGTCTTTTCCAACAGGGATAACAATTGTTGGATAGACGAAAACAATGGATCTTCCATCGCTTTTTCCAGTTCGTCTGATTCAACATTCAATGGCTCGTTTAATAAAATCCGTTCAATCATCCCCACTGTGTGTAAAACTAAATTGATTTTAAAACTATATCCATGATTCTCAATCGATAGCTTCTCAGACACTTGATCACTAAAATTCCATAAAGGATCAATCAATTTGGTTCCATTGATAAATGTAAAATTTTGTTCAATAAATTTCACACAAGTCTGTTTTGCAGTTTCTTCACTCAATGGCACTTCTTCTGTTTCATCTAATTCTGCCTCAAGTAATAATTGATCTAAAATCAACTCGATATTTTGATCGATAAACCGCTCCAATGGAATAAACGGCGCAGCAATCTGCGGATCTGTAATTCCAGTAGTCGCAATGACTTGGTAATTTTCGATTAATTTAGGCAATTCTTTTTCCAATTCTAAAACAGAGAGTGCCAAAACAGTCAACTCGACATCTTGCCGTTTACTTACAGAACGTTCGATCAATTCTTTGATTCGTTGTGCGGTTCCTTCACCAGATGCACAAATAGCTAAGATGGCTTTTTTTCTGAGTGCGGTCGGTTCAGGTGTTTTTTCCATCGAAATTTCTGCATAACCACGGAAATTTTTCAAGGAATCGTATAACATATCTAAATCCGTACCTAACACAGAAACTTTGCGAACCGTCTCTAATACCAAAGAGGTCGTCACCATGTCAACTGTCCGCACAGGAATTCCTGTATCTCGCTGAATCTGAGAATTAAATGAAGCAAGCGAACCCATATCCACTAATAAGATCGTTCCACTGCCTTCATCTACCTCTTGCACCATTCGTTCGATCCGACTAAGCGCCGTTTTAGGATCCATATCCAATGGCATATCGACCGCTCGTACATTGTCTGCATCTAATAATTGTTGGACCACTTGAACCATGCTGCTTGCTGTACTATTCCCATGAGCTGCCACGACTACCCCAATACGACCGCTTGCTTGATTTGCCCTTAGCGACACAAGCAAGACAGTGAGATAGTAATCTTCGCTATCTGGAATCGTTACTTGGAAATACTCCTCAATATACTTTCTAACTTCTTTCGCTACTTCATATTCCACTGGAAAATCAATTGCCATTTCACGTATATTATCATTCGTATGGCGCTCTTCACCGATATTGATTCTTTTTAAAAAAGAACTGATATGCAGACTCATTGCGTAGATAAAATTTTGCTGAAACTCATATGGCAAGGCATTTTTTACCATTATATATATTTGATTGGTGACTTCGATGATTTTAGGATCAACAAACTCAGCTAGTTTATTATCGGCATTGAATGAGAATCCATGATCCTTGTAAAAAGATTTCAAATGGATGTTGATATCCGTTGAAATAAAATGATTGATGGCTTCTTGATCTAATCCGTCAGACTTTAATAGCGCTGCTTTGTCCCCAATAATGTCATAAAGATTATAGGGTAGTTCATAAGAATCAGATTGAATCTTCATGATTGTGTCGTTAGGGTACACCGTAATTTTGGGCTCCAATAGCTTCGATAGTTCGGACATCGCTACTCGATTACTTGCTAATTGGATCAATCCACTTCTAATCCCTTCCGTCAAATCATCGATCGTAATCGAAATTTCTGGAGAATTGATATGATTTAAAAAACCACGAGCGCAAATCAATTGGATATTCGATTTCAACTGACCGATGTTCCCATAGGTTACACTACCGATCAACGCTTTAACAACATCTTCAGTTAGCGAAATTTGCCGCTGGATACGGTTGGCTTCATGGGCGATCATAATTTTAACCAGGTCGATTTTTTCATTTGCAGGGCGTTTTTCAAAAGATGGCAACTTGATATTGATCGGTATTCTTCGAACAAAGGTCTCTAATAGAGAAGAACCAGGATCCTCAGTTGTTGCACCCACGATCCGAACATTTGCTTCATGAGATTTTGTTGTTTCTCCTAATCGACTATAGGTACCATGATCCATGAAGTAAAAGATCATTTCTTGCCCTTCAGGTGGTAACCGGTGAATTTCATCTAGGAACAACATTCCTCCATCTGCTTGGTCAATGATTCCGGTTTTTTCCTCTTCTGCTCCAGTAAAAGCACCTTTGACATACCCAAACAAGTGACTCATCAATAATTCCGGGTTATTAGCGTAGTCGGCACAGTTAAAGACGATCAACTCGTTGTCTTCACTAATGACGTGATTGGCTTTGGCAAAATGAAACATCGCATGTGCAAAGTAGGTTTTCCCCGATCCAGTTGGTCCAGTGATCAAACAATTCAGACCTCTCGGCGGATATAAAATGGCGGCTTTCGCTTGCTCAACCGAGTTTTTCATACTCCCATTTGCGCCAATGATCTTAGCAAAAATATCTTTCGTATCAATCTGAATCCTTGCTTTTTCTACTGGTACTCTTTCTTCTTTATAGCTTATGACATGTTTGGCGGTCGGTTGTTCATAGGCAACATTTTTTTGATATATGTAACGTACAGGTCGTCCATCGGTTTTCAACAATTTTCCTTCACGTACCAACTGATTCAAATCTTTACTACTATTGGTCCGTTGGATTCCTAAAACCTCAGCTATCTCTTTCGTTGTGACCCCTTGATCATATTCAATCGGTTTTAGATGAGCCGTTTTTTCTTTGACATACGTATAAATTCGATCAATGCGCTTCGCCATTTGGTTTCGCCCCTTTTTCATTAACTGGCTTCAAAACATAATACTATAAATTTAATTCCATTTCGTCAACTATTTACAGTAAATATCTCTTATTAAAAGAAGTATTGACTGGATCAGCTACTCTTTGTCTCATTAGAATTATCCAAAAACGTCCCCTTCAACTTAAAGCTTTTCTTTAAAATGATCGGATCGAAGTGCTTGCGCCGATAAACCATTTTATCTATTGTAATGAAACACAGACAAAAAAAGCTCTCCTCTTAATCAACAAGAGAGAACTTTTTTCATTGAGTTTAGTTCATTGTTTATTCAATTTATTCTGTTTATTGAGTGCTCGGATAAACAATCACTTCCAATTCAATATTTTCTAGTGAACTTTTATTAACTCCGATCGTATAACCGAAACACTTGTCTTCTATAATAATACGCTCATCATACCATCTAATTATTCTTCATTTTTACTATCAAGTATGGTCAAAGTACGGTCATAAAAAAAGCTTTTAAAATACCCATTTCCTTTTACCAAATTATCTGTTTTTTCAGGAACATTAAAATAGAGAATTTTGTTTAACGGCTTATGAACCCACTCCATTCTGCACAAAAAGAAAATACATATAGTTACTATTAGAATCGTAATACTCTGCGGTACACCAAAACTTTTAATAAACAAATCCAAATGAAGTTTATCATTCACTATTCTGACGATAGGTATATGCAACATATATATGATCAAGGATAATTCTCCAAAACTCGTAATAAACAGTCGTTTATTACTTATCAAAGCAACCAAACTACTGATTATAAGGAAGACTGCAATATAGTAAATAAATCGGAAAAAACCACCATAAAGATCTACTAATTCGCTTACATTCGCATAAGCATTTCTACCGGTCAAAAATCCCATCGTCAGTGAGGTGCCATATAACTTAAAATAAACGACAAAAAAACTTCCTGACAAAAGGAACAACGCGCACAACTTGATCTTAAAATTGTTTAGATAATTTGACATTTT
This sequence comes from Enterococcus sp. DIV1421a, assembly GCF_051711025.1. Taxonomy (NCBI): domain Bacteria; kingdom Bacillati; phylum Bacillota; class Bacilli; order Lactobacillales; family Enterococcaceae; genus Enterococcus; species Enterococcus sp. DIV1421a. Next base: position 788,507 of record NZ_JBIOLU010000001.1, on the reverse strand, counting down.
TTGATAATCAATTAAGTATCCAGCATAAAAAAATGGAAAGAAAGTTAAGATTCTTGAAGAACATAGAAAATCTCCCAAATTTGCATCATATCCTGCCAAACAACCAATTACAACAGCTATGCCTAGCACCCAGTATTTGTCATATCCATCAATAACCATGCTGATTAATTGAAAAGCAAAAATAGCAAAACAGTACCATGGCAGTCCGCTTTCTGTTAAAAAGGAAAAGCTTAAAGAACCTGAAGAGAGAAAAGTGCTAATCAAAAATATAATTTTTAAAATGAAAAACCATTTGAGATATCTAAAACTTTTTCGGAAATCTTTGTTGCGAATTGTATTCTTGCTGAATAGACCAGAAACAAAGATGAATGCTGGCATATGAAACATATATATCCAATAGTTAATTTTCATTAACAAGTCGCTCTTTTGATTCGCCCGATCAATTAAATGACCTACTACAACCAGGAAAATTAATAAAGCCTTTAAATTGTCCCATTTGTACAAACGCTTTGAAACGTTATTTAAATTCATTTTTTCATTCATCACTCCTTCTTAAATCCCAGTATACAATACAACATTCACAAATAGTAGTGATTTTTTCTAATCATATGTTGTTATACTTCAAATGAGAAACGTTTTTTATTTTTTTCAAACCGATCATTTAGAATGACGTTCGTTTTTTAATATGTAATTTCCATTTTAACTAATGATAAGCACAGGATTTTGAATAAAAAAATAAAGAATGGTATTGATTCTTATGTTTAAGCACCTTTTTTGTCAACCGTTTTCATTAAAAGTCATAAAAAAAGCTCTATCCTTTACGTAATAAGGGATAGAGCAAACTGTTCATTAAGCTTCTTGAGCTACTGGATAAACAGACACTTGTTTTTTGTCGCGGCCTTTACGTTCGAAACGTACTACTCCGTCAACTTTAGCAAATAAAGTGTCGTCTCCACCAATACCCACGTTCACACCTGGATAAATTTTTGTACCGCGTTGACGGTAAAGAATTGATCCACCTGTAACTGTTTGTCCGTCAGCGCGTTTAGCACCTAGACGTTTTGATTCTGAGTCGCGTCCGTTAGATGTAGAACCGCCACCTTTTTTGTGGGCAAAGAATTGTAGATTCATTGATAACAACATGGTCTGCACCTCCTATTTATCATTAATTGTTTTAATTTGGATATATTCTGAATTTTCAGCTTCTATCGATTGTAATCCCAACAAGAGATTTTCTAATAGAATCTCGGCAATATTGTTTTGCTCTTGTGTCAATCCTGAAGTGACTTCGGTATATAAATAACCGCCCTCTTCTTCATTCATTTCGACAATTGGTTCAAAACCAGCTAATGAGGCAATCCCATTGACAGTACTGATCGCTAATGCAGAAACTCCTGCACAGACGATATCACTCCCATAAGGACCAGCATCAGCATGCCCTGTCAAAGTAAATGAAACGATTTGACCAGCGTCATTACGTTTAAATGTTCCTTTGATCATTATTCAGGCCTTCTTTCTCAAGCGCTAATTAAGCGTTGATCGCGTCGATAACCACTTTTGTGTATGGTTGACGGTGACCTTGTTTACGGTGTGAATGTTTTTTAGGTTTGTATTTGAAAGTAACGACTTTCTTTTGTTTGCCGTGTTTTTCAACAGTACCTTCAACAGTTGCACCAGAAATAATTGGAGCGCCTACTTTTGTAGTTTCGCCACCTACTAAGATAACTTCGTCAAAAACAACTTTTTCACCTGCTTCAACGTCAAGTTTTTCAACGTAGATTGCTTGTCCAACTTCAACTTTTACTTGTTTACCACCAGTTTTAATAATTGCGTACATGCTATAAAGCACCTCCTTATAATAGACTTAGACTCGCCATCCAGAGTGACAGTTACCTGTACTTACAAACTCGTTCTGTGCGGTTGTAGCTGTGGAGTCCACAATTACAACAGTACTAGATTACCAGAAACTAGCGCATTCGTCAACTCTAGATTCTAGAACTTTTCTTAAGTCAATCAATCGCAATTTTCACTTTTGCTCATTATAATGTTAGTGAAGACGAAGGAGGTAAACGAATGATCTATCCTGATGAATTGGTTCAAGAAGCAACGATTCGTATGCAAGGTCGTGCGGTAGAAGGTTTCGTTGCTGGTCAAGGCCCACTCCACCCAAAACTCATGCTGGTAGGTGAAGCTCCTGGCAAAACAGAAATCGATAATCATATTCCTTTTAGCGGACAAGCAGGCAAAGAACTAATGCAAACTCTTGCTCTAGCTGGTTTGACAAGAGAAGATGTTTATATTACTAGTGCAGTCAGAAGTCGACCTTATCGGACAGTCCAACGACTCAATAAACGAACTCAGCAAGCAGAAACTGTTTATCCGAATCGGACACCAACAAAAGCGGAAGTATTCGCTCATGCGCCGATCCTAGATTATGAAATCGAACATGTCGAGCCCCATTTGATTGCTACATTAGGCAATATCGGTTTGCAACGGTTATTAGGTTCTGCTTATACGATCTCTAAAAATCATGGTCAGCTTTATACTGGGCCTATTTTAAAACTGAATCAACAAAAAGATGCTTACGAGTGGAGTGATAAAAGCTACCAGATCCTCCCGCTTTTCCATCCTGCAGCTATTTTTTACAATCGAACATTAGCTGACGTGATCCGCAAAGACTGGCTTACCTTAGCAAACTATCTCGAGAAAGATCCTAGCAATCAATAGCCACAGCTTCCATAGGTAAAAAATCCCGAAACAGAAAAAAGCTGTTTCGGGATTTTTGAATTTTTATAGCTTATTTTAATTAAACACTGCAAAAAACACTTTGTTTGCCCTGCTTCTCAAAAACATTTCTCCTGCTCATGACTGATTACGTATATTGTTCATGCAGCGCTGAGAGTGCATGCGCTACTGTTTGGTGTTGCTCAAAGCCAGCTTTTTGCCATAAATGCTGTAGTTGTTTTTCTACTTCTGGTTGTAGCGAGGTGTAAATAATTGTTTGTTCTCGCATTTCAGCTTTTTCTTGAAACTCATCAAAAACAGCTCGGGCAGTTAAATCAATACTTGGAACACCACGCATAGAAAAAATGATCCCCTCTTTTTGATTTAGATCAGCTAATGTATTTTTTAATTTTTCAGCAGACATAAAAAAGAGTGGTCCGCTAATATAGACAACTGTCCAATTATCTAATTTTTTCGTTTCTGGCAAATCCATTCGTTCCCAATCGATTGTTTCAACCGAGATCGTGATTGCCGCACTTTTGATCACAAAGAAAATACAGCCACCGATAATACCGATGACGATCGCAATACTTAAGTCAAAAATCACAGTACATCCCATAGTAATCAAAAATAATAAGATGCCAGACCAATATCTCTTAGTGAACAAGACGTTGATCGTTTCCCATTCATTCATGCGCCAAGCAGTAACAATCAACACTCCTGCCAAAGCTGGCATAGGAATGTTTGACATAATTGGTGCAAAAATAATCATAGATAAAAACAAAACCAAAGCATGAATGATACCAGCTAAACGAGTCTGTGCCCCTGATTTAATTGCCACACTTGTTCGGGCAATCGCAGCTGTCGCTGGAATGCCTCCAAAAAATGGTAAAACTAGATTTCCGATTCCTTGCGCAACAAGTTCTTGGTTGCTGTCCAATGGTTTGTTTGCCATTCGTCCCGCAGAAGCACCACAGAGCAAACTTTCCACCATGCCAAGCAAGGCAATGCTAATCGCTGGCACCATCACTTCTTTTAAAGAATCAAGATGAAAGGCTGCAAACGTTAAGCGATCGCTACTGATCAACGTCTGTGGGATTTTTCCCACGGTTGCTATCGGCAAGTGAAACAAGAACATCGCAACCGTTGCAAGAATAATTGCCATCAAAGAACTTGGTATAGTTTGAGCCCATTTTTTGGGGTAGATAATCATTCCGATGATCACTAATAATCCCATAATAAAGGAGGAAAAATTTATCGAAAAGCCAAAGGTCTGATAGCTGAGAAACTTCTCAATCACATTTGCACCTTCTGAATGGACACCAAACAAGTTATCCACTTGACCCAAGGCAATGATAATAGCAATTCCCGAAGTAAATCCAGTAATCACTGGAGCTGGAATAAAAGAGGTCAATGTTCCTAATCTAAAAATGCCTGCCACTAGCAATAATAGTCCTGCTAAAAATGTCGCCAGTAACACCCCAGACATCCCTTGAGTAGCTGCAATCGACATCAAGATCGCAGCCATTGCGCCTGTTGGTCCTGAAATTTGATAAAAACCACCTGACAAGCCACCAATAATAAGTCCAGCAATAACCGCTGTAATTAATCCTGCCGCAGCATTTGCACCACTGGACACGCCAAACGCCAACGCTAAAGGTAAAGCTACTGCAGCTACAGTAATACCAGCTAATAAATCTTTTTGGAATTTTTGACGATCATATCCGTCAAATTCTTCATTTAGTAAAAAAATATACTTTTTGAACAACCTAGAGACTCCTTTTTTATAAAAATTTTATGAAACACGCAACTACTAGAATAGCATATTTTTCTAACTCATGTCAGCTTTTTCACAAAGTTATAGGCGTTTTCATGAAAATTTTTATAAAATAAGATTAACTCAAATCAAAAGAGTCAGTAATCCAATGATTGCCAGACCACCTTGTTTCAAAATAATTAGTTTGTCACTAGTGATACTACCGTAAGCTGCGACCAGTACAATATAAATCAATAACAAACTTGCCATTTCTTTTGGTGCAGACGAAATATAAATGGCATAAAATAAACCAATACCTAACAATCCATTATAAACACCTTGATTTTTAAATAACGTTTGTACCGACGAATTACTTAATTCTTTTTGACTCATTTTAAATACTCTGCCAGTTGCTTTAGAAGTTGTAGCAAAGGTTTCTAAATACATGATATAAAAAAATTCAATTGCAACTAATGTAATGATAATTTGTGAAATAATTGACATATTTTCTCCCCCTATTCATTTCTGCTTATCGGCTTAGAATAAGTATAGCCGAACCGTTCAAAAATAAAAAAACAAACACACTTGTAGCGATTAAAAAAGCCTTGGATCCCCTGATACCAAACATCATCCACCTATAGAGGATGGACTGATTTCTGCTTAAACGAAGTTAAAATACACGAATGTATGAATTTGTAGAGTAAAAATTTTACCTACTCCTTTTACTTAGAAAAACATCCAATATATTCTTTTTTAACACATACCTAGGTCCTACCTGATTAGACTGCGTATCATAAGAATACTTGCTACGTACCCATTTGGTCCAACTACCAGAACAAAGAAAAACCGGTAGAAACTTTCGTTTCTACCGGTTTTGGTTTTTTTTACGTCACAGGAGGGATTCGAACCCCCGACCGTCCGCTTAGAAGGCGGATGCTCTATCCAGCTGAGCTACTATGACAGCTTTTTCGGAACAAAAATAATTATATAGAATCATTTTGGTTCTGTCAATATGAAATAGTTATTTTATCAATAAAAAAGATTGCTCAATAGAAAGCGTTCCTCTTTTACCTAGTGTCCGACAAAAAGCAAGCTTTTTGTCGTAACAAGGTAAATACTCTTAAGGTAGATGAATTTGCTCTTTTTCTTTAGTTATCAAGATCACACCATCACCTAGCGGCACTAATGTGGAAGTCAAGTCTGGATGGGTCATGACGACCTGTAAAAATTCATTTAATTTACGATGAATGGCACGTTTGCCTCTAGGAATCTCTTCATCAGGCAATAAAATCGTTCCGCCTTGAAAAATATCATCAACCATCAATACGCCACCTTTTTTTAGCAGACGTAAACATTCTGGTAAAAACTCAATATATTTCGATTTGGCACTGTCCATAAAAATAAAATCATAAGGCCCAGTTAGTTCTGGTAAAATATCAGCCGCTTGCCCTTCTAGTAAAGTAACTTTTTCGGTTAAGCCAAGTCTTTCATAAGTTGCCTTGGCCTTTTTGATCATAACATCAAAACGATCGATCGTCGTGACGTGACCTTTTTCACTGATTAATTGAGCCATCAAACTAGAAGAAAAACCAATAGCTGCACCAATTTCTAAAACATTCTTTGGTTTTAATTGCCCTAATAAAAACTGCATGAATACGACTGTTTCATGGGGAATGATCGGTACTTCCGCTAAATGGGCTTCTTCTTCAATCAAACCAAGCTCTCCAGACAGTTTTTTCTGTTTTGTCCGCATAAAATCAACTAACTCTTCTTTTACTACCGGACGATGCATCATTTCATTACGCATAATCTGCCTCCTCTTCCAAATTATTATACGAAGAACCTGACAAATCCACAAGTTGCAAACAAATTTACACTCACTTTCCTTTTCGTTGGCTATGAGTAAAAAACCGATTGAAACTTTTCTTTTTTTCAAATTCATCTAACATGTTCCAAGCTGTAATACCGGTCAAACAAAAGGCGATGGTAAAAAATAGCCAGCGCATCCAAGTAAATGCTGACTTTGATAAAAGAATGCCAATATAGGGAATCTGAAAAATGGGCGTTCCAATGATGTATCTTCTCCCCACTACACCGGATTCGGTCTGCGTAGAACTATCTGCTTTAGTATAAAAGTCTTGATGGTCTTTTTCCACTGCGATCACTCGTCGGGTGGTTATTTGCTCTCCTGAGTTTTCATAGTACGTAATCACGTCACCAACCAACAATTCTTCTGGTTTCTTCGGACGTACATAGATCAAACTTCCTTGGCTATAGTAAGGACTCATACCACGATCTTCAATAATATGGGTTGATAGACCAGCTATTTTAGGAAGTAAAATAATGCTCAAAATGATCGCTAAAATAACAATCAGTGTAATTGAACTAATATAGGTTATTTTTTTATAAAATGGCACTAGTTTCCACTCCCTTTACTCATTTCTTCTTTCCCATCATATAATAACGATTTAATTTTATCAATTTTAACTCTATTTCTTCTACAACGAATTGAAAGAATTTTAAAAAAAATCTAAAAAAATAACTCTGGTTATCTAACTTTATGCAGGTTTATGATTGACTAGAAAACAAAAAACGTTTACCCTAAAAAAAATGTTACTTTTAGAAAGGACACATTATGAACTTTTTTAATAACATTGAATATTTTAAAAAAGCGAACTCATTAAAGATAAAATGGTTTTTCACTATTCTATTATCAACGTTATTTTTAATGATAACAGTATATTTCTTTTATTATATTTTTACTCCTTCTGATAGTGGAAAGGTCAAAGAAATAAAAAATTCATGGGAATTTTACTTAAAAAATGAACCTGATTTTCGTTTTGATAGTCATTATATTAGTTACCTTCCAACAGTTGAAAGAAATGAAACTTTTGTGATGGAAACTATATTAAAAGAAGAGATGGATGATTCGAATTTAGTGATTCGGGGAAACAACCAATGGATAAAAGTTTATTTAAATGATCAACTTTTATATGATCGAACAAATGAACAAGACCAACTTCATCCTGGTTTATCTTTGGCAGTTATTGATCTGCCTACACATTATGCTGGTGAACACTTAAAAATCGAAGTTACTTCACCATATGAAAACTATTCGGGTATTCCACCAAAAGTTTATGTTGGAAATACGGGACCAATCATCAGCTTTATTTTTTCCCAATCTGTTCCTCAAGTAGTTACCATGATCATTGCCATCTTTTTAGGAATTGGGATATTGGTGTACGCCATTTTTAAGCTTTACAAAAAAAAGACACTAGATATTTCATTGATCATTCTCAGTTGTTTTGCGTTAGTCTTAGGGTTTGAATCAATCTCTGAAGATATATTAAGCGGCATCCTTTTTGAACCAATCGTCCATTCGATTTTATCTGATACATTTACTATTTTAACTTCAGTATTTCTGGTATTGTATTATTTATCCCGAATGAAACATTATCAAAAAATATATGGTCTCTTTTGTTTTCTGCAAGTCTCCATCCAAATAGGTGTCCTTATTTATTCATTGATGACAGTAGGAGAATTAACTGAACTAATGCCCATTGTTAATGCGGTTAGTGTAATCAGTACATTAGTTACTTCGCTTGTCTGTGTTGGGGAAGCCTATCGGAATAATCGTTTTTTCATTGCTTGTACACCGTGGATTGTGCTGATTGCCATTTTCCATTGTATGCTTTATATCCAACCATCATTAGGTATTTATAATGCAAATATTAATTGGTCTACTATTCTATTTATGATTATTCTGATTATTATCATTTGTTATAATATTATCGAGTACATCATCAGCTTTGATAAGCATCAGCGAACTGTTAATTTCTTGAAAACAAAATCGGATTTACTTGAACAGCATTATGATCAGCTACGTGATCACATTCAAGAAATCAGTACATTAAGAACTGAGTTTATCCAAACTATGGAAAACTTAGAACACTTGGTCAAGGAAGAAGAAACCGATGAAGTACAAAATTATGTGCAAACTATCTTAACTAATGCTCGAAATTTTGAATTTATTTTCTCTTACTCCTCTCACCAACTCACTAATCTTATTTTAGCTCGTTATCAAGAGATTGCATCAAAGCGAAATATCAAAGTGAAGTTTCAAGCCGAACTACCAGAAGTATTGACCGTCAATGATGATGACTTGACCCAAATACTGATTCATGTCTTAGAACATTCTTTTAGAGAAACACATGCCATTGAAGATCCAATGCATCGAAAAATTTATTTATCGATGCAGGAAAAAGAAAATCAACTATTGATTCGTTGTGAACATAGCGCAAACTATGAAACGAATCTCTTTTCACAAGGAATTACAGAAAACTTTGCTGAACAAGAACAGTTTGATTTAAAAATAATCCAAGATGTGGCGGAACGTTATGCAGGAACGTTGACTCAGGAAAAAGATAGTCAGGTAGATCGTTTAATCATCCAATTGACTAAAACAAATCCCAAGAAAAGCATATAATGTCTTTGGCAGATTGGAAAATTGATTCATTGAATGAAGGTTTGAGCGGACAAAATAATATTCGTTCTCTTTCTCAAAAAAAGATAAAAAACAGGGAACACCAATCATTGGTGTTCCCTGTTTTTGACTAATGACTAACATTCGATCAATATAAAAGAGCAAGAAAATCTTCAGCTTCGATCGCACCAAAATACTTTTTGATATCAATCGTTTTTACTACATCACTTAAAACTGATTTATCATATCTTTGTCCAATCAGTTTCTCTTCGACGTCCTTTATCTCTCCTAACCCAAAGAAGTCACCAAATATTTTCACATCATCAATCAAACCATGTGACACATTCAGATGGACTTCGATCGAACCAATCGGATACCGCTTTTGTCTCGAAAAGTTAAAATCAGGTGATTTCCCATAATTCCAATCCCAATTACGATAATAGCGATCAGAGATTTCGTTGATTTTGATCCAGTCTTTGTCTGTTAGCTGATACGTATTAACCTCTGCCAGCGTTGCTACTCCAAATATTTTTAATAGAATTTCATCACGAAATTCTTCTGTTAACATCTCTTGTTTTTCTTTAGGTAAAAATGGTTTGATATTGGTCACACGAGAACGAATCGATTTGATCCCTTTGGACTCGATTTTATCTTTTTTTACTTTTAACGCATTGACCACTTCATTGATGTCAGAATCAAACATGATAGTTCCATGGGCAAACATTCGACCATTCGTTGCATACATTGCATTACCAGAGAATTTCATACCATCAATCACTAAATCATTTCGGCCTTTTAACTCTGCTCCAGATACCCCTAATTCGTGAAGAGCTTGAATAATTGGCTTAGTAACTTTAGCAAAATCACGGAAAGAATCGCCATCATCAGGCATGATAAAACTAAAGTTTAAATTTCCAAAGTCGTGATAGACGGCTCCACCGCCACTTAAACGACGAACGACATGGATGCCCTGTTGTTCAACGTAATCTCGATTGATTTCTTCGATCGTGTTTTGATTACGCCCAATAATGATAGATGGTTCATTGATATAAAACAATAAAATCGGTTCATCAACAGGCATTTCTTGGAGTAAAAATTGTTCAATTGCTAGATTGATACGTGGATCATGCTTGTCATTCGGTACAAAAATCATTGTCTTCCTCCTAGATATCAAATACTTTATCGACTTTTGCTAGTGCTACTTCTACTGTATCACCCGCAGCTTGTTGCGCTTCGTTCTGTAATTGTGTAAGATCCCCAAATTGAGGTAAATGGGTCAATACTAGCTTTTTGACTTTTGCTGCTTTCGCAAGTTCCCCCGCTTCTTTTGACGTAAAGTGCGCTTTGTGTCGTTCATTACCAGCAAACAGATAAGTATCTGCTAGAAATAAGTCTGCATTTTCAGCAAATTCTACAAAACTTTCCAAATAGCCGGAATCACCTGTAAAAACAAAGACTTTGCCAGTCGCTTCTTCGACGATCCGCATGGCATAGCACACCACTGGATGGATGGTTTCCATAAACGTGATTAAAAAAGGACCTACTTTCAATTCTTCTGCCTCAAAATAGCCACGTCCTTCTGACACGTTCGGCATTGTTAACTCATCAAAATGAAAAGTGTCTTTAGTATGTCCATAGATTGGCAAGATAGCTCCTGGTTCTTTTTCAGGATGTAGTTGCCAATAATATTGCAATACACCTAGATCAGCGATGTGATCATGATGGTAATGGCTCAAGATAACCGCATCAAGTTCTAACGGTTCAAGATGCTCTTGTAATTTTATCAAGGTGGCGCTACCAGCATCGATCAGTAGGTTAAAGCCAGCTGACTGCAATAAATAGCTAGTCGTTCCTTGATTTTTATATGGATAGGCGCCTAAGCAACCTAATACAGTTAATTTCATGATCGTTCTCCTTTCAGAATCAATGTAATAGAATCCTGTTTTTTCTGTGAAACCTCTCTCATATTTTATGAAAAATAAGTAGCTGGGGGTTCTTTTTCAAGTCTTGCTTGCTCGTAAAAACCTGCAATGGTCACATTGACATAGGCGATAACCCACAATAAACCAAAGAACAAGGCTAGGGCTCCAACAAGGTACCACCCGATAAATGAAAGTTGTAATAGGATATAAGTACCTAAACGATCTTTTAATAAATACCACGCGTATTGCAAACACTGGATGATTGAAAGTTCTGGGTAATCAAATTTAGTCCAAGCCGCAAATTGAAACAATCCGCCCACAATACTCATCAACAAAAGAGAAACAAAGGTCATGAGCAGGGTGGTCAAAACGTAACTAATGTCCAAAGCATTCCCTGATAACACATCTGTTGAAATTGTGTTTGAATTAAATAGTAATTGTGTATAAGTATTGACACCACCAATCAAAAAACCTGGTAATAAAACAAGGGCATTAATGATCCAATTGATCACAACATTGATCAAATTAATCACTAAAATAGGTCCAAAATATTTTTTTTGAAAGACGGCAAACAATAAATTACTTTTTGCTCTGCCGCCACGAACGACTACTAGCGCAATGTAATATAAGGCATATGAAAAAGCAAATAAAAGGAAATTCTCTAGTAAAAAGCTAACTATTTGTTGTTGCGTGCTATCTACGAAAAAAAATCCCTCAAAAAACATTTGAATCAAACCCGCAACAAACATCGAAAGAAAGACTAGCCAAGCATTGATTCCCCATTGTTGCGCAAGGCTAGCTCGAGCTTTTTTGCGATAATCTGAAAGTGATAACTTTGTTTCCATTAATCATAACTCCTAATCTTTTCAACTGTTTTGTGGTCTAATCGCTTCACTAATTCCGTCACTAATTTCACAGTATTCAAATAATCATCTTCATGGATCACTGAAGTATGTGAATGCAAATACCGCACCGGAACAGTAATCGCCACAGACGGTACCCCATCTCTTGTCAAATGCATCTGTCCTGCGTCTGTCCCACCACCAGTAATGACGGTGTATTGGAATGGTATATCCATTTCTTCCGCCACATCAATCACAAAATTCAACAGTTTTTTATGTGGAATCATTGAAGCATCAAAAATCAAGATTTGTGGACCTTTACCCAAAATCGAATCCGCTTCTTTTGGCGTCATCCCCGGTGTATCTCCAGCTGTTCCTGTATCTAAAGCAAAGGCGATATCTGGATTCACTAAGTGTGTACTTGTGCGTGCCCCTCTAAGGCCAACTTCTTCTTGCACATCGCTCCCTGCGAATAAAACATTGGGATGTCCTTCTTTTGCTAAATTCTCAAGAACTCGTAATGAAACAGCTGTACCGATGCGATTGTCCCAAGCCTTAGCTAGTAAAAATTTACCGCCATTCAACCGTTTATACTCAATATATGGGGTTACCATATCGCCAGGGCGAATACCCCATTCTTTTGCTTCTTTATCGCTTGTCGCTCCAATATCAATAAACATATCCTTGATATCATACGGTTTATTTCTTACTTGTGGGGTTAAAACATGTGGCGGTTTCGAACCAATCACGCCATGGATCACTTTCCCATCTTGCGTTTTGATTTCCACTTGTTGGGCTAACATCACTTGTCCCCACCAACCACCTAATGTTTGAAATTCCAAAAAACCTTTATCAGTGATCTTAGTCACCATAAATCCCACTTCATCCATATGACCGGAAATAAAAATCTTAGGTCCACCACCAGAACCATGTTTGGCGATAATACTACCTAAACCATCATAAAAAATATCTTCCGCAAAGTCTTTTGCATACTTTTTATAGACTTGTCTCACTTCTTCTTCATTGCCTGGTACTCCTTTGGCTGAAGTCAGATCAATCAATAACTGTTCTTCTTTTTTATCCAAAACGTCTCCCTCATTTCTCGTATTGATAGCTAGATTATACCATTTATTAGGTGTGCTTTTCAGCAGAACGATTTTTTCAGTTAGAAAAAAGCCAGGATTCCTCGAAAGTTTACCGAATAACTTTCAATAATCCTGGCTTTTTTGCATAATGCATACGATAGCAATCGCTATTTTCTCTTAAATGGACTGACAGCAGTAAACGAGCGTTTCTTTTATGCACTTCGTGTTCGAAACTCCATTACTGTTGGTTTTCTTTTAAATCATTTGGTGAATGTTTTTGCCAGTCTTTACTATAAAATGATGGATCCAATTGATAGTGACTTGGTTGTTGTTGGTTTTCTAAAAACGGTCTAATCCGTTGATCTGCTGCTAGCCACCCTTTCCAACCTAAATGAATGGTGTCTTCCATAAAATAAGGTTGATCAGCCATTTTTGTAAAATCTGCGATCCGATCAAAGCCTTGACTCTGCAATTGAAATTTGATTTTCTTTGCAAATCCTTGAAGCATTTCTTGAGATAACCCAGTATAATCACTCCATTTTTGATTCACAGGTGGAATGATGAATAATGCTTCTGCCTGTTCCTGGGCTAATTGCTGTAGGACTAATTGAAAATCTGAAAATTCAGGTGAAAAACGATAATCCCAATTTTTTTGAGAATTTTTCAGCTCTTTTAAGTGGTGACGAATGCGCTCTTTATAAAAATCATTTTTTAACTCAAAAGAATTGTCGCTTGTACTTTTTCTCCCAATATTTTCCGCTAGGTTTGCCAGAACTTTTTCTTGATAATTAGCAGGCAACGGCTTCATTGCCTGATCAATTTTGTCTTGTTTACTTTTCAGACCAATATTGCTGAACATTTCATCTTCTCTTTTTAAAATATTCCAGTTCAAGCGCAATTGATTTCGTTTTTCAACAGAAGGAAGTTGACCTTTTTTGATCATTTGTAACATTTCCGTCAATTTTTCATCTTTTTTAACGATAGAAAAATGTAAAAGTCTTCTAGCTAAATAACGATCAGCAGGAGTGATTTTTTTCAATGAGAACAGCCAGTCAAGGGTTTGTAACTGTGAATAATACGTATCAAAATAATCTTTTTTTACGCCATCTTTGACAAACCATTGTGGAGAAATGATAAAAACGATTTTCTTATTTTTCAAATCATCTCCTGCAGAGCGCATCATCATATACTGACTTAATGATTGTGTCCCAGGTGCCCCTAATAAGAAGGGACGATAATCACGATGGTATTTCTCCGCCAAGACGGATGGGTGAAACGGACTGATCCGACTGAGTTCACTTGAACCAAAAAAAGGAACATATTTTTTTTCAGCTAAGGCTTCGTTTTTGATGATATCTCCTTTTAACACATTTTCGGACATGGATGTAGAAGCTTTTTTTATGACTGTTGGGTCGGTTAGATCCACACGATACGAAGAAGTGAAAAAAACTGCTATCAATCCAAAGGCTAAAAGGATTGGACCGAAAATAGCAAATAATTTCTTTTTCATTCTCATCCCTTCAATTCTTGTACTTGTGCAATGATTTTATTCGGTGTGCCCCACTGTTCACGATCAAATTCAGAAACAGGGACTTGAACATCTAATTGTCCATCTAATTCGACTAATAATTGAACAGAAGCAAGTGAATCTAGCAATCCTTCACCAAACAAATCAAGCTCTCGATTTTCTCTTATTTCATCTGTTCCTGTAATGTCTTCTAAAATAGTTAAAATTTGTTCTTCCATAATATAATCTCTCCTTAAATAATCATAATGTAAAATAAATCATTTTTAAGTCTTAGATAATCATCTGCTTTACTTAAACAAAAGTTGGTCTAAAAAGCCCGAAAATATCAATAAACTAAAACAAACTGCTTGGAAAGTCATAAAGACAGCAAAAGCGTGAGTAAACCAATTGGATGGTAGTTGTTTTTTATGTTTTTTCTTGAATCGTAGCCAAACGTCGGTTAAGCAAATCAAAGTAGCATGATACAACCCATACACGATGTAATACCAAGTTAGACCATGCCAGATTCCCATCAATAGGAATAATGCATAATAACCAATATTCGAGGTTACAATTTTACTTTTGAACCATTTTTTCTTCATCAAGAAAAACATCAAGCGCATATAAACATAATCTCGAAACCAAAATGATAACGTCATGTGCCAACGATTCCAAAATTCTTTGATATTCCAAGACAAGAATGGTTTGTTAAAGTTGATTGGTGTTTGGTACCCCATCAAGTAACTCGTTCCCACCGCAAACAAACTATAGCCTGCAAAGTCAAAAAACAGATATAAACTATACACATAGGTATATCCTACTAATGACCAAGAAAAACCACCATGTTGCAAGGCAGCTTTAGAAACGATTGGTAACAACACTTGACCCAAATAATAGCCAATAATAAATTTGTATAAAAAACCTAGAAAAATATTTTGGATACCTTTTTCTAATAATGTCAGATATTTCTCAGTTGCAGGCGGCTGACATTGATCCTTTTCAAATCTTCTATAGCGATCGATTGGTCCAGATGAAATCGTTGGAAAAAAGAGTAAAAATTGAATATAACGAAAAGGCTGATAGTTCTTGATCAATCCATCCCTAATTTCCATGATCATCTGAACAGATTTAAAGGTTAGATAGGAGATCCCTAGAAAAGCTAGAAAAGATTCTTTCCCATGGGCAAAAAACGGTGTGACTTTTGTTAAAAATAATGGGAAAATCGCTAGGATCACCGCTAAGTAAAACCAAATACCTTGATTTTTCTTTTGACGGTAAACGAAGTAAGCCCAAACTAATAATGTCTGCCAAACAACATATGCAATCAAGGCTACACCTTGTTGCCAATAGACACCACCAAAACTGATGAATAAGAAAAGCAAGGTGATGAGTGTTTGATAAATTGGCAATCTTTTCCCTCGAATCAACAATGATAGCACGATCGGTACTAAACCGATGATTAACAGCAGAAAATAATAAGGTTCTGCGTACGGGATCATATGTGGAAAGGTCATTGAGGATTCACCTCAGCTATTAATTTTTTCCGATCGATTTTCCCGTTCACCGTTTGTGGTAAAAGATCAATGTAATTGATTTTTTGAGGGACCATGTAATCCATGACCGAATGTGCCAATTTTTCCTTAATTGATTTAGAGAGTTTAAAACTTGGTTCTGGCGAATTTTCTTCTAATACAATAAAAGCAACTAGTTGTTGAACTTTAGTTCCTTGGTATTTTGGAACAACTATCGCTTGTTTAATCCGTTCATCTAACAAAAGCCCGTGTTCGATATCTCCTAATTCGATACGATACCCATGAAGTTTTATCTGTTGATCCATTCGTCCCTCATAGAACAAAAGACCTTCCTCATTAAGAAACCCAGCATCGCCAGTATGATAACTTTGTTGATCCTGTTTCTTGAAAAAAGCAGCTTTGGTTTTTTCTGGATTATTCAGATACCCCTTGGAGACACTAGGACCCAAGATAATAATTTCACCTGTTTGATTGACCGGTTGCACTTTTTGATCATTCACAATCTGAACCTCGGTATCTTCTTTGATATAACCAATCGGTAAACGTTCATAGCGATCTAAAATACCTTGAGTGATTTGGATACTTGAAATAGCAACCGTGGCTTCCGTTGGTCCATACGTATTATAAATACGGGCTTCAGGGAATCGTTTTAATAATTCTTGCGCTGTTTTTTTGGTTAATTCTTCCCCACAGAACAAGAAAGTGGCTAGATCTGGTACATGTTCCGCATCAAAAGTGGGTTCCATCAAACAGATATCGATAAATGAAGGAGTTGACACCCAGACATCTAATTTCAACTTTGCTAAAGTAGAAAATAATTGTCTAAAGTCTTGAATAACCGCTTTTTCTAAGGGTTTTAACATTCCTCCTGTCACAAGTGCTGGATAAATCGAAAAAACAGATAAGTCAAACGAAAATGGTGCTTGTGCTAAGAAACGTAGACCCTGTTCAAGATGAAATTCCTGGATCGTCCAACGAACAAAGCTCAATAAGTTATCATGACTGATTTGCACACCCTTGGGCTCACCTGTAGTACCAGAGGTAAAAATGATGTAATAATTTTCGTCACCTTTAACTGGATGTGTTGCTTCGTATTGACTCTCTTTTTTCGTGATCGTTGCTAATTCTTCCCGAGAAATCACTGGGATACCATCTGTTTCCATCTGCCAGTCACCGACACTAATGATCAAAGCTGGTTTTGCTACTCGAAGAATTGATTCAATTCGCTCATTCGGCGTATGTTCTTCAATCGGAAGATAGGCATGGCCAGCTTTGGTGACACCAAGAAAAGAAACGATCATTTCAAACTCTAGATTTCCAAAAACCACGATTGGTCCCTGTTTCTGTAGATTTCTGTCTAAATAAGCTGCTAAAGCATCGGACTTTCTTTTTAGCTCACCATAGGTATGCTCTGTGATTTCTGTCTGATAAACGACCCGATCTGGTTCCGTTTGACCAAAAAAATCAATTGATTCAACGATTGTTTGAATATCCATCGTCTTCCTCCTAAAATTCATTATAGATAAAAGATCCGCCTTGGACATTTTTATAATGGTACAAATAAATCAACATAAAAATAATTGCACTATACAATAATGTTCGTACCACAAACGTGCCCCAGTACCTAAATTGAGGATTATTCCACCAATTTTTCAATTTATATTTCCCTCCTAATCGAATCTCAAAACAATTTTACCCATTCTTTTTAAAAAACAACATTTGTTTTCCTAACAGTAATCGCTTTTCTGCTAACAATTTTGTCACAATTTAGATTAACTACAAAAAGACGGTTATTATAATATAAGCATCACCTCAAATAAATAAAGATTTTTTTTAAAAAGCTAAAAAGACTTAAACGATCTATGTAACCAATCGTTTAAGTCTTTCTTCATTCAAATAAAAAAAACAGAGTACTAACCTTTTGCTCATTTAAATATAGCTTGATTTACTCCTCAATAATCCTGCAATATAAGACACTTGTGATGTAATAAAACAAGATATAGATCAAGACAAGTGAGCCACAAATCAGATATGCTAACCCATAATTTGCTGTATCGACATATTGAGTAAATACTTCAATGGCAAAAAAGGTATGCATACTCCCCAAAATAATTGGTGGGAAAAACATGATCGCATTTTGCCCAAAGATGACTCGCTTCACTTTTTTTCGAGAAATCCCTAATTTCGTTAATAATTGATAATTCTCTCGTTCTTCTTCTGCTTCTGCTAATTGACGAACCATCAGCATGCTTCCAGTCGTGACAATAACAATTATTCCAATAAAGATCGAAACATACGACATTAAACCAATTCCTTGTTCAACTGTCCGTTTAAATGGGAAACGTGCAGAAAAGTTAAGACGTGAATCTTCATTATTGTATTCATCAGAAGATTGATCTGAAGCTGCTTTTTCTTGGTGCGATTCATTTTTATGAATCGTTCCAGTTATAGACTCTCCTTTGATCTCATAATCATAATAAATGATGTTCTCATAACTTGTAGGAATCTCTTTGGAAATACGTTCAATGATTTTTTCCTGATCTCCCCCTTGCACATTCCAATTGACCACTTGATAGTTTAGTCCAGATGCTTTAGCAAAATAATCATCACTGACAACGAGTGTCGGACCGAAATACCTCAACGAACCATCTCCTAAAAAATTAGGTAAGGTTGCTTGAATATCTAAAGTTTGATCGGGCAAGTAGAATGTTGAATCATACATTGAAAAATTTCTAAAGATATTTTTCATACTATCTAATACCACAGTGCTGTTATCCGATGTTAAATCAATTTTAGGCATTTTAGGATTGAATTGTCGAAAGGCATGATATTCTTTTTCTGGAATCAAATTTACCAATTGAAATACTTTTTCCTCAGAAATCCCGTCTAACTTATCATTATAGTAACTTCCAATTACTTTGTAATTGATCGTCATTTCTTTTGTGATCGTTTGCCCTTCACTTGCAAGAAGCGGTCGCAGCTTGTCGGCTGTTGCCTTATCCATTTGATAAGATACCGGTGAGACCATCTCCACATTTCGAGACATGATGACAGTCGCACTCATCATTGCGCCAATCATCGTTAAAGCTAGAGCCATGATCAGTGTGATCAACGAATTGATCCGCCAGCTTTTCAGCAGATGGATCTGCGTATTGCCGATCAGCAAGAAGTTGATCCCTCGATACTTAATTCGAGAACGACTCACCAAATCGATTAACACACGTAGGGAAAAACAAAAGAACAGATATGTCCCGATCACACAAAACAGCAGGATCAGAACAAATAATAAGAAAGGAAAGCGAAGATCTTGCGTAAAAATAAAAAGTTTAGCAGCAAATTCCCGATAGTGGACCGCAAAGAAATAACCACTAGAGATCAGCAATAAACCCAATGTTCCTAAAAAACGATGGCGTGTCCGAACTCTTAACTTGCTACTTTCCAAATGATCGTATTCGCCAAAATTTCGAATCGTCGGATAGCGCCAGATTTTCCATAATGAATACAAAGAAACAACAGATAAAATCAAAAAAAACAACAGAAATGTTTCAAAAATCGATGGCACGGAAATGAAGAAAAGACTCGTGATTTGCAAGTTCATCATGCGAATCAAGATCATAGAAAATAATTTTGAGAAAATGATTCCTAAAATAATCCCTGCTGTACAGGCGAATAATCCAATAGCCATTGTTTCCAATACATAGATCAGTGAGATTTGGGTTTTTTTCACACCAAACAACTGATAGATCCCAATCTCTCTTTGTCTGCGGTTAAAGAAAAAACGATTTGCACTAATAACAAAAAAAAGTAATACGATTAAGATAATCCAACTACCCATACCAAAAAAAACATTGAATAAAGAATCTTGCTGTGTCCTTCGGTTCAATAATTGATCATAAGAAATCGTACTAAAAGAATAGTAGATCATCGTTGATAACGTTAGACTAAAAAAGTAAACGAGATACCCTCTTGACTGTCGCAGAAAACTTTTCGCAGCCAACTTATAAAGCATTGAGTTTTCCACCTCCCCCAATGGTCGCCTGCATATCAATCACCCGTTCAAAAAATTCGTTTCTTGAACCTCTGCGAACTACTTCAGAGAAAATCACCCCATCTTTGATAAATAAAATCCGATCACAATAACTGGCTGTATACGGATCATGTGTTACTAATAAGATAGTTGATTTTTCTACTCGGTTCATCGTTGTTAAATAATTTAGTAACTCGGTGGCTGATTTCGAGTCCAGAGACCCGGTTGGCTCATCAGCAAAAATGACTTGTGGTTGAATAACTAATGCTCTAGCAGCCGCAATCCGTTGTCTCTGACCAACTGATAATTCATCTGGATAACGTTTTAAGATTTCTTCGATCCCTAATAATTGAGCAACATGCAACACACTTTTTTCCATCTCTTCTTTCGAGATTCGTTCCACCGCTAATGGTAGTAAGATATTGTCCTTCGCATTCAATGTATCGATCAAATTAAATTCTTGAAAAATAAATCCTAATTTTTTGCGACGGAAGTCACTCAATTCATTATTTTTCATTTTAGTGATCTCATTTCCTTGGATCAACACACTTCCCATCGTTGGTAGATTGATCGTCGAAAGAATATTCATCAAAGTCGTCTTTCCAGCACCACTCGGACCCATGATGCCAACAAATTCTCCTTTTTCTACTGTAAAAGAGATATTATCAAGTACTTTTACCGGCGAAAGCTTATTTCCATAGCTTTTACTTACATGTTTTACCTCGATCATTTTATCCATGGCTTTCCTCCTTGGGTTTTGCTTACTCGCCACACTGACACACTTACCAGCATATTAGCATATTCTTTGGTTTTTTTCTCTTATCTTTACAGCATTTGAGCATTTCTTTTTAGATTTTTATCATTTCACAGACATAACCTTTTTTTAAAAAAATTTTTATTCATCTATTTTATTCACGAAAGCGATATATTCAAAATAAAAATCCTATAAACTTACGTTTTCACTTTTTTTCACAAAGAAATATATACAACATATAGTATAGTTGTTCGTTTATACACCTGTTTGCATACTATATATAGCTAGTATTTAGTTGCTCCTTCGTGGATTTTGTTTTATGATAGACAAGAAGAATTTAGCAGGAGTTGAATAAAATGAGTGTACAAATTGAAGAAAAAGTAACAGATCCCCTTCATTCAGAAGTATCAAACATAACAATCATTAAACGAGATGGTCGACGTGTCGAATTTGATGAAACAAAAATCAATGAGGCTTTAGTCAAAGCTGAAAAGAAAATTCATGGCTCATTGTCTCCACTTACTTATGAAAAAATTCAAACGATCGTGGATTTAGTCGTTCAAGAAATCAAACGACGCTTTACCGACAACGTTAAAATATATGAGATCCAAAATATCGTTGAACACATTCTTTTAGAAAAAAACGAATATGAATTAGCAGAAGAATATATCAATTACCGCACAAAACGTGATTTTGCCAGAAGCAAAGCGACAGATATCAATTTTTCGATCAAAAAATTGATCAATAAAGACCAAACAGTTGTCAATGAGAATGCAAATAAAGATAGTAATGTCTTCAATACTCAAAGAGATTTAACCGCTGGTATCGTTGGAAAATCCATCGGTTTGAAAATGTTGCCCCCACATATCGCAAATGCGCATCAAAAAGGCGACATCCATTACCATGATTTAGATTATCATCCATACACACCAATGACAAACTGTTGTTTGATCGATTTCAAAGGAATGTTGAACAACGGATTCAAAATTGGAAATGCTGAAGTGGAATCACCAAAATCAATTCAAACTGCTACTGCTCAAATTTCACAGATTATTGCAAATGTAGCTTCCAGTCAATATGGTGGTTGTTCTGCTGACCGAACAGATGAATTACTTGCTCCTTTCGCTGAACTGAATTATCAAAAACATTTAGCGGATGCAGAAGAATGGATCGAAACACCTGAACGTCGAGTAGAGTATGCGAAATCAAAAACCAAAAAAGATATTTTTGATGCGATGCAAAGTCTAGAATATGAAATCAATACTCTTTTTACTTCAAATGGTCAAACACCATTTACTTCTCTTGGCTTTGGTTTAGGAAAAAACTGGTTTGAGCGAGAAATTCAAAAAGCAATCTTACAAAATCGGATCAATGGCTTAGGTAGCGAAAAGCGGACAGCTATCTTCCCTAAATTGATTTTCACATTAAAAGATGGCATAAACTTGAACCCAACTGATCCTAATTATGACATTAAACAATTAGCTTTGGAATGTGCAACTAAGCGGATGTATCCTGATATTTTAAACTACGACAAAATCGTTGAATTAACCGGTAGTTTCAAAGTACCTATGGGTTGTCGTTCATTTTTACAAGGTTGGAAAGATGAAAATGGCCAAGAAGTGAACGTTGGTCGAATGAATCTTGGTGTGGTCACACTAAACTTACCTCGTATTGCCATCGAAGCGAAAGGCGATCAGGAAAAATTCTGGCAAATCCTCTCTGAGCGCTTAGCCATCATGAAAGATGCTTTAGTTTATCGTGTCGATCGTTGTAAAGAAGCGATCCCTGCTAACGCACCAATCTTATATATGTATGGTGCATTCGGTAAACGTCTCTCAAAAACAGATGCTGTCGATGAATTATTCAAAAATCGTCGTGCAACGGTTTCTTTAGGTTATATCGGTCTTTACGAAGTGGCTTCTGCTTTTTATGGTGGGGAATGGGAAAACAATCCCGAAGCAAAAGATTTTACCCTTGATATCGTGAAAGAATTAAAAGCCAAAGCAGATGCTTGGGGTGACGAATATGGATATCATTTCAGCGTTTACTCTACACCTAGTGAGAGCTTAACTGATCGTTTCTGCCGTTTAGATACAGAAAAATTTGGCGAAGTCGAAAACATCACTGATAAAGAATATTACACGAATAGTTTCCATTATGACGTTCGTAAAAACCCAACTCCGTTTGAAAAACTAGATTTTGAAAAAGATTATCCGAAGTATTGTTCTGGTGGTTTTATCCATTACTGTGAGTACCCAATGCTTCAACAAAACCCGAAAGCATTAGAAGCCGTTTGGGATTATGCTTACGATAAAGTTGGCTATTTAGGAACGAATACACCAATTGATCATTGCTACAAATGTGGCTTTGAAGGTGACTTCAAACCAACCGAACGTGGCTTTGAATGTCCCGAATGCGGCAATCATGATCCAAAAACTTGTGACGTCGTTAAAAGAACCTGTGGCTATTTAGGTAACCCACAAGCACGTCCAATGGTTCACGGTCGTCACAAGGAGATCTCTTCACGTGTCAAACATATGAAGTAATCTTTCTCTACTATTTCGTTCTAATTCACTCTAAAAAAAAGATAGAGCGATCAGTTATTCCTTAGAAAACAATCCCCTTTCACAGCGTGACTACGATAAATCGAACGGTGTGTGAACCGTGACCGTTCGATTTATTCGCATTTTTTTGAGGCTAGTCCATTATCTTTTCTGAGACTGCTTGCTGTGAAACTGGTTTGAGTTTTAAGTAAATTTTTCATACTTTGATGTTAGAAAGAAGTTTTTTTATGCGAAATCCTAAACCTAAAGAATGGCTGGCACAAGATTACAGCCAAAATTACATTGCTGATTACAAACCATTTAACTTTGTGGATGGCGAAGGTGTAAGAAATAGTCTTTATGTGAGTGGCTGCTTATTTGCTTGTGAAGGATGTTTCAATAAAGCAGCGCAAAACTTCCGCTATGGTAAACCTTTCACACCAGAGCTGGAAGAACAAATCATTACCGATCTCCGCCATGATTACGTTCAAGGACTGACCCTTTTAGGCGGTGAACCTTTTCTAAACACGGACGTCTGTCTCCAAGTCGTTGAGCGTATCCGACAAGAATTTGGACAGACAAAAGATATCTGGTCGTGGACCGGTTATACTTTTGACGAACTACTTCAAGACTCCGAAGACAAGTTAGCTCTTTTAGCAAAAATCGATATCTTAGTTGATGGACGTTTTGAACTAAGTAAAAAGGATTTAAAACTACAGTTTCGCGGTAGTAGTAATCAACGCATCATCGATGTCAAAAAATCGCTAGCCGAAAATAGAGTAGTGATTTGGGAAAAATGCAGCGATGCTACAGAATCGTATGAACAAATCAAAAAACAGGAGTTCATTTAGGTCCTCCCACTCCTTATTGAATAAAAAACAGTAGAAACATATGTTGATTTCCAACACGTTTTCTACTGTTTTTTCATTCCCACAAAGGTAACACAATATTCTCATAAGTCATGGGATCTAAATTCGTTAACGTGATCCCCAAGAGACGTATGCCTTGTTCAATCCCTAAAATTTCTTCCCAAATCAAACTTGCTTGATAAAAGAGCGCTTCTTTCTTATAGATATACTCAGGTAAAGTGACTCTTTTCGTGACTGTCGTATAATCCGTATATCTCACTTTTAACACTACGGTTTTTCCATGTTTTTGGACTCTTTTCAACGACTCTTCGACTTTCTCAGCTAATTGTCGTAATTGTGCTAATACCGCTTCTTCCGTTTGTAGTGGCTGACCATAAGTATGCTCTTTTCCTACAGATTTTCTTTCTCTTGTCACATTGACTGGTGCATCATGGACACCTCTTACTTTTCGATAAAGCGAATAGCCCATCTTTCCAAATTGTTGGATCAACATCATCTCTGTACAATTATAAAGATCTTCTCCAGTGAAAATACCAAGTTCATGCATCTTAGGGACGGTTTTTTTTCCTACCCCATGAAATTTATCAATAGGTAGTGCCTTTAGGAACGTCAATGCGTCTTGAGGTGCAACGATAGTAATGCCTTTAGGTTTTTGAAAATCTGAGGCTAATTTCGCTAAAAACTTATTATAGCTCACACCTGCCGAGCAGGTCAGTTTTACCTCTTCCCAAATGTCTCTTTGGATCAAACGAGCAATTTTGATTGCTGATTTACAATTGCGTTTATTGTTCGTCACATCAAGATAGGCTTCATCAATACTGACAGGCTCAACGATATCCGTATATCGGTAAAAAATCTCACGAACAATTTGTGAGATCTCACTATATTTTTGATGATCGCCTGGTTTAAAAATGGCTTGCGGACATAATTCATATGCTTTTTGCGCACTCATCGCTGAATGGATGCCATACTTTCTTGCTTCATAATTCGCTGTAGTAACCACTCCTCGACCACCAGTATCACTAGGATGTCTGGCAATAACTAAGGGTTTCCCTCTAAATTCTGGATGATCCCGTTCTTCGACAGAGGCAAAAAAAGCATCCATATCGATATGAATGATTTTTCTAGATGTATCATTATGTAAAGGAAACTGTAATTCCATCTCACTCACCCCTATCATGATTATATAGGAACTTTTGTTCGGTGACAAGAAGATGGTTACCCACCGAACGGACCACAAAAAAGAGCCGAAATTTCACAAAAACTGAGACATCAATTTCGGAAATCACGACTTCTAAAATGATCATTCATCACTTGAGACTGTTTAGTAAACCAACCAGGTCATCTGAATCATTCGTTACTCAGTTTCTTCAGTCGCTTGCAAGGATGCATCAGAATGAAGAAAATAAATCAACGTTTGTAATTCATTCGTTAAGTCAACATTTTGAATCAACACGTCTGCTGGCGCATTTAATCGAGCAGAGGTAAAATTCAAGATACCTTTAATGCCCGCTTCAGTCAACCGATTAACTACTTCTTGTGCTCGCTCAGCTGGTATCGTCAATATTGCTACTTCGATTTGTTGGATCTTGATTTGTTCAAACATATCTTCCATAGGGTAAACGGGAATCCCATCCACGATCCGTCCAACGATTGCTTCGTTGACATCAAATGCACAACTTACACGGATACTGTTACTTTGATGGAATTTATATTTTAAAAGGGCACTTCCCAAATTACCGACACCGATCAACGCCACATTAGTCAATTGATCATCATTCAATGTTTTTGCGAAAAAATGCATGAGGTCTTCAACATCGTAGCCATAGCCTCGTTTTCCTAATTCTCCAAAATATGAAAAATCACGGCGAATCGTTGCACTGTCAACTTGAACAGCCTCACTTAATTCAGTTGATGATACTTTTTTCTTACCAGCATTATTTAAGATTCGTAAATAACGGTAATACAAAGGTAGCCGTTTGGCTGTTGCCTTTGGAATAACATGATCTTTCACTTAATTACCTCCACTTTTACTTTAAGTTTACTTTGATTTATCCATCATATCAGTATATATAGGAAAAAATCAATTTGATTGCTTGGATATTGTGAAATTTTATTCTTTATTCATTTTTTTATCATTTCTTTGAACCTCGCAGTATCAAGGAATTTATGGTAGACTACTAGTTGAAAAAGAGATTTATTCTTAGAGAATTCACAAAGTAGAAAAGAGGATTCCATGATATTATTACAAGCCAATCAAATTGCTCGTCACTTCGGTGCAGAGATCTTATTTGAGAATATCCATTTAGAAATCAGCACAGGGGCTCGGATCGCATTAGTCGGCCGTAACGGAGCAGGAAAATCAACACTTTTGAAGATCCTTGCTGGAATTGAACGCCCCGATGAAGGAACAATTGCTAAAAATAAAGCTGCTACTTTAGGCTATCTGGCACAAGATACTGGGTTAGATTCAGCAGAAACAGTCTGGAATGAAATGCTTAAATCATTCGAAACAATCCGTCAAATGGAAAATCGAATGCGCGAACTTGAAATCTTGATTAGTGAAGGAACACCTGATACACCTTCCTATGAGTCACTTTTGAAAGAATACGATAAATTACAACACGATTTTTCAGATAGAAACGGTTATGGCTACGAAAATGAAATACGCTCTGTTTTGCATGGCTTTAAATTTGATCCGTCTTTTTATGATCAAAAAATCAATGAATTGTCTGGCGGACAACGCACTCGCTTAGCGTTAGCAAGAATGTTGCTCCAACATCCAGATATACTGATTTTAGACGAACCAACCAACCATTTAGATATTGAGACTCTCTCTTGGTTAGAAGGCTACCTGCAAAGTTATACTGGTGCCTTACTGATCGTCTCCCATGACCGATATTTCTTAGATAAAGTCGCAACAGAAGTTTACGAATTAAGTCGAAAAAAAATGCGCCACTATAAAGGGAATTATTCGAAGTATCTTGATATGAAAGCTGAACAATTAGCAACTGAATGGAAAGCTTATGAAAAACAACAAACTGAGATCCATAAATTGGAAGATTTTGTCGCACGCAACTTGGTACGCGCTTCTACGACGAAAAGAGCCCAAAGTCGCAGAAAAGTCCTTGAGAAAATGGATCGGATTGACCGTCCTCAAGGAGACGAAAAACAAGCTCACTTTCTTTTCAATGTAGCAAAGCCATCAGGAAATGTCGTATTACAAATCGAAGATGCTGCGATTGGTTATCATAATGAAGTTTTGTCTGAACCGATCAATCTTGATATTCGGCGTCAAGAAGCCATTGCACTGGTCGGTCCCAATGGTATTGGTAAATCCACCCTTTTAAAATCGATCATCCATCAGTTGCCTTTTATCCGTGGAAAAGAACATTTAGGAACCAATGTGACGATCGGCTATTACGATCAAGGTCAAGCGGACTTACACACCAACAAAACTATTTTAGCTGAATTATGGGATGAACATCCAACGACTCCCGAAAAAGAAATTCGTAGCGTTTTGGGTGCCTTTCTATTTTCTGGTGAAGATGTAGAAAAGACCATCCCCTTGCTAAGCGGTGGTGAAAAAGCCCGAGTCGCCCTTGCAAAACTCGCAATGAATCAAGAAAACTTTTTGATTTTAGACGAACCAACCAACCACCTGGACATTGATAATAAAGAAGTATTAGAAAATGCCTTGATTGATTATGATGGTACTTTGTTGTTTGTCTCTCATGACCGTTATTTCATCAATCGGATTGCCACAAAAGTCATCGAATTATCGGAAAACGGTAGTAAAGTTTATTTAGGTGACTATGATTATTATTTAGAAAAGAAACAAGAAGAAGCGGAGATAGCAGAGCTGTTAGCTGAAAAAACACCAGAAGAAGAGCATATTTCTACGAACAAGAAAACCTATTTCCAAAGTAAAGAGCAACAAAAGCTGATACGTAGTTTACAACGTAAAATCACTCAAATTGAAGAAGAATTAGCTATTTTAGATGAACAGATCGAGGCACTAGAACAACAAATGGTGTCCCCAGAGAATTTGGATGACCATCTCAAATTAAATGAATTGAATCAAACACTCGAAGCAACTCGCCAATCTCAAGAAACGAAACTTTCTGAATGGGAAGATTTGAGTATTGAGCTTGAAGAATATGAAAATGAATAAAAACAGATAAATGAATATTCATTTCTGCACTAGAAACGCTCTCAAAACAGTACCCGCTGTTCCGAGGGCGTTTCACTTATCACAACGCACACTATCAAAGCAATCTCAAAGTGCTTGTTTATTCTCTACCTAAATTTTCTTGAACTTTTGTCTCACTAGATTGTGCCTTTGTTTCGATTAAACTGGGTTCCTTTATTTTATCAGTTATACTTTCCATCGTTTGGCATCCATTCGTTTGAGTTTTTTGGTTTGTCTGACTCTCCATCTGATCCCTCCCCTTATTCAATGAGAAATCAGTGATCTTCTTTGTTACTTGAAAATCAATTACCACTTTGTTTCTTTGACAGCCTTTAGGATTTATTCGCCCGAACATTTCTTGATAAGCTTGTTGATTTAGCCGATAATTAGTAATTTCCCCTCCCAAACACCGCGATAAAATTTCACTTTTTATCTTTATATCCTTCGCTAGTTCTTCTTTGATTTCCTTTAAATTTCCTTTCTCGAACATTGTATCCAACTTATATTCCTGTAATTTTGCTTCATTTATTTGTAGCCAGATATTTAAATAATCTGTTAGATAAATCTTTTCTTGACTATGGACTTGTATTTCTTTATGAAAGGCTTCAGTATGAGATTCATAACTGGTTTCACCTTTATTTATTTCTTTTGCATTTTTTTCTCGGTCATACAAGCGGATTAATGCTGTAGTCGCCGGACAAAAGTCTTTCGGTTCATGAATTTTTTTATTTAGCTTAAGTAGCATTTCATTGACTTCTTTATCTTGATTATTTGAAAAATTTTTTCTAAGCCATTGAAACAATCCCATTCTAAACACTCCTATCTATCGCTCTTTTACAAGAATTATATCTGTTATTCTTTTTATTAATAGGTCACTTTATTCCTTTCAACCTAAAAAAAACGACTATTACTAAAAGAGAGACTGAGTAAAAATTTCCTCAGTCTCCTCTATTCATTTCCTACTCATTCATACTAGCTGAACCGAAATTCTGTTTGTTTAAGATACTTGATTGAATTCTTGATTTTTCAGTTCATACACCACATCGCAGCCTTTAGCGACATCCTGTTCGTGGGTGACTAAAATAATACATTTCTTTTGCTCATGTGCAATCTCTTGGAAAAGTTTAACGATCTCGCTGGAAGTTGCTTCATCCAAGTTTCCAGTCGGTTCATCCGCAACGATTAGATCGTGTTCACAGCATAGGGCTCTAGTGATTGCTACTCGTTGCTGCTGACCACCAGATAGCATCGTAACTTTTTTATCTGCTAAATCCTTAGTGATTCCGACTTTTTCCAAGTTCGCTAAGGCGTAGGCTTTTTTATCTGTCTGTTGGCTTTGAGCAATCTCCATCGCTGTTACCACATTGTCTACTGCCGATAAATACGGCAGTAGATTATAGGCTTGGAACACAATTGATACATCTTTACGACGATATTCCCGCAATCCAATTTTTTTCAACGATTTGTCGTCATAGAGAATTTCTCCGCTTTTTGGTGTATCTAATCCTGCGATCAGGGATAAAAAAGTCGTTTTCCCTGAACCGCTCGTACCTAAAATTGCATACATTTTGCCTTTTTCAAAAGTTAAATTAACATTTTCGAATAATCGTCGGTTGTCTTCATACCAGTAACCTAAATCTTTTGTTGATAGTGTCATTAAAAATTCCTCCTTTAATTAGGAAATCAATATTTTCTTCGGATTCAGTCGTAGAATTCCTGCTGATGAAAGGACAATTGAGAATAAACTAATCCCCAGCCCAATTCCTGCAAGACTTAAAATCTCGGTTGGCTGCATTGAAATATTTAGTTCTTGAATTTCTTTTGATTGTGTAAATGGATTGCTTCCCATTTGACCACCACTAGGACCACCGTTTCCGCCACCAGGTGCTTGTCCTTGGTTACCTTGATTTGGACCGCCGTTTCCTGCCGTATTCGCTTCTTGTCCATCTGCATTTTGCGAAGTTGTTTGCTGACTTAACAACTGATTGCCGACTGCATTGCCAACAACATTTCCGCTAGCTGCAGCGATCCCTAAAGCGAAGATCATGCAGACAAAAATCTCAACGAAAAATTGTGAAATAACTTTGACCCGTGATTCACCTAATGAAAGTAATACACCGATCTCATATTTACGTTCACGAATCGACAGCATAATAATCAATGTCAAAATAATGACTCCGGCTACTGCTACTAAAATCACGATATTCTTCGCAAAGCTTGATACATTATTCAATGGTTGAAGCATTTGCTGATACATTTGATCATTGGTTTCTAAGCTGAATGTATCCGTATCGATCAATTTATTCGCTGCTTCTACAAAGCTGTCCATGTCTTTGGGATCATCTAAGTTATAAACTGCCGAATCGATCGTTTTTCCTTCCGATCCAGTTAAGGTGTTAACCAGTGTATAAGAAGAAAAAATCGTGTTCGCTGGATTCATAAAGTTGAAGCGAGCACTCATACTGTTGCCAGAATCACTTGTTTTGTAAATACCTTTAATAGTAACTTCAACATCTTTATCATCGGTATCTTTAATCTTAAATTTGTCCCCGACACTTAGATCGTTTGCTTCCGCTAAACTTTGCTCGATCAGTACATTATTCGTCCCTTCATCATCCGAAGTGATTGCCTTGCCTTCAACTAGGCTAGCTGTTCCTGATGAAAAATCACTGTAAGAATTACTTTCGGAAACACCTTTAATTTGGAAATCCCCTTGACTCATCCCACCAGGTGCTTTCTGTCCACCAAATCCAACAGCTTGTTCATCCGAAGATTCCTCTTCACTGTCACTATCACTCGAGATCGGTGTAATCCCTGTGCCTTTATCCGCTGAAGTACTTGCTTCAAATGAATACGATTTAACATTCGCTAATTCTGCGATTTTTTTTGCATCACTCAAGTTGACGGGTGTCTGTTCAAAGCTACCTGGATCTGGACGACTGCTTTCATCATCTGAATCTGAATTTGATTGCTGTTTGAACATTGCCTCTCGGTTCGTTGATAAGGTGACGGTTGCCCCGACACTTTTTTTCGCATTCGTGGTCGCCAGTTCAGCGCCGCTGCGGATCGTTAACCCCGCTAATACAAAAATTAATATGGCAGAAAAGACGGTGATCATAATGATGCTGCGTCCTTTTTTGGCCCAAAGGCTTTGAATCGCCCGTTTGATATAATTCATTTTGGTTCCTCCTTCATTTGTCTGTTTATAGAATAGGCAAATTGGCTTAACCGAAGCTTAAACGAGATAAAAAAGTTTTTAAGGTTGTTTTAGGAAAGCGTGGTAAACTGAGTAAGTAATAGATGAAAAAGGAGAAAATCAATGATAAACCTTTTAATAGTAGAAGATGAAGCGACACTTTCAGATAATATAAAAGAAATCTTGTCGGATTTAGGTGAGATCACACAGATCTATGATGGGGAAGAAGGCTTATTTGAAGCAGAAACTGGTGTTTATGATCTAATATTGCTGGACCTGATGCTGCCAGGGAAAAACGGCTACGAAATCTTAGCAGAATTACGAAAAAAAAATATCCAAACCCCTGTGCTGATTCTAACTGCCAAAGATGGCCTAGAAGACAAAATCAATGGATTTCAAAAAGGTGCAGACGATTATTTGACGAAACCTTTTTATCGCGAAGAACTGATTATGCGGGTCAAAGCGTTATTGAAGCGTTCGTTAGGATTGTTTTCTGAGAATCAAATCGTCTATAAAAATATTACCTGCAACCTTGCGACGAAAGAAGTAACCATCGACGATGAGATCCTATCAATTCAAGGAAAAGAATTTGATCTCTTGGTTTATTTCATCCAAAATAAGGGCGTGATTTTAACAAAGGAGCAAATCTTCGATCGGATTTGGGGATTTGATTCCGATACGACCATTACAGTTGTAGAAGTATATATGAGTCACTTAAGAAAACATTTGAAGCCGTCAGGTGCAGATCAGCTCTTTAAAACACTGAGAAATGTCGGCTACATCTTACAAAAGGATTAATGCTATGAATACCGAAATATCAAGAAAACAACGATTAAAATTTTTCTTCTTAAATGTAGCCGCTTTTGCAAGTATCTTCCTATTATTAGGATTTATAACTCTACAACTGCTGCAAAGCTCGGCCTACCGCCAAACAGACCTGTCACTAACTCAAATGGCGGAAAATGAACATCTTATTCAGATGGAAATCAACCGGTACCAACAAAGCAATCCCTTTCTGGCACAAATGCCGGGCGAGCAGCTGAGAGAGAATAGACCAGAAGGCAATAATCAGTTCAATACTCAGATCATTTTATGGTCAAAAGAAGGAACGATTCTCAACAAAGACACGATTGGTGGACGGTTCACTGAACTGGAAAATTTAACCTTAGATAAGAAAAATCTCGATTCTGTTCAAGCATTAAGTTTAAAAAATGCAGGCTATTCTAGCCAAAAACTTTCCTTTCATTCGTATACAATCAAAGCAGATAAAGGAGGAGACATCGCCTATATTCAATTTTTAGCCAATACCAATCAAATCGCAGACTCCATGAAAACCTTCAAGACAACACTAATTATCTGTATGGTCGTTTTTTGGCTGATTTCGATTGGAATAAGCTTTTACATTTCAAAAATGAATATGCAACCCATCATGCTCTCATGGCGCAAACAACAGGAATTTGTTGAAAATGCCTCTCACGAATTACGCACGCCACTAGCAATCATTCAAAACAGCCTGCAGCAATTGTTCACCCGACCCAATCACACCATCTTGGAAGAGTCTGAACCAATTGCCCAAGCCCTGAATGAAACACGGCGAATGAAAAGCCTGACTGAAGACCTGCTAACCTTGGCACGCAGTGATTCCAATCAGTTGCTTCTGCAGAAAGAATCAGTTAATCCCAAAGAATTTATTCGTCAATTAGCCCAGCCCTTCCAGGAAATCGCAGAAATAAACGATCAATATTTTGTCTTGGAAAACTTTGCCGATCAACCAGTGATAGTCGACGAAAAACGTATCCACCAAGTTCTAGTTATTCTGCTGGACAATGCGCTAAAATACACAGAAGCTAAAGAAAAAATCGTCCTGCAATCTGAAATCTCCAACGATAATTGGCTGATTGAAGTCAAAAACAACGGGCCATCTATTAGCGATGAAGACAAAAGACGAATTTTTGAACGCTTCTACCGCGAAGACCGCTCTCGTTCTAAAGAAACTGGTGGCTATGGTCTTGGTCTCGCAATTGCCAAACAAATCATCACTCAGCATAAAGGCAAACTGTCCGTAAGAGACTGGGAACCTAGAGGAGTCGTTTTTCAAATACAATTGCCAATGAAATAGATGACAAAATGACTAAAATTGCGATCAGATGACAGAGTTTTTATACCTGTATATAATTCCTTCTCTTTTGTTTCTATACTTTGTGTGACTGAGCCAAAACTTGTCTCAGTCTCTTCTAGTATCTCTAAAAACGAATAAACGCTGAAAAAAAGACACCTTGAATTCCTTTATAATTAGTTTAACGAACCAATTCATAGGAGGATTCAAGATGTCTGATACTCAGCTTATCAAACATATCCTAAATATTCTAAACCTGATTATCGATTTCGCGGAAAATTGTTTAACCAAATAAAAAGAACAGAAAAAAGTATTTCTTCTTTCTCTTAGATTCTTCGCATTCTTTCAGTAAGATAAAAGGATTCAGCTTTTTAACACTTAGGCAATTTGCAATGTATCAACTTTAAATTGTTCGTCTACGTATTTGGCATAGGTTTTGTGTTTTTGAACAAGCTCAGCGTGTTTTCCTGAACCGGTTACTTTTCCTTTTTCGATAAAGTAGATTTTATCAGCATCCACGATCGTTGATAGACGATGTGCGATCACTAATGTTGTCCGACCTTTCATCAGATTTGTCAAGGCTTGTTGGACTTTTGCTTCTGATTCAGAATCAAGACTTGCTGTTGCTTCATCCAACATCAAGACCTTTGGATCTCTTAAGAACGCTCGAGCGATTGCCAGTCGTTGCCGTTGGCCTCCAGAAATTTTCGTACCACGTTCGCCCACTTCTGTATCTAAACCATTGGGCATCTCTTCCACAAATTGACGTGCATAGGCTAATTCTAACACTTCCCAAAGCTGCTCATCTGTGTAAGTATCCGCTAATCCATAAGTTAAATTATAACGGATCGTTCCTGCCATAATAGCAGAATCTTGGGAAACATAGCCAATTTGACTACGATAATTGGACAACTTGATCTTTTGGATCTCCGTTGTGCCAAATTTGATCGTACCTGCTGTTGGCTCATAAAAACGTTCTAATAAACTGAATGTAGTCGATTTCCCTCCACCAGAAGGACCCGCAAAAGCAATGATCTCGTTAGGTTTAGCTTCAAAAGACACATTCGTTAAAATCGGTTCCTCAGGTGCATCACTATAAGCAAAGTCCACGTTAGAAACACACAATGTTTTGTTCGATAAATCCACTTCTTCACCAGATTCAAAGTCTTCAGGTACTTCATTCAATAATTCTTGTACACGGCGTGTCGAACCAGCAGCTTTTGCCATTTCAGAAAACAATGTGGCAATCGTTGGCATCGCGCCGATCAGATTGAAGAGATACATGAGAAAACTCATCAATACCCCGATCGTCATCGCTCCAATCGCAATACGATGCATTCCATAAGCTAACAAACCAAAGACCATGCTCATAAAAACCATCATCATGATCGGTTGCATTGCAGCATCAAAGACTGCTTCTTTTTTACCAACGCGAAACAAACGATCGACTTCATTTGCTGCCCGCTCTTGTGCTTGTTGTTCGGCATTCGACGTTTTTACTAAACGAATTTCTGACAACGTTTCTGTTGCGATTCCATTGAAATGACTCATAGCATCTTGACGGATATGACTGATCTTTGAACCAAAGGTCATCACAGGAATCATCAATAAGATAACGACGGGAACAGCAATAACCATGGCTAGCGACATATGCCAATCCATTCTGATCATCATATAAACCGTTCCGATCACGGTAATGATGCTCGCAATCGTTTGTGGAAATGTCACAGCCAACAGCTGTTTTACCTGGGACGTATCATTCGTTACTCGGCTGGACATCTCACCCGCCTTCACCGAATCAAAATAGGTGACTTTCAGTATCGTTAATTTATTCCATAAACGTTTTCGCATATTTTGAATGACGTTTTCGCCAAAAATTCCTAAAATCGTCCCACCAATCGCTGAAATTACAGCTGAAAAAACGAACATCCCCACGACTCTTCCTAATAAAGCATAATCGATCCCCTCTTGAAAATGATTAACTAAATTAGCAGCCAATTTAGGAACATAAACTTGCACAGCTGATGAACCTGCTAATAAGATCATCCCAATCGCCAGTAAGGGATAGCGCGGTTTTGTTTGTTTGATTAAACTAAGAAATTCTTTCAAAGAAAATCTTGTATTCGTTTGTTTCATCGAGATACTAACGGGTCTTCCGCCTCCACCTTGTGCCATTATTTTCTACGCCCTTTCTTCCATCCTTCAAAGCCACCGTAATGTCTATCAAATCGTCCATCGAAGGCATCTCGATCAAAGCCACCTCGACCAAAACCACCGAACCCACTGCGATCCATCATCTGTTCACGTGCTCTGCCAAAATGCGCACTCATCTTATTGAAACGTTCCCAGCGTTGATCATCGCCGAAAACTTCAGCTAATTTTTCTTGAAATTCAGGACGATTGATATTTTCATTCATTCGTTCAAGATAGGTATTCAATTGTGCTAACTCTTCTTCTGCAAAACCTTTAAATAAGACATCTTTTAACGTTGTACTGATTGAACCACGCTCTTGCAGACTTTCTCGACCTTTATCAGTAATCTTGACCAAAGTCACTCGGGAATCCGTTGCTGATTTTTCCCGCATGACCGCCCCAGCCTCTTCTAATTTTTTGATGATTTGTGTCACACTAGACGGTTTAATATCTAGCACTTCAGCTAACCGTCCTGCCGTCACATCGTCCTCAGCCACTAAAATTTTTAATGTTTCAAAAGCATTGTCTGTCTTTTCTTCCACTTGATAAGCAAAAATCAAAAACGGTTGATGCGCAATCTCTAACAGATTTTCTAAAATTTCATGATTATTCATAAGATGACCTCCAAAATATTTACTTAGTTTATATCGATATCAACAAAATAAATGATAAACTATTTATTTTGTTTGTCAACAGCTAAACTAATTAAATAGTTAAAAAAATAGTTAGCCAAAAAAATCTAAAATTGACTAACACTTGATAAGTGAGTTGGTTTGTTTTTTTCAATACGCATTATCCCTTCTATTTTTTTATTTTCAAACAAAAAAATAGACTCAGTTCTTTTTGGATTTTCAAGAAAATAACTAAGTCTATATGCTATAATCATTTGTGACAGTAAAGTTTAATGACGGTGGCTTTCCATTCTGAAAGCGAGGTGGTGCTTATGCACATAATCTCACACTTTAGAGAAAGGAGATGCCTTTTTGTCCGCATACGAGACAATTCAAACCATTCTTGGGTTTGGTATGTTTACCATTTCTTTGATTGGCTTGGTTGTATCTATGCTTAAACATGACAAAAAGAAATAGCCGTCACTTTAGCGAGACGACTGGCTATTTCTTTTTGAAATATTTAGTTTAATTGCCACCGTCTTTAGCGGTGCTGTCAAAAGGGAACTGTTGACGCAGTTCCTTTTTTCGTATTTATTATAGCATACCTCTATTCTTCTATTCAATAAAAAACAAAAGAACGGTTATTTTTTAAAGCAATGATCCCTAAGTCTATATGCTATAATCCTTTATGACAGTAAAGTTTAATGACGGTGGCTTTCCATTCTGAAAGCGAGGTGGTGCTTATGCACATAATCTCACACTTTAGAGAAAGGAGATGCCTTTTTGTCCGCATATGAGACAATTCAAACCATTCTTGGGTTTGGTATGTTTACAATTTCTTTGATTGGCTTGGTTGTATCTATGCTTAAACATGACAAAAAGAAATAGCCGTCACTTTAGCGAGCAGACTGGCTATTTCTTTTTGAAATACTATTAAATTCGCCACCGTCTTTAGCGGTGCTGTCAAAAGGGAACTGTTGACGCAGTTCCTTTTTGCACGATTATTATAGCATGACTCTATTCTTCTGTTCAATGTTAATTTCTAGCATCTTGATGAAAGATTAAAATTGACTTCTATCAATTCATATAAACACCAAAAATTCTGATATCAAGGCATTTTTGAGTAAATAGCTTACTAGCAAACCCTAACTGATCACAGTAGTACGATAGTCAAAGAGGATATTTTTAACTAAATTGATTTATCGTATAGTGTGATAGAGGGAACTAGTTCTATTTACTTATGCAATAAAACATATCTAAAGAGTTTTATTTGAAAAAAATATATTGACATTTTATACTTGAATTATCAAATAAAAAGGACGTGAAGATAAATGTCAAATTTAGAACATAAAGAAGAAAAAACTTTAGACAAAATTATTGCTACGGTTAATAAACTGGATAAAGAATTAGACGAACTTGATACGTTATCTGAAAATCCAGAAAAAAAACATAACCTAAAAAAATGGTTAGTTGAACGAAAAGCGATTCATGAAATTAAAAAAATCCTTCATGAAGCTGGTAAATATGAGAAATATGATGAAAAAGAACTTGATAAAGAATTTAAAGAAATTAATGATTTATTACAATAATTGATTTATACGACTCATTTTGAGTCGTTTTTTATTTATAATAAAGCATTCCTTTCAAGAAGATAAAACAAATGAGAGTCATTGTTTAAGTTTAGTTTGTATATAAAGTCTATAGCTATTTTTAAATTCAATATCTGCTATTTTCATTACTTTTTTCATTGCTTCATCTGAAGAGCCAAAATGGTACCTGTTCTTTTCGAATCCATCTTCAACTATCGTGTATCGTTCTTGGTCATAACAAATAAATACATAGCGATCTTTTTTGAATGTAAGAATTTTTAAAGCGAAACAGTTCTTTGACTTAAATGTTTTTTTCAAATATTGTTTTAATTGCTTTTTATAAATCATGTTCATTTTACGGCACTTCTACTTTCTTCATCGACTAGCCATTGATTTTTGTTGAATCGATTAACCAACTTATTTACTTCCTTATCAAATAAAAATTTTTTCAACGTTCGACTAATATAAAAAACTTGCACCTTTTTGCCATCTATTCTAAAAGCAATTCGAAAATCTTCCTTTCCTAAATGGATTTTCATTTCATAAATAGAGTATTTTGCAGATGAATGGACAGGTTTGATGCGATAAAAATTATGTGTCAAATACTCATTCACTTTATATACGATTATTTCTTGGTATTTTTTTGATTGATTCTCAGAAAATACATCGGAAAATTCCTTGCTGAACTCTACAGAGTACATAACTATACCTTCTTTGTTAGATGATTTATGTAAAGGATAGGATAGAATACAAATACAATAGAATGTCTCATACATCACAATATAATTATAGTTGATAAAACAACCTATTTCTATTCATATTCATTATATCAACTATAAAAAATAGCCACCAAAAGGCGACTGAAAAATAGGCTTTTATTTGTAAGTTACCTTACAGGCATTAGACTAATCCAACCAATGCCTATCAAAAACATATCATACTTGTTGCATCACTATTTCGTCTATTTTCTCTGGTAGAAAATCGCTGGTAGAAAAGATAAAATAACACAAAAAAAGCGCCTAAAAAGACGCTTTTGGTAGAAAATTGGAAAACTGAGTATCAGAAAGTACGTGAAATAGGCTATTTTAAGATTGATTTTCTCCCAATTTCACTAAGTTTTACCAGCTTTTCCGATACATCTTGAACTCTAAGAACAAGTCGTTATAGATTCCTAAAAACTTAGGTCCAAGGTCTTCATAAACTTCTAGATGAGAGATGGTTTCATCAGAGGGATAGAATTGTTCATCTTGGGAAATTTCTTTTGGTAAAAGAGCTTTCGCTTTTTTGTTAGGTGTTGAGTAGCCAATGTATTCAGCATTTTGGGCAGCATTTTCTGGTTTCAACATAAAGTTGATGAAATCATACGCACCTTTTTTGTTCTTGGCTGTTTTCGGCATCACAATATTATCAAACCATAAATTCGAACCTTCTGAAGGGATCACATAATGAAGATGTTCATTTTCAGACATCATGTCTGCTGCTTCTCCAGAAAAAGTTACTGCGACGGATGCTTCTTCATTGATCATATACATTTTGATTTCATCAGCTACGATCGCTTTGACATTAGGGGTTAGTTTGTTCAGTTTATCTGCAGCTGCATTCAATTGATCCATCTCTTTGCTGTTCAACGAATAGCCCAAACTGTTCAACGATAGCCCCATCACTTCTCTGGCACCATCGATCAACATCAAACTATCTCTTAATTTCGGTTTCCAAAGATCATTCCAGTGCTGGATTTCCTCTTTATTGAAAACTTTATCATTATATACGATCCCCAAGGTTCCCCAAAAGTATGGAATCGAATAGGTATTTTGGGGATCAAAGTCTAAATCCAAAAAACGCTCATCAATGTTCGCTAATCCTTTGATCTTGGAATGGTCTAAAGGAAGCACTAATTTTTCTTTGATCATCTTTTGGATCATGTATTCACTAGGAATGGCTATATCATAATTTGTGCCACCTTGTTGGATCTTAGTAAACATGGCTTCATTGGAATCAAACGTTTCATAATTGACCTTATACCCATATTCTTTTTCAAATTTTGTGATCAAGCTAGGATCAACGTAATCGCCCCAATTATAGATCGTAACGATTTTTGCTCCACTCATTCCGCTTGCTTGTTCTAATTGCCGTACACCAAAGAGCAAGACCAAGATGATCACAACGATACCCACAAACAGTGATTGTAATTTTTTCATCGTAAGCGTGCGACCTCCTCACGTCCTCGGCGATTTTTTCTCAGTTTTTTGGAACGATTTTCTTTACTAATAAAATAATAACCGATCACTAAAACCATCGAAAATAGGAACACTAATGCACTTAACGCATTGATTTCTAAACTGATTCCTTGACGAGCACGAGAATAGATTTCTACTGACAACGTAGTGAATCCATTACCTGTCACGAAAAAGGTCACCGCAAAATCGTCTAATGAATAAGTAAATGCCATAAAGTAGCCTGCAATGATGCCAGGAGACAGGAATGGTAAAATAATATTTTTTACGACTTGAAAATTATTTGCACCTAGATCTCTAGCGGCATCAACCATCGAATCATTCATTTCTTGTAATTTAGGTAATACCATCAATACAACGATTGGGATACTAAAGGCAATATGAGAAAGCAAAACACTTTGGAAACCTAATCCAAAGCCTAAAAAAGTAAAGAAAATCAAGAAACTGGCACCAATAATTACATCTGGTGAAACTAATAAAATATTATTCATACTTAGTAATGTCGTTCTTGCTTGACGTTTTTTAGTATAGTAAATCCCCATTGCCCCAAACGTTCCGATAATCGTTGCGATCAGTGCCGATAAAAAAGCTAACATAAAGGTGTTCAATACAATAATGATCAATCGTGTATCTTCAAAAACTGCCTGATAATGGTCCCAAGTAAAACCGGTAAATTTGTTCATGGTACCACCGTCATTAAAGGAGTAGAAAATCAAATAAAAGATAGGCAAATATAATAGTAGAAAAACAATAAAGAGGTAAAGGTAAGACCACTTAAATTTTTTCATCATGCGCGGCCTCCCTTCTTCTTCTCACCTGTCAGCAACATCACAATAAACATTGCAATAATCAAAATAACTCCGATCGTCGAACCCATCCCCCAATTTTGAGTCACGAGAAAATGTTGTTCAATTGCTGTTCCTAAAGTGATCACACGATTTCCACCAATCAGTCGTGTCAACATGAACAATGACAGTGAAGGAATAAACACTGCTTGAATCCCACTTTTTACACCATTCAATGACAATGGGAATACTACTCGGCGAAATGTTTCAAAATTATTAGCTCCTAGATCACGGCTAGCACTGATCAATGACGGATTCATTTCTTCCAATGCATTGAATATCGGCATAATCATAAATGGAATCTCGATATAAGTTGCCACAAATAAAAAACTAAAATCGGTAAACAAAATTTGTCTTGGAGCAATCCCTAAAAATTCAAAAAATTGATTCACACTTCCATGGATACTAAAAATACCAATAAACGCATAAGCTTTTAGTAATAAATTCACCCATGTTGGTAAGATGATCAGCATCAACCACAACTGTTTATGTTTTAATTTAGTTAAAAAATAAGCAGTCGGATAGCTGATGATTAATGTAAAAAAGGTAATCAAAAAGGCATACCAAACAGAATTTAACGCCATGAAAAGATTCGTTCTAGACGTCAAAAAAGTAGCATAATTATTTAAAGTAAAGTGTCCATTCATATCAAAAAAAGATTGGTAAATGATCATCAAAACTGGTGCGATCACGAATAGACCAAGCCAGAGTACATAAGGAACAGAGTAGATTCTACGCATTGCTTTCATTGACTATTCCTCCTTACTCTTCATAACTATCAAGTCGTGCATCAAATTCTTCTTCTGATTCATTAAAACGCATGACATGGATATCTTCTGGATCAAAGGCTAGACCAACTTTGCTACCCTCTTTTGCTTTTTTCGTTGAATGAACCGTCCATTCATTTTGTTGCTCATCGTAACAGACAATTTCATAGTGGACCCCACGAAACAGTTGCGTATCAACAGTCACAACCAGTTTTCCCTTATCAGGGGTAGTAATCGTTAAATCTTCAGGGCGCAAGACGACTTCAACTGGTTCATTGGGACGCATTCCACCATCAACACATTCAAATCGTTTGCCAACAAACTCTACAAGATTATCGTCGATCATCACACCATCAACGATATTGCTTTCACCCACAAAATCAGCCACAAAATGATTGATCGGTTCATCGTAGATATCGACAGGTGTTCCACTCTGCACGATTTTCCCCTTATTCATCACAAAGATTTCATCGCTCATCGCTAAAGCTTCTTCTTGGTCATGTGTCACAAAAATAAATGTAATTCCCAAACGTTGTTGCAGCTCTCTTAATTCATACTGCATATCCGTTCGCAGCTTTAGATCCAGCGCAGACAGAGGTTCATCTAACAACAATACTTTAGGTTCATTAACGATAGCCCGCGCGATAGCCACACGTTGTCTTTGTCCACCAGACATTTCGCTAATTTCTCGATTTTCGTACCCAGGAAGTTGCACCATGCGAAGTGCATCTTTGACTTTTTTCTCAATATCGACTTTATTCATTTTTTTGATTTTCAATCCAAAAGCGACATTGTCGAATACATTCATATGAGGAAATAAGGCGTAATCTTGGAAAACCGTATTTACTTGCCGTTTATTAGCTGGCACATCATTTAATCGTTTTCCCTCAAAATACATTTCGCCTTCAGTAGCATCTGTGAAACCAGCAATAATTCGTAAAATCGTTGTTTTTCCACAACCCGAAGGACCTAATAAGGTATAAAATTTCCCTTGTTCGATCTCAAAACTCACTTTTTTCAAAATCGTTTCATCATCATAGCGTTTGACCACCTGATCAAATGAAATAATTGGTTTTCCCACTTTTTAACCCCCTAAAATTACAAGTACGATTCAGTAGCGACAATCAATGCCCTCGTACGTTTTGATTGATGATTCTTCAATTGGTGGTGCTTTGTTGCTTGGTAATAGATCGATTGACCTGCTTTGGCAATATATCGCTCTTCACCTAAGCTTAACTCTAATTCCCCCTCTAACACAAAAATAAACGTTTCTGATAAAGAAGGTTCAAATAATTTATACTCTCCTGCTTCATTGAATGTCAGTAAAACAGGTTCCATTTCTTTTTCATTCGAATCAGAGACCAACCATTCAAGTTGATAACCATTTTCTTCATCTAAATAAACGGTATGATCTTCTTTAGAATAAACAACTTGTAGATTCACTGTTTCTTGATGAAAAAATTCTTCAGGGGAAACACCTAATACTTCAAGAATCGAAAAAAATGTTTCCATGGATGGCGAACTCAAGTCACGTTCTAATTGAGAGATATAGCCTTTTGATAAATCCGTACGTTCACCTAATTCTTCTTGTGTCAAATTTTTCTGGATACGTAAATTTCTTAACTTCTCACCTATTTCCATCTCATTCC
This sequence comes from Enterococcus sp. DIV1421a, assembly GCF_051711025.1. Taxonomy (NCBI): domain Bacteria; kingdom Bacillati; phylum Bacillota; class Bacilli; order Lactobacillales; family Enterococcaceae; genus Enterococcus; species Enterococcus sp. DIV1421a. The sequence continues at coordinate 745,071 of NZ_JBIOLU010000001.1, read as the reverse complement.
TCCTCCATGAAGTTTTCTAATAGTAAACATCAAGTTTACTCTCACTCGTACTAGTATACAAATTTTGATCAAAAACACAACCCTTTTTATTTTAAATTTCACGAAAAAAATCTTTTTTATTTGAAAGAATAAGTTTCACTTTTTTTAGACACTAATCATCAGCAAATCACCATAAAATAGATTGATTTATGGTATGATAAAAGAAAAATTTTGAGAGGAGTTCTGTTTTTACATGAATAAATTTAAAGCGTTTCAAGTAAATAATGTTCCGCATTTCCATACTTCGATCATCGACCAGGAAATGCCCCATTTATCAGCGAATGAAGTGTTAGTCAAAGTTGCTTATTCTGATGTTAATTATAAAGATGCACTAGCTAGTAGTGAATCTGGTGGCGTCATCCGCTCTTACCCTATGACACCTGGGATTGATCTTTCAGGAACCGTTGTCGAAAGTCGAGATGAGCGTTTCAAAACAGATGATTCTGTTCTCCTAACTGGTTATGGCTTGGGCGTCACTCAACCTGGAGGCTATAGCCAGTACCAGAAAGTTTCTGGTGATTGGTTGATCCCACTTCCGAAAACCTTGTCACTTCGTCAGGCAATGGTATTAGGAACCGCTGGCTTTACTGCACTTTTATGCGTGAACGCCCTCATATCAAAAGGGATGAAATCGAGTGACCGTATTGTTGTAACTGGAGCATCTGGCGGAGTAGGCAGTACCGCTGTAGCAATTTTAAAAAAAATGGGTTTTACTTCGATCATCGCTCTTTCACGCAAAAAAGAATCGGTGGAATGGCTGAAAAAATTAGGGGCGAATGAAGTCCTATCCCCAAATGAATTTCTTCCTGAAAAGACAAAACCTTTAGGAAAGCAACAAATCGATTATGTCATTGATACGGTTGGTGGTGACTTATTGACCCAACTCCTTCCTTTGATCGCCTATGATGGTGCTGCGGCATTATGTGGAAATGCTGGAGGAATCCAATTGACCACTACTGTATTACCGTTTATTTTGCGCAATATCCAGTTGATCGGTATCGATTCAGTCAATGTTCCGCATGAAAAACGTTTCTCTTTATGGCAACAATTAGCTGATCTTGCTATTGCTGATGATCTTTTCGTTAAAGAAATCGCCTTGGAGGAATTGCCCAAAGTGATTCAACGATTGTTAGCTGGGCAACATCAGGGAAGAACACTAGTTAATGTAGGTGAAATGAAATGAAGATATTGATTACGGCTGGTGGCACAAGCGAAAAAATTGATCAAGTCCGTTCAATCACAAATCATTCGACTGGGCAGTTAGGTAAAAAGATTGCTGAAACATTGGTAGCTGATTCAACAGTAATGATCGACTATGTCACGACAAACAGTGCTGTCAAGCCAACGTCACAGGACAATATTCGCTTTCATCTAATCGAGTCCACTCAAGATTTATTTGAAACTTTGGAAAGATTACTGACAAGTGACTCTTATGATGCCATCATCCATAGTATGGCAGTGAGCGATTTCACTCCTGCTTTTAGCCTATCTGAAGAACAATTGGCACAGAGCATTGACCAAACACCGCTAACGCCAGAACACCTTTCTTCATGGTTCCGAGACCATGAAATAAATCCTAATAAAGCTGAAAAAATCTCTTCTGACACAGAACACTTGTTAATTGCCTTGAAAAAAACGCCTAAGATCATCAGCTATCTAAGAAAATGGCAACCAGAAGCAACCATCATCGGCTTTAAGTTATTAGTCGATGTTTCAAAAACAGAACTTTTAGCAGTCGCCAAAAAAAGCATCATGAAGAATCAGGTAGACTACATCCTTGCGAATGATCTGACACAAATCGACGGAACAAACCATCACGGCTATCTATTAGGGGCAGACGGAACAATCAAAGAAGCTCAGTCCAAGGAAGAAATTGCTAAATTATTAGCATCGGTTATAATAGAACCAGTTTCCTTTAACCAATGAAACGCTGAAAAGAATTCTCTGATTTATTTCTTAAAACACAAAAGTTAAGCTTGATTTTAGCAGGGAATGAAAGGAGTAAACAATTATGAAAAAAATTCTATTGGGGGTTACTGGCAGTATCTCTGCTTATAAAAGTGCGGATATTACCAACCAACTCGTGAAACTTGGCTACCAAGTAGACGTAATCATGACAGAAAGCAGCACTCACTTCATCACGCCTCTTACGTTACAATCCTTATCAAAACGTGCCGTCCATACCGATGTCATGCAAGAAAAAGAACCTTCAGTGATTAATCACATCGAACTGGCAAAACAAGCAGACTTGTTCTTGATTGCTCCTGCTACGGCTAATATTATCGGTAAATTAGCAAATGGATTAGCAGATGATCTGCTCTCAACAGTCGCAATGGCACTCCCTGCAGATACTCCGAAGTTGATTGCTCCTGCAATGAATACAAATATGTATCAACATCCACTCAATCAAAGGAATTTAAATACGTTAAAATCAATCGGCTATCAAGAAATCGAGCCAAGAGAGTCGTTGTTGGCTTGTGGTGATTTTGGCAAAGGTGCTTTAGCTGATACCCAAATAATCATTGATCAAACGGTACAATTGATTAATGAAAGAAACGCTTAATATAAAAGGAGTCATTATGAAAAACACACGTACTTTTGCTTTGACTGCTATGTTTTTAGCAATCATGATTTTATTAGCGGTCACACCGCTTGGGTTTATTCCTATTGGTCCAATCAACGCTACGACCATGCATATCCCAGTGATCATTGCATCAATCGTTTTAGGCCCACGTTTAGGTGGCTTTCTAGGAGGGACATTCGGCTTGATTAGTATGATCCGTAGTACGGTCATTCAAACGCCTTTATCATTCGTCTTCTCCCCATTCATCCCAGTGATTGGCACAGACCACGGAAGTTTGAAAGCATTATTGATTGCTTTTATTCCAAGGATATTGATTGGTGTTGTTCCCTACTTTGTCTATAAAGGAATACTACGGCTAAGTAAAAACAAGTTTCAAGGTGTTTCTTTGTTTCTAGCAGGCTTAGCTGGTTCTTTCGTGAATACGATCCTAGTGATGAATATGATCTATTTCTTATTCCAACAAGATTATGCTCAAGTGGTCGGAAAAAGTATCCATGCGTTATATACTGCTATTTTAGCTGTTATCTTTACGAGTGGTGTTCCAGAAGGAATCATCGCTGGAATTGCTACAGTCGCTGTTGGTAGTGTCTTGCTTCGTTTGATGCATGCGACACCCCAACCTAAATAAGACAATTAGCTGATAGCGAACATGATCTTCTTTGAATCAAAACATCCATCCCAATTTTTGTTGAAATTGGTAGATGGATGTTTTTTACTTAAAAATCATCAATAGTATGAAAGCTTCTACTCCTTGGAGCAAGCCTGAATTTGTCCCATCTAAGTTCCCCATGCTGTTTATTATCCTATCCACGGCGTTCTCAGAGCTGACCTTCGGCAATAAGCCTGAATTTTTCAAAATATGTGAAGCTATTTTAAAAAATTCTTTCTTATTGTCTTCGGAGCTATCGATGCTTTCATAACCTCTTTCTCGCATTTTTTTTGTTTAGTGTTATGATTGATAGTGATTATTATAAGAAAGGATGATTAAAATGAAAATTTTTGTTGTAGGTGCTAATGGCCAAATTGGTCGGCATTTAATCAAAGACCTTGCAACTACTAGACATCAAGTGACAGCAGGTGTTCGCGAGGTTGCAACACAATCTTTAGTAAAAAAAGATAATGTCACTTATGTTTCTTTCGATCTTACTTGGACAATTGAAGAAATGGCAGATGCTTTTAAAGGTTGTGATCTCGTTATTTTTGTTGCGGGTTCGCAAGGGAAAAACTTATTGCAGATCGACTTAGACGGTGCGATCAAGACAATGATAGCAGCCGAATCAGCACATGTTTCTCGCTACTTTATGATTAGTGCTGTTTTTGCCGAGGATCGCAGCAAATGGCCAGATTCTATGATTGATTACTACATTACGAAACATTATGCTGATGAGTGGCTGAAACAACAAACAACTTTAGATTATGTAATCATCCAGCCAGTGTCATTAACAAATGAAGAAGTCACTACAGTCCAACTGGCAAAACCAACCGAAGCCACTGCTAAAACCGTCTCTCGTCAAACGGTAGCTGCTGTTTTGACAGCTTTAGTGGAACAACCAACTATAACTAAAACAACGCTAGTACTATCTGAAGGAACGCAGGAAATTTCAACTGCGTTGCAGCAAATAGTCGAGGAGGAATAAGAAATGCGAGCCATCACGATCAAACATCCCGGTTCTGCCGAAGTACTACAAGAGATCGATGCACCAAAACCAATAGCGAAAAAAGGACAATTACTCATTAAAGTCCACACAGCGGCAATCAATCGAACGGACATCATGCGGCGAGAAACAACGAATCAACAGACTCCTTACCCAATTCTTGGCGTAGAAGTAGCTGGAGAAGTTGTTGAAAACCGAAGTGATAACCCAGCTTTTGTACCAGGTACAAGAGTATGTGGGTTAGTCAATTTAGGCGGTTATGCCGAGTACGCAGTGATGCCAGCTGACCGTGCAATTTTACTGCCTGATACATTGGATAATGTTGCAGCGGCTGGTATTGCAGAAGTTTTTCTAACAGCTTACCAAACACTCTATTGGCTAGGAAATTTACAAGAAGGTGAAACTGTTTTGATCCACGCTGGAGCGAGCGGTGTGGGAACGGCAGCCATCCAACTAGCAAAACAACTTACTAAGGCAACCGTCATCGTCACTGCTGGTTCATCAGAAAAACTAGCTTTTTGTCAAAAACTTGGTGCAGATGAACAGATCAATTACAAAACACAGGATTTTTCAACCGAAGTAGCAAGAATCACCAATGGAAAAGGTGTCGACGTCATCTTAGATTTCATCGGAGCTTCTTATTGGGAGAAAAATTTAGCTTCTATTGCTATTGATGGACGTTGGGTATTGATCGGAATGTTAGGTGGAACAATTGTACCAGAGATTAATTTAGCTACCTTGATCACCAAACGAATCCAATTGATCGGCACTTTGTTGACTCCTCGAAGTGATCAGTACAAAGCTCAATTGACTCAAGAATTTATGCAAGTAGTTGGACCTTATCTAGCTGACCAACGAGTCAAACCGATTATTGATCGTACCTTTACATTGGCGCAAGTCCAAGAAGCTCATGAATATATGGAAGCGAATAAGAATATCGGAAAGATTATTTTGACGATAACAGAATAACCAACTTTTAAATGCAAATAGCAATCAAAAAAAGCCGTAGAATCTCAAAAATAGGAGCAACTATTTTTGGATTCTACGGCTTTTTTTATTTAGCTAGTTTATTATGACTGCTTTATTTCTTTCTGTTTAATAGATGCAACTAATTGATTTTCCTTTTTTATTCGTAGATAGAGACAGAGACTATAAGGAATAATAAAAATAATGAGTGTCACATAGGCGTGAAAAAGAAGCACGACTCCAATCAATTCAGGTAAAATATTTAAAAAATAATTGGGGTGCTTGACCCGTTGGAACAACCAATGTTCAATCAATTGATGATCTGGTTCAAAAATCAATTTCACTGACCAATATTTTCCTAATAATTTCATGACCCAAAAGAGCATGATAAACGAAAATAGGATGAGACAAAATCCAATCCAGCTGACCCAATTAATTTGTGTTTTTTGAATGCTTCCCTCAAAGAAAGCAGAAAAATAAAACAGCGTATGTAAGATAGCTAACCATTTCGTAGTTGTTTTTCCATACTCAATCGCTCCTTCATGTAATAATTGGTTCGCATGCTTACTTGAAATTTTTAATACATACAATCGTACGAATGCGATTATCAAAAAGAAATAATATAATTGTTGACTCATTCGTTTCACTCGTTTCTATTTTTATTTATTATCATCTGGAATGACCTGCAAAAGTCACTTATTTTCTATCAAATAATCATTTATTCAAAGTAAAGGAGTAGAACCATGATCGCATGTTCTTCACAGTTTGATAAAAAATATAGGAGAAAACTAACTTTTGACATGCTAGTTTTCTCCTAATTGACCGTCCATTTACTTTATATTTACGTTCTTAATTTTCACTGACGAATTTTGCTGCCTGTTGTCCAGCTTGTCGTCCAAAGATAATAATCTCAGCAACCGAATTACCACCAATCCGATTATTCCCGTGTAGCCCACCAGTTACTTCACCAGCAGCATACAAACCAGTGATCGGCTGATTTTCTTTATTCAACACTTCTGTCTTCGTATTGATTTTCACGCCACCCATTGTGTAGTGGATACCTGGTGCAATTTTGATCGCATAGTATTTAGGTTCTGTCAGCCCATTATCCATCGCTGTCGTCCGATTAAAAGCGTCATCCTTTTGAGCATCGACTGCTTTATTCCAGGATTCAAGTGTTTGAGCCAAATTGTCTGCAGGCACATTTACTTTTTCAGCTAATTCTGCCAGATCGTCTCCTGAAGTCACGTAACCCTTTTGCTCATAGAAATCAATTGCTTTTGCTCGATCTCTTACTCCTTGATCAAAAATCAAATAAGCAGATTTTTCCGGTAAAGCTGTAATAGCTGCGGAAACTTTGTCTCTTGTATCTAATTCATTCACAAATCGTTGTCCTTCTTGGTTGACTAAAATAGCTCCCTCACCTCGAACAGCTTCACCAATCAAGACGCCTTCATCTTGTTGGACTGTTGGATGTATCTGGATTTTATCCATGTCAACCGTTTGACCACCTAATTTTTCAATCATCGTGATTCCATCACCAGTTGAGCCTACTTGGTTAGTAGTGACATAGCCTGCTAAATCAGGACGGTATTTTTCAATCACTTCTTGATTGGCACCATACCCGCCAGTTGTCACTACAATTGCGTTCCCTTTGATTTCCTTTGGCTCTTCGCCTTGGACTTGTACAGTCACCTCATTGACTTTACCACTATTTTCTTTGATATCAGTTACATCTGTATTCACAAAAATAGGAATTTTACGTTCATGTACATTTTTTAACAATCCGTCAACTAAGTAACCACCAATAGCTGAGCCATCTGAAGGACGGTGGGTTCTTTTTTCACTCATTCCCCCAGTAATTGTTAAATTATCCAATTTGATTCCATTTTGATCCAACCAATCAATCGCAGCGGCTGAATGATCAACGAAGTAGTGGAGTAATTCTTGATCATTGGTGCCACCTCCGCCTTTTAATGTTTCTTCGTAGAACGCTTCATTGGAGTCATTGATTCCGTCAGCTTGTTGGAATTTAGTGGCTGATGCATTCATTCCACTTGAAGATTTTAAGGTATTCCCACCTGCTACTGGCATTTTTTCAAAGATGACTGGGTTCAATCCAGCATCTTTTGCTTCAATCGCTGCTGTCATCCCTGCTCCACCTGCACCAACAATGATAATATCATAAGAATCTTTCATTTCAGCTGGGTTGGTATACGTTTGTTCCGATGCACCTGAAGATACCTCTGTTTTTTCAGATGATTTCGTGCTTGTCGTCGTTTTTTCTTTTGAATCTGCACTACAAGCTCCCATTGTTAAAACTGATGTAATAACCACCAAACTTTTTAGCACTTTTTTCATTCTTTTCCTCCTAAATTTTAGTACTCCTTTATTTTAAGTGAAAAAATTCACAATTCCAACTATTTTTTTATTCTTTTTATCAATAAACAATGACTTTTTCATCTAGCATCTCTAGATAACTACTTTTGCTATTTTTTGTTGGCTGTTTTCTTATTCATTTAGGCGTTTTGGTACAAATAATTTTGGTTTGCGCTTTTACCCTAGTATAATCTTTACTATAGATAAAGGAGTTATTTTATGAACTATCTGAAAATGTTTTTTATGAATGGTACCAAAACCGCTGGAAGAATTACCCATGCGTTTTATATTCTTCTACGGGTCATCGTTACAGTAATGTTAGTCGATCAAATTTTTCAGCAAAACATGGGAAATACTTTTCTCTTATTGCTAACTCTAGTTTTATTTGAAATTCCTTATCTTCTAGAAAAAATGTTAAAGATCGAAATCCCGAATATGTTAGAAATCATTATTATTTCATTTATTTTTAGTTCAACTGTTTTAGGAGAATTAAGTGACTTCTACGGGTATTTCTCAATGTGGGATACTATCTTACATGCTTTAACTGGTTTTTTAGCTGGTGGGGTTGGTTTTTCACTTGTCTACTTACTGAACAAAAACACGAAAACAATGAATCTAACACCATTATTGTTAGCTATCGTTTCATTTTGTTTTTCAATGACAGTCGGTGTGATGTGGGAATTTGTTGAATTTTCAGCTGATCATATATTTCAACTGGACATGCAAAAAGATAGCCTTGTCCAACAAATCAATAGTGTGGAGTTAAGTAAAGATGGCAATACTGTCCACTCGATCCCTAATATCGAGCAAACCATCGTGGAATATAAAGATTCAGCTGGAAATACAGAAAAATATGTGATTTCTGGTGGTTATCTTGACATAGGGATTATTGACACGATGAAAGACCTATTCGTCAATTTTATTGGAGCCTTGACGTTTAGTATCTTTGGATATCTTTATAGTCAGAATGATTATCGGAAGTTTACTTTTATCCGTAACTTCATCCCCAGAAAAAAGAGAGAATCACGAACTGAAAGAAGAAAAGCACCTTCGAAATAAGAAAAATAGTCTACTATATAAAAGCGGCTCTTCGTCAAATGATTTTGGTAAAGAGAAATCTTAGAATAATTTGAGCAGAAAGAAGAAAAACTTCTTTCTGTTCTTTTTATTTGGTTAAAATAGTTTTACCGTAGCAGATCATGATTCGTCGTTTGAAATGATAAAAATTTCGAAACCCATAAGCATTGCGTTTTAATACTTTAATATGGTTGTTTAAACATTCTAGTGGTCCGTTTGAATAACTGTAGCGGAGGGCATTTCGGATCTGTGGCAGAAACTTTTTAAATGTTCGCAAAGTTGTCGAATAAGTTTCAGGTAGCTGGCTGACTTCTCTGGATAAACAGTCCTCAAATAGGGAATGTTCTCTTTTCTTTACTGCATAAAAAACATCTTGATATAACTGATAGCCTTGTCGCAAGTTGGGACAAGTGGCTAACAGTCGGTCGACAATCTCACTTTCAGTTAAGTAATCTTTGAAACTGGCACGCCAAACCCGTTTTCCGTAGTTCAACTTTGCTTCTTCTTTTTGACTGAGCATTTGGGAAAAGCTTTTTAACCAATAAAACATAAGGCACATACCTATCAATAACAATGAATTCAACAGCTTTTCGAGTCGCTAAGGACAATCGAGAAAAATAGCGTTCTAAATAAGGCAATCGTCGGTTTGAGACAATGTGGATACTCTTCGGGCGTGTATTGAAGAGTACCTTTGTAAATCAAGCAAATTTGCCCTTTATATCTTTTTTTGGTTAAACAATTTTCCTCCAAATAGATAGTTAGGTCTAGAATATTTAGGGAATCTTTGATAAGCTGAGTATAAGACATCTTGAATCCTCCTATGAATTGGTTCGTCAAATTAATTCTAAAGGATTTCAGGGTGTCTTTTCTATGTTTTTACATCAAAAAGTATAGAGCCCTTTATTTCAATAAATTAGATGGGTGCTTTTTTGTGGAAATATTTTTGCTCAACTTTTTAAAGTAAAAGAAAAAAAGAAGAAAACTATATTTCAAAATTTATGATAAAAATGTTTAATACAAAATGGAAGAAACAAATTTTGTTAAATCACTTAACATTTTATTTCCAAATTTCGAACCTTTTTTCATACTAGAAATATTACTTTTCCCTAATATACACTTTTGCCCCCCACTTACTGAGATATTGCTAATCCCAGAAATTGCAGCTTGTGCTGCTCCTTGATCTGACGCAATTTTCCCCATCTATCCCTCTCCTCTTTTTCTGAAATAATAAAAGGGATCTTCATTCTTTATTATCCCTGTATCTTCTGTTTCCGTATTTTCTTCAACTTCAGATTCAGGATTTTTTAGTGGAACAGTTGATCTACTATTTATTTGTGAGAGTAAATTTTCTAAAAATTCCTTGTCTGTTTCATTAGAAAAACCTTCAAATAAAACCTCAACTATTTGCTCTGGGCCAATTGAAAAAACCTCTTGAGAGGGCACATCACCAAACGGATGTGGCGCAACTTTATAGCGAGAAAAAATTTCTCCCTTGTCATTTTTTGAAATTGCTCGAGCAACGATAAAATAATATAATGAGTCGTTTTCTGTTTCTTTTAATTTTAATACACTTCCCAATGGTAAAAATGGTGTTGTCAATTCTATACTCATTTAGTCACCTCTGTTGGAACTACAATTTTATCCAATGTTTCCTCTTTCAAACTATGCAAAACATTTTTAGGTACAGAAACAGACTTGCCACTTCTAAAAAATAAATGGAGTGATATTCACAATTTTCACTTTCATCCAACTTTTCTCCTAAAAAAGATCGTTAGCACAATTCCTGCACTAACGATCTCTTATTTACTAATTAGAATCCGAAAGAGCCCGCATCTTGACGGTCACGTTCTGCTACAGTCTCTGCATATTTGTTCAATTGTTGGTTAATACTTTCCAATAATTGTTCCAGCTGTTTGACATTACCTTCTAATTGATTATATTGTTCTAGATAAGCTTAACTTTACTATAAATAACGAATGTATTTGATTCAGTTTTCGTGTTTTATTCTAATTTTTTTGAGTTTTTAAAAAAATGAGAATAAAACAATTCGATCCTTACATAAATTTATTTTTCCTTAGTTTACAGAAACTGTTTGGTTTTCAGCCAATAAGTTGCCACTTCCATCATAGAAATTCATTGTTACTTGATCATCAGCTTTGATTAGGTCTGGCTTCACATAATAACTGATTGCCCCATCCTTAAAGCTCCCACCTTTACTGATCAGTTTACCATTGACAAACAAGTGTCCTTGGTGGACTTGGGTATCAGAGCCATAGGCTCCTTTGATCGTTTGTGTGCCGATTTTATAAGTCAGTTCGTTGATTTCAGCTGTTGGTGTTTGAATAGTGACATCAATCTCTGATCCTGGAATTTGTTGTCCTCGATTGTTGGCACCCATCAAGACTACCTGATCATCTTCTGATACTTTAAGGTTTCCTACATAATAACTGAACTTGCCATCTTTGAAGCTACCGCCTTGACTAACTTTTTCGCCATTGACCAACAAGATTCCTTGGTAAACATCGCCTGTGTAGCTTCCTTCGATCACTGTACTGATTCCCACACGATGGGCTTCTGTTAATTGACCCAGTTGTTCTCCTATAGTTACCGGTTGTGGGTCCCCTAGTGGTGTATTGAATTTATCATAGCCTTGAATCGTTGCTTGATCCCCTGCTTTGATGATTTGAGAGTTCACATAATAGCTAAACTTACCATCTTTATAGGTTCCGCCCCAGCTAACGACTTCTCCGTTCACTACTAGTTTTCCTTTATGGATATCCCCCGTGTAAGTTCCAGTAATCGTTGAATCCCCCAACTGATACGCGTCCACTTGATCAATTGATCCTGAAGATTCGGAAATCACTTCAATCTCTTTGGAATCCATCAATTTCTTCTCTTTGTTGTAGCCATCTAATACGACTTTGTCGCCGACTTTTAATTTGCCAACACCGACATAATAGCTGAACTGACCATCTTTGAAGCTACCGCCCCAGCTGACCACTTTGCCATTAACGGTTAATCGGCCGAGAGACATATCCCCTGTGTAGGTTCCAGTAATATTGACATCTCCTACATGATATTCTTGTGGTTTCAACTCACTTTTCACTAGTTCTGCCACATAAGTTCCTGCCGTTAAATCCCCAGTGCCGTAATTTGTCATAAAGTCAGCAGGTGAATAGCCTTTGGACTGACCATCTTCACGAATCCAATTTCCTGTCAGCTGATCTCCATCGTTCAATGCTTTCGGTGCTGATAAACCAGTGTCTCCAACCGCTTTAAAGTGATCGCCTAGTGTTAATTTATTAAGTGAAGTATCAGCAAACATATAACCCATATCTGTTACTTTGCTAGTGTCAAAGTTGCTTAAATCTAGACTTGTTACGCTACCCATACCTCTAAACATATAACCCATATTTTTTACGTTACTGGTATCAAAGCTACTTACATCTAAACTTGTTACACTGCTAATATTGCGAAACATATAACCCATATTTGTTGCTTTACTAGTATCAAAGCTACTTACATCTAAACTTGTTACACTGCTCATACCATAAAACATATAACTCATATCTGTTACTTTACTGGTATCCAGTTGACTTAACCCTTCGATTTCAGTTACATTCGTAAGATCCTTTCCAACGGTACTTGTACTAAATAAGTATCTAGAATCTTCCGGAGCAACTACTTTCCCAGCCAAGACAATTTTTTTGATTGCTTCATAATCCACTTTTCCACTGTTCCATGGTGATTCTTTATAGCCACTTAACTCACCTGCTCCGATTGTTAACGTTCCTGTATCTTCATCAAACATATACGGACTAGTACCCCACGTGTCTGTTTCAACGGAAACATACGTGCCAGCAGTCAAATCACCAGTGCCATAGTTTTTCATGAAATCTTTTGCTGAATAAAACGTCCCTTTGCCATCTTCTCGCTTCCAAGCAGAAGTAAGACCTCCTTGTCCATTAACAAATTTAAATGTGTCTCCTAGTGTTAATTTCTTAAGTGGAGTACCAGCAAACATATTACCCATATCTGTTACTTTGCTAGTTTCAAAGCTGCTTACATCTAGACTTGTTACACTGCTCATACCATAAAACATATAACTCATATCTGTTACTTTACTGGTATCAAAGCTACTTACATCTAAACTTGTTACGCTGCTCATACCGTCAAACATAGAACCCATAGTTGTTACGTTACTAGTATCAAAGTTGCTTACATCTAAACCTGTTACACTGCTCATACCATAAAACATAGAAGCCATATCTGTTACGTTACTGGTATCAAAGCCACTTACATCTAGACTTGTTATGCTACTCATATCTTTAAACATTTTCCACATATCTGTTACGTTACTGGTATCCAGTTGACTTAACCCTTCGATTTCAGTTACATTCGTAGGTTTTTCAGCCGTGGTATTTCCACTAAATAATAACCTAGAATTTTCTGGAGCAACTACTTTTCCAGACAAGACAATTTTCTTGATTGCTTTAGCATCTACTTTTTTGTTTTCGAACCATGGCGATTCTTTATAGCCACTTAATTCGCCTGCTTCAATCGTCAATGTCCCTGTGTTTTCATCAAAATTATACGGACTGGTACCCCACCATCCTGTAGCAGAAACGTACGTGCCAGCAGTTAAATCACCAGTGCCATAGTTGTTCATGAAATCTTCTGCTGTATAAGCCTTACCTTTGCCATCTTCTCTCTTCCAAGCAGAAGTAAGAGCTCCTTGTCCATTTACAAATTTGAATGTATCTCCTAGAATTAATTTCTTAAGTGGAGTATCAGCAAACATATTACCCATATCTGTTACTTTGCTAGTGTCAAAGTTGCTTAAATCTAGACTTTTTACGCTACCCATACCTCTAAACATATAACCCATATCTGTTACGTTACTGGTATCAAAGTTACTTACATCTAGACTTGTTAAGCTACTGACAAAATTAAACATAGAGTGCATATCTGTTACATTACTGGTATCAAAGCTACTTACATCTAAACTTGTTACACTGCTCATACCATAAAACATATAACTCATATCTGTTACGTTACTGGTATCAAAGCTACTTACATCTAGACTTGTTATGCTACTCATACCGTCAAACATATCTCCCATATATGTTACTTTACTGGTATCCAGTTGACTTAACCCTTCGATTTCAGTTACATTCGTAGGTTTGTCATCCGAGGTATTTCCACTAAATAATAACCTAGAATCTTTTGGAGCAACTACTTTCCCAGACAAGACTATTTTCTTGATGGCTTTACCATCTACTTTTTTGCTGTTCCATGGTGATTCTTTATAGCCACTTAACTCACCTGCTCCGATTGTCAATACTCCTGTATTTTCATCAAAAGTATACGAGCTGGTACCCCATGTTCCTGTTATCTTGGAGGCAGCTGCCACGTTCGCTTTTTGCGCTACTTTTGGCGCTTCCGCTGTTGGATTAGTTGCATCCCCTTCACTTTCAGCAGTCGCTGCTGTTGCTTTCTCTTGTTCTTTTGCTTGTTCCTGGGTGTTCTCAGTTGTTTCATCCGTTGTTTCATCCGTTGCTTCATCAGTTGTTGCTAATGAATCACTAGCTGTAGTTGTTGAATCCGTTGGGTTTACTAACGGATCTGTGACGTTTTGTATCGTTTGATCGATGACTTCTTTTGCTTCATTCGCCTGTGTTTGTTCAGTAGCAGTTTCAGCTGTTGGTGTCAAAGTATCCGCTAATGCCATCGTTGGTGCAATTCCAGTATTTCCCATCACACCAGCCACCGCAAACATCGTTAATAGCTGTTTTTTACGTTTTGCTGTTAATTTTTTCTTACTCATATTTACTCCTTTTTTTCTCTTATTTTTGATCATTACTTTCTCGTCAATACCACTTCATCAGCTTTAGGTGTTTCCCCTGTTTTCAATTGATGTCTCTTTCCAATGTCCATTTTGTTACCGAAGCTGACAAAATCGTATTAATCATCTCCCCTGTAGCGTTTATTTTACTTGTTCTAAGCAAGCATAAACGCTCAATATTCCCAATTAATATTCTTGAATTTTGAGCGTTTACCATAACGTTTTTTTGTATATATTTCTTTCATTGATCGAGGAAATCAATCAAGCTTCTTCTACTACTTATCATCTGAAGAAATATTTCACCTACATGTTACGCTTTATGTAAAGGTCAATAGGTAAAAGAAAAAAGTCAGACAAAAATGTCTGACTTTTATTTACTCAACTAATTTTACTACTCTAAGGTGTCACTTTTCTTTTTAAATGGCAAAAATTTTTAGTAATAAATGACAATTTAGAGAGTGTCTTATTCTCCTTGTTTAACCAACTATAGGGCTGATTAACTCAAAATGATCTTAAAATCGTTATATGAACACTAAATACTATATTATTTTCTACATTCTACATAGATTCTCTTACCTGGAATAATTGATAGTCCGAATTTCTGCTTTGCTGGATCAATATATTTGAGTACGACTTGATCTAAGTTTACAAGTTCTAAATTATTTAGTATCCATTGCTTAAGTATCTCTTTTCCTTCTTCAAAAGTTCCAACTTCTTTTTGCGATTGAACAGACCAATTATCTTCTTCAATAACAAAAAAGCGTTGTATGGGTTCTTTTCTACCAGTTAAAGCTTCCATCCCCACTCTAGTTATTACTAAAGTTTTTCCAAATAATCTGATTTCCCCTTCAGGTATTTTGTTAGGATATTTTTTCTTCATTTGTCTTACATATCCTGAATCATATCCCCATCTTAAACTAGCTTCAGTCGCAGTCATCAAATCGTTGTCATGTAAATCATATTTCATTTTCGACATGTTACTCTCCTTTTGTACACTATAAAGATTATTAATAATGATATTCTTTATAGTGTATAAAAACAAGTGTTTAATTTGAGTGTACCCTAAATAGACACTGACGTATCATTGAAAAATCTAGTTTCTAAGTGTGTGATTAGGGTGTATTTTAAATAGATCGAGAAAGTAGGTTAAAAATTGAAAGTTGCTTATATTCGAGTGTCATCGATTGATCAAAATGAACAACGACAAATTACAGAAATGAAAAAGTTCGGTGCAGAAAAAATTTTCATCGAGAAACAATCTGGAGCAACGATCACCCAACGACCGATTTTTCAAGAAGCTTTAGAGTTTGTCAGAGAACAAGATATTTTTATTGTCGAAGCCATCGATCGATTAGGCAGAAATTATGACGAAATCATTGATTCAGTCAATTACCTCAAAAAGAAAAATGTACAACTAATCATCACTAGTTTGCCAATCATGGCTGAAGCAATCGGAAATCCTCTCCTAGATAAGTTCATCAAAGATTTAATCATTCAGATTCTAGCTATGATTGCAGAGCAGGAACGTACGGAGTCTAAACGACGCCAGGCACAAGGAATTAAGATTGCTAAACCGAAGGGAGTTTACAAAGGACGCCCTAAGCTCTATAGTGCAGACACAAAAGATCCTCAACGGCGCCTTGTTTATAAAAGCATCGTTGAAGATCTTAATAAGGGAGTTGCTATTTCTAAGATTGCTAAATACTACAATGTGACGAGACAAACCGTGTATAGAATAAAAAAAAACAGCATGATCAATAATGAATAGTTAATCATACTGCTGTTTCTATTTTATTTAGTTACTTTTTGAAATACTGTTCTAACTTTCATTAATAACTCCTCAACCAAACTATCATGTGCTTTTTCCAAGAAAATACACTCTCTGGCTTCATAATCAATTGTTGTTAGTTGATCTAATAATACTTTTCCTGTTGTCTTCATTTCATATTTTGAATTAATATTTATATATAATGGATAATTTCTAGTTGTATTAGAAATCGGAACAACTGTAACAACGTTACTATAATCTGCAATAATATCATGACTTAAAACAATATAAGGTCTTTTTCCTGTTTGTTCGTGTCCAGATCGAGGTGCTGTATTCAATAATAGAATATCACCTTGTCTAGGTTTTCTCACCATTTTTCATTACCTACTGCTTCACCTAAGTTTTGAATTGTCACATGATTTCTTTCATCAGTGTAATTTTCAAATAACTGTTCAATTGTTAATTCATTTTCTAAATTAGCCGCTTCGATGATTAGACGCTTTTGACCATTTACTTCTTCTTGTATTATCTTCACTTTATCTTCTGTATGAATTCCAAGATATTCCATAATATACTTTGGTAATCTAAGAGCATTACTATTTCCCCATTTTTTTATAGGTAACATTTCCATATTAGACACCTCTTTCTGTATATACATAGTATAACATATCCAAGAAATTATGTATATACATAATTATCCTTCCCAGTTAAATTAGATTAACATTCTATGAATTCTTGAACCGATAGAAATCTTACTTTTATAGAGATTTCTTAAGTATCAAAAACTCTTAAGTTTTTGATACTTTATCTTTTATTTCTCTTAATCAACTTCAATGGTCTTTTCTAAATTAAGTTTTTCAGCAGCTAAACAGAACGGACAAAAAAGCATACCCTATCAGGATTTTTGTATACTTTCCTTAATCACTAGGAAGAGTCTGTCCAAAATTCGAAAACAAACATATTGCTTCCCCTAGCATTGCTCCTGATCGGTTACAAGTCTTTTTTTGATTTTTTAGTTAGAAATTACTTAAAATAAAACTTAAAAACTATTTAGTATCGTTATTTCAAATATGGAAGATTAGTGGTATATCAGTTTTTCAGAACAAATAAATAGGAATGATTTTTTATTGCAATTATGCTTTCAAAACAACTTTTTATGATATAATTATCAAATTTTTCTAAAAATTATTTATAATTATTTTAGAAAAAGGTGGTATTGATTTATGAGAAAAAAAATATTTAGTTTAGCTCTTATTGGAATATTTGGGTTAGTTGTGACAAATTTTGGTACAAAAGTTGATGCAGCTACGCGTTCATATGGTAATGGTGTTTATTGTAATAATAGTAAATGCTGGGTTAACTGGGGAGAAGCTAAAGAGAATATTGCAGGAATCGTTATTAGTGGCTGGGCTTATGGCTTGGCAGGTATGGGACATTAATACTATGAAAAGTAATAAATCTTTCAACAAAGTTCTAGAATTAACTGAAACAGCATTAGCCACCCCAGAAATTAAAAAAGATAAAAATCTATGTGAAATTTTAGAAAAAATAAAAGATAGTGCTGCTAAAGGTGAATTTTATTATGATTACAAGAAAGAATTTCAACCTGCAATTAGTGGATTCACTATTAGAAACGGCTTTTCCACCCCAAAGGTTTTATTGGAGTTACTTGCTGAAGTAAAAACTCCCAAAGCATGGTCGGGACTTTGAGTTGTAATAAGTGCCATTATATTTTTTTGTAAGAGTATCTAATTGAGTCTAGGTACTCTTACTATATATGTTCAATTATTTATTTTTGTAATATCTATGTTTTTATATCTTTTGTTTTTGACTATAAATTATTGTGAAAAATACAATTAAACAGAAGATGATTTTAGTTTTTTGATTTATTATGATAAATTCTAAAAATTGTATTTAGTAGATAGTTGGGTTCCTTTTGAAAATAAAGCGAATGATTTAAGAAAAAAATGTGGTGTATCTTTAGATGAAAATGAATTAAAAAAATTAATTACGATTTTGATTTTAATGATTTCAAAAAATCAAAAGGTTATGAAGTTGTTTATAAATCAGGAAAATTTGCAGAGTAGAAAAGAGCCATTAACAGCTATTTGGTTGTTAATGGCTCTTTTTTAGTCTTTGTTTTTTGCTCAGTTTATTATTTCTTTATCAGTTATTCATTTATGTCCATATAGAAGAACACTTTAGGGGACTGGGACAAAAGTTGTCTCAGTCTCTTCTAGTATCTCTAAAAACGGATAAACGGCGTTCAAAGAACTGACCTTCGGCGATAAGTCAAAAAATCTCAAAACATGGGGAGCTGTTTCGAGATTTTCATCCTTAATGCTCCTGCGATTACTCGTCGCAGTTTTTACTTGGTGAGCGCTCAGGTCAAGGCGCTCTTTTCACGACCTCTTGTTCACGGTGAGACAAAAGTAGCATCTTCGGAAAATTTGCCAAAATTTACCAAAAATTTGAGAAGCACCAAGTAGGTAACAATCAACATCAAAAACTAGTTTTTGTGTTTCTTGTCAATTTTCGGAAATTTCTTCTTATTTCTTGATGCTGAACACGTTTGTCTCAACCTTTTTTTGTTGGGTATAAAAACAAATAAAATGTGTTCAGGAATTGTACTACTTACACTTATTAAAGAGATCAGATAAACCAGCTAGCAGTGGTTCCACGCTTCAGGGGATATTTATTGAAAAAATGGTCCAAAAGCGATAGGCGTCGAAGCTAATCCTCGACCTAATTCTTGTTCAAATCGCCCTATCGTAGAAATTTTTAAATAAAAAGCTGCGACTGGTGGTGTCAATTGACTATTGATTGCTAAAGGGCGTAGTTGATATTCCAGATCTTTCATTACTCTTGGAAAATATTCTTGTTTTTCTAGTTTGTTTTTAGCCTCGATTAATGATACTCTTTCCCTTTCTTTGACTTCTTTATTAAGAATCAAGTCGTATAATTCTACTATAATTTGATTGATTTCTTCTGTTTTCTTCATGATATCGCTCCCTTTAATATCATTTGGCACATCTTTCTCAAAGCTTTAATAAATATTAAATGTATTATAGTCTAGATTTACCTCTTCAGGTCATTCATTTCCTAAATAACTGTTTTCCATTCATAATTGTATCCTATAATTATTTTGATATATATTCTTACATTTCAGCCTAAACCTATTTGAAATGAAACCAGTAGGTCGGAAAAAAGAAAGCCGAAATAACCATGATCACAGAAAATAGCTGATTCTACTTTCCATTATCACGGTTATTCCACAAAAAGAATGTTAGTCTTTTTTAGCTTTTATATTCAATTTTTCCAAAGTGTCCATTGCTAAGGGATACTCGCTATTGGGACGTCCATCAAAATTCTCAGCGATAATCGTAAACCCTAGCTTTTGGTATAGTTGAATGGCAGGATGACTCCAAGTTTGCGTATGCAGATACACTGGTCCATGAGATGCCAGCTTTTGGAAAATACGCAATACTTCGATCGTTAATGCTTTGGCAATCCCTTTTCCTTGATGCCTCGGATCTACTGCCAGCCAATGAAAAAGCGGATAGCTTCCATCCTTCCGTTTTTTGAACCAAGCGGTACAAGTCGCGATTTTTTCACCTGTATCAGTTACAACGAAAAGCATTCGTTGCTGAAGTTCTTCTTGATAAGGTAAAAAAGCTCTCTGAAAGTAAGCAAGTGCTTCTGTTTCTGTTACGAACTCTCCGACTGATTGTTCGATTCTTGACCATTCGGTTTCATCGCCTAGACGGTAGTACTCAAAATGATACCCAGTCGCTAAAGATTGCGTAGGGAGACTGTCACTTAATGGACGAGTCATCCAAATCTCGGCATAAGGAACATGTTTATCTAGCATGAGCTAACTTCCTTTCTAAACAGAATAGCTCTTTCTATCTGTTTTATCACAAAAATTTGAACATCTCACTGTAGTCATTGATGGCTAGTTCATTCAACTAGCAATGGTTACATGCTTGCATCCACTGTTTTTGCTTCGCCAATGATCCGTACTTCTGTTTCCAAAGACACATCAAATTTTTCTTTGATCACTTCTTGGATATGCGCGATCAATTCTGTATAATCCGTAGCGGTCGCATGATCAATATTGACAATAAAGCCAGCATGTTTTTCAGAGATTTGAGCGCCACCCCATTTTAAGCCTTGTAATCCAGCTTCTTGGATCAATTGACCAGTAAAATGCCCCACAGGACGTTTGAATACACTCCCACAAGAAGGATATTCCAATGGTTGTTTCGATTGACGTAATTCAGTCAGCTCGTCCATCCGCCCTTTGATTACTTCATGCTCTCCTGCAGTTAATTGGAAACGTGCTTCTAAAACGACTGCATCCATTTCTTGGATTTTACTATGTCGATAAGAAAACGCCATTTCTTCGTTGGTTAGAGTTTTCAACGTACCATCTGCTAATAAAACATCCACTTCTGCTAATACGTCTTTGATTTCACCGCCATAGGCACCTGCATTCATATAAACAGCGCCTCCGATACTTCCAGGAATGCCACAAGCAAACTCAAACCCGGTTAAAGAAGTATCTAACGCCGCATAGGTCGTATCGATCAATTTTGCTCCAGCTTCAGCTGTGACCATCGTCCCAGAAACTCGGATTTGTTTCATCTCAGTCAACATGATCACCATGCCACGAATCCCACCATCTTGAACAATCAAATTACTGGCATTACCTAAAACCATCCAAGGTACATCATGGGTTCGGCAATAATCCACTACTTCTTTTACTTCATTTTGTGTTTTTGGGAAAACGAGAACATCCGCTGGACCGCCCGTTTTGGTAAACGTGTAATTCATCAATGGTTCATCAAACAATAGATTGAGTGCTGGTAAATTTTTAACTAAGTCTTCTTTATTCACTGAGGATTTTCCTTTCTATATCAAACATCCCCATTATTCTATCACGCTTAAAACAAACTTGCCAGTTTCCCTCACATTTGTTGTCTTGTATGTTTACGTAGCATTTCTTCACAAAGTGCATGACTTTGCATGATCTCCTGTTGCTTTAATCCTTCCATTGAAGGTTTTTCTTTGCTGATCTCTGCGAAAAATGTTTGAACCATTGGCTCAAAACCGCGTTTGACTAACGTACTTTCCCAATCGCCAAATTTTTCTATTTCGATACCAGATGCTCGTTGGATCGTCATATCCGTTAATTCCGCCACTTCATAAGTACCACTTTTACTAGTGATCTGATAGTTCTCGCTATTTGCTCCACTTAAAAGATCCATTGTTAAAATTGCTGTTTGATGGGCTGTTTCCAATTGTAAAACCGCAAATTCCAAAAATTCTTTTGTTTCACGGATCTGATATTTCGTACGCAAGATCGGTTCGTCCAAAAGATATACCGCCGTATCAACAAGATGTAAAAACAAATCATAGATCACAAATTCCGTTGTTTCCTGAGCTGCAATTCGATTTTTTTGTAACTGGATTAGCCGCTTCTCGGGGACTTGTTTCAAACGTTCGACCATTGGAGCAAAACGTCGATTGAATCCAACCATTAAGACAACTTGATTTTTATCTGCCAGTTCTTGTAATTCGTTGATTTCATTAAGGTCAACACTGAGTGGTTTATCGATATACACATGCACCTGATTTTCAAGACATTTTTTGGCTAATTCATAATGTACCTTTGTGGCTGCATGAATCATACAAGCCTTGATATCCTGAGACAGTAGTTCATCAATTGATTCATATAGATGGTCAAATCCATACATTTCATGGATTCGTTTTTTCGTTTCTTTGTTTCTAGTCGCAAAGTAGAAATCAATCTTTCCTTGATTTTTTGCATAAGTAGGTAAATACGCTTTTTCTGCAATATTACCCACACCAATCACACCAATTCGCATGTTCGTTCCTCCAATCCATTCATTACTCTTATCTTACACTATTTTTTAGTAAAATAAGGTACAATAGAACCACAAATGCTAATCTAAGATCCAAAAGAAAGGATGCGTATTTAATTGAAATTTATCTCCTGGAATGTGAATGGCCTACGTGCAATCGTCAATAAAAATTTTTTAGACGTCTTTCATGAATTAGATGCCGACTTTTTCTGTCTTCAAGAAACCAAACTACAAGCCGGTCAAATCGAATTAGACTTACCTGGCTATCATCAATATTGGAATTATGCAGAAAGAAAAGGCTATTCAGGCACAGCGATCTTTGCCAAAGAACCCGCACTAAATGTCTCTTATGGAATGGGCATTGATTTACATGATCAAGAAGGACGTTTGATCACACTTGAATACCCTGAATTCTTTCTAGTTACTTGTTATACACCTAATTCCCAAAATGAATTAAAACGCTTGGACTACCGTTTACAATGGGAAGAAGCCTTTTACCATTACTTAGAAGAACTAAAAAAACAAAAACCAGTCATTGTGTGTGGCGACTTAAACGTTGCCCACCAGGAAATTGATTTGAAAAATTGGAAAACCAATCAAAAAAATGCTGGCTTTACGATGGAAGAACGAACTGCCTTCTCACACTTGTTAGCAAATGGCTTTATTGATACCTTCCGCTATTTCTATCCTGAACAAACTGGTATTTATTCTTGGTGGAGTTATCGTTTCAATGCTAGAAAAAACAACGCAGGTTGGCGTATCGACTATTTCCTAACTAGTGACGAGTTGAAGTCACGCTTGGTGGATGCAAAAATCCATACCTCGATTATG
The DNA here is from genome assembly GCF_051711025.1 of Enterococcus sp. DIV1421a. Taxonomy (NCBI): domain Bacteria; kingdom Bacillati; phylum Bacillota; class Bacilli; order Lactobacillales; family Enterococcaceae; genus Enterococcus; species Enterococcus sp. DIV1421a. The sequence continues at coordinate 722,039 of NZ_JBIOLU010000001.1, read as the reverse complement.
GGAAGCGATCATTGTCCCGTAGAACTAGACTTGAAATAATCTCATTGTTAGCCATCGTCATCCTAGGCAGGGCTGAATATTTTTATTAAAAAGAATGAAGAAAGATCAGCAAAGATGCTTCTTTTTTGAGCGTGGTCTTTCTTCATTTGATTGATTTTTTTTACATATCCATCACTTTCTTTTCTTCACTTTTTATGTTAGTGTTTATTTTTTAAGGAGGTTTTATGCACATGAATTTTGTTGCAATGGACTTTGAAACAGCCAACCATCAATCCCACAGTGCTTGTTCATTAGCATTGGTTATGGTCCAAAATAGCCAAATTGTTGATGAATATTACACACTCATCCAGCCAGAAACACCTTTTTTCTGGAGAAATGTTCAAATTCACGGTATTCATCAAGAAGATGTTCGTACCGCACCCAAATTTCCTGAAGTTTGGCAAACGATTCAACATTATTTCCAAAAAAACCGCTTAGTCGTCGCTCATAACGCAGCTTTTGATACGAAAGTTCTAGCTGGTTGTTTAGATTATTACAATTTGCTCCAACCTCATTATTTATCTTTATGTACGGTAAAAACCAGTCGTCGTTTATTTCCAGAGATGCCAAATCATCGATTGAATACTGTCTGTGAAAATTTAAATATCACTTTAGCGAATCACCATGATGCATTAGAAGACAGTCGTGCCTGTGCAGAGATTTTACTTTATCAAGAAAAACACTTTGGAACAGATCCTTTGAAAAAATTAGTTACCCTAAAATGAGCTACTAAAAAACAGGTAGACAAAAAATCCATGGTTGCTTTTTACAGGTAACCATGGATTTTTTGATCGCCTTTTTTAACCTTTTCAAGAACCTTTATCCCCTTCATTCCAACCATTCACCAATTTTTTCTGATTATTTGAAAAGATGTCCTCCTAAATCTAAGATCAGTCAATCAATAAAGACATCCTATAGACATCCAAAAAGTCCCCATCATCTGTTCGGGCCCCTCTTTTCATAAGCGCTTCGATTTCAAAACCCATTTTTTGATACAAGTGAACCGCTCGTTCATTTCGAGTTTGCACATCTAGTTCTAGTCTAAAAAGTACACCATTTTCTTTCACCCAAATCAATACTTCTTCAAGCAACATCGTTCCTAATCCCAAACCCCAATAGTCCTTTAAGATGCTGATCCCAACCTCTCCCACATGAGAGATGCGGTATTGTTCGCCTGCTTTAACAGAAACAACCCCGATGATTTTTTGACCCATACAAGCTAAGAGTAAAAGATTATTGTTGCTGTCTTGTAGATATTCGATGGATAAAGCTAAGGCTCCAGGTGTTAGCTCCATTCCTTGTTCATCCATAACCAAAAAGTCAGTCTCTTCCTCTACTTGTTGCATCATTGCTAATAATTCACTGGCATCATTTGGCTGAGCTTCTCGAATGGTCAATGAGATCTCTTCACTCATTGTTTTGTCTCCATTGTTCCATGATCCGTTGTTTGAAAGCTTCACTTTGCTCCCCATATGCTTGAAATTTCACATATCTATATTCTAAATCTGTATCACTTTTTTCTAAAATCAGTTCCAAATAGTCTTCTGGTAAGGCTTCTTCTAAAAGATTCCCCCATTCAATGACAGATAAACCCTCTCCTTCAAAATACTCATCTAAACCAAGATCCGCGCCGCTAGTTGCTACACGATAAATATCCATATGATAAAGCGGCAATCTACCTTGATCATATTCCCGAATAATTGTATAAGTGGGGCTCTTGATCATTTGTTCGATTCCTAATCCGCGAGCAATCCCTTTGGTCAGCGTTGTTTTTCCGGCTCCTAAGTCACCAGTTAATACTAAATTATCCCCAGGCTGTGCCACTTCACCGATGACTTTTGCCAATTCTTCTGTCTTATCTAAACCACTTAATTCAATCATTCTAACTTACTCCTTCATCTAGCCTTTTGTGACAGTATATCGTGGATGCAAAATTTTTTAAAGCAAAAAAAGCTTGGGACAAAGGTCGTCCCTAGCTTTTTCATATGTGTCAAAATGAATAAATATTTTCCAATCATCAGCTCCTTGCAATAAGTCTAAATTTTTCAAAACATGAAAAATATTTCAAAAAAATCAGCGCTTATACGTTCGGAGCCGATCGCTTCTTTCACGAACTCTTATTCATTTAGTCTTAGATCTTAATCTAATAATGTTTGGGCTGCAGTAATGATTGCTAATTTATACACATCTTCTTCGTTTGCTCCACGAGATAAATCAGAAACTGGCTTATTCAATCCTTGTAAGATCGGTCCGATCGCTTCAAAGTTACCAAAACGTTGAGCAATTTTGTAACCAATGTTTCCAGATTGCAATTCTGGGAAAACAAAGACAGTTGCTTGTCCAGCTACATCAGAATCAGGTGCTTTTAGTTGAGCCACTGAAGGAACATAAGAAGCATCAAATTGTAATTCGCCATCAATTACATATTGAGGCGCTAATTTTTTAGCAATTTTAGTTGCTTCGACCACTTTATCCACTTCTGGTGCTTTCGCAGATCCTTTAGTTGAAAAACTCATTAATGCTACTTTAGGATCAATATCGAATAATTCAGCAGTCTTTGCTGATTCTACAGCGATTTCTGCTAATTCTTGGGCATTGGGATTGACATTGATAGCACAATCTGAAAAGACATATTTTTCTTGGTCACGTCCACGTACCATGATCATCGCACCACTTGTTCGGCTGACGCCTGGTTTTGTTTTGATGATTTGTAACGCTGGACGAACAGTATCTCCAGTTGAGTGAATCGCACCAGAAACCATCCCGTCAGCAATTCCCATATATGTCAACATCGTACCAAAGTAATTGACATCTTTTAAGATGCTTTCTGCTTGTTCCTTGGATGCCTTTCCATTACGACGTTCCACAAAAGCTTCAACCATTTCATCCCATTTATCATAACGATTTGGATCAATGATCGTAAAACTTGAAGTTTTAATTCCACGAGCATGAGCAGCAGCTGTGATTTCTTCTTCGCTGCCAATCAAAATAGGTTCCACTAATTCTTCCGCTTTCAAACGAGCTGCTGCACCTAAAATTCTTGCATCAGTTGCTTCAGGAAAAACGATTTTAATGCTGCGACGTACAATTTTGAATCTCAAACTATCAAACAATTCCACAAGATGACCTCCAGATATTTTCTATGTATCCATCATACACTATTCCCAAAAAAAAGAACAGTTTATTTTATCTGTATCAGTCAAAAAACCATTAGTAATGAAGTCTTTCACATAACATACAATCTGACATATAACAAGAAAACGCTGTCTTACTACACTGTTTCAGGTAATTGCCAATCGATCGGTGTTTCCCCTAACGCCATCAGTGCATCATTGGTCTTAGAAAAAGGTTTAGAGCCTAGGAATCCTCGATGAGCTGATAATGGACTAGGATGAGCAGATGTTAAAATGATATGCCGACTTTTATCAATCATTTTCATTTTTTCTTGAGCTGGTTTCCCCCATAAAATAAAAACGATTGGTTTTTCTCGTTCGTTTAATTTTTCAATGATTTTATCCGTCAATATTTCCCAACCTTTGCCACGATGTGAGTAAGCTTGACCTTCTCGGACCGTTAGTACCGTATTTAATAGTAAAACGCCTTGCTTAGCCCAAGAAACTAAATTGCCATGTTTGACCGGCGAAATACCTAAATCACTTTGCAATTCTTTATAGATATTGTTTAATGATGGTGGAATTTTAACCCCTGGTTGCACAGAAAAAGATAAGCCATGTGCTTGATTGACACCATGGTAAGGGTCTTGACCTAAAATCACAACCTTTACTTTTTCGTAAGGAGTCAATTCCAACGCTTCATAAATATGATACATATCTGGATGAATTTTCTGAGTCGTATATTCTTTTTTTAAAAAGTTTCTTAACTTTTGGTAGTATTCTTTTTCAAACTCATCTGTTAAAATCGTTTGCCAACTGTTATGAATGATTTCTTTCAATCGTTCCACCTCCAACAATCAGGATAACTCACAAATTCTTTCTTAACAAGGGGCAATCTTCGCACGCAGTGTCATCTGGATATGGTAAACTAAGAAGAAGAGAAAGAAAGGAACGATGAGAGTTATGATCAAATTAATCGCATCAGATATGGACGGTACTTTATTAGATGCCCATATGAGTATATCACCCGAAAATGCCGAAGCGATCCGCTTTGCCAATGATGCAGGGATTGAATTTATGGTTGCGACTGGTCGCAATTATCAAGAAGCACGTGCGGCTTTAGATGAAGTTGGCATTGATTGTGCCATGATTACGCTAAATGGTGCGCAAGTTTTCGACAAAACAGGAAACTCCTTGTTCACTGTTCCAATACCGACTCTAAAAACTGCAACTGTCTTAGATATCCTTGATCAAAATGAGATTTATTATGAAGTATCGACCAATCGAGGGCTTTATTCTGAAAGCCAAGCCAAAAGAATTGAAAGCTTTGCCTCAATGATTGGTAGTCATCTCCCCCATTTAACATATAAAATGGCGATTGCGATGGCTTCAGCCAACCTTGAACTTTTGCATATCAATTATGTTGATAGTATTCGTGACTTGCTCCAAGACGAAACATTAGAGGTATTAAAAGTGATTTGTTTCCATACGGAAGGTCCGCGAGTATTGGGTCCAGTTGGAAAAGAAATCAGTGAACTGGGTGACTTAGCTGTTACTTCGTCTGGTCAAAACAATATCGAGGTCAATCACAAAAATGCCCAAAAAGGAATTGCTGTGGCTCATGTCGCACATGACCGAGGAATCGAATTAGACGATGTCATGGCGATTGGGGATAATTTTAATGACGTTAGTATGTTACAAGTGGCTGGTGTTAGTTTTGCGATGGGAAATGCTGAAATCGAAGTCAAAGATTACGCAAAATTTGTCACTGATACTAACTTGGAGTCTGGGGTCGGCAAGGCAATCTTACGGGCAATTTCCGAAAATCTATAATTTTCGAGAAAAGAGGGAGAAAGATGTCAGAATTTTTCATTCAAGAAAAGCATCTCAGTCGTGTCACGAGGACTGTTGTTAAAAATGAATCTGGTAAATCCATCTTCTTAATGGTTGGTCGTTGGGGAACAAAAGGAGATGCTTTGTCTCTTTATGCAATGAACGGAAATCTTGTGGCACATATTAAACAAACGAGTCTAACTTTCGGAACCCGTTTTGAACTTTATAAGGATTTTAAAAAAGTAGGAACGATGCAAAAAATCTTTAACTGGCCCGGGGATTTTTACTATGTACGTCGTCTTCATTGGACAGTTCAAGGAGATATCTATAACCATCAATATCAAATCCATCATTTTAATCAACGAATCATGAAAATGGATAAAGCAACGCTTTTTTCTGGAGATTATTATGTACTTGATATTCCAATGGAAGAAAATGCGCCTATCTGTATCTGTATCGCAGCTGTATTAGACTACTGGTTATATCGTAAAAACCATGACAAAGATACACCTCTTTCTTACCGATTAGACACAAATTAACTTGCTCCTTCTTATAATCAGAATAACTTCAAGAAAAAATAAGCCATCCTCTAGGAAACAAGACCCGCTAGTCAGAGCAAACGAACTTAGCAGATACGCTTCATGTAGGAAGGCTTATTTTTAGTTGGCTCAGTCAAACACTTGATGAGCCTTTATTTATTCTTCTTATTTATGCTTCTTTCTTCTCATAAATCCCACAATAACAACTAACACAATAATCATTCCACCAACAATTGCTAACCATTTATTGGAAGCACTATTTGTTTTTGGCAAAACTTGCGAATCTTGATCTTGAAAATCCATTGACCGCGATTCATCGGTTACGTTAGTTGTTTCATTTGTAGAACTGTTAAACTCATTTCTATCTAAATCAGTACCCTTCCCTTGTTGTGGGATGGTGCTATTCATTCCATTTGATTGATTAGTTTTATCATTATTATTAGGATACACCTGATTGGTATCCTCTCCGCTCATACTTGGATCAATATGAAATGGAGTTGGCGTGTCAGTATCACTATTACCATTTGTTGGGTTAGTACTACCGTCACTGCTTGTTGTGTCCGTACTGCTGTCACTGCTTGTCGTATCGGTATCACTGTCACCACTTGTTGGGTTAGTGCTACTGTCACTGCTTGTCATATCCGTACTACTATCACTGCTTGTGGTATCTGTACTGCTATCACTGCTTGTTGTGTCGGTACTGCTATCACTACTTGTCGTATCCGTACTGCTGTCACTGCTTGTCGTATCCGTACTGCTATCACTGCTTGTGGTATCAGTATCACTGTCACCACTTGTTGGGTTAGTGCTACTGTCACTGCTTGTCGTGTCCGTACTGCTGTCACTGCTTGTTGTATCCGTACTGCTGTCACTGCTTGTCGTATCCGTACTACTATCACTGCTTGTCGTGTCCGTACTGCTATCACTGCTTGTCGTGTCCGTACTGCTATCACTGCTTGTGGTATCTGTACTGCTATCACTGCTTGTTGTGTCGGTACTGCTGTCACTGCTTGTGGTATCTGTACTGCTATCACTGCTTGTGGTATCTGTACTGCTATCACTGCTTGTTGTGTCGGTACTGCTGTCACTGCTTGTCGTGTCGGTACTGCTGTCACTGCTTGTCGTGTCCGTACTGCTGTCACTGCTTGTTGTGTCCGTACTGCTGTCACTGCTTGTCGTGTCCGTACTGCTGTCACTGCTTGTCGTGTCCGTACTGCTGTCACTGCTTGTCGTGTCCGTACTGCTGTCACTGCTTGTCGTGTCCGTACTGCTGTCACTGCTTGTCGTGTCCGTACTGCTATCGCTTGATCCAGAATTATCTGGATTATCAGCAAGGAAAATTTCGTTAGGGTCCCAACGATTGGTTGCTGCATTTAGCGTAACATTTTTTCCGATGATTGTTCCATCCATATTTTGATTGGCTGTGACATCTGCTCGTGGCGCAATAATGGTACCTTGAAAAGGTGCATTTATCGCCAAGTTCGTTACATTACTTGGAAAATTCCATGAAATATTTGCGTCAGAAAAATCTTCCGTTTCATGATTTGCTCGATTATTGTAATGAATTTGTGACTGGATCGTGAAATCAGTTGGTGCATTGATGACATTCATAACCAAAATTTTATTTTCAGAATTTACAATATTCAGTGGTGTATTCATTGATAACACTGAAGCATCCACATTGATGATTACAACATCTGAACTTCCCATTCCTGTTACATCAATCGTTCGATTATTCATATCAGGAAAATCACTTGAAAGATAGGTTTTAGCAGGAGTAATCGACATCAAACTTTCCGAAGCTCCTTCTAATTTTGCAAATTCCGTGTCAAAATCAATATAAGTATTCCCAGGTCGATCTTGATAAAGTTCTGAAGCAGATAAATGGTCGATCCTTGAGCCATTCACCACTGCCCGATCATTTTCGATCCCTGTACTAATTGAAGAACCTACAACAAATTTATTTACTCGGTTACTATCTCCCGAAGTAAAGGATGAGCCAATCAAAGAATCAGTTGCTTGAACATAGTTGATTTCTAGTTGGAGGTCACCCGTGATGATATCTGTCCCAAAATTATTGTTTGCATCTAGCTCTTTTGTTGCAACATTACCATTTGTATGCGCGTTTATCGTCGTTTTTTCTTTTGCGAATATATGGAATTGAGAAGCAATCCCTAATATTCCATAATCACCAGTTAAATCATCATAGATGCTACCAGAATCTTGAGGCGTATAAGTTTCCGCTATTGCAGGTAGAGCAACAAAGAGATTTAAAAATAATAGCATAACACCAAATATATTCCCAATTTTACTTCTTAACATTTCAACGGTCCTTTCCTGTCTCCAAGCCCAGTGACGAGCGATAGAGCATATTTTAATACTTAAAAAAAGACCCGTCATTACAGAATAATTGAAAATAAATGAAAAATATTTTCATAAAATAGAGATTATAACAACTATCATTTAATATATACAACTGACAATTATGAAAACAAAACAAAAAAAGAGTGAAAAACCTTGTTTTCACTCAACATTTTATCAAATAATAGTTACAACAATTTAAATGTCTTTATTAAAAAATAATAAGTTTGGTTTAATTAAGAAACCATTAAATTTCCTTTTGCATGTGATCATAGAGATGATCACTGATTTTCCTTTTGCCTACTACTTTAAATCCGTGACGTTCATACAATCTTTTGGCGTTAGGATTTTGTTCATCTACACTTAAACCAATAACATTTCGCCCAGTTTTTTTAGCTAATTTAGGTAAAGCTTCAAGTAAGTGTGAACCTATTCCTTGTCCTCTAAAAGCTTCCGAAACGGAAATGGAATCCAAATACCATTCTTTAGGAAATGTTTCTTGATCTACAAATAATTGTTCCTTATCTGTAATTCCATGTTTTTCTAAAATTACTTCTAAGGGTTTATCGATAAATGGCTCTTCTTCATCTGTGTAGCCAAATGCTACACCAGCTATCTTGCCATCAATTTCTTCAACAATCCCTCTTGTATAACTGTAACGATAATCGGGATCCATAATGGCTTCTTCTAAGATTTCAATTGTTTTTTCTTTCCCATACTTTTGTAAAAAAGGTAATTCCATATCATTTAAAATAACTAAAATAAGCGGAGCAATCGCTTGCGCATCCTCTTTTTTTGCAAAACGAATCATTTCATTCTCTCCTTTTTTTCATTCTATCACTGAAAAATAAAGATCAAAAGAGTTATTTTAAATAATCCTCGATTTTTTGGGTAACAAAATAACCATGTGAAACGATGCGAGCAGCTTCTGTCCGGCAATAAGGACAAACGATCGGCATTTCTTTATCAACATGTTCAACTACATTGTTGACTTCTTCATAAGTAAACTTTTTCCCGCAATTTGGGCATTTCATCTTTTCCATAGCAATGACTTCCTTTCTTTTTTACACATTTAGCTTACTCTTATATTGTAAAAAAGAAAAATGATAGCTATTGATTTTTAGGCACGAATCAACAAAACAGATTCTTCATTATCCTCTGCTAATTTGATCTCATAGTATAATTTGTCGCTTTTCATTAGCAAAACCCAACTTCTTACTTTAGCATTGCGCTTTCCACTTTGTTTAACAGCTTCTTTCATTGCCTTTTGAGGAGATTTGCTTGAGTAGATCTTTTTGATGTCAAAGAATGGTTGGTTTTCAGCTAATTTACTCGAACGAACAGCTGGCTTTCCGGTTGTAGGATTGACAACAAGCGTTTGTTCAGAATCTACGAAAAGATATTGAAAGGTATTGTTTGTTTGTTGTTGGACATCCTCTTTTGGTACAAACTGAACCATTTGAACTTTTGTTTTATTTGTTTCTTTTTTAAAGATTCCCACTGCTTTTTTCAGTGAGATTTGATATTCTTGTTCACTAATATCATCATAACGAAACGTAGCAGTCAATAATCCTAACGAAGCCGTTAGCCCAATAAGTATGAGAATAGCTGACCCAAATAAAATTTTTTTCATCTTCATCAGTGTCTCCCTTTTCCTTTTTTTACTAGCATACCAAGATTTTTTATTAAAAAAAATCGAATGACAGAAAGAAAAAGTGACAATTTTGTTACTTATTCATGTAATTCTAACGGCAAGCCATCTGGATCAAAGAAAAAAGTCATTTTTTTCCCAGTAAATGTATCGATTCGAATTGGCTCAGTTTCGATCCCTTTTAAACGAAGCTCTTCAATGACAGATTCAATCTGTTCCACTTTAAAAGCCAGATGTCTTAATCCACATGCTTCTGGATAACTTGGACGTTTAGGCGCATTAGCTACCCCGAATATTTCTAATTCAGCTGTTCCAAGCTTTAAATCTAATTTATAATCTTCTCTTTCCGCGCGATAATTTTCACGGATTACTTCAAAGCCTAACTTATCAACGTAAAATTCCCGTGATTTTTGATAGTCAGATACAATAATTGCGACATGATGGATAGCAGATAAATTCATTTTTTTACTCCTTTAATCTTTTATTCTTTTTCATATTTTAACATTTTCTTTGGTCAAAAGTTTTTTATAAAGAAAAAAATGGAAAGTTCACCTACGTCGGTTGACTTCCCATTCTTTCATCAATTCAATGTAAAGTTTTCATGTTTCCAGAAAACAAAGCAAAAAGTATCATAACACATATTATTTTAAATTGAAAGACTAGAAATATTTTTTGAAAGTAATACAATAGGTTGTGTCAACAAATCGAACACATACTATATTTAGTGTTTAAAGGAGCTTTTATCAATGATAAATTATTTTCGCTTTTTAGCACACCAACTCAAAGGTTGGCCTCAACAAAATTACTATCTTTTCTTTTTTAGTCTTGGGTGTCAGATTATGACCCTTGTGAATAGCCCTATTACTTGGTTAGCGGTGATCACTTTTATCGGTACTACACTTGGTGTCTTGTGTATCTTATCAATCAATGCAGCGAAATCTGTTAATGGTATTTTAGGAATTTTATCAGCTATTTGTTTCATCATCGTTGGTTTTTCTGCTAAAAATTACTTGAGTATCGGCGAACAAATCGCCTATATGATCACCTTAGATATCCCTGTTTTATTAAGTAAAGAATGGAATCATAATATGGCAGCAAAAATCCGTAAGTTCAATGGAAAAACATGGTTAGTTGCAATTTTTGCTACGATCTTGGTTTATGCTATTTCAGGTTTCTTGATTGGGTGCTTAACAGACGATCCACGTCCTTGGATCGATGCTATTGCCTTTTCAATCAGTTTGACAGCTGGTGTGATCAGTTTCTTGCGTTACAATAACCAATATTATTGGTGGTTGGCTTCAGGATTAGCACAGATGGTTCTGTGGTACATCTCATTTAGACATGGTTCAGCTAGTTTAGCTATGTTTGTCAATAGTTCCGTTTACCTATTGAATGATGTCTTGGCTTTCACAGTTTCTCCTTGGTATAACCAAAAAGAACGTGAACGAATGCTAAAAATGGAAAAAGAATATGATCAAGAGCATGAAAAGAGTGTGCTGATTTAAGACCGTGCCATGATCATTTTGATCTGAATATAATCGACAGACTTCTGGTAAAGCATGTTTCGATGTTCCCTTTTTCTTGGTACTTATCTAAATAAGCTAGCTGCCGCCAACAATTGATTGGTGGTAGCTAGCTTATTTTTACCCTATCGACTTTCACAATAGTCTTTTTAATAATTGCTTAGTTTTTGAATTTTCTGTTTGCAAAACTTTTTCTAATTGTTGGAAATATTGTAACGCATGTTGTTGTTCTTTCGATAAGGAATAGTCATTTTCATTTAGTTCTGTTAAAATGGTCATCACTTTTTTCGTTTTCAACTCAACAGCAATTTTATCCCATACTTCCTCGGTGACTACCTTTTTCTGTGACACATTTTCGTTGGCTATCACTGTTTGCTTCATTTCTTTTTCTTTTCGTAAGACCTTCAAGAAACCATTTCTCATGACTCTAGGAATACTATCAAAGAAGCCTTCTGTGAAACCATAACGACAATATTGCTGCCAGATGAAAAGATACACCTCGGATTGGATAAATCGCTGCTTGCGTGCATATTCGGTCATTTTACTCTGTTGTTCTGGAGTTTGTTGGCGTCCAGTTGCTCTTAATTGCTGGATGAATGTTTCAAAGAAGGTCAATGATAGTTGTTCACCCCCGTCAACAGCGATCAACGCCCAGTCTTTTTGCAAAAAAGTTCGGTAATTCGTTAAAAAAGTCTCGACATCTTTCACTAATTCTTCTGAAAAATCTTCAAATAGTTCTTTCTTCCCACGAATTTTTTTAGGGGTTTCCTCTAATTGCGTTGCAATACGTGAGATCTCTTGTTTCAGCGCTTGATAATCAGCAAGATAAATTGGCATATCTGCTTCACGAAAATCCACAACCCTGGCAACTAGTTTTTGATCAGGCAAATAGGGATTTTTTAATTTTCGATTTTGGTAGAGCATAAAACAATATTCTTGCCATAAATCTTCTGGAAACGCCACGTTTTGCTGTTTCAGCCACAATAATTCGTCTAGTGCTAAATCGACTTTAGTCATCCCTTGATTGATAGATGTTGCGATTTGCGGGCTTACGTGTAAATGTTCAGCAAAGTGATTGATCCCTAAAGAAAGGCTCTTACCGGTCTTTGGTGAATGAACGATATATTGCACTTTTAATTCACGACCGCATTCGCAATATAATTTTTGTTGTCGCCGTTTGGTACGAAAAAAAGGATTGATTTTAAAATCGGAAAAGACCCAATCAGTCGCTGCTAAATAATTTTCTTCTATAAATTGGGAATTGATCAAGTAGCGTCGATGTTGATCAACTAATTGACGTTGTTTCGTCGTCAACTTTTCATAGATTTCCCAACGCTGATTACTTGTATACTGTTTTGATATCTTAATTGGATAGACTTGATTGATTTCTTTGGGATACCATTCTTTAAATACCTTTTGCCAGTCGTTCATTACTTATGTTTCCTTTCAAAAAAAGAATCGACTGGTCTGATTCGACCAGTCGACACAATGATTTGTTTTTCACTACATTATTTGTAAAAATTAGTGAGTTGTTCCTGCATTGCCAGCAATGTCATGATCATTTGTTACGGCTGCTTCTACTGCATAAGTCAAAGAAGCGGCAATATCATCTAATGACATTGATGGTGTGCCTACTGGACGATCAATCACTTGATCAGGTGAAAATGGCACATGGATAAATCCGCCACGAATCGTTGGGAATTTTGTCTCAATCAAGTGAAGCAAACGATACATGATGTCGTTGCAAACAAAGGTACCAGCTGTATACGAAATGTAAGCAGGTAATCCATGTTCATGGACATTTTTTGTCATTGCTTTAATCGGTAAAGAAGTGAAATAAGCAGCTGGTCCATCTGGTTCTAACGCTGTATCAAAAGGTTGGTTTCCTTCGTTGTCAGCAATTCTAGCTTCTGCTAAATTGATTGCTACTCGTTCGAATGAAACAGCTGAACGTCCACCAGCTTGTCCAACACAGATGACGATTTCCGGTTGATGTTCTTCGATTGCTTTTTCCACAACTTGGCTGCTTTTAGCAAAAACCGTTGGGACTTCCACTTTGATAATTTGTGCTCCAGCAATTTCATCAGGCATTTTTTTCACTGCTTCATAAGCAGGATTCACTTTATCTCCACCAAATGGATCAAAACCAGTTACTAGTACTTTCATTTTACATTCCTCCATTATTCTCAATATAAACTAACTATTATTATAGAGTTTTTTCTTATTTAAATAAAATCATATAAACGATTTGGAACACTAACATGAAGATCGCTACGAATAATTGGTTCTTGATCACGCCGTATTTGTCTTTCATCTCTAACATTGCCACAGGCACGACATTGAAGTTTGCAGCCATCGGTGTTAACAAGGTTCCACAGAACCCACAGGTCAGAGCAACCATTCCCACTAGTGCTGGATTTGCGCCGTGACTGAATACAAACGGTGCACCGATCCCTACAGTCATTACCGTAATCGCTGCAAAGGCGTTCCCCATGATCACCGTGAAGATAACCATACCCAATGCATAGATTATAATACCGACATTCACATTACCTTCGGGAACGATTTGCCCGACTGCATTAGAAATAACTGTCCCTACTCCTGCACTTGTAAAAACCGCTCCTAATGATGCCAAGAGCATTGGTAACATACTTAAAGGTCCTACTGTTCCTAGCATATCCGCAGCATCATCTAAGAAAGTAGTTGGTCGATTGTCTCGTGAGAAGAACATCATGATCACCATCGCGGCAAAAACACCGACACCAACACCAACTAATGCGCCAAGCTTAGTAAAGAGTGCGAACAAGATTGCAAAGATCCCAATACTCAATGCCGGAATAAAGATTTTCATTCCTAATTTATCAGACATTTTTTCCATGTATTGTTTAGAAGGTAAGCGACTTTCTCCTTTGCTGACTTTCTTTGCAATCGCTGGAACTGTCATGGCAAAAATCAAAAGACCGTTGACGATCGCAGGTAACCATCTTCCACCAGCAATTACGATTCCTAATACTGTCCAGAAAAAAGCAGAACCGTATCGATGAGGATTCGTTTTATCGTTAATATTTCTGATTCCTGTATAAATCAGAACTAACCCCATGATGATATATAATATTTCTAATAATTTATCCCCTAATAAAATTTCAGGATCTGTAAAAAAGCTCATATTATTGCCCCTTTCCTGAATAATATTTTTTCGCTAATTTTTTCTCTCTTAAGTAGAAATAAATACTTGCAACAATCAGTGCAACGATAGCAACTGGTACTTCAACCAAAGCAAGTTGTCCTAGTGTCACTTCATAACCCAGACCTTTTAAAGTCGATTGAACTAACAACGCACCTGCTCCACCAACGAATAATACTTGACCAAAGAACCAACAAATATTTTCCATCGCAGAAGACATGCCTTTTAATTCTTCCTCATGTTGTGGATCAATTTCCAGGCCTTTTGATTCGACTGTTCCTAAAGCCATTGGCATGATGATTGGGCGAACAAAACCGGCAACTCCACCAAAGCTGACATTGAACGCTGCAAAGATCATACGGAAGACCCCATAGATATCAATGATCATCCCAGCTGATACTTTCTTAAAGCGCTTAATAAGCGAAGCTGCTGATTCTTTCAAACCATTACGTTCCAGTGTACCTGTTGCCAACATAATAATGATAAAAATAGCCATTCCTCGATTATTGACAAAACTTGTTCCTAAAGTTTCTAACATTCCTTCAATTCCTAAACCGCCTGTCAATGCGGTGACAATCAGTGCGACCATTACGATCAAAATTGAATCTAATTTTAGTGCAAAACCGATAATGACGATCAAGACACCTAAAAGACTAAGATAGTTCTCCATTTGACTTCCTCCTTAAAATTACAAGATATTTTTTTATTATAAATCAAAAAGCCATGAAAATATAGATAAAATCCAATTATCTCATTGTATTTTTTAAAAATTCAGTCAATTCAATAAAAAAATTAGAAAAATCACTTACGATTGAAACAACTCGTTTACAGTTCAAATTTATTGAGATCTTATTTTTGTTAACTAACAAATGAACAAAAAACAAACAAAAACGTGCTTCATTATCTAAAATAACACTTTAGCGTAGGTGTTTTCCTCCAAAAAACGACTTCTAAATCGAATGGCCGATTCAAATTGGTTCACGTTTTAGCTTATCACTACCCTTATTTTTTATTCTGTGTTATCCTTTCAATTAACAAAATAATGACACAACTATCGCCGGGTAGTATTAAGAGGATAAGCATTCCATTAGGTCTTTGGAGGAATGCTACTCCTCTTTTTTGTGTAAATGGAGTGATTAATATGGCATGGTTTGAATTAATCTTAGCGGGAATCTTGGAAGTTTTTTGGTCTACGATGATGAAATGGAGTGATGGTTTTTCTAAATTGAATTATTCTTTCTACACAGTCATTGGCATGATCGCCAGCTTTTATCTCTTATCAAAGGCGATCAAACAGTTACCAATGAGTTTATCCTATCCTATTTGGACCGGAATCGGTGCCGTTGGTTCAGTGATCATTGGTGTCGTCTTGTTTCATGATAAACTGACATTAGCCACTTGGTTTTTCGTTGGCTTATTATTGATTAGTCTTGTCGGAATCAAAATAACCAGTGGACATTGATCCTACATTATCAGGAATGGTTAATCAGACCAAAACAATAGTAGGTGCATGAACACATCAAAAAAAGCCAGATAACCGGTTTTGCTAACGATTCTTTTATTAGAATCATGAATTACCGTTTATTTGGCTTTTTTAATGACTTAATTTAACATATTTGTGTATTTAAACATGTAAAACGCCTGTAGCAAATAGAATCATTGCTGTTAGTCCGATCATTGTGACACCGACTAATAAAAATTTATCTAAGTGAAGATGAGGGATTGGCTCATTTTGTTCTTTCCGGGCTCTTAAATAAAAGAAGATCCCAGGTAAGAAGAGTACTAACACTAACATCACTTCATTGAAAGCAACCACGAGCATTGCCCAGACTTGAAATGCACTGGCTAAAAAGCCAATAAAGAATTGCCCCCATTCTTTTCTTTGATAAGATAGTTTCATCTGATAAAGACCTAAGAATAACCAAGTAAAGAATATCGCTGCTGTCCCAAGTGTGTAAGCAAAATTATACGCACTATCCGTGAACAATAAAGAAAGTAAGAAAACATTAGTACAAATCGTCGTTAAGACAATAGCATATGTTGGCGCACCTTTTTTATTGACTTGACCCCAGCGTTTCGGTAATAAGTTAGCATCTGCCATATTCCTCATGGTTTCAATCGGTAAAATCGTCCAAGATAACCAGACACCGACAAGCGAAATGATCAAACCACCGTTGATCAAGATTGCTCCCCATTTTCCTACCATCATTTCAAACACATAGCCCATCGCTGGCTGTGTTTGGATTCCTTGCAATTCTTTCATTGACATTGTCCCATAAGGTAACATCGAAACTAAAACATAAATGATGATTAAACCAAAAATACCAAGGATCGTTGCTTTCCCTACATCTGATTTTTTCTTTGCACGAGAACCAACCACAGAAGCTCCTTCGATCCCAACAAACACCCATAACATCACCATGATACAGCTCAATATCTGACTAGAAAATGGCACGGGCTGGCCATTCGCACTCAATATGATATCACTAGAAAAATTATCGATAAATTGTTGCAGTGAAAAGGTACTGATTGCTACAACAATAAATAAAAATAGTGGGACAAGTTTACAGATCGTTACAATAGCGTTCACATAACTTGCATTTTCGACCCCACGATTGACTAGCCAAGCATATCCCCATAAAAACAAAGTGCTCATAACGATCGAAGCGATATTCTGACCTCCGTCGAATACTGGGAAAAAGTAACCTAAAGCACTCATTAGCAACGTAGCAAAGGCTACGTTCCCCAACCAACAAGTAAGCCAATAACCCCAACCACTGATAAATCCAGCAAAACGTCCGAAACCAGCTTCTGCATAGCTGAAAATACCACCTTCCAGCTCTGGACGTTTTTTATTGATATTATTGATTGATAACGAGAGCATCAACATAGCTGTTCCAACTAGCACCCAACTAAAAATAGCTGGGGCACCAGCCGATCCGGAGATGTCCGTCATAATACCAAATACGCCACCTCCTATCGCTGACCCAATCACTAAGGCCGCTAGTGGAAACAACCCTATTCCTTTGTTCTGTTGCTCTGTATCCATTTTAAGCATCCTCCAAAATAAACCGCTTTTACCAAAAGTATAACAAATCTTCACCTGTTTTACTTTATTCATAAAAATTCTAATAGAAATATAATTGTAACTATTTTTTTCTAATTATACAAGAATCTTGCATATTCATTTAGGGAAAACCTTTTCCAAAAATTGATAAAAAAATGCTATACTGGAGACAAGAATTGGAGGAAATGTAATGAACATTCTATATATATCGATCTCTGGAAACACACGAGCTTTCGCTAAAAAACTTGCTGAATATGCTGCGAACCAACATGAGTTAAATCCTCAATTACCAGAAATCACGCTAAAAGAAATTCATGAAAATAGTGACTTTCAACAAGAGAGTGAACCTTTCTTAACTTTTGTACCCACTTACTTAGATGGAGGAAATGGGTTAGATAACGGTGATACAGAAATTTTAACAGAAACCATGCGTGAATATCTGGAATACGAAGACAATCATACGCTTTGTCTGGGTGTCGTAGGGAGTGGAAACAAAAATTTTAATAATCAATATTGCTTAACCGCTAAACAATACGCCAGCCGATTTGGCTTCCCTTTCCTCGCCGACTATGAATTACGGGGAACCCCAGCAGATGTTGAGCGAGTATATCAAAAGTTAGTCGAAACAGCTAACCAATAATTTCTAAAAAATTCGATCAAAACAGAGAACAGAGAGGAAACTTAGTTGGTAAGTTTCCTCTCTATTTTTCTTTTTTAGGCTTTATACTCATTCAGTAATCCGCTTATCGAATATCCTTCATCCATCACTTGCGACTATTTTACATTACAATAGAAGTAAACTGTGTCACCTCCAACACTGTGATTTATTGTGTGAACTTGTTACGAAGCTCTGGCTAAGATAAAACACTCGTCATCCACATGATGCCCCATTCATAGACTTCCGTTATAAAAAGTTATCGTATCAGATTCTAATTCTATTTCAATGGATCTCCCCTTCATTTAGATTACTTTTGTCAGAAAAATTTGTTATCAAAAACTTAAACATAGACAGTTCGAAAGAGAATCACTAGTCAAAATGGAAGAAATAAAATTCCCCATACTCTTTTTAAAGCTATTCAGTTCAAATAATCTTAATATAACCAAGCATATTGCAAACGTTAACTTAACAGAACAAAAAGGAAAAGGTATAATAAAAATAGAAATATCCAGATTTTTTATATGTTATTTTATATTTTTTGACACTAGATTATAAACAAGGTGGTGAAAAAACATTAAAAAAAAAGAAATTTCTTGTTGTGTTATTTTCAATGTTTTATTTATTATTTTTAGGTGCTTGCAAGCAAAAGAATGATCCTGTGGTTTCTTTAGAAGAAGTCGATAAAGCAGTGATTTTTGTTAAAGATGACGAAGGAAAAGAAAAAAGTTGGAAAGCTACAGACCCCAATTTTTTAAAAACATTAATAGGAAACCTTAATGTTCTGTTTAATAAATCGGATCAACATGCTCAACGTTATGATATGAAACTGACATCAAAGCAAAAAAGATGCAACTATCAAATAAAGTTTTATAAAAACAATAATGTTGTACAAGAGATTCAGATTTCAAAAGTAAATAAGGTAACTATAGACAAAGAGGAATTCATGATTGGAAAAGAGAAAGAAAACGAACTAGATAGTTTGAAAAATCATTTATTACTTGTTGCTAAATAGATAGGCGATGTTGGGACAATCATCTACCAAAAATGAAATAAGCCTGATTTTACTTTTAGTACATACCATCAAAATCGGGCTTATTTTACTATTCTAGCCACTTTGTCTTCGTGTATTTCTTCTAATTTCTCCAATTGAACTTTTAGCTTGGTTCACCAGTGATTTATCGTCTTAAATGAATCAAACTGTTTCTCTTACAATTATTTTTCCCTCTTATTAATCATAGAAAAGAGCCTGAGACCGCACTTGGTCCCAGGCTCGAATTTTCTCTATTCTTTATCTGTTTTTACTTCGTTCAATTTTTTGTAGCTTCAACAGTCATGACCTTCGCTTTGGCTTTTGTCTCACCTGTTTTTTCTAAAACGAAATTTTTTACTTTCTCCATATTGGTAATTAAAACCATCATCGAAGTTTCTTTACCGGCAGCTTTGATTGCTGCTAAATCGACTTGAGCAACAAGTGTATCGGGTGTCACCAACTGACCTTCTGTTACCTTCACCTCAAATGGTGCACCACCAAGGTCAACTGTATTGATCCCCATGTGAAGTAACACTTCTAATCCGTTAGCGGTTGTGATGCCAATCGCGTGTTTAGTGGGGAACACTGAACTGATTGTTCCACTTACTGGTGAATAAATCTGCCCATTGATTGGCTCAACAAAGTAACCTTCTCCCATCATTTTTTGAGCAAATACGGGATCACTTGCCTTTTCAAGTGATTCAACTACTCCATCAACTACAGCAGCTAATGAAATTTCACTTGTGCTGACTGCTCCTGTATTTTCCGTCATTGGTGTCATTTCAGTTGTTGTTTCTTCAGCTAATTCTTCTTTCTCCAATTGCTCTTTAGGAATACCAAAGAAGAATGTTGCTAGGAAACCACCTGCGTAAGCAGCGAGTAGCCCTAAGACATACCCTAACCATTTTCCATCTGAAATCAATGGGATCAAAGCAGCACCAGAAGGCCCGATCGCAATAGCACCTACATTTCCAATCATCCCAACAACAGCACCACCAATACCACCACCGATACAAGCGGTAATGAACGGACGTCCTAACGGCAGTGTCACACCGTAGATCAATGGTTCACCGATTCCTAAGATTCCTACGGGTAACGCACCTTTGATCATTTCAGTCAATTCTTTATCTTTTTTACAACGAACCCACAATGCTAATGCTGCTCCGACTTGTCCGGCACCAGCCATCGCCAAAATAGGTAATAATAGTGTTTTTCCTGTTTCATCAATCATTTGGACATGGATCGGTGTTAAGATTTGATGCAATCCGAACATAACCATCGGTAAGAATAGTGTCCCCAAGACAAATCCTGAAAAGGCACCACCTACACCTAATACCCAGTTGATTCCGCCAACCATTCCATCTGAGATGAAACCAGCGAGTGGCATGATGAAGAAAATTTCGACTAAGCCAATAGCAATCAATGATAATGTAGGGGTAACAATAATATCAATGGAATCTGGTACAACTTTATGCAATTTTTTTTCAACGATTGCTAATAACCAGACAGCAAAAATAACTCCTAAAATCCCACCTTGACCTGCAGCTAATGCTTCACCAGTGAATAAGTTTTTAAGTGGCGCTTCTGGATTCATGCCTGTTAATAAGACTACCGCACCGATAACTCCACCAAGAGTTGGTGTTGCACCAAAAACTTGAGCTGCATTGATCCCTGTATAAATCACTAAGAAACTGAACATACCATTTTTTAGAATGTTCATGATATCAATGTATTGTTGCCAAGTTGCTGCATCTAATGTACCCGCTGTCACTAAGTTTGCTAGTACCGCAGCAATCCCTGCCACAATCCCAGTACCGACAAATGCTGGGATCATAGGGACGAAAATGTTCGAAATATCTTTCAAGATTGATTTGATTTTTGATGGTTTTTGTTTATTTTTTTGAGCAGCTTTCATCGCTTGCGCTCTCTCATTTACCAAATCTTTTCCTGAGGCTGACGACTTATCAGAAGTTCTATTTCCTGAAGAAATCTGTTCTCCTAATTTTACACCTGCTTGATCTACCATCGTTTGTGCTACTTTGTTCACTTTACCAGGACCGATGATCACTTGCAGTTGTTCGTCCTCAACAACGCCTAATACACCAGGTATCGCTTTCAATTTTGCAACATCGACAAGCTCATCATTAATGATCTTCATTCGAACACGGGTCATGCAGTGGACAATGCTTTCGACATTGCCCATTCCGCCTACACCAGCATAGATCCGCGTTGCTAGTTCTTCTAAAGTCAATTCATTTTTAGCCATTGGTTCTTCCCCCTCATAAGGTTCCCTTTACAAAGCCGTTTGCTTCAACTAATTTTTCTTCTGCTGTCGCTTTATCACTATTGGTTAAAATCATCACGATCGCTAATTTCACATTTTTATCTGCTTCATTAAAATACTTCTCAGCGGTTTGATAGTCAACCTCTGTTGCTTGCATAATGATTCGTTTTGAACGCTCAATCAATTTTTCGTTGGTCGGTTTCACATCGACCATCAAGTTATTGAACACTTTGCCAATCCCGATCATACTAATTGTTGAGATCATATTCAAAATCAATTTTTGTGCTGTACCAGATTTTAGACGAGTTGAACCGGTTAGAAACTCAGGTCCTGCATCAACTTCGATCGGATAATCGGCATGTTGACTGATTTCAGCATTTTTATTACAAGAAATTGTAGCAGTAGTCGCTCCGATTGTACGAGCATAATCTAAACCGCCAATCACATACGGTGTACGACCACTTGCGGCAATCCCGATGACCATATCATTTTCAGTTAATCCTAAGTTTACTAAATCTTCTTTCCCTAACTCTAAAGAGTCTTCTGCTCCTTCAACCGCAACTGTCATGGCTGCTTCACCACCAGCAATCAAGCCAATGACCATCTCAGGTTCTACACCAAATGTTGGTACACACTCTGCAGCATCTAGCACACCTAAACGGCCACTTGTACCGGCACCCATGTAGATCAATCGACCACCTTGTTGGAAAGATTTAATCGTCTGTTGGATCACTGGTTCGATGCTAGCCAATTCTTTTGAAACGGCTTCGGCTACTTTATGATCTTCTTGGTTCATTAGCTGAACTGCTTGGGTAACACTCATTTCATCAAGTCCAAATGTTTGTTGATTTCGTCGCTCTGTTGTTAGATTTTCTAAATTAATTTGCTTCATTTGTTTTTCCTTCTCTTCTAATTATTTTAAAATTTACCCCTGCACGGATTTGCTCAAGTAGCGGTAACTCGGCTTCGCTTATTTGAGCGACCCGATTCACTTTTTCATCTGCTGGTAAATCCTTTTTAGTAATTTGAATTTCCCCCATGTAACGAAGATATCGTTCATTATCTAAAGTAATCGTTCCTTTTGCTCGTTCTTTCGTATCACGAGGAGGAATTTGAGGGATGTTTCTAAACCGTGCATCTGCACTGCGGATAACATCTCTTGCCTCATCTTGCCGATTCATATGGTTTCCTAAAATATACTCGTAAAACTGGGCATCAATTACTTCAGCATGTAGTAAAATTGTTTGTTCTCTTTGATACATGGCAAATTGTTCTTGAACTTCTTCTGAAAGTCCGCCATCACCGATATAAATCAAATCTGTATCGCATGACATCAAATCTAGCGCAGCAGCTAAAGGATGGACATGTCGATGACTTTCTAAAGTAGGTAAACCTTGATATAACGGACCACGTAAGGCTTCGTCGCCTGCCACAAAACCTTGGATTGTAAAGCCTTGTTCTTTTAGCCAATGATTTTTTTCTTGATACCATTTCCGATCTAATCCGGTTTCGGGACGCGGATAGTAATTATGCCATGCTTCAAGTTGAGAAAAATCTGCATTAGCGACTTGTAATTCTGTGACATCTTGTGGAGTGATCGTGCTGGCGTTTAAACTGATTTTGATTTGATGGCTCCAATTCGCAATTTGTTCATTTGAAAGATGATAATCCATTCGTAACCCAGTAACGCCAATCTTTTTTAATGGCTCTAAATCTGCCATCGAAAACCCAGCATGTTTTAAAGCATCTCCAGAAATATCTACCATTAGATCCAATTGATTTTCTTTGGCACATTCGCCTAGTTCTGTTAACCGTTTTTTATATAAACTAGCATCATCTTCAGGAATATGCATAGAAGTAAATATCCCATCAAACCCATTCTTTGCCATCTTTTGGATATAAGCTTTTTTTTCTATCGTTAAAGCTTCATTCATAAAGATCGAAAAACCAAACATCTGTCTCCCCCTCACGCGATGTATCCGTATTCATTTCTATGAACAGAGTATACCTCTTGTGAAATAAAATTTCAACATTTTTATAAAAATAAATTAATTTTATTTCTAAAAGCGTTTTCGTTGATTGATAATGATAGGCGATTTCAAAGATTAATGGCTAATTATATAACTAAAGAAAGAACAACACACCGACTAAAAAGTGTTTCATGCGCTGAATGACAGAACAAAAATACGCATCAATCATTGGTTCATTCTGACCTCTATTTGATTTTATACAACTCATCAGTCCTTATTGACAAAAAGCCACGTAAATAAACGGAAGAATGACAAAAATAGCAAAAACTATTTTTGTCATTCTTCCGCTTATCGGTTTCAGAAATCAACTATTTTTTTGATTCATGATACGAATGTTTGACTCCGCTGCTACCCGCCAAAAATGAGTTAAGACTTTATAGTGTTCAGCTCATGTTTACTGGGAAAAGTAACTAATTCCGTATTTTCAACAAAAAAATCAAAGAATGTCTCATTTGGCATAGGATGGAAATAAGCGTTCATGATACGAATCAACGCATTATGACAAACTAATAGGTAGACATTCTCTTCATCAGCAAGACATTCTTCGATCAATGGAACAACTCGAGCATAAACATCTAACACTGATTCACCATTTGGAAAACGCACCGCAAATTCTTGTCGTGCTTCTTGAAAGATTGTTTCATGACTTGGCATCCCGTCGTATTCCCCAAAATCCATTTCGATTAATCGTTCATCTACTTCCATTGGCAAGTGAAGTTTATCGGCAACGGCTTGCGCTGTATCTTTTGCACGTTGTAAAGGGGAATGGATAATCTTCGTGACTGGGATTTGTAATTCTGAAACTTTTTCAGCCAATTTCTCCGCTTGTTTTTGCCCTTTTTCTGTTAATGGGGCATCCGCTCTCCCGCAGACCCGTTCTGCTGCATTCCAAGTTGTCTCGCCATGTCTAGTTACATATAACATTATTCAACGCTCCTTTGTTTGTTCTGGCTCGATTGTAACATAACTAATGAGCAAAACAAGTTTCACTACTTATTGATGACAATGAGTTATTTGAGTGAAATGAGTCGATCAGCTATTTTATTTAAGAAGACTTGGTCATGATCCACAACCAACATTGCAGGTTTAAACGATAAAATCAGTTGCTCCAACTGGACTTGATTGAAGACATCTAAATAGTTCAACGGTTCATCCCAAATATATAATTCCGCTTCTTGAGAAAGTGACTTGGCTAGTTCAACTTTTTTGCGTTGCCCCATACTCATCTGTTCAATTCGGTTATGAAAGACTTCTCTTTCCATCCCTAACTTGCGGAGATTATTTAAAAATGTTTGATAATCAACTTTTTGCTTTTCTGCAAATTCACTGAGCGTACCGCGATTATCTTCATAATTCTGACGCACGTAACTGATCGTTAGTTGATTAGGCTTATGGATCGTACCTGCAGTTATTCCATCAAAATCGTCTAAAAGATAATGGATGATCGTAGATTTCCCTATACCGTTTGCCCCTGTCAACGCCACACATTCGTTTTGGTCGATCGTAAAATTAACGGGCGAAAAAAGCAGCTGTTGATACCCCAACTGTAAATTCTCCACAGTCAGCAATCGTTTATGATGTGTTTTTTTGACATTCATTGTCAAAGGCTCTACATATTCGATATCCTTCAATAATTTTTCTTTTTCCCCGATTTGCGTTTCCATCCGATTCACGATTGCTTTCGAGCGTTTCATCGTTCGAGCGGCATCCGCACCAATTGCACCACGATTCACTCTACGATTTTCAGTATCGATAAACCCAACGCTTTTTTTCGTCTTATCTCCCTCACGAGATCGGGACCACTCTGCTTTTTCTGCTGCAGTTTTCTTCAAGCGCGTGACTTCTTTTTTGATTTTTTCATTTTGGGCAATCTCAAACTCATTTTTTAACTGCTTTTGCTCTTCATATACTGAAAAGTTCCCCTGATACAGTTCTAATTGGCTTTTTTCAATGGCTAATACATGATCGACCACTTCATCGATAAATCCGCGATCATGGCTGATCACGATAAATCCTTGATTTTTTTTCTGCAAGTAATTAGCTACTTGTTTTCTTCCGACTAAATCCAAATGATTCGTCGGCTCATCGATCAAAGGAAAATGCTGATCATCAACAAAAAGCAGTGCTAAGAGTACTTTTGTTTTTTCACCACCAGACAGTGTGTGAAATGGTCGCCACAAAATCTCTGGGTCAGTTTCCATTAATTGTAGTTCTCTTTCGATTTCCCAAAGTTCGACATCAGCTATCTCATTCAACGCATCATAAGTAAATTGTGCTTCTTCTCCAATTTCTTGAGGGAAATAGTTAAATTCTTGCTGATGGATAATCTGTCCTTGATAAGGTAGTTTATCTTGTAAAATGTTCAATAATGTCGTTTTTCCACGTCCATTCCGACCGATCAATCCTAATTTCCAAGTGGTATCAAAATTCAACGTCGCTTGATCAAATAAGGGTAGCACTTGATTGTCATAACCAAAAGTTAAATTTTTAATTTCTATCTTCGACATTTATATCCTCCTATAAAAAAGACCAGTCCTATTTTCAGAACTGGTCGCCAAAGAAGGGATACAAAAAGAGACCCCACCAATGAAAACTCGCCAATTCTGAAAATCTGCCTGCTACTTTTTAATGAGTAAGTGTTTTTTACATTATTTTCTGCACAAGAAAATTTCAACGGACAATCGTTAGACCGTTTCTCTTCACTCAAACATCGTGCTTAATGTAATTTATGCACTTTTCTCATTAATAAAATAGCCTTAATGCAGCTTTCAATCATTGACTTAGTTTTTCAATGGCAAGATCCCTCACTTCGTTTTATTTGTCATTAGGTTAACATAATTATTTTTAAACTGTCAACTAAGATAAATCATCTTCCACTAATCGGCTGAGATTATGTGTCATAATCGCTACTTTTTCGAGGGTTTCTTGACGATTTAAGGCTTTTTTCAATTCAATCGGTCCTAGCTGGATACTAAAAACACTTGGCAGAAATTCATCTAATCGTCCAAGATTTTTTTCGCGACTGCCACATAACGCAATGACTTTTTTCCCATGTTTCTTTGCCAGTTTAGCTACACCATATGGTACTTTCCCATTGATCGTCTGCTGATCGATTCGTCCCTCACCTGTGATCACGAGATCTGCTTGTTTGATGGCTTCTTCTAAACCAATCAGTTGAGCAACAAGTGAAAAACCAGAAACCATTTTACCACCGACAAGCAATAACGCTCCACCGATTCCACCAGCAGCCCCACTTCCAGAAACAGCATTTAAATCAATATTAGTCGTTTGTTTTATCTGTTCGGTTAAATTCGTTGCCTGTTTGTCAAGAAATGCTAAAGTTGTTTTTGTACCACCTTTTTGCTTACCGTAAATTTGAGCTGCTCCTTGTGGGCCACTGTAAAAACTTGTCACATCAGCAGCAACTAGCAATTGAACCTTTTTGAATTTTTCACGGCTTTTGCCCCACTCGATTCGTTTCGTCGTCAGCAGTGGATTTCCCTCTGTAGCCCCAACTAACTTGGCTCCTAGCGACTGCAACAGACCTAAGCCACCATCTGAACAGCCACTCCCACCTAATGTGACAATCACCTGATCAACCTCTTGTGTCAAAGCATCTTTCAAAAGTTCTCCCAAGCCAAAGCTAGAAGCTGATCGAATCGTTTGATCAGTTGGCTCCTTTAATAAATCAAGACCGATTACTTCAGTTGATTCAATCACTGCCAGGCGTTTTCCCGCATAAACCGTGAGTAAATATCTGCAACTTACTTTTCGAAAAAGCAGATCTACCCCTTCGATTACCCGCCATTGACCACCTAAAGCATGATAGATCGCCTCTGCTGTTCCTTCTCCTCCATCAGCAATCGGGCGATTGATTTTTTCTCCTTTTTTTGAAAACCAGCCGTTCAAAGCTGCTTGATTTAATTCAAACGATGAGGCACTTCCTTTAAATGAATCAATGGCTGCTAAGATCGTCATTGTCGTTCCTCCTCTGTACGTTGCTCTCATTACTAGTAAGACATGTTTCTCTTTTTTTGACAACCAATACAAGTTGAAAATTTGCAAAAAACAATACTCGGATGGAACTTAGAAACCATTGATGTTGTTTTCTAAAAACAGAAAAGTGACGTTCAAGAATTCACTTCCTTCTTGAACGCCCACTTTCGATTATTGCTATTTGATTCTTGCTGTTTATAAGTGCTTTTTATTTGAAACAACCGACCATGTGGTATTAAGATGCTCATATTTCCTGTTCAAAGAAATTGGTATCACCCTCGTGTTTTCAGTGTCAAATCCACATTGATATACAGTATAATCACAATACACGATTCTGTGCGTAAAATACAAGCATTCATCTGGTAATTCTTCTAACGAATGATAAATCATTGGATTCAATTCAGTATATTCATTCATTTCGGACATGAGTAGTTCACGATAAAAAATTTGCTTTACAACACTAGGAGCCACAATGAAAATTTCAGTAGGTTGTTCTTCTTTTTCGTCTGTAATCAATGTCATACTTTTGACAAATTTTCTGATCAAGTTGTGATTCCATCTTACTTTTGGATAGTATGTTTCCTTCCAATCATTGAGAATAACTATGATATCCTCATACAGTTTTTTTTCTGCAGTAGTTAATAAATAGATTTGATCAGGGAGAAATACTTGACCATCTGCCCAGATCGTACGAATAAACTGTAAAAATGATTTTTTTAAAATAAAATCATTTTTACAATTTTTGTCAATTCTAGTTACAATTTTTTCGATTAGCTCATGGAGACAAGGCGTGTTTTCAATGAAACTGGTATAAACAACTTCAAAATCTTTTTTCAATAATTCCATATTTTCGTTCGTATAATTTCGTGTGTTAAATAACGAAAAAATATAATACACGTCTTCTTCTTGTATATCTAAATGTTCTTTTTGTTCAGCTAACCCTTGGCTAACAATATGAAATAAAGGCTTTTTTTCAGCTGACTTTTTATCTTCTTCATCAAAATAAAGAGGATATTCTTTACGTCCAATCGCTATTTCAATTCCTCGAACAATCAAAAATCTATCTTCCTCAGAATATCTTCGTTTGAAAAAATGTGTTTCGACAAAATCAATCAATTGGTGACAAGCATCTATTACTTGATGATTTTTATTTTCATACCCTTCCCAATTAATGTATCTCACTAAGGAAAGTAAAAGATTTCGCACGTCAAATTCAGGAATGATAATTTGTTTATTTCTTAAATAGGAATTAGCTTTAAAGAAATCTAAGACTGTCTTTTTGATCGTATAAACTTTACTTAAAGAGATAAACTCAAGATCTGATAATTCCGTACTAGTGAATTGCCCTCTAAAATAATAACTTAAAAATTTTAAAAAATACGATTGTCCATATAAAAACTGTGTTAACTCTGATAATTCAATACCATGTTTAAATATGACTCTATAGATATGCTTTTCTCGCTTAATGTCTTCGATACAATATTCTAAACATTCGGTGATACTTTCAAGATCGTGTAACACAGTAGGCATTGTCACACCTAACATTTTGGCAATATATTCGATATCTATTTCTTGAAATTCAAATAATTGCTCACAAAGATAGACTTTTCTCGAAATATTCCGCTCAATGTAATTTTCCAACATGCCTTTTTCGCTCCTCTAATTTATATATATACTTATTTAAACATATTACTTAAAACCCATTTTTTTTATTTCCTTAAAAGGAAAACGTTTACAAAAACAAAATAAAAAAGTCTGAGCTGGGAAAAAGCTTCTTCCCAGCCCGAACAAACCAATCATTAACTATAAATAAATGACAGTGAAGCATTTTTTGCATCGAGTAAAAAAGATTCAACTAAGGAGGAATCTGTCTTTCATCATTCTGCTTAATACTTTCTCGCTAATTTTAGTCAAAAATATCAACATCGAGTTTTTCGACAACATCTTTTAAAAGTTGGATTCCGGCTGCGCTATTACCAAAAGCATCTAATGCTGGGCTGAAAACACCCATGCCATAATAATTAGGAACAGCTACCATTAGGCCCCCACCGACACCACTTTTAGCTGGAACACCGACATGAACAGAAAATTCCCCTGATTCATCGTACAATCCTGCAGTTGTCATAATTGATTTGACAATCGTTGCGCTTTCTTCTGTAATGATTTGTTGTCCACTCCAAGGAGCAATACCTTTATTCGCTAAGACAGCGCCTAACTTGGCAATCCCTTTAGCAGTCACATTTACTGAACATTGTTTAAAATACACATCGAGGATTTCTGATACATCTCCGTCGATCATTTGATTACCTTTCATGTAATAAGCCAAGGAGCGATTAATATCCCCAGTTCTTGATTCAGAACGATAGATTTCTTCGTTCAATGTAATTTGAGGATCATCACAAATTTCTTTCATAAAAGCTAAAATACGATTGAATTTGTCCTCTGGATCTTTTCCGGCAATCAAAGAAGTGGTTGCAATCGCACCAGCATTCACAAATGGATTCATTGGATGATGACGATGATTGAGTTCCATATTCAAAATCGAGTTAAAAGCAAAACCTGTTGGTTCTGTATTGATCGTTTGAAAGACTTTATCGATGCCATTATCTTGGATGGCTAATAATAATACGGGTACTTTTGACATGCTTTCAATCGCAAAACGAACTTGCGAATCACCCGCTTCGATTAATTGATTTTTCTTCAAATCATAAATTGCCATTCCTAATTGTTCCGGATTTACTTGCGCAAGCGCTGGGATATAATCTGCTACATGTCCTGTTTGATAGTAGTGGAAATTTTTCCCAATCAATTGTTCTAATTCTTTGACATCCATTTTAATAACCAGCTTTCAATTTTTATTTATTATTTGCATGTTGAAATTTATGACGACATGCATAAATCGTAAAAGGAATAACTGCAACAATGAGATATGAAATGACTAAAATCGTTTCATAGATTCCATGTTGTCCTGCAGCAATACTTGAAGGTGGTACAAAAGAAATACAAAAGGCAAATAGTGAAGTCAATAATCCTAAACAAGCGACAATAGTTTTGACAACTTTTCCACCTGGCACTTGATAAGCCCGTTCTAATGAATCATCTTTGTAAACTAATTTTAAATAGCCAATAAAAAACATAAAATACAGCATCAAATAGATAACTACTGTTAGTGACATAGCTGCAAGGAAGGATAAATTATTTCCGCCACCACTTAATGTAAAGACAGTTGCCCAAATGGATGCAACGATCCCATTAGCAATCATTAAGTTTGCCGGTACACCATAAGCATTTTCTTTCGCAAAATGTGCGGGTAATAAACCTTCTTCGGCAGCCACATGTAAGGCTTTAGATGGTGAAGTGACCCATGATGCAATTTCTCCAATAACCCCTAAGCACACTAAGATAGCAAGAATTTTTGCAATCCAAGCAAGACTGGGATCAATGTGTCGCAATAAAAATTCAAGAGATTGAATAACCCCTGTATTGAGTGATAATCCTTGTTGAGGAACAGTTGTTGCCACTGTCAATCCACCAAACGTATCCAAAATAATCGCTAATATAACTAATACGAACATCGCTAGTGGATAATTCTTTTTAGGATTTTCCATTTCATTTGCATGACTAGCAGAGGTTTCTACCCCCATATACGCTAAAATAAATGAAACAAAAACGACTAATGTTGGTAATTTTGAGAAATCAGGTATCAATGTTTTCATTGATAGTGTCGTTTGTAAGGGTGCGCCAGAAGCCACATAGTGGATACCTAATCCGAATAGAACTAGTGCTGGTAACAAGATCCCTGCAATAAACCCGATCCGAGCAATCAATGAAGTATATTTTGTCCCTCTTAATTGAGACAATAAAATAGCCCAAAAAATAATTAAAAGAATCGCTAATTTCAAAAACTTATTATTTTGAATCGCAGAGATTCCTGTTGCATAAGATAATGCTCCTGTCAGGAAATACAGCATCGTTAAGTAACCAACTGTGATTTCAAACCATTGGAAAAAGATAGCAGCAAATCCAAATCTTTTACCTAGCGTGCGACTTACCCAAGTGTAGACACCGCCTTTTTCCCAGCCTTTAACAGTTGCCATTTCAGCCGCACATAATGCTACCGGAATAAACCATAACAAACCGCCTAGCAACAGGAAGAAAACCAAACTAAAGCCCGATGTCGCAAATGTTGGGTACTCATAAAGTGAGACAACCATTGAGATCGTCATGGCTAAAAAGCCAAAAAATGTTAATTTCTTCGCAGGAATTTTCGCTTTGCTTTCTTGCATGAAACTTCCTCTTTTCTACTATATTTAATTTATTTATTTTCAAAAAACGTGAAATCTAATCCTTCTTCTTGTTCTTCTTTCGTCGTCGTGATGATCGTTAGACACATGATGCTCTTTAAGATACCTGCTGTGAGCGCATAAGCGTATAAGGCAACTAGACAAACACCGATGATTTGAACACCTAATAGGAACCAGCTGTGTGAATCAGAGAGCAAATGAGCATTTGTAGCAAAAAGCCCAATTAAGATGGTTCCAGTAAAACCACCCATGCCATGTACACCCCATACATCAAGTGCATCATCCCAATTTTTCTTCTTACGAAATGCAACAGCATACTGACAAACAATTCCGGCAATGATTCCGATGATGATGGCACTTCTTGGATTAATATAGCCTGCACACGGTGTAACTGTTGCAAGTCCAGCGACAGAACCAGTTAAAATGTCGACAAAATCAAAACCATTCCCTCTGATTTTCGCTAAGATCAACCACGTCATCATCGCAAATGCCAACGCAACAAAAGTTGAACCAAAAGCATTGACCGCTTGGTAATCTGCTCGGAGTGCCCCTCCAGCATTAAATCCAAACCAGCCAAACCAAAGAAGACCTGTTCCAATAGCTGCTGCCATCAAACTACTATGTCCTGATCGTTCAGAAGCAGGAATCTTTCTTTGTCCAAGTGTCAAAATACATGCCAGCGAGCCGAACCCTGCAGTCGTATGGATGACAGCACCACCAGCAAAATCTCGGAAGCCTAATTGTGCTAAAAATCCGCCTCCCCATATCCAGTGACAAACAGGGAAATAAATCAGAAGATTCCAAAAAATCAAAAGCAAAACATAACCTTTAAGATTCAATCTTCCAGCAAAGGCCCCCGTCATCAATGGAACGGTGATTACGATGAACATCAATTGATATAAAAAGAACATCAAAAAAGGAATCGTTGCTCCATGTAATAAATTAGGTGCGTTAGAGACATGCTTCATTAAAAAAAAGTCAGCTGGATTACCAATTAGTCCACCGATATCTCTACCGAAAGCTAATCCAAAACCACCAAATATCCACATCAAAGTTGTTATTCCTACTGAAAGAAACGACTGTGCCATAATGGTTGTTATGTTATTTTTCCGTGCCAGCCCGCCATAAAAAAATGCCAAGCCAGGAGTCATCAAGCAAACCATTGCGGTACATAAAATCATAAATGCTGTATCACCTGTATTGATAGGTAAATGATTCATTCGTTTTCACCTCTTTTCTATGGTTTGAGTATAAGAAATTTTAACATCTGTTTTTTGTTTATCTTTTTGCGTTTTGTATCGTCAAATCCGAAATAAACTAAAATATTGGTCTAATTACTTCTTAAAAGTCTTACCTTATTTAATATGTATCCGTTTTTTTAATCACTTTATCTAGCTGTCTGATGGATTTCCAGAGAAAATCCGCACAAAAATAATGCTGTTTTTTGTTTTTTTATTTTGTTATCGTTCAACTTTTTGAACAAAAATAAACTTTCTCTTTATTTTTTTCATTAAACTGAATCATTAGTAAACAAAACAAAAAAGAGTCTGGATATCAATCCGACTCTTTCTATGTAATACATATAAATATGATGTTCGATTTGCACAGAATTGCTTCACACGTTTAAACTCTATTCAATTGCTTTAGTGTTAATCCAAAGATTGGTCCAATCGCTAGTACACATAGAAGTGTTCCGATACCAATAGGGGCACCTAATAATACGCCTACAACGACCATTAGTGCATCTAAACCGATCCGAATAAAAGTTAAACTGAATCCCGTAAATTTATAAAGCAATTGAGTCAGTGCTTCTAGTGCGGCAGATCCTTTATTTGAAGAAACATATAATCCCGCTCCAACCCCAAATAAAATAGGAGCTAAAAGAACTGCCATGATCGAATAGCCAGTCATGTTAACTGAAAGTTTATTTAGCCATGGTTCAATCTGTCCAATCAGTAATCCCAATCCAAAACCATTGATTAAACTACCGATCCCTAATTCTTTTCGATTGAAGATAGCAACGATTCCTAACACTACTGCATTAAACAACAAACTAGCTACCCAAAAGGGAATATCGATCAACGTCAACATTCCTAATAAAAAAACACTGATCGTATCTGCGCCTTTATGTGCAGTGATCAATAATGTGATCGCTAATGCAATCATACTGGTCCCTAAAATCACTTGTATTATTTTTTTTCGTTCTAATCTATTCATTTTTCCTCCATCAAACCAAAAGATCCGCTTGTTGAACGATCAGATATTAAACAAATGACGATACATTTATTATATCTGATACGCCAACTAAACCTATGGAGCCTATTTTACTATTAAATAGGAAGAAATAACTATCAACTATTACGGCTACCACTGAAATAATTAACGTAAAAGGAAGCGATTTATCTGGTATAATGAGAAAAGGTTTACATCGTTAAAAGAACGACTGTTTTTCTAAAAATTTCCCCCGCTTTTTCACCCATACATTCTTAATCTTCTTTATGATACTCATATTTTTCAAAGTCTACTTTATCTAGCCATAAAAACCTTTGAGCCCAATTATTGACATCAAAAAAGTTTAAGATGTTCGGATCAACTGGCTGAAAAGGTGAATGCAGGAATTCCGGCAATTCATCCAAATTTCGTTCCTGAAGTAAAAAGATATTTTGAGGATTATAAAAATAGTAGCTTTTAATTGCTTCATTGTCAGTCACTAACTTTTTCTCAAAAAAACTAGATTCAAAAGTTCGTAAAGTGACTCCTTTTTGTCCTGCTCTCATGAGTTCTAAAATTCCTTGTGATTGTGCGGTCAATGCTAAATAATCTGCGTAAGAAAGATAATTCGCCTGCTCATTTCCTCGTGAAGGTAAAATATAATAATTGGTTGTAAGTCCACGTTGTTCAAATTCCTTGCGATAGCTCTCTGCTAGCTCCTTACGACCATTATCAGTGGCACCAAAAAACAAATCAGAAGTGACTTCCACCTGAGGAATCTTCATCTTTTTAGAATAAAATGAACTATTGTGGCGTAATCCAAGTTTTTGCGCCTCTATCCGGTCAAAATGGTATATTTCATCGACGGCCGATTCGTTTTGTGCTTGTTGAAGCATTCTAAAGTGTTCCTCTTCTTTCAAATGATTCCAAAAGTATAAAACGATTTTAGCTGTTGTATAAGGGCGGATCTTCGCAGCTATTTCCGTTTCGAATCCATAATCTAAAAAAACGATCAATTCATATTCTTTCAATTTGGGGTGGAAAAAATTAAAATACACTGGATCTAATAAATCTTTTCCCGAAATGACATCTAATGAATCAATCGAGGGTAAAAAATACAACGCTTTATCTTTTGCAACCAATAAGATAGGCAATTTTGACATTCTGGTTTCCTCACTTTCCTATGACCATTATGGTTCATTTGATTAATTCAATAGTAACATGAAAATTAGTGATTTTTTGCTATCATAATTTCTTCCCTTAGGAAAAGACAAACAAAACGCTCTCTTATTAGGGTTTGCTCCTACTATCAAGTTTTACGCTTACATAGGAAATTTATGACAAACATATGATGTTTTCATTAAAGTAGAAATTTTTATTTACAGAATTGTTGAAATTGTCAGATAATTTGCTATGATATAAAAAGTTATTTTTCTACTTAATATAGTTATCAATCATTTGACTGCGATTGTTTCGTCGTCAATAGTTTAGTCTTAGAAAAGGGGTTGCTTATGGAGAAAACTGAAACAAACAAACTAAAAAAACAACTAAGTTCCAGACACATCACGATGCTAGCACTGGGGGGTGCTATTGGTGCGGGACTATTTAAAGGAAGTGGCGAAGCTATTGGGATTGCCGGTCCTGGTGTCTTGATTGCTTTTTTGATTGGTGGGGCTGTTTTATTCATCGTAATGAATGGTCTTGGTAAATTAGTTTTAGATGACGGGGATACCCAGCATGGATTATCGGGGCTTGTTCGACCTTTTTTAGGTGCCCATTCTGCTGACTTTATCGACTGGGTTTACTATTCATTATGGACGATCAATATTATTGCCGAAGCTGTAGCGGCAGCATCCTTCTTACAATTATGGTTTCCAACGATTCCACCTTGGACCTTTGTCTTAATTCTAGCCGTGTTGACAACGTTGATTAATTTATATTCTGTGCGGTTATTTGCTGAAACTGAGTATTGGTTGGCATTTGCTAAAATCAGCGTAATCATATTGTTGATTATCTTCGGGATATACCTGGTAGGTCATCAAATGTTTGACATTGGGGTCTTTCCTACACTAAACAGCATTACAGATCATGGTGGCTTTGCCCCTCATGGTATGAAAGGAATCGTCAACTCGTTACTCGTAGTTATTTATTCTTATGGTGGTTCAGAATTGATTGCGATCACAGTAAGTGAAGCCGACAATCCCAAAAAAGCGATTCCTAAGGCAATTCGTGGAGTAATGGGACGAATCATTTCATTTTATATCATTCCATTGTTCTTGTTGTTAATCATTTTCCCTTGGGATACCTTGGCAAACTCATCTGCTAGCCCATTTGTGATGGTATTTGAAAAAATGCATATTCCATTTGCCGCTGATCTTGTAAACTTTGTGATCATCTTAGCGCTCTTTTCATCCATCAACTCAGGTGTATATGCTTCTTCACGTTTGCTGTATTTCCGTTTAAAAGACAAAAAAGGTGCAGCAAAAAAACTATCTGTTTTAAATAAACACCATGTTCCACAACGTTCCGTATTATTTTGCGCAAGTGTTTTATATTTAGGCGTTGTTCTTTCTTACTTTGTTGGTGACAAACTATTTGGCTATTTGGCTGGTTCTCTTTCCTACACTGTCTTAGTCATCTGGCTTATGATCAGTATTGCAGCCTTTATCCTTGCATTAAAGAAAGGTTCTCTTTTTGAAAAAGGGGTAAACTTATTAGCAATCGTAGTTTTAGGATTGATCTTTGTGGGAATCTTCTTCACTAATTCAATTGGTGTGACATTATTGACTGCCCTTCTTTACTTGGTGATTTTCTTTAGCTACCGCAAGAAAAATGATATCTTTGCTTAAAAGCCCTATAAATAGCTTGAGTTCCTTAAGCCAAAAACAAGCAACTAAGTTGTACCAAACAATTTAGTTGCTTGTTTTTTTGTAAGCTGAGAAGATAAAAGTTGGGGGAAAAATAAAAGGAGTGTTTTTAAATGAAAAAGTATTGGAAATTTTTATTAATGATTGGGGTATCGACCGTCATCATGTTTGGTATGATGTATTTGAATGTCTACTCGATCGATCATCTTTTCTTTAGTCGTACACGGGTGTTCATGGCATTGATGATGGGCGCTGTAATGGCGATCATCATGCTCTTATTTATGTGGAAAATGTATGAGAATAAAACATTGAACAAAATCATTTTAGGGGTAAGTGTCTTAGTATTTGCCGGTTCTTTGTTTATGGTCCGTAGTCAAACAACAGTCAGTGATGTCGCTTGGATGAAAGCCATGATCCCTCATCATTCGATTGCTATTTTAACCAGTAAACGTGCCAATTTGAAAGATCCTGAAGTCAAGAAATTAGCAAACGACATCATCGAAGCGCAAGAAAAAGAAATCGAACAAATGAAGAAGTTGATTGAAGAACAAAAATAAGTATATCGTAAAAAAACGCCCGAAACATTGCTGTTTTGAGCGTTTTTTTGATTCAAATATTCCGAGAGTTTATTCGTTTGTATCGATACCAAGCGTTCCATTCGGCTTTTCGTCTATTTTTTCGATCCCTAATCCAGTAAAGGCGCTAACCATTGAAAAAACTGGTGAGAGTAAACTGAAAAAGACAAATGGTAAGTATGTGAGGGTTGGAATCCCAAAGGTACTAGCTACAAAGCTGCCCGCAATTCCCCAAGGTACAAGGTAATTGATCACTGTGCCACCATCTTCTAACGTTCTACCTAAAACAGTTGGGTCAAACCCAGCTTTCTGGTAAGTTTCTTTGAACGCATTCCCAGGTAAGATAACTGATAAAAATTGTTCTCCAATAAAGAGATTGACACCAATACTTGTCATCAATGTGGTGAAAATCAATTTTGGTGTATTGGTCATTTTCTTAGAAACGACATCCATAACAGTTGAAATCAAACCGAATTCAATGAGTAATCCACCAAGTGATAATGTTAAAATGATCAAAGAAACAGTTGGCATCATACTTTCGATCCCACCACGACTAAGTAATGAATCAATTTGTTGATTGCCAGTAGTTGCAACGAATCCAGATTCAATCACTGTCGCTAAACTACTAAGAGAAGTTTGCGGATTCTGAATAAAGATCATCCCCACCGCCACAGCTATATTTAATAGAATAGTCAAGATAGCTGGTACTTTTTTCCAAGCACATAATAACATTAAGAACAAGGGAATCAACGACCAAAAAGAAATTGTAAAGTTTGCTTCCAGAATATCAGTGACTTCTCGGATAGCCGTTAGACTAGTTTCTCTATTTGTGTGTCCAAGAACCATGAACAAAAAGAAGGAAACGACAAAAGCTGGAACCGTAGACCACATCATATGTTTGATGTGCTTGAATAAATCGGCATCAACGATTGCTGCGGCTAGATTGGTTGACTCTGACAAAGGAGACATTTTATCTCCAAAAACAGCACCTGAAACAATTGATCCCACGACTAACGCTGGATTAATTCCTAATGTCGTACCAATACCGAAAAATGCGATCCCAATCGTTGACATGACAGTAAAAGCACTCCCTACTGCACTACCGACGATAGCACAAACAACAAATACAGAAGGAACAAACCACTTGACACTTATCAATTTAAAACCAATAACCATAAGTGTCGGGATAATTCCTGCTTGGATCCACACCGCAATCAGTGCGCCGACTAATATAAAGATAAAAATCGGAATGATTCCCGGTTTGATTCCATTGATAATTCCTTCATGTAACCACTCTGTTGGGTATCTTTTCACTACAGCGTAAAGCATGATCATTCCAATTGCTGCTAAGATCGTAATGTTTGGTGATAATTTTAATCCGACAACCCCAATTGCTATACTTGCCACAATCACCAATAAGACAAATACAGCTTCTTTAAAACTCGGTTTTCCTTTTTTCTTCATAATCATTCTCCTTTTTTAGTTAATCGAAGTACTAAAAAAGAATAGATATCGAATGACTCCGCCACAATTCATGGGCATTTCCCCCTCTAATCAAACAAAAAGAACTATTTTCAACTAAGGACGAATGACTCCGCGGTACCACCTTAATTAAAAACAGTTCTGTTTTTCACTTTGATTTAACTATTTAGTTTTTATTCCTTTTCATGTAATTCGACATTTCGGCTTGATCGGTTCGCAGCTACCACCGACTTTCTGAACAAAACACCTGAAACGCTACTATGTGAAAAGTTGACTTTCATGAAGTTTACCTTCTGCGAGATTTTTTGTCAATACAAAATGACTATTTTTTTTCAAATCATAAATCATTATTTATTTAAAAAGTCGAACCAGTTAACTGACTTTTTTCTAAAAGTTGTTGGTGTTCTTCCTGAATCTTTGTCAATAAAGCTGGTTGTTCGAATAAATCTAAAGCGGTAGCCGCTAATAGTTCTGCTGCAATGGCGATCGATGCCAACCCTTTTTCACTTTTTGCGGCTGCTTTAAACTCTTCCGAATGTCCAGCGATATACTCATCTGAAATCGAAATAGTTGGTTGAATCGTCGGAATCACTTGACTGACATTCCCTACATCAGAGGACCCTAAGCTGGTCTTTTCTGTTACATCGATTTCCGTTTCTGGAACTCCAGCTGCTTTTGCATGTGTAAAAAACAACTCATCGAAAGAAGGTGTCGGAATCATATGATCTACCGCATTTTGAAACAAACCAAATTCATAGCTTGTGCCCGTACTTAACGCAGCCCCTTTCACGATTTGTTCCACTTTTTTAAAGACTATATCTAATGTTTGGCGATTGCCAGCACGTAAATAAAAACGTCCTGAAGCATATTCAGGGATGACGTTAGCAGCAACTCCGCCGTTAGTGATGATCCCATGGATATTGACATCTTTAGGTAATTGTAATCGTAGTGCGTTGATACCATTAAAAACTTGGATCAGTGCTTCTAATGCGTTTACTCCCTTTTCGGGTGCTGCAGCAGCGTGAGAAGCAACTCCATAAAATTTGATATCAACTGGATCATTAGCTAGCGATTCGGTTGTTTTTCCGTAACGGTAAGCTGGATGAGCACATAAAGCAGCCGCCACATCGTCAAATAATCCCTCACGAACAAAGCTCCCTTTCGCTGAACCATTCTCTCCTCCTTCTTCCCCTGGTGTTCCATACACTCGGATCTCACCACCAATTTCGTCAATTTGTTTCTTAATGATACTCGCGGCTAATACGGAATACGTTCCAAAAAGATTATGTCCACACGCATGTCCAATTCCAGGAAGTGCATCAAATTCAGCTAAAAATGCAATCGTCGGACCTTGTTTATCTGAGCGATAGCTAGCAGCAAATCCTGTACGGTGTCCAGCGACCTCCTTTTCAACTGTAAAGCCTTCTTTTTCTAACTGGCGAATCAATGCAGCAGATGAATAAAATTCGTAATTGCTCACTTCTGGATGTTGATGGATATCCAAGGCAAGTGCTTGATATTCTGGTAATCTTTCTTGGATCGCTTCTTTCAATAAACTGGATCGATTCGTTGAAATAGTTGATGTAGTCATAAAAAAATTCCTCCTTGTATGCTGGCTTCCGATAAAAATTTCTAGTTCATTTGAGCTGTACTTTCTGATGATGCTCATTTACGACCAAAGGTTTTCCATGCTGGAACACTCGAACCTTTTGACGTTTCTTCAATGACTTTAGCAGTTGCTTCAGTTTGATAAGTATCAACGATTTTTTGATACGTACGGTTTGTTACATCTTCTTTTCGGGCAACAATGATGTTGACATAAGGGCGGGCACGATCATCCACTGGTTCTAAGAAAATTGCATCTTTCGTTGGTGTGAACCCTGCATCGACTGCTACCCCACTATTGATGACCGAAAGACTCACATCGTTTAGCGCACGTGCTGTTTGCGAAGCATCCAATTCTGTGAGCTTAAGTTTTTTATCGTTTTCTGTCACATCAGAAATCGTCGGAGTCTGTCCCTTCGATGGATCAACTTTGATCAGCCCCGCTGATTGAAGAAGAAGTAAAGCGCGTCCCCCATTGGTTACATCATTAGGGATGGCTACTTTTGCACCTTCTTTTACTTCCTCAATCTTTTTGATCGTATTGGAATAGATTCCTAATGGGGCATTTACGGTGTTTCCGATTGAAACTAGATTTGTGCCATGTTCTTCATTATAGTTATCTAAAAAGAACTGGTGTTGAAAGGCATTCAAATCAATTGAGCCATCAGCTAAGGCCGCATTTGGTTGATTATAATCGGTAAACTTTACATATTCTAATTCAATATTCTCCTTTTTTAGACGTGCTTTTACATCGTCCCAAACATCTGTATCTTCACCAATCACCCCTAATTTGACAGTTGTTTCTTTTGTTTTTGTATCTGCCTTTCCTTGACTACAGCCTGCCAACCAAAATAATGCGACGAATGTCACTACAGCAAATCGAATCACTTTTTTCATTTTTTCTCCTCCATTAATGTGATATTTTTTTAATTAGAAAATTACTGATAAATTGACTTAAAAACACCAATGCCAAAATCAATAATGTCGCAACAACCGTTACGTCTGTTTGAAATCGATTATAGCCCCGAGAAATAGCTAAATTTCCTAAACCACCAGCTCCTACAGCACCTGCCATTGCGGTTAAGCCAATAACATTGATGATCGTTAAAGCTGAGACACGAATGATACTAGGTAGTCCTTCCAGTAAATAAACACGAAAAATGATACCCAATGGACTCGTTCCCATTGCTTGTGCAGCTTCGATAACACCGGGATCAACTTCAAGCAAGGCATTTTCGATTTGTCGAGCAAAAAAAGGAACGATGCCGGCAATCAAAGGAACTAGTGCTGCCGTTGCTCCAATTGTTGTTCCGACAATAAAACGAGTCGTCAATGCAAGTAAAGAGAGTAAAATGATAAATGGAATGGATCGTACGATATTGATCACCTTATCAAAAAGTTCAAAACATAAGCGGTTTTCAATTAATCCTTTAGGGCGGGTAACGACTAAAACCACCCCTAATATAATGCCCAAGATTCCCCCAATCAAAGCAGACCAGAAAGTCATATATAGTGTTTGCTTTGTTGCTTCAATGAATTCATCTGGGATCAAATAAACATTTGGCAGATAGCTTTTGAGCCATTCGTTCATCTTAAACGCCTCCTTCAACGAGTTTGCTTCTTTCTTGTGTTTCATGTTTTTGTAAGAGATTGACTTTGACACCTAATTGGATCAAATAATCTAGAGCTTTTTGTTTTTGAATGCTATCTCCCGCTAAAGTTACCACCAAGCTACCTATCGGTGTTTCTTGCAGCCATTCGATATTGCCATAAAGAATGTTTGCTGTTACTTGGTATTTGCTATACAACTGGGCAATCAATGGTTCATTCGTTTGGCTCCCCACATAACTCAGTTCAACTAGCCATTTATCCGTAAGCTCTTCTGCAAAGCCTTGCTGTCCAGTAATCTTTTCCAATGCTTGATCTAAGTGAGTCGCTGTACGTATAAAATCTTTCGTTAGTTCTTCTTTTGGATGACTAAAAATTTGAACACTACTTCCACTTTCGATGATTCGTCCAGCTTCCATCACCGCCACTTTATTACAAATTTCTTTCACTACTTGCATTTCGTGGGTGATCAAGACGATCGTTAATCCTAATTGGCGATTTAATTTTTTGAGCAACGCTAGAATTTGATGAGTCGTTTTTGGATCAAGGGCACTCGTCGCTTCATCACAAAGCAATATTTTGGGATCATTTGCTAAAGCTCTCGCAATCGCTACTCGTTGTTTCTGTCCTCCAGATAATTGGTTGGGATAGGCAGAAGCTTTTTCCTTTAACCCTACTAAATCCAGTAAGTCACTTACTTTCTGACGACGTTCCTGTTTTGATTTCCCAGTATACTTTAAGGAGAAATCAACGTTGTCAAAAATTGTGCGACTTTCCATTAAGTTGAAATGTTGAAAAATCATACCAATCGTTTTCCGTTCTTTTCTTAATTCTTTTGGTGTGAGATCACCTAAATTCGTCTGTTGGATGATTACTTCCCCCTTCGTTGGTTTCTGTAAGAAATTCATCACACGAACTAATGTGCTTTTTCCTGCCCCAGAGTAGCCCACAATGCCATAGACATCTCCTTGAGCAACTGATAAATTCACTTCATTGACAGCTGGGATGTCTTTACCTTTTTGCTCAAAATGGACACTGATATTTTTTAACTCAATCATTCGTTCTCCTCCTTGTTGTATAATAAAAAAGGCATCCTCAAGAAAATGAACTCAATCATTTCCTTGAGGACGCCTTTTTGCGTGTTACCACCTCATATTCAAGCCACATTCACATGTCGCTCCTCTTCAAGTACAAACATACTCTAGCGAGATACCGGTCGCAGCCGTTACCGCCTCACAAAATGCTTGGGGTAAAATGCTCAGTAGCCATTTTCCAATCGTTCCTCTTTGCTTCTTCTCAGCTCCCGAAGCTCTCTGTTAAAAGATTTCCAACTGTACTTACTACATCATTGCAAAAAAATATATAAAAAAAATCCTCTTACCAACAAAAAATGTTAGTAAAAGGACGACGAATCGTGGTACCACCTTTATTCGGAAGTTTCCTTCCCTCTAGCCAACGTCTCATTCCTGAGAGATTGGGGTTCAGTTTAACGGTTGAACGACGACCGAATTTATCTACTTATCGACAAATTATTCTCCAAGGCCATTTTCAACTTTGCGGATTTGACTCTTTTCACCAAACAGAGCCTCTCTAAGAAATCGTTCAAGTTTACTTTCCTTATCAACGAATAAACTTATTTAGTTGTTGCGAATAATTTACCGTACTCATAATTAAAAGTCAAGGAAGAAGTTTACAAAAAAATGATTGAATTATTTTGTTGTTTTTTTATCTAACATTTCAATAACAGTTCGTAAGTCGTTTCCTTCAGCAAGTAAATTTAATTTTTCTTTTTCTTCTGCTGTATAATTTCGTTCAAAACTAGTATCTGGAATTAAAACAACGCCCATCCCAGCTCGGGAAGCAGAAGTAGCTCCAACTAAAGAATCTTCCACTGCAAATGCTTCTGAAGCAACTAATTTTGTTCTTTCTAAAGCGGTTAAGTAAGGAACAGGTGAAGGCTTGTTTTCACTTACTTCATCACCGAATGTCATCGTATCAAAATAATTAGCCAAATCAAATTGGGCTAAGATATCAGTCGCTCTTTTAGTAACTGTCGTTGTTGCTAATCCAAGTCGTAAGTCTCGTTTTTTTAATTCAGCTAAAACTTCTTTCGCATAGGGTTTTAATTGTATCCCACCGTTATGAAGCTGTTGATAAAAATATTTTTCACGCTTGGCACGAACTTCTTGAACTTTTTCAGGGCTTCCAGCTGCTTTCACTAAAATGTCAAAACTTTGCTTCCAGTTTTTACCTCCCCAAGCATCTACTACTTCTTTGGGAATCGCTAAATCATACTGTTGGAATCCCCATAACCAACCATCACGATAAGTTTTCTCCGTGTCAACTAATAGTCCATCTAAATCAAATATTGCGCCTTTCATTTTTCACTATTCCTTTCAGAAAACAATATCCATAGTTTAGCATGTTTCATTGTTATTTGCACAGAACGAATCATATTTTCCTTTCATAATAAAATGAAAGGTGTAGAAAAAAATGAGTCCGAGGCACTTTTGAAGTGCCCCGAACTCATGATTAGAGGTGAGAACGGACGGGTAAACGGTGTTCATTCATCAACTCCTTGCAATAAGCCCGAATTTTTCAAAACATGAGAAGCTGTTTTAAAAAAATTCTTTCTTATTGTCTTCGGAGCTAACCGATGACTTCACAACCTCTTTTTCACGGTGTTCATTCATC
The DNA here is from genome assembly GCF_051711025.1 of Enterococcus sp. DIV1421a. NCBI lineage: Bacteria > Bacillati > Bacillota > Bacilli > Lactobacillales > Enterococcaceae > Enterococcus > Enterococcus sp. DIV1421a. The sequence goes on along the minus strand of NZ_JBIOLU010000001.1, from coordinate 677,385 downwards.
AACTCCTTGCAATAAGCCTGAATTTTTCAAAACATGAGAAGCTGTTTCAAAAAATTCTTTCTTATTGACTTTGGAGCTACCCGATGACTTCACAACCTCTTTTTAAATGGTATTCATCAACCATTACAATAGTTCACCAAATTTTTTAATATAGAATTTTTTGACCATTGTCACTAATGTCAAGTAAGCTAAAATCGTTACGACTAACCAAGTCCAGTAAGTTCCTGGTAACGGCATCAAACCTAGTTCTGCACCAAAGCCTGTAAATGGCAGAATCGAACCTACAACGATTCCTAATGTCGTAATCGTAAACATCGCAAATGTCGCATTGCTTTGAATAAATGGAATCTTTGGTGTCCGTAGTGCGTGTAGGACTAATGTTTGTGACCATAATGATTCAACGAACCAACCTGCATGGAACAACGCAATAAATACGATCTTTTGTTGTGCATCTAATGTATGGAAATCTCCACCTACAACTGCTGGACAAATGATAAAGTACATCAATAAGTAGGTAGTGATATCAAAAATCGAACTCGTAGGTCCAAAATACACCATAAATTTCCCAATGCTTGATGCTTCCCATTTTTTAGGCTCATGTAGATATTCTTTATCCATTTTATCCCATGGAAGTGAGATACAAGACACATCGTAAATCAAATTCAAAAAGAGAATTTGCAGTGGCAACATTGGTAAAAATGGTAAGAATGTGCTGGCAACTAAGACAGAGAACATATTCCCAAAGTTTGAACTTGCAGTTGCCTTGATGTATTTCATGATGTTCCCAAATGTTTCTCGACCAGATAAAAGACCTCTTTCTAAAATCGTTAAATCTTTTTCTAGTAAGATCACATCGGCTGATTCTTTTGCGATATCTACTGCTGTATCAACCGAAATACCGATATCCGCTACTTTCATTGCCGGTGCATCATTGATACCATCACCTAAAAAGCCCACGGTATGGCCATTTTGCCGTAAAGCAGTCGTTAAACGAGCCTTTTGTTGAGGATTCAATTTAACAAATACTTCATGATTTTCAGCAACTTGTGCTAATTCGCGATCATCCATTTCTGAAATCTTTTCGCCAGTGATCAATTCATTAATTTCCAGACCCACTTGACGACAAACCGAACGAGTGACTAATTCATTATCACCAGTTAAGACTTTGACTGCGACACCATGATCTTTCAATGCTTTTAGTGCTTGTTTCGTCGTTTCTTTTGGAGGATCAAGGAAAGCAAGGTATCCAATCAATACCATATCTGATTCATCTTTCACTGAAAATTCGCCAACTACGCTTGGGTTTGTTTTTTGGGCCACTCCGATTACACGTAGACCATCTTCATTTAAATCTCTCACTTTTGCAAGAACTGATTCTCTTTTTTCATTGGTTAATGGACTAACGATCCCATCAATGTCGATGTAATTAGAGATACTCAACATCTCTTCGATCGCACCTTTGGTAATCATTTGTGTTTTACCTGCGGTGTCCTCTACAACGACACTCATCCGACGACGTTCAAAGTCAAATGGAATTTCATCCACTTTGCGGTAATTGATTTTATCGGTTGCTAATGTTTGTTTGGCTTCATCAATAATTGCTACATCCAACAGATTTTTTAATCCTGTTTGATAGTAACTATTTAAATACGCATGGCGTAAAACACGATCATCTTCTTTACCAGAACAATCCATGTGGTATTCTAAAATGATTTTATCTTGAGTCAATGTCCCAGTTTTATCCGTACATAACACGTCGATCGCACCAAAGTTTTGGATCGCATTCAAATTTTTGATGACCGTTCCTTTTTTCGCCATCACACTAGCACCTTTAACTAAGTTCGTAGTAACAATCATTGGTAACATTTCAGGTGTAAGACCGACTGCTACAGATAAACCGAATAGAAAAGCTTCCAGCCAATCCCCTTTAGTCAACCCATTGATAACGATAACTGTTGGTGCCATTAAAGCCATGAATTTGATCAATAACATGGATGTTTTATGAATACCAATTTCAAAGCTTGATTTGATCGGCTTTTCAGAGAGCGTTTGAGCCACATGTCCAAATAATGTTTCATTACCAACAGATACAATAATACCTTCAGCACTCCCGCTGATAACGTTACTTCCCATAAAAGCCAAATTTTCATAACTAGTTTCACTCAAAGTCTCATCATCGTAAACAATCGCTTGCTTTTCGACAGGGTAACTTTCACCAGTTAAGGCAGCTTGTGAAATAAATAAATCTTTGGCTGACAACAGGCGCATATCTGCAGGAATCATATCACCTGCTGATAATCGAACAAGGTCTCCACAAACGATTTCTTCCATTGGAATCTCAGTATAATCACCGTTACGTTTAACTGCTGCGGTTACTTTTACCAATGATTTTAATTTTTCTGCGGCTTGGTTAGAGCGAACAGATTGAACCAACGTCATCGTTCCACTGACGATGACCATCGTAAAGATGATAATTACTCCAAATAAATCTTTATCCCCAGGAGCGGCTAACACGTATTCTGTGATAAATGAAATCACTCCGAGTGCAATCAATACCAAGGTGAATGGTGTAATATAAGCTTTTAAAGCTTCTACAATAAAGGGTGTTTTCTTCCCATAAGAGATTGAATTTTCACCATATTTTTCTCTTGATTCTTCAATTTGTTCGTCTTTCATTCCTTGATCAGTCGAATGAAAGAAGTTCAATAATTCTTGTTTTGTCTTTCCTGCAAATGCAGCATACATTTTTTGTGTATCTCTCTTTTTTTCCATCTCATTTTTCTCCTTAGACCCAGTAAATATAAGCAACACTTATTTAAGCTGGGTTATTTTTAGTTAGTTGAGTAATGGAGAAAATGCTGTATTTAAAGGGGCTGAAAACAGATAGATAATAGCCTCAGCCAGCAATTTCTCTCGCATTATTTTCTTCGCAGGACTGTCATCCATTTGTTCTCATCTCCTTTAACTTGATAGAATTGTTCTTGTTTCTCTTTCGTTTTAAAAGCATCAACTTCCCAACGAAACCACCTCCATTTTTTGTTTGTTAGGATTGTTTCAACACAAAAAGACCTTTCATCAAAAATTCAGCGAAAGGTCGAAAAAGCACATAAAAAAAAGCTTCTTTGATCTCATCGTTGAGTTTTGACACTGTACAACGTAAAAAGCAATTCCTTGCTTTTAGCTACCTTATGAAAAGCCTTGTCTCGACAATTCCTGTTCTACCCATTGGCGTCTCTCGACGTTTTTGGGCAGTAGCCTGTGTTTGTATAGGAGCCTCACCTAACAAATCCTATTTAGTTTTCCTTCGTAAATATAACAACTTATGCACCGATTGTCAAACTTATTTTTTGCTTTTTCCAAACATTTATGGTAAATAAATTGTTTTTGATTGATGGGGTTAGAAAATTCTTATTGTACTTAATAGCTCGTATGTTGATCAGCTTTTTCACTTTGATTGTGGGTTTACTCAGACACCAGTATAATAAAGGTATAACAAAAAAAGGGGTGTATCAGATGGAACGTACATTGGTCATTATCAAACCGGATGGTGTCAGACGTCATTTAATTGGGCGGATCATCCAACGATTTGAAGAAAAAGGATTAGCAATTACTGAAATGAAGTTTGCAACAATGACAAAAGAACTCGCACAAGAGCATTATCATCACTTAAGTGGTCGGAGCTTTTTCGATGAATTGATTGATTATATGACCTCGGGACCAGTAGTCTATCTTGTTTTAGCTGGAGAGGATGTCATCGATATCGTCCGTAAGATGGTCGGTGCAACTAAAGCTGTAGATGCTGTTCCTGGAACGATTCGTGGAGATTATGCCTTACCTGGAACTGAAAATATCATTCATGCATCTGATTCAAGAGATGCTGCAACCAATGAAATCAATCGTTTTTTCCCATTATTCGATACAAAAAAGCAAAAATCTGAGATCGTTCATCCTGAATGACCAAACAGATTTGCTCTTACTGATAGTTGAGTGAAAGAGCAGAAAAGTACCTGACAGTTCGTTTAGTCAATGATTGTTGCAAGGTCTTTTCTACTCTTATTCACTTGTCTTACTTATTCTTGTTCTATCTTGGCAATCTGTTCAAACAGCATTATTTTTTTCTCTTCTTCTTTTATCACTTCCAAGAGTTTCTCTTCAAGACGTTTGCGCTCTTTCTTGCCTAGGGTATATTCGATGACCGTAAAAAAAGTATTCAGCTCTTTTGAAAGTGGCTCACCTAAGGCTTGTGCAATCAGCTTTCTGTAGTATTCTGTCATCAAACTTTCATAAATGATTGTTGATTTTTCTTTGTGTGCCAAACTGCGAGACATATCGAGGTTGATACTACGCGCTTTTTTGAAACGTTTTTTATCGATATAATAAAGCGTGAGATTCATTAAAAATGTAAATAAATAGTCTTCATTCAAAGAATCGGTCATTTGTCGCATTCTTTTTTTGATTTTCAAGTAATGATTGTCTAGAAATGAATCACTGAAAATATAGGGATACTTGGAAAGAATGTCTAACTCAAAATGACCATATTCCCTGATTTTCATAAAGTATTCTTCAATCGTACGACACTCATATCCTAGAAATTCTAATTGCAACTCCATTTTTCCATTCGTCTGCCAAAACATCTGTAGATTTAACATTAAATAGTATAAATCAGCTGTTTTTTTATATTGCTTTCGGTTGTTGGCGATTTCCTTATAAGGATCAAAGTTCTCTTCTTGGATTTTATTTAAAAGATGCCGACTTTTCTTCGTTTTTTTGGGTTCTTCAAGCTGATTACGTAACCATTCATATTCGGCCAAAGAAATATTTAAGCGTTCCAAGAAGGCTTTTAGTGTACAAAAAGAGATCTTCTTTACGGTATGATTTTCGATTCCTACTAGAGATGTTTTAGAACAGATTCCCTTTGCTAACTGTGTTTGTGTCAACTTTCGATTCACTCGAAGTTGCTTGATTAATTCTCCATCATACATAATTGATCGTTACCAAAACCAATAACTGAGTGAGTGCCATGTACGAAACAGTTGATCTTTCATCCTTCTTGTAACACTTCTACAACACGTATCACATGACCGTTTGTATGATAAGAAATGTTTAGCCAAAGTGTTGAAAAATAAATTAGCTGCTTGGATCTGTGCTTCTATATGTACATGTTCGTTCATTGCCAGTTGTTGTTTTGATTAAACGTTTCCCCTCCTTGTTGTTTCTGATTTTTATTCTTCGGTCAACCTATAGCTGACAAGTTTATCCTATTTTCCTTTTCTATTTTTATTTGATTCAACTGAATTCAGCCATCATTTTTTACACCTATCCAAATTTCCTCGGATTTTTCACTTCCAAAAGAATCGCTGTAAAAAATTTGTTTCCTTCACTAATTACATACGCTAAAATAAAAAAGTTTACGAATTATATAAAAAAAACTTCCAAAAAAGTGAAAACAAATCGACTTTTTTGGAAGTTTTATCAACTATTCATTTAATTATTCTCATCTGTTTCTGCAGGGTAAAGGTTAGTCGTTGTTTTATTTCCATTTTTAGAATAAACACTCGTGGACTTGCTTCCTTTTTGTTTTTCAATGGTTTCATTTTTCTCTGCATCATTTTTATAATCATACTTTTTGGGATCAATCGTTTTAAAGTTATCTGGTACATAGAAACGTAATAGATTCTCTTGATTCAACTTATCAGATAAACTTAAAGCCGTTTTGACTTGATTCTGATCTTTTTCCACTTCTTTTTGGATACCAGCTTTTTTAGGATCAATGATTTCCCCTGTTTGGTTATTATAAGTTTTTCCATCTAAAACGGTATATTTAGGTGTCACAAAATTACCATTTCTAAAGGCAACCAACTGATCATGCTGTGGTGAAAGCAAATCTGTACCAAAATGGATATAGTCTTTATCATTGATTCCTACTAAGTGTAACAGGGTAGGTAACACATCAATTTCGCCACCATATTCATGATTGATCTCACCTTTTTTATAACCTGGAATGTGGAACATCAATGGCACTCGCTGCATTTGAGCATTATCAAAATCATCCCAAGTAGCAGGGTCTTTTCCTAAGGCTTTCGCCAAGTCTTTATTATCCGTATTGGATATTCCAAAATGATCTCCGTAGATGACAAACATCGAATTTTGATAGATACCGGATTTTTTCAAATACGTAAAGAATTGTTCCAACGATTGATCTAAATAATGAGCTGTCCGGACGTAATCATCTACTCTGCTATTGCCAGTCTTCAATGATGGGAAATTAAAATGTTTATCGTCTGTATAGTATGGCGTATGATTGGTTACCGAAAGAAACTTAGTATAGAACGGTTGTTGTAAATGTTCCAAATATTTAGCTGATTCTCTGAATAAGTCCTTATCTAAAATACCATATCCCAACGTTTCATCTGAACTATTGAAATAAGAACGATCAAAGAAGTTGTCATAGCCTAAATTTTTATACACATGATCTCGGTTCCAGAAGCTCCCGACATTCCCATGGAAAACCGCGCTCGTATAGCCTTGCTGTTGCGCCAAGATTGCTGGAGCAGCTTGGAACGTGTTATCTGAACCTAGCTCGGTAAACAAAGAACCTTGTGGTAAACCAAAAGTTCCCGTCTCTAACATATTTTCTGCATCACTTGTTTTTCCTTGCCCAACTTCATGGAAGAAATTATCAAAGCTGATCGTTGATTGATTCTTATAGATACTATTTAAGAATGGCGTTACTTCTTGACCATCTACCTTCATATTGATTAGAAATTGTTGGAAGCTTTCTAAATGCAAGACAATGATGTTTTTCCCTTTAGCCACGCCAAATGTTGCTGGATTGGGAGCAGCATAATGATTTTCGGTGTATTTTCTCACTTCTTCCACACCATTACTACTTGCATGCGCACGAACACTGCTTGTCATCCCTGTTTTGATAGCATCGTAAATAGTATAGGCATCGATTCCCAAATATTTGACGATGTAAGAACGGTCAAACGTCCGTTGCAACAATTGGGGACGATTTGCTTCACTAAGCGCTAAATTTCCTGAAAAAATCAACGCTGACAGACAAGTGACTGCGATCGCCACTGGTTTAGAGACTGCAGGACTTTTTACTGGTATTTTTTTAACAAACATCCAGATGATGAGTCCTACAAATACTAATATATCCAACCAATACAAAATGTCATGAGGTCTCATTAATGCAAAGGAACTTCCTGATAAACCTTGTGAAACTTTAGAAAAGCCTAGAATAGACTTTACGGTCACGAAATCTGTAAATTCTCGATAAAAAATAATATTCAAATAAAGCAAAAGCGTATTTAAAATATCAATGATTAAAAGAACAATCAATGCGGGTTTCAATTTTTTTATATATAATGCTAAACCAAAAAACAACAATGTCGTTGCAATTGGATTAATCCACAGAATAAAGTATTGGATGCTGCCTTCAACGCCCAATGAAAAATCAACGTAATAGGCAAAGATCGTTTTCAGCCAAAAGAAAAAACTAGCTGTCAAAACAATCAGCAAACGATTTTGGCACAATTTTTTCAAATGTGTCACAAGTATCACTTCTCTCTTTTATTTTTTTTTATTCTGCTCCTAAAAAATGAAAATTTCCTAAAAAAAGGGTTATTTTAAGATTTTTTTTAGAAATGAAGGGAGCAATTATGGATATCTATGCCAAAAAAAAGAACCCCTCAGACTAAATATGTCCATCTTGAGGAGTTTTTGTTAGCTGTTTTTGTTTTGGTCAACCTGAACTACAATAGTTCTAGTTATCGAATGAAGCAAGAACAATCAGTCAAAGATTCAGCAAAAAACAGTAACTTAGTAAAAACAAATGAACTTCCATCATTTCAAACGAATGACTATCATGCACCTTTCAGTACTTGAGCTGGAAAAGACGTGTTGCCCCATCTATTTCACAGTTTGCGTACTCTTACTAAAATACTCGTGTTACTTTGCCTTCTGTTGCTGACTTGCTTTGCTGTTTTTTGTGCTATTTTTAGTTGTACGACTCGATTGCGTCTTGGACTTACTTTGGGTCGTACTTTGAATTGTTTCCGAATGTTCAGAAGAACTTTCCTGAGTCGGCTCAACCTGAGTCGTATCAGAATTTTCTTTGACTTCTTTATTCATTTTTATCCAATCTTTCAGACGGGTACTAACAACCTCACGATTCACCTTATCTGAATAGCTGGTTATTACTTTTCCGTTCTTTAATCGAGCTAGTTTTTCTCCGTCATTGGTTAAAAGTAAGACGGTCAAATGTTTATCGTTGAATTGATATTGTCTTAACGAAATAGCACTTAAGACATCATCAATATTGATAAACTGATTACTTTCCTTGTCTTTTGGCAAATAAAGCTCTAATTCTCCCTTATCATAGTTGGCTACTATCTTGTAATCCTTCCACCAATAAGTAGAAAATTCTTTTTTAAATTTATCTACTGATTCTTTACTTGCAATGATTTTTTCTGTTTCTAGTTGAGCGATATCTGCTGTCATTTTTCCTGAAACTGCGGCTGATAAAAAAAGCAGTAAGAAAAAACCAACTAACCAAAAGAGAAGAAAAGGACGTTTTTTTCTCATACCTTTCTCCACTCCCATTCAAATTTGCCTATTCCATTATATACAAAAAATGAAGAGTAAAGACAAAAAAGTAAAAAAAGATATTAAATAACGAAAATTTTTTTATAAATAACCCATACTGATGGATCGTTTTATAAAAAAGGTTGTAACTAAATTTATAGTAAAGCAAATTTAGAACGTTTCTAAGAACATACTTTCACCAAAAAAACGTTATACGTACATTGAAAATAACCTGAAACTTACAACACTTGAGACTGTTAATCATTTACAACAATTACCTTTTGGATTAGTTTTGATAAACAATTTTGTTAATTGCATGCTTCGATTTATTTACCTTCGTTTTGGCTTGCTCTTTTCTTGAATAGACTTGAATAGACAGATTTCACTAATTTCTGTCCCCCTTGTTTACTTGATTACCCGAAAGTTATGATTTACTTCAGCATGAATTTGTTGATGTTTTCTTAAATAATCAGCAATCAGTTCAGTCATATCGATTTGGATTTCACGAATGATTTTATTGGCAGAGAACATGTGATAATTCCCACCACCGACCGCTCTGTACTGATTCATGACTACTTCCAGCTCTTCATCAGGATGGATCGGTTTGCCTGCTCTGGCTAATTTAGTGATCCTTTGCCCTACTGGTTGACGTAAATCGATCTCATAATCAATGCCCTCATACATGTCATAATTATAATACTGTGGTTTAGGTTCAATGAACGCAGGATTAAATACGATCTCGCCTGATTCTATTGCCAAGAAGTTTGCTGTTTGTTCTAAGGCATCTCTTAGATCCTGCCCTGTAATTTTAAGAACTGCTAAAGTATTAGGATAAATATAATTGGTAATAATTTCTCTCATTGTAATAGTTTCATTGAATCCTTGACCTTCATTGTTGAACAGAGCCGTTCCAGAAATCGATACTCCGCTGGCAGCCATTTGCACCCGATTAATAAACTCAATATAAGGATGTTCCACGATTCGTGCTTGCATCGGATCAGTGATTTTCATGTCTCCTTGTACCTCTCCCACTGGTTGATCAAGCCATGTTTGCAATTCATTTTCTGTTTTTTGAACAAGTGAAAGAATGTCTTCATCTGCCTCGTCAGTTACTAAGGAAATCAGTTCTGCTTTTCCGTCCGAAACACGATAACCATTAACCGTTCGTTCCAAGGATAATTCGATTTTACCTAAAAATTCGCCACGATAGCCCGGTTGGATAATCGGCACACTATTTACCTTCGCAGCAATCACTCGATGTTGGTGCCCAGTAATCAACGCATCCATCCCAGCTACTTCTTGAAGTAGTTGGAAGCCTTCATTTTCGCCAGTCAATGCTTCGGTGGGTTCGCCAGTCTCTAAATCTTTCTCGAATCCACCATGATAAGCTACAACCACTACATCTGCTAATTCTCTAAGTTTAGGTACATATTGTTTTGCTGCTTCAACTGCAGAAACAAATTGTAGGTCTTTAATTGTTTCAGGTTGTTCCCAATGAGGAATATATTGCGTGGTCAACCCTAAAATTGCCACTTTGATCCCTTGTTTTTCAATCATCACATAGGGCTGTCCAAAATAAGGATCGCCTTTGCTCGTTAAAATATTAGCAGATAAGACAGGATGATGATAACTAGCGATAGCTTGTTCTAAGTAAGATAAGCCATAATTAAATTCATGATTTCCTAATATACTAGCATCCACATCCATTTCATTTAAGACATTCGTTAATTCTGAGACGTGGTGATCTTGTTGTTTTGCTAAGTAGTAACTAAAAGGTGACCCCTGAATGAAGTCACCGTTATCAATGACATAAAGAGGGTCTGGGCTAGTTTCTCTGATTTGTTTTATCCTACTGGCAATTTTAGCATAGCCATAAGGTTGTTCTTGATCCGTCGCATAGTTCGTTGGATAGATATACCCATGGACGTCACTAGTTGCTAACAATGTTATTTTCATACTTGTCTCCCATTTCATGAGACTGAACCAAAACTTGCCTCAGTCTCTTTTAGTCTCTCTAAAAACGAATAAACGGCGTTCAAGAATCAACTCCTCAACAATAAGCGATGATTTTCTAAAATATGAGGAACTATTTTAAAAAATCCTCTCTTATCCGCTCGGAGCTAAACGCTTCTCTCACAACCTCTTGTTCACAGCGAGACAAAAGCAGCATCTTCGAAAAATAAGCCGAAATTGACCCAAAATTTGAGAAGAAAATTTCGGAAACTCCTTCTTATTTCTTGATGTTAAACACTTTTGTCTCAACCGCCTAAAGCAAACAAGCTAACGTTCTGAACGTTCTTTCGTTCGATTGTTTATTGATTCCAAGCATCTTCCAATTGAGGAACGGAATCTTTTATCAGTTTCTTCGTATCTTGATTCGTATTCGATAAAATGTTTTCCATGATCGAACGTACCTCATTATAAGCAGGATCTGCGTTTTCAATCACAGAGATCGAGAATAGATCAGAAGTAGCTGCTTCTAAATATTGTGGTACTTTTGTTTCTGTAGAATTCTTGTATTCATCACTTTCAAGAACCGATTCAACGATTGGCATATAACCAGTCATATTTGCCCAATACAGTTGGTTTTCCGGTTGTGCTAAAAATTTCATATATTCAAAAGCAGCTGTGCGTTTTTCAGCACTGGCACTACTGAACATATAGATATCCGTTCCTTGTTGCAAATTGATTTTTTCAGGACGTGGCGCAACGCCATACTCAAATTTTCCTTCAGTATCTTTTTTCACATAACCTTCTCCAGCAATCGAGCCAACAAACATTGCCACTTGTTCATTTGCAAAAGGACCTGACAAGTACTTATCCGATCCAGCAATTCGGAAATAACCATCTTTGACGCCCTCAGCATAGTAATCGATCACTTTTTGTGATTCTTTCCCATCTAAAGCTAAGTCTTTGTCAAAATCAACACCTTGATTTTTCATACCAATCGCATAGTAGTTATTCAATGAATCAAACCCAGCACCCACCACTTGCCCATCTGATTTTTCATAGATCGTTTTTGAAGCTTCTTTTAATTCTGCTAGTGTCGTCGGTACTTCAACGTCATATTGTTTTAATAGATCCGCATTGTAGAAAAGCATTTCCGTTGATTTGTTAAAAGGGATACCATATTGTTTGTCATCAATTTTAGCACCTTCTAATAATGAATCACGGATTTCTTCCTGATCTTTCCAGCCAATCGTATCATTTTCGATATAAGGGTCTAAATCGACTAACATCTCATCTTGAGCAGCATTCCATAGCCAACCTGGGTAAGCTTGAGTGATTGTCGGCAGATCCTTAGGTGAAGGTAATGTCGAATTGATTTTTGCTTGAAGATCCGAATATTGCGATTGATTTTGCAACTCTACCTTGATATTAGGATTTTCTTTCATGAAGTCATCTGTAAGTTTAGTTAATGCTTCTTCTTGCGCACCATTCATCGCATGCCAGAAGTTGATCGTTGTCTTTTCATTGATTTCTGTTACGATATCCTCACTTGAACTATCTACCTTTTCATTCTTTCCACAAGCACTTAACGCAAATACTGCTGCTGCAGCCACAAACACAGAAACCCATTTTTTCATTTTCATCTTTTTTTTACTCTCCCTTTTCTCTTATAAAATAATTTGTTCGCCACGTTTTGGCAAAATTCTTTCTCCATAAGGATTGACTAATTTCTCAGGTTTTAACGTATGGATCGGCACTAACACTTTTGGTTGTATCTTGTCGATGATTTCAGCTAAATCAGCTGGAAATGCGTGTCCAGACAGCGATAATCGAACAAATTCAACTTGCTTTTCAGCTAAAATCTTTAAAAAGACAGCATATTGTGGATCAAAATCTCCCAATGGTTGGGCATCACTATGAATGTATAAACCTCCTCCTTGCAAGTTTTCTATATTATCAACGACTTGCCAAACAAAAGTTGTTTCATCGTTGCGTAAAACTTCGTAGGGATATTCTAATTCTGACTGAAGAATCGGAATGACTGGACTATCCGTTAAATAGTAATAGGGCACATCCATTCCTAGAACTTCTTTCATTAATGCAGCCATATTCGCTTCTAAAACCATCGTTCGCGGGGATTGTTTCACCAGCATTTCAAAGCGTTTAAGGTTTGCTGGGTACCCATTGAAAGTAATTTGACGATTAGGATATTGATCGACCAGTTCACAAAAGCGCTGAACTAGCTCTTCTTCCGTAGCAATTGGCGTTTGTTCGCTTATTTCTCGGTCAGGAAAACTGATGCTGACGCCTTCCATCATCAATAAGTCAGTCTGAAATGATTTTTGACAAAACGTTTCTGTCATTTGCCGGTCATATCCATGAAGACGCAAGTCACCAGTGTAAGTCAAGAATCGGTCAGGCGTTTTGATTAGTAAAGCAGCTGCACCATACGCATCATGATCGACTGGTAGTATCTCCACACTGATTTCTCCGATCTGGACAGTTTCATAAGGAGATAATCCATTCATTTCACGTACAAACCCTTCTTTTTCAAAAGGAGAAGGAATCAAGAAATCGTTGTTTCGATGAAGGGAATGTAAGATTTGCTTCGTTTCATTTAAAGTGTATAAAGGAATTGCTGGATCAAGATAATTGATCATTTTTGAATGATCCAAATGAGCGTGAGATAAGAAAACGGCTGTATGCTGATACGGCTCTCTTTCTCCTACTTGTATGTGCTGTACTTGATCAAACAGCCTTGGATCATATAATCCATTCAAGTCAGGAATCAATCGATGTTCAAGCAATGTATTTAAAGATTCATCAGCTAAGTCTAATTCTGGACGGTACTCTGTGCCAAAATCAAAAAAGATGTGTGAATCGTGGTAGGCAACTTCAATGATCGTTCCACCGATCGTTAAGATTCCACTATGGAAAGTAATCACTGTTTTATCCTTTGATTCCATTTTTCGCCACTCCTCGTATAATTTCTTTTCTAAAAATCAAATAAATAATCAAAATCGGGATAACTGTTAACGTCGCCGCCGCCATTTGTAAATGAACGTCACTCCCACTTTCAGAGGTAAAAGCGGCTAAACCATTATTTAACAGGCGGAATTTTTTCTCGTTCGTCACAAGCAGTGGCCATAAAAATGAATTCCAACTTGAAATAAACGTCAAGATACCCACCGTGACTAGTGCTGGTTTAGACATCGGCACTAAAATTTTCCAAATATACTCTAGATCACTGGCACCATCGATTTTAGCTGCTTTATAAAAGGTACTGGAAATACTCTTTAAATACCCGTTCAAATAATAAATATAAAAAATACTGGTCAAGAAAGGAATGATCAATGCACTATAGCTGTTTAGTAATCCCATTCGTGAAATCGTATTATAATTCGTAAAAATAATGGACTCATAAGGAACCATTAGTAATGAGATCATGATCCCGATAATCAATTTTTTAAAACGAAATTCCAGACTTGTTAACGCAAAAGCCGCTAAAACAGATGTGATGACTGTAGCGATCGTAGTTACTAACGAAACAAAGACGGTATTGAAGAAATAACGTAAAAATGGTGCTTTTGCAAATACCTCCGTATAATTTCCCCATTGAAATGATGTTGGCAGTAAGGTTGGCGGAATACTCGTTGCCTCACTATATGTCATCAACCCAGCTAAAATCATATAAATAAATGGAAAAATCGTTACGATCCCTAAAATTCCGATAAATAGCAATGAGAGTCCTGTAACAACTTTTTTCATCCTCTTCTCCCTACTTTCTTCAACAATTTATTTTGAATAAATGTGATCAGTAAAATGACGAGGAACAAAATGACCGTCGCCGCCATAGCGATCCCTGGTCGACCAGCGATGTGGAATTTATCGTAAATATAAAAGACCGCTGTCGTAGCACTTTTGGCGATCCCTGGCTGCCCACCAAACAAAGCATAGACTTGAGTATAGACTTTAAACGCTCCGATGATATTGACAGTCAACAAGAAGGTGATCGTTGGGATCAATTGAGGAAACGTGATCCGACTAAAAATCTCCCAAGCATCTGCTCCAAACATTCGAGCGATTTTATAATGCTCTTCGTCAATATTTCTTAAACCAGCCAATAAGATAATGATATTGAATGCGAGACTGGTCCAAACCCCAAAGATGATCAACGTTGTCATACTCATCGAAACATTATCTAACCAATTGATTGATTCAAATCCTAAAAAATTCAGCAAATAATTAATGAGCCCATAGGACCCGTTGAAAAAATAGCGAAAGACGATCCCGATAGCAATCGTACTTGTCACATAAGGCATGAAAAAAATCGTTTCAAAAAAAGTCTTATGTTTCACTTTTTCAAAAATCACCCAAGCGATTCCCAGTGAAAGGAGCAATGAAATAGGAACAACTGTAAAAGCAAACAATGCGGTGTTTCTTAATGCTTTGATAAAGACTGGGTCTGACAACACACGCTGATAATTCTCAATTCCTGCAAATTGTTGATTGATTAAGGAGCCTTTTTGAAAGCTCATCGCTAGTGAACGGAACAACGGATAGATACTGAACAAAACAATAATGACCAATGATGGCAGTAAGAAGAACCAAGCTTTCGGTTGATTTTCTGGATCATATGCTTTTTTGAACATTAGTACACCCGCTCCCCTTCTTCATCGAAAAGAAACATTTTATGGTACTGAAAATCAAAAGAGAGTACCGTATCTTCCTCGATGAGCTTTTCAATACTAACGATCGATTTCAGACGTTTCGCAGCGAGCGAAAAATTCAAAATCTGTTCACGTCCGATCAATTCAACTCCAGAAACTTGTACTTCGAACAATCCGTTAGTCGTTGGAAAAACGTCTTCTGGTCGAATCCCTAAGATATATTTTCCATCCACTAATGGTTTTCTTAATTGAGCGGATTCCAGTTTCGTCAGAGGAATTTGAAAATCCGTATGGCTGATTTTCCCTTCACGAACATTGACCTCGACCGGTAACGTATTGATGATCGGGTTACCGATAAAATTGGCAACAAACAGGTTAGCCGGGTCTAAGTATAAATTCTGCGGAATATCATTTTGTTGAATCACACCTTCATTCAGTAAAATGATTTTGTCACTAATCGAAAGTGCTTCTTCTTGATCATGCGTCACAAAAATCGTAGTGATTCCAACTTCTTTTACCAAACGACGGATTTCTTCTCGTATCTTTAATCGCAAGCGTGCATCCAAATTACTTAAGGGCTCGTCTAATAATAAAACTTCTGGTTTCTGGACTAAGGCTCGTGTAATAGCCACACGTTGTTGTTGTCCACCTGATAAAGTCCCTGGTTTTTTATCTTGGAGTTCTTCGATATTCGTTAGTTTCATATATTCCTGTGATATTTTTTTAGCTTCCGCTTTTTTGATTTTATTTTCGCCAACCGTCAATGGAAACATAATATTCTCAACCACAGTCATATGCGGGTATAAAGCATAATTTTGAAATACAAAACCAATATTCCGATCTTTCGGTTCCGTTCGTACCACCGACTCTCCACTAAAACGAATGTCCCCATGACTAGGGCTTAATAACCCCGCAATCAAATTCAAAATCGTTGATTTTCCACAACCACTAGGGCCAAGCAAACAAACCAAATCCCCTTTTTCGATTTGAAAATCAACAGACTTCAGTGCTTCAAACCCATTATCGAATACTTTCTTCAGATTGATAACCTCAATCATTTTTCATAGCCCCTCACGTAATAAAATTTCTTTTTACAAATGTTAATAATTTCTACCTTATAATCAATGCTAACGCTTCTATGTGTAGATTGATTTAATTCTGTGTAAATATCTTGAAAAGAAAACCATCTGCTCACACTTCCTCCAAAAAAAGATAACGTTCGTATTTTAATCATATAGAAACGGTTACAATTGATAAAAACTAAAAAAATCACTTAAAAAGCATACTTACTTTATAAAGATATCAAATAACATTCTTTATTTATATATATTCAAAAGCGTTTTCATTGTATTCTAATTTTTCAAACAAACAAAAATATTCCTCTTGACCGTTTATTAAACGGATCAAGAGGAACGTTGACTTTTTTATATTGTAAATTGGTTGGTATCAGATAGTTTTTTAAACCAGTGACCAGATTTTTTGATTGTCCGTTTACCATCATTCGCTAAATCAACGGAAATAAATCCATAACGATTTTTGTAAGCATTGGTCCACGACCAGTTATCCATACACGTCCACATATGATACCCCAAGCAATTAGCACCTTCTTCGATTGCTTGGTGAACATATTTTAGATGTTCTTGGACAAATTCAATGCGATAATCATCGTGGATCATCCCATCTTCTTCGATAAAACGTGCTTCATTTTCAACACCCATACCGTTTTCAGAAATGAAACAGTCAATATTACCATAATGGTCTCGAACATTGATTAAGATATCATAAATTCCCTTTTCATAAATTTCCCAACCACGATAAGGATTCATTTTACGATTTGGCATTTCATAATTATCAAAATAATCTTCTGGCATTGGTCCATTTTCATGATCAATCGGTGTTTCTTTTGCTTTGACTCTTCTTGGTTGGTAATAATTGATCCCTAATAAGTCAATGGTATTTTCTTTAATGATCGCTAAGTCATCTTCTTGCATCGCTGGTACCATGTCTAATTCTTTCACAATGGCGATCAATTCTGGTGGGAACTCACCTTTAACTGCTGGATCAAGAAACGAACGATTAAAAAAGGCATCAGCTAATTTAGCTGCTTTGACATCTTCTGGGTTGTTTTCATCCCGAGGATAGCTTGGTGTTAGATTCAAAATGATTCCGATTGAGCCATCTAATGCCATGGAATGATACGCTTTGACGGCTAATGCAGAAGCCAGCGCTTCATGATAGCCTACTTGGATCGCCTTTTTCATATCGGACTCTTCCGGGTAATGCCAACGGTAAAGATACCCAGCTTCAACTGGCACGATTGGCTCATTATGGGTAAACCATTTTTTGATTTTCGTCCCAAATAATTCAAAACAAATCTTAGCATACCTTTCATACGCTTCAACCGTTTCCCGATTGAGCCATCCGCCTTTTTCTTGCAAAGGCATCGGCATATCAAAATGATATAAATTCACAAATGGTTCAATGCCATTAGCGATCAATTCATCGAAATACGAATGGTAAAAATCAACAGCTTGTTGGTTCACTTCGCCAGTCCCTTCAGGAATCAGGCGACTCCATTGGATCGAAGTACGAAAACTATTGTGTCCAGTTTGTTTCATTAATTGAACGTCTTCTTTATACTTCGTGTACACTTGTGATGTCTTTTCAGGACCTACTTGATCAAAGAACTTTTCTGGTTCTTGGCTAAACCAATAATCAAAAATATTCTCTCCTTTACCATCGCCAGCAATACGACCTTCTGTTTGTGGGCCACTTGCGGCTGATCCCCACCAAAAATTACTTGGAAATTGATAATTTGTCATCCACTCACACCTTCTATTAAAGAGTTCAGTTTATTTGCTAAATAATACTTGTTCCCTACTCAATATAGCAAACGTTTACACCAGTTACAAGTTAATTTAGCAAACGTTTTATTTAGTTGAAACGACTCGTACACCCCTACTTCATTTGCTGTACTGAGCAAACCAGTCCTTTTGAAGGGGAGTTGACATCTGTAAAGAAATGAGATTGAATAGAAGAGACATAAACACCTTTTTTCAATGGAATAGACAAAAGCTAGTATTCCTAAATCTTATAATAGAAGCTATACTAATTTATTAGTCACAGTAAACGCAACGACAGAAACCCAGCCAACTTGGTTGACTAGAGGATTCACACCGTTTGTAGTTAAAGCTGTATCATACAATGGAGGAAATATTTTGAAGAAATTAGTCATCATGGTTCTTTCGCTTGTCAGCTGTTTTACTTTATCAGGATGCAGCCTATTCGGTGGATCTGGTAATTCAGCAGACCAAACGACAGATTCATCGACTCTACAAGCTGAAAAAGAGGATATCAGTAACAGTAACTATTCATTAAAAGTCCGCAAAGACATGAATTTAGTCAGTGGGCAAATCATTTTTAGCGATCATAAAATGGAATTGACACGTACCTATACAGGAACTGAAAAAGATACCGCAAGTACTTCTCAAGAAAAAACAGTACTCAATGATATCAAGATCAAGACCGAAGCAGACACTTATACCATCTCTGGTAAAGAAGATGGTAAAGAAGTATCCGTTACCTTCAAAAAGATCGGAAACTACCGAATCGAAGATCAGGATGGAAATATTTATAGTTTGTAAAAGACCTAAAAAGACCGACTTGACCTGATCAGTAAAGGAAAAACTTTTAGAACAGCTTTTATTTTTGAAAAAACTTGCAACTGTTCTGGCTGTTTTCTTGTCACTTCGTACAAAAAAACGAGAGCTGACATGGCTCACTCGCTAGGAATTAACTGAAATTAAGAGAAATTGTTAATTTCTCTTAATTTTTTTGTTTCTGCCATTTCTTTCTGGTATATTGGGTAAGCACAATGTGATAAAGGAGAAAAAAATGAGTATATTTGATAGTCATGATTATTGTACTTGTACAACCAGTAAAAATATTCATACCGAATTTAGTGATCAAGGAAGCTTAAGTATTTGCGATCACTGTCATAAAACTGTAAAAGATTCATTTAAGTCATTTGAATCCTATACGAAAGAAAGACATGCGGATGTTTTAACTGTTAAATAAAGTCTCGGCCTTATTTTGTATAAGTATGGCAGGATACCAATAGGTCAAAAGATTTGAAGATGTCAAAAGACACGTTCAAATCTTTTGATCTATTTTTACTATCTTTTTCACTTAGCCAAAAACAGCTTTTTCCTTGATAAATTGATTACTATCGAACTGTGTTCTTTCGAATCATGGCTTTTCAGGAACCGCTCTATCAAAAACAAGCTGGAAAACCTCCAAATCGTTTCGACTATCTTGGAGGTTTTCCAGCTTGTTTCTTAAAATGAACGATGTCATCATCTTTTTAAAATGGAACGTTATGACTGTTTACTGACCCAGTCCTTGTCCTTTTGCATGTTGATTCTCAGTAAAGTATTTCCCTGCCTCTACATCGCTTAATTCTGCTAATTTTTGTTGGATTTGTTCAATGACCTCTTTTGCATGTTCTGGCTTTTCAACAAAATCGAAGCGGTCACCATCGATTTGAATCTTCGGACAAACATCAAAATCTTCATACCATTGATCATAACGTTGATTTAAAGAGCGATAATAGTCATAAAGTGTCTCATCACTTTCCAGCTGTTCATAATCACGACCCCGTTTTTTGATGCGATCCAACATTGTATCCAAGGACACTTTGATATGAACCATCAAGTCTGGACGTTTCTTAGGAGCAACATCGTCTAACTCGTTAAGCATCGTATCCAATAAATTATCATATTGTTGCACTTCAATATCGGTCACTCGACCTAGATCTGCATTTAAATGAAATAGCAGGCTATCTTCATAGATCGAACGGTCTAACACGTTATCATCATCCACTAAAGCATTTTTCATCGCTAAAAATCGTTTATTCAAAAAGAAAATTTGCAATAAAAAAGCATACTGTTCTGGATTTGAATAAAAAAGTGGTAACACTTCATTATCCTCAACACTTTCATAAAATGGTTTTGAGTCGATTTCTTTCGCAAGCATATCTGTCAAACTGCTTTTTCCTGCACCAATCGTTCCTGAAATTAATATCACTGACATGCAATCCTTCCTCTTTCTATTTCTATAAGTACTCGCCTACGTATTTCGTTACTGGTAATGTTTTAAAATCGTAGTCACGTACTTCGTCAACTGTTTTTAAATAAGTATGCAAACTTTGAGTAATCATCAAATTAGTTGGAACAGTCTCTTCTTGGAAAACAATCATTGGTTTTTTCATCATTGTTGCTGCCCCTAATTCATAAGCTGTCCCTGGATCAATGATTTGATGTTCATAATCTAAAATAGCTACTACGTAATCAGCTGCTGTTAGTTCTGCCATATCTTTTTCATAAACTTCTTGTGCCCAACCTGCACTAAACATTTCATAATTACTTTCTTGATGATGTCTTGGTGAATAAAAACCAGTCACCGTTGGATTTTCTTCCAATGCTTTTTCGATACGAGCAACACGCTCAACTTGCTCCTCTGAAAAGAATGGACCTGCTAAATAAATTTGACTCATTAATTTGCCTCCTCTAATAATAGTTGTGTTTCACTTACTTCTGCGCGTAATAAATCGACTAGTTCTAATGGGTTATTTGAAAAAAAGACGTAATCCAGCCATTTGGCATCCATAAATTCTTCTTTGGCAAACGTTTCTAATAACGTCTTTAAACCTTCATAATATCCTCCGATATCTAAAATACCAATCGGTTTCTTCGCTGTTAAATCAATGGCCATCCAAGATAAAAGTTGAGAAAACTCTTCTAAGGTTCCCAATCCTCCAGGAAAGATCAAAACAGCATCTCCTTGTTCAAATAACAATACTTTTCGTTCGTCGATTGTCTCGGTAGGAATAAAAGTTGTTACATTTGTATTCGGTAACTCAGAATCAAAAAGCCCTGTTGGATAGATACCAGTGACTTTCCCATTGTTTTCTAGTAAAGTCTGACTGAAAACTCCCATGATACCCGATTCTGATCCACCATAAACCAGCTCAATCTCTTCTTGAGCCATATATTTTCCTAACGTTTGGGCAATAAATTTATAGCTTTCTTTATTACCAAAACGGGAGCCACAAAAAACTGTTAGTTTCAAAAAAACACATCCCAACTCAAAAGTCTAACTTCATTTTACACTTGTTTTTTTAAAATAAAAGACTAGATTTTGTGATTTTTTAGTGGTATATAATAAAACAAACACTATATCTAGTGTTTGTTGGCGAAAACTTTTTTAATCTTTTTTATTTTAAAAAAACATTAAATAACATAAATGTTTAAATTTGAAACGACTTTCTTAATTAAGAAAGCTTGCTTTCATCGTGTTCTGACAATAACATTCACTCATTTAACGAGAATCTAGCATCATTCTTTTCTCGAAAAAAATTTGATAAAATAATTGTTATGTTTCATTATCTGTAAATGTTTCGCTAAAAATTTTATGTACATGAACTCCCCAATCAAATGTTTTCTTGAATTGTTCTATTTTCTGATATTCATCACATTTTGACAACCAATAAGAAAGACCAACTTTTTATCTAATAGCAAAAAAATAAGCCAATACTTGAAAGATAATCTGCACTCCTTCAATATATCGGTTTTATCTCATGGTACGACGGCTCACTCAATTATTGTTCTGATCTTGAAAAACGATAGAAACAGCCAAATGCTTTTATTCTAAAACATGTGCTTTTTTATGTTCCTTGAAAAAGCCAAAACCAACATTGACACACTTTACTCGCCCAAGTAAACTCTCCCCTATTTGTTGCACTTGCTATCTTCATTTTACTCGTTATCCTCAGGTGTATGTTTTTGGATAAAAAAATGGACTGGACACATCGTATCCAATCCATTTATGGCACAGTAAATAAAACACATGTAATTCATCTATTTTTCTCATCAAAAAAGGTAGATTTCTCCTTTAAGATTCGATACAATAAACGAAGTTGATGGTTTCCATTGACTATGGCAAACTTGATTGGTCAATGTGGTTGACTTTTTCAAGACCTCTGTTTCTGGCTGCCACTAGAAATGGAGGTGCCTTTTTTATTCGGCTGTTTCTATCTGTTCCTTATAATACTGATCGCTTACGTGGTAGTCAAGAGAAAACGAAAACCTACAAAAAACTGTACTGTTTTTCTCCCAGATTTTTGTCAAAAATATTTCTCCTTCTTTTAGACCCTAAAAACAACAGAGAAAGTTAGCGATCTAAAACGACCGCTACAGTTGCAACTCTATTCAATCCTTTCTGGATTTTTACCTTCTGCTTGATAAACTCTTGGCTGATCTGCTATCTACTAAAAGCTAACTTTTAATATTTCAGACGATGTCAAAAAGTCTCGAAACACTGATTCCCATTTCAAGACTTTCTTAACGCTCCGATGCATTTTATTTCGTCCATTCATCGCAAGACTATTTCTTAGCGAATCAAATCGACATCTGGCGCATCTAGTAATTGTTGAACCTGTTTTCTAGTTGTGAGCGGAACATCTCCTTGGATTGCGTGAGCCAAACGAGCATTTCCTGTTGCAAACTCGACGGTTCTAGTCAATGACCAGTTGTCCGCATATCCTAATAATATCCCAGCCGCAAAAGCATCCCCTGCACCAATTCGGTCTAAAACAAATAACTCGTAAAAAGGTGTTTCAGCGTCTTCTGTGACGGTGATCAAATATCCTTTTAATTGTTTTCTTCCTTCATGGCTGGTTCGTTTCGTACCAGCAAACCATTCGATGTCATAATAAGCTAAAAAGGATTGGATATAGGCGATAGGATTTTTCGTTGAATCGCTTGTTCGCCATTCTAATAATTCCGTCAAATCACGGATCGAGCCAAATAAAATCGTACAATAAGGTAAAATTTCCTCATAGCGTTGTTTCAAGATGTTTCTTTGATCTTGTTCCTGGTTCAATGTTGGCCGAAAGTTGAAATCAAAACATACTTTTTTTCCCTGAGCATGTGCTTTCTTGGCAAGAGAAATCGCTGTTTCGGCACACTGATCAGACAAACTCAAACTGATCCCGCAAATATGCACAAGATCTACTGTTTCAATAAACGCCTGTAATTCATAGTCATTTTCTTGAGACAATCCAAAAGAACTATGTTTTCGATTTTGGTAAGTAACTTCAGTAGGACGAACACCATACCCCATTTCTGCGAAATAGGTACCGATATGTTGTTCTTGTTGGATTACATACTTCGTTTCAACACCGATACTTTTTAAGTTAGCTAATGCAGCACTGCCTAAGCGATTATCGGGCAGAGCCGTCAATAGATAACTCTCCATATCAAAATGAGCTAGATTACCAACTAGATTCACACCTGTTCCGGTATATGCCAGTCTTAATGTATGGGTTTGTTCTAGCATCAAGTGTTCTGGAGGTGTCAATCGCAACATCACTTCTCCGAATGCCCCAAATTTCATTTTCTCACCTTTTTTCATCTTAGCTGACAACTTTTTTCATGATTTGTAGTAATGTCCGGACATCCTCTGGCTTCGTATTGCCCGTTTCAGGGTCAATAATCGAGCTGTAGACATGAGGAATAATCTTTTTCACCTTGGCATCGACAGCGATTTGAAGGATCTCTTCAAAGTTGGTTAAATCAATTCCTCCTGTTGGTTCTAATGCAAAATCATAAGTGGCACAAGCTTGCGCTACCGCCTCATACTCTTTTTGATGTGCTAACCCTTTCATTGGAAAATACTTGATTGATGTTCCTCCCATATCTTGCAGTAAGCGAATCGCTGTTTCAATCGTGACTACGCCTGCTGTACCTTGAGAACTTAAAGGACCGGTTGCAATATTGACATACCCTTCTTTACCTGTTGGTGAAACTAATCCATTGACCACTGTTTCATTTTGACCTAACACAGCTCGTGAAGCACCCACTCCAGTAAATACTTGGTTCACATGTTGTGGTTGCAAGACTTTTGCCAAACGAGTCACCATTTGACTCTGGTTTGGATCACCTGCTCCCAAGCCAACTGATAGCGCATTATTCGTTGCTGCTTGATACTTTTTCATGTCAGCAATCGCTGCTTCGTCTGTTTTATAGTTTTTTGAAAGCACCCCTAACAAAATATGTCCTTCAGCTGCTTCATAACACTCCACCGCATTTTCAACAGAATTAGCTAAAACATTCAAACAAACTTGATCGTGTAAATAGTTAGGAATTCGTGACATTTTTTTCTCTCCTTTTTCACTCAAGATAATTTTGTTTCATTCATGATTTCTTGCAGGCGAACAATGATTTTTTGCATTTCTTCTTGATTGACCGAACGTATGTCAAATTCAATGATACCATGATTCGCTTGATAATCTCGTGTATAGACTGCTGGATTTTTTTCTTTTAGTGCCTGAATAACTGAATGTGCAGAACGATCACTGATTTTAACACTCGCTCGATAAATCTCTCGACCAGCTGGATCTTGAACAATAGTTGCTGACAAATGATCAATGTGATTCAACTCTTCAACAAATGGTTGTAAACGGTGCTTCATTGACTCACCAGATTCACTGCCATGTTCAAGATAATCGGTGACCGCTTGAGTAAACCCTAAAATATTCTCTTTACCGATTTTCATCGAACGACCGATCCCTTTTGATTGTAATCGCACCCATGGTATATAAGGATTCTTTCCAATCACCATTCCTGCACTTGGACCTTCGATCGCCTTTGCACCCGAATAGATCACTAGGTCCGCTCCTAGTTTAGTGTATTTGAATAAATCCTCTTCTGCTGCTGCATCAACAATCAACGGGATTTCATGTTTTTGGGCAACTGCTACTGCTTCTTCTACTGACAACATACTTTTTTGAACCGTATGGTGACTTTTGACATAAAGAATCGCTGCGGTATTTTCAGTGATACAGCTTTCAAGATGTTCAGTGCTACACATATTGGCATAACCTGCCTCGATTACTTGCCCCCCACCTTGTTGAATCATTAATTCAACGGATGTGCCGTAATCAACATTGTGTCCTTTGGGTAAAATAATTTCCTTTTTCTTGATAGTTGTTGAATAAGGATGATAAACATGAGTTAGACTTCCTTTGCCAATAACCGCTGCCACTGCTTGAACAATACCTGCAGAAGCACAAGAAACGATCTGAACATCCTCAACTGCTAAGAGATTCGCCAGGTAAGCACCCGTTTTTTCACTCAGGTCTGACATTTCAAAAAAATGTTCGCCGCCAAAGCGTTGCGCTGCCAAAACAGATTCCGATACTTTGGAAACACCTAAAATCGTCATCCGGCCTGAAGCATTGATCACTTCTTTTAAATTGAATTTATCATAACTTACACTCATAACTCTTTCCCCCAATAATTACGCTAACTGGTTTGATTTGTTGATCGATCACTTGCTGTTGTCCATTCGAGTCAGTAATCATCTTTTCTTGGTCAACAAATTCAAATATTGTAAAATCCGCATCAAAACCTACTTCTATCTGACCTTTCGTTCCTAAATGGAAATTTTTAGCCGGCACACAAGTTACCTTTTCTAAAATTTCTGACCAGGAATAGCCGATAAAATGCAATTTTTCCATCGTTGTCGCTAAATCGTAAACGGGGCCGTTCTTTCGATTACGAATATAGATATCCGTGCTAATAGAGTCCGCTTTGATTCCTTGGTCATAGGCTGCTTTTGCCACCTCAAAATTAAAACTGTCAGTGCCATGACCAATATCGAAAATCACCCCTTTGGCTAAGGCATCTTTGACAAACGGTTTAATCTGATGAGTTTCTTTCTCCATAATCCCGTTATCTTTCCCATTAAAACAATGGGTCAGGATATCGCCTTTTTCCAGAAGCTGTAAAATTTCTTCTAAATGTGGTGGGGCAGAGCCAATATGCACCATCAAAGGAATTTGATGATTCTCTTTTTGAATTTTTTTCGCCCATTCCAGCGGTGTCAATCCATTATTCCCAACCACGGTTTTGCTCATTCTGGCTTTGATTCCCACGATAAATTCTGGAAATTCAGTTAATTTTTCTTTGACCAAATCCGCCTGTATCTTGGTTAAATCAGCTAATTCATCTTGTTCTACGATGCCCCACTTTGAAATATTCAACAAGGCATATACATTGGTTTTAGCTTTTTTTGCTCGTTCATAAAATTGATGGATATTTTCGGCACCTGTTGTTCCTGCATCGATAACCGTTGTTACCCCTTTACTCACACCAATCTGGTCTGGGTAATCATAATATAAAGTCATTTCCTCAAAACAATGGACATGGTCATCGATCCAGCCAGCAGAAAGATAGTGCCCTGGCTGCAACGTTTGTTCTGTTTTTCCTTTTTCTGGGATACTTGTTGCGATTTTCTGGATTTTTCCATTATTGATCCCAATATCCATTGTTTCGCCAGTTAATCTACGAGCATTTCTGATCACTAAATCGAACATCACAACGCCTACTTTTCTATAAATTTGAACTTCGACCATGGGTGGATAAAATCTAGTAAGAGATGTTCTTCTGGTACAATTGCACCAACTTTATTTTTCCTTGCATCCCGATGTGGTTCTAAAACAATTTGAAGTTCATTTTTGTATTTGCCAAATGTATCATTTCCAATGACTACATCACCAATTTGAAATTCATTTTCATTGTCATGGGCTTCATTTTTTGCATCTTTATATTTTTTTCGAACTTCAGTGGAACGAATGACCTGTTCAGTGATATCTCCTCGACGAACATGTTGTTCTCCTAGTACAATTTGTCGTTCTACTTCATGAGCAGCTGTCTGCCACTCGATCGTAAATACTGTTTGATAGCGATCCATTTCTCCTAACATACGCAACTCTTCTTCAGATGCGTAGGCATTTCCAATAATGACATCATCGATCAACCCACTAGCAAACAAATGTTTTGCTGCTACATGGACCGGTAAATGACGGTGCATCTCTAACGTAGTCAACCCATCATTGATATCCCACGGTCCGATTGTTCCCACCTGAGAAGAAACAAAAGCAGCCGTTCGTAACCCTTGTTTTTTAAATCGTTGGCTGCAAGACTCAAAAAATCGGTAAGGTAAGCCTGTTCCTTCTTGAGGATAAAAATTATGACACCCATAGAGAAAGGGTTTATTTGCTTGATGAGACAAAATATTATCCAAATAAGCAACATCATTACTCATATTCAACTCAATCGCTAAATGATAAGGGTTATATGACAGCAAAGCTTCTTTTCCGCCGTCAAATCCTAAATCAAGACGGATTCCATCTGCACCAGTTTCGTGGAAAAAACTTAAGTCGTCATACGAAATGTCCAACTGTTCAAAAATGTTGGGAGCAACATCTAAAATCGTTTCAAATCCCAATTCTTTCGCAAAATGAATCAATTTTTGAAACTTTTGTTTTACGATCAGGGGATCTTCCGTTACTTCTAACATACTCATAAAAATACGGGTAAACCCATAACGTTGTGCTAATTGCAAATATTCCTGGTCTTTGATTGGATCACTATGATCTGGGTAAAGTGAAATCCCTAGTGCACGTTTCATAGCCACTAACCTCCATTTTTTATTATGCTTGTTCCTCGGTAACGCCCGTCACCATTGGTGCTTCTTCTTGCGCTTGTTCTTCTGCTTCACGAGCCAGTTGTTGTTTTTCGAATACTTTGAAGAACGGATAATAAATAGCCAATGTGATCAGGA
This sequence comes from Enterococcus sp. DIV1421a, assembly GCF_051711025.1. Classification (NCBI taxonomy): domain Bacteria; kingdom Bacillati; phylum Bacillota; class Bacilli; order Lactobacillales; family Enterococcaceae; genus Enterococcus; species Enterococcus sp. DIV1421a. The sequence continues at coordinate 649,486 of NZ_JBIOLU010000001.1, read as the reverse complement.
AGTTAGCAATAACTAACACGCCAGCTGCTACGCTCCAGTTTGTACTCATCCAAGCGGCGATTGGCGAAGGAATAGCAAATGGTAACCGAGCCGTCATCATTGGGATGAGACCACTAACCGTTAAGACATATGACAAAGTAGTCGTTACTAACGGTGCAAGAATGAACGGAATCCCTAATACCGGGTTCATTACAATCGGTGCCCCGAAGATCATTGGTTCATTGATGTTGAATAGTCCTGGTAAAATCGATAATCGACCTAAACTCTTTAAATATTTTGATTTGGAGAACATGAATAAAACCACTAAAGCCAAGGTTGTTCCTGCGCCACCAATCCACACGTACCACTGTAAAAACTGTTCTGTAAAAATATTCGGCATATTATGAGCATTCGCACCAGCGTTGAAAGCATCAATGTTTTCAGCAATCGAAATATCCCAAAATGGGCGAATCACTGGTCCCATAATGGCTGGGCCATGAATCCCAAGAACCCAGAAAAAACAAATCAAGAAGACTGTTAATAAACCACCAAACAAACTATTCCCTGCAAGTATGCCTTTTAGCGGCATCAATAACTCACTTAAAAACCCATTCAGATCAAAACCAAGCATATGGCGGATCACCCAGAAGAAAATCAAAATCACCGCTCCAGGAATCAATGCAACAAAAGAGTTTGTCACTTCTGGTGGCACCCCATCAGGCATCTTGATTGTAATTTTCTTTTCAATGAAGAAACGATAAATCTCGACAGAAATAATTGCTGTAACAATGGCACCAAATAATGAACCTGATCCTAGATTCGCAATATTGATATAACGTCCTGCTGTGATTCCTTCCAAGTCTTCTACTACCTGTGTCGGTGGTGCTGCCACGATCAGAAAAGACATCAATGCTAATATACCAGCCGTCAAGGAATCAACTTTATAACTTTTTGCTAATGATGAAGCAATCCCAAATGTTGCGTATAATGCCAAAATCCCTATCGTATAACGAAAAGGAATATCCAAAATTTGCCGATAGGGTTCTATCACTGCTGCCACAGATTCAATCGGAATGTTCAGTAAAATCGTAAAAAATGAACCGACGATCGTTAGTGGCATCGTTGCAATAATTCCTTTTCTAATTGCCGTCATGTGCCTCTGTGTTCCAATTCGGTTAGCTACTGGCATAATCTTTTGTTCAATCAATCCTACAAACTTATCCATTGCCGCTCTCTCCTTTTATAACATTATAATGTTTATCAAAGTGATCGTACCATATTATGCTAACTTTGTAAACGATTTCTATAAATAGTAAAAATTTTTCTACTCTCTAAGGAAGCTTATCCTAAAAATACACAATCCTTCCCCCATCACAAGAAACCACCTGCGAATATCTTGACCCATGTATCTGATGGCTTCTGCGGTAATAACGGCGTGCCTTACAAAATATGAAAAGCTATTTTCTAAGGCTCGCCGTTATTACTTGAAGCAGAACATCGTTCAAACAACCTTATGTTTCATAGTCTATATGATAAGGATGCAGATTGGTCTCGTAAATTGCTTCTGAATATTCGATTGTTTTCCCCAAGTGAGTCTTTGATTGTCGCGTTCTTTTAATCGCGATCTCTGAGGTAGTTTTTAAAATTTCCCGTTCATCCTTTGTTAGAAACACAGCGGAAAAATCATCGGCAAAGGAGTCGATGGCATAACCTTTTTGGGTCAATAAACGATATAAAGACTCTTCATCAAATACTTTGCGCTTGATTTCTAACAAATCACTTGGCAGATAATGCGTAAAGTAAATATAAGGACGGTCGTTTAAGTAGTATAATCGCTTAAAACAGACAGCCGTTGAACCAAAAGAGGCAAATAATGGGTGATCTTTTTTTAAAGTGATTTTCTTTAATTCCAACGTTTCTTTGTGAACTGTATGTTGTGAGTTTTCTAGAATCTGTGTAAAACTTGCCGCTTTTGACAAACGATTGTATGGACGATTACTTACTACCGTCGTCCCTCGTCCGCTTTTCTTTTCGACATATTCATCTGTTGCTAATAATTCAATGGCCTTACGAACCGTGATCTTACTTACTTGAAACATTTCTTCTAATTCATTTTCTGTAGGCAACATGGTGCCGACAGGATACTTTCCTGAAAAGATATCTTCTTTGATCTTGTCTGCAACTTCTAGGTATAGTACACGTGTCCTTTTCATAACTTCACCTTTCGATTTTATTACTAGAATCATAGCACATAAAAAATAAAAAAAGAATATAAACGACATGGATTAGCTATGTTGGTGGATTGAGGATTAAGACAATAGTTCTTCTTTTTTATCTATAAAATTATAATAGGAAGAAATTATTTTATCAGTTACAAAAAACACCAAAGTAAGCAAAACGCAAACTTCGATGTTCTTATTAGTCTTCTAACTTATCGATCAACATGCTTATTTTCAATGATGCTTATAGCTTGCATAGTAAAACCCTGATACGAATATTGCACCGCCGACAATGTTACCGATATAAACTGGGATAAAATTCAAGAGAAATTCTGTCCAAGTTGCTTGTCCTTCAAAAATTGCGGCTGGGATCACAAAGCAGTTAGCCACACTATGCTGAAAGCCGATGGCAACAAAAATCATTACGGGGAACCAAATAGTCAATACTTTTCCAGCTGCATCTTTTGCTCCATAGGATAGCCATAATGCTAAGCCGACAAACCAGTTACAACCAATTCCCGAACCAAGTGCTTGCCACCAAGAAGCTTCAATCTTATGATCAGCAATATGGATGACTTGGTCCAAATAAACGCCTGAATGAGTCAATCCGACAAAGTGTCCAAAGAAATATGCAACAAAAATGGCACCCACGATATTAGCTAACGTGATAATTGTCCAATTTTTAACTAATTGTGAAAAAGTTACTTTTTTATCCATAAAAGCAATTGCAACCGCCATCATATTTCCAGTAATTAATTCCCCACCACCAAGCAGGATCACCAATAGTCCGATAGGAAACACAGCCGCCCCTACTAAACTAGTTAAACTCGCCAGTGATTCTGGAATCGAAGCTGAAACTCTGATGTAGGCTAAATAACCTAACGAGATCATTGCTCCTCCGATAAAACCTAGAATTAATTTCGCAAGAATTGGCTTTTGGATCTTTTTCGTTCCAAGATGGATACTGATATCCATAATTTCTTCTGGTGTATACATAGATGTTCAAACCCACACTTCCCATATTTTTTCAAAAACAATAGTGATTTATTTCACATTTTCATTTTAGATTATATCATCTTCCATTCCTAATCCCTATGATTATTTTAAAATAACCGATATTTTTTTATCATTCTATGACAGGGTACACAAGTGAGACTTTCCCACATCTCGTGATTTTTTTCTTTAGAACAACGAGAGTAAAATGAATCGCTCGATCAAATAGAAAAAAGACCATTTTCGACAGTGATTTGTCAAAAATGACCTTATTTTCTTTATCAGAAATGAACTATTCTTAATTTCTTAGTAAACAACGGTTCTATCATGAATACAGACTTACAGTTCTTCTCCATTGGTGGCGATGACTTTTTGATACCACTCAAAAGATTTTTTCTTTGAACGATTTTTGGTTCCGTTCCCTTCATCATCCAAATCAACATAGATAAATCCATAACGTTTACTCATTTCACCAGTCGAAGCACTTACCAGATCAATACATCCCCATGGCGTATATCCCATGAGTTCTACTCCATCAGCCACAGCTTCTCCCATTGCTTCGATATGCCGACGTAAGTAATCAATACGGTAATCGTCATTGATGCGCCCGTCTTCTTCTACCTTATCAATTGCGCCTAACCCATTTTCAACAATAAACAATGGTTTTTCGTAACGGTTGTACAACTCGTTTAATGCAATCCGTAACCCTTCTGGATCAATCTGCCATCCCCATTCACTGGCTTCTAAGAACGGATTTTTAACTCCACCTAAAAGATTACCGGCTGAGGCCGCTGCATCTGGGTCCGTTTCGTTGACTGCAGTAGACATATAATAGCTGAAACCGATATAGTCGACTGGATATGCTTGCAACAACTCAAAATCTTCAGTCGTTTGTTCTAATTTGTCACTATCTACGCCATATTTTTCATACGTGCGGTTTGTGTATGCCGGGTATTTGCCCCGTACTTGAACATCTGCACAGAAGAAATTGAATTCTTGGTTCTGGATCAATGTAGCTACTTGATTGATTGGATTAGCATCTATGCTATACGTCGTTGCATAGATAATCATACAACCCACTTGGCTATCCTCCCGTAATTCATGAGCGATTTTTACTGCTTTACTACTTGCTACAAATTGGTTATGCCATGCTTGGAAGATATTTTGATAATCAGCCGCACCATTACTTTTTACTAATCCTTGACTCAAAGCTGGAAAATGAAAAGCTGAATTGATCTCATTGAACGTCATCCAATATTTGACTTTATCGCTGAATCGTTCAAGCACCACTTTAGCAAAGCGTTCGTAAAAATCAATCAGTTCTCGGTTTTTCCACCCGCCATATTTTTTTGCTAGATTTAATGGCATCTCGTAATGGGAAATCGTGATCACAGGTTCAATCCCATATTTCAAACATTCATCAATCACTTCTTCATAAAACGTTAAACCTTTCTCATTCGGTGTTACTTCGTCTCCTTGAGGGAAAATCCGAGTCCAAGCAATGGAGAAACGATAACATTTAAAGCCCATTTCAGCAAAAAGCGCAATGTCTTCTTTAAACCGATAATAATGGTCGATCCCTTGATGGTTAGGATAGGTATATTTATCTGGTTGGATCGTCCAATCAAAGTCTTCACTGCCAATAACTGCAAATCGTTGTTTCCCCCCAGGCATCGCGTCAGCAACTGAGAGCCCTTTCCCATCTTGATCGTAAGCACCTTCTAATTGATTGGCAGCTGTAGCGCCACCCCATAAAAAATCTTTTGAAAACTTTGTAGTCATCTGCTATTTCCTCCTTATTTGACAATTGCTAGAAAATCTTCACTAGCAATCAGTTCTTCTTGATTTAATTCCAACACATCAGCAAAATGTTCCGTATTTGTAATAACGATTGGCGTGATCACACTGTATCCAGCGGCTTTAATCGCTTCAATATCAAATCGAACCAATAAATCACCAGCTTTTACTTGATCCCCTTGTTTTACAAAAGTCTCAAACCCTTGTCCTTCAAGCTCAACGGTATCCATACCGATATGCATCAAGATTTCAATCCCATCTTTCGTTGTTAAACCAACCGCATGACCTGTTGGGAAAATGGTCGTGATCTCCCCATCCGCTGGCGCAATCAATTCACCTTTTTCCGGATCAATCGCAAGCCCTTTTCCCATCGCTCCAGAAGAGAAAACTTTATCCGGAACATCAGATAATGGCAGGACTTTCCCGCTTAAAGGACTTTTTAGATTATGTCGAGCAGAACTAATCGTGTCACCTGCTGTTGTTTGTTGGTTTGTTTCTAGTTTTTCATCTTGGACGGTTTCATCAAATCCAACGATCAGCGTACCTACGAATGCTAAGACAAATGAAAGAGCTGTCGCAAGGATTGCCATGGTCACATTGGATTCAACTGCTTGGTTCGTACTAATAAACGTTGGGATCGTTAACAAGCTTACTAACCCGCTAGAGAAAGCTTTCACACCAGCAAAACCAATCATTGCGCCTCCGATACCGGCTGACAGACAAGCAACGACAAACGGTTTCTTTAACGGTAAAGTTACCCCATAAACAGTTGGTTCCGTAATGCCAAAAAGTGAGGTAATTGTAGATGAAATACCTAATGAACGAAGCTTAGTATCTTTGGTACGAATCGCCACTGCTAAGGCTGCACCACCTTGAGCTAAAACGGCTGGTAAAAGCATTGGAACCATGACGTCAAACCCATATTGTTCAATATTCAAGAACATGATCGGTACAAATCCCCAGTGCATCCCAAACATTACGAACACTTGCCATAAACTTCCCATAATCAAGCCCGCAACTAATGGACTAAAGCTGTAAATCGAATTAAATAGACTACCTAACCCATTACCGATAACTGTCCCGATTGGACCTAACAGTAAGAAAGTTAATGGCACCATCACCAATAAAACGATCATTGGTACAAAAATCATTTGTAAAAATTGTGGAATCACTTTTTTCACCAGCGGTTCAAATTTGCTTTGGACCCAAACAGCCAAAATGATCGGAATCACTGAAGATGTGTAACCTGATTGAGCTAACACGATTGGTAATCCAAAGAAATCCACTGCCCCTCCAGCTCCAGCTAGTTGCGTGATTGCTGGATAAACTAACGCCATAGCAATTGCCACAGATAAAAATTGGTTCGTTTTGAATTTTTTGGCTGCAGTAAAAGCTAACATCACTGGTAAAAAGGTAAAGACACCATCTGCGGCTGCAAATAGAATTTGGTAAGCCCCAGTATCCGCAGAAAGCCACCCTAACACCGTTGCCAAAGATAAAAATCCTTTTAAGATCCCTGCAGCTGCCATTGCGCCTAAAAATGGCGTGAAAATACTAGAAATAATATCAATCAAGCGATTCAAAGGATTTTTTGACTGATCCTCTGTTCCTGATTGATCTGTCAGACCTTGCTCATCAACGATTGCTTGGTAAACGTCAGCCACATTACTACCGATAACTACTTGGTACTGACCACCACTTTGTACTACTTGAATCACATCTGGATCCTGTTTTAACTTTTGTGTGTCTGCGACCGATTCATCTTTTAATTTGAAACGTAAACGTGTCGCACAATGTACTAAACTATTGACATTCTTTTCACCTCCGACTGCCTCCCATACTCTTTTACCAACTGCTTGATTATCCATCTTATTTTCCTTCTTTCTAGTTGATTTAATCAAATAAAAAACCTAGATTGAAAAAACGGTCACGAAAATTCGTGCCCTATTTTTCAATCTAGGTTTTGCCTGCTTTACCAGTAACAATCCTTAAGATTGGGTACTTTGTTTTTCACTCACTACACGTTGGATGTGAATCGTTAAATAGATTTGTTCTGCGACTCCCATTGGTTCCTGTTGCGTTTTTAAGAGATAGTCATTGATCCGTTCCGAACAGCGGAAGGCTTTTGGATATTTCCCTTGAACGAGCGCATAGAGAAATTCATCCTGCTCATCCGAACTTTCGCCTTTTAAATAGCGTTGTGTAAAAAATTGTAAATGGGTGATGATTCGTTGGTAATTCAACGATTCCTCGTCAAATGTCACACCAAAGAACTTACTAATAATGCTGAGAATATCTCTAACGATCGTCGTTGCAGTCATCGTGACTTGCATATCCCCATTTCCTTGTTGGCTATTCACTAAATGAAAAGCGATAAATCCTGCCTCGTCAATCGGTAGACTGACTCCAACTTTTCTCTGGATCAATTGCAATACTTCTTTGGCCACCAAGTATTCTTTCGGATAAAATTTCTTTGTTTCAAAAAGAAGCGGATTTGGTAACTGGATATTTTCGTTCGCTCGACAAATCGCATAATGGATATGATCGGTCAATGTCAAATAAATATTTGACGACAACGAAACGCCTAATCGTTCTTCCGCCACATCAACGATCTGTTTGACTAATTCTACTTCTTCTAATGGGACATCCGCCATCAGCTGTTGAAATTGATTGGTTGCTAAGGAATCTTTTAAAACAAATTCTTTTTGAACTGCTGTTTTATCAATCCTATCACCAGGTCTTTTTTGAAACGCGAGGCCTTTGCCCATACAGATAATCTCTTCACCTCGTTCGTTTTTTGAAATGACGACGTTATTATTTAAGACTTTTTCAATAACCATTTTCCCTCGCCCTCTCATAAAAAAAAATAAAAAAACCTAGAATCCCCCTGTACTTTAGGTTGAATTCTGGTTTTGCCTGCCGAACAGTAACAATCCATCGATTATCTGAACCAAGCATAGCACCCTTCTTTTATTTTTGCAAGCCTTTTCAACTTTTTTTTTTTAGTAATTGTAAAAATGAGAAATTAAAAAACCGACGAAAACTATTAGCTGTTCGAGCGAACTAGCAATCGTCGGTTTTTCATTAACTATTTTCTTCTAAAATGTTCGTGTTTCCATATTGAATGCTGCCTTCATTTCTTTCGTCGCTTTTTTCATTGGTGTAACCTTCTCTAATTCACCTTGAACGACTAATCGAGTCACCGCATTCATATCTCCGCACGTAATCAACGTAACGAGCGATTTTCCTTCTTGGATATTTAACAGCTGGGTCTCCGTCGGTGCCACTTTTTCTTTAAAGGTTGCTTTATACGTATAGACATTTTCCAAATCTACCAAATAGATTTTATCTCCTAATGATAAATTTTCTAGTGGCGTGAATAATAGTTGTGGATTGCTCGAACGATGACTCGCTAAAGCATAATTTCCTTTTCCCATTTGCTGATTAGGATCTAGTGTCCCCGCACCATAAAGCAAGTTCGCATTATCTAAACCTCTAAAAATCGGGATATTGATTGCCACTGAAGGAACAGCAATACTACCAATAACTGGTAAGTCCGTTCGATTCAATTGGGCACGCAACACACTTTCCGTACTCATTGACTCCACTGCATCAAAATCAAAACTTGCCTCTTTTTCGTTGTTTTTCTTAATTTCATCTTTTGTCACATTGGCAATTGCGTATTTATCTCCGGTATTTTTAACAAAATAATCTTTGATCTGTTCATTAAAAATTAACGCTAATCCAACCAATAATAGTAAAAATAAGAAAAAATTGGCGATCCATCTTTTTACTCGACCTTTGCTTGGTTTTTCCTTCATTCACTTGCCTCCCTTATTTAGCTAAAATAAACGCAACCTGTAGTTTCACACTTAAAGTTCTGTATATTTCTTTCGTTGTCCTCGACTTGCTTCTACTGGATATTTCAATTTATTTTTTGCTAATTTTTCTTCAATAATTTCATCAAGATCCAACTGTAAATTGTCAGCCATCATGTAAGAATAGATCAAGACATCTGCCAGTTCTTCTTTGATCCGCTCTAATGAAGTTTCCTTCACTTCTTCTGGTTGCTTCCATTGAAAAAGCTCCAGTAATTCAGAAGCTTCTAAGGAAATAGAAATTGCAAGATCTTTTTCGTTATGAAATTGTCGCCAATTTCTTTCGTCTCTAAATTGATTGACTTTCGCCATACTATCCATGAACATTCACCTATTTCTTTATTCGATTACTAATAATCATACCATGTTTTTAATAGAAAATAAGTATATTTACCTAGATAAAATAAAATATACGTATTTATTTAACGATCTTTTTATAAAGCAAAATGATAACGAATGTTACTTATCCACTGATAACTTACACCAATGGATGTTATTCTTGTAAGCTGAATTTTAATTCTTTTACACCAGTAAGTGTCCACAAGACCACTAGACTGACAAGATAAATACTACTTAGAAAAATAATCACAGCAGATAATTGATAATGATCCATCAAAAAGCCAATAATGATCGAAGAAAATCCACCTACAGCTCTACCTAAATTCATAATAAAGTTATTGGCTGTTGCACGGATCTCAGTAGGATACAGGCTACTAATGATTGCACCATAGCCGCCATACATGCCATTGATAAAGTAACCAACAACCACCGCTGCTGCTACTAAACTCCATTGACTACGAGCTAAAACGAGTAAGAAGACCGAGAGCGCTGAACAAATCAAGAATAAAGTAAAGGCTGTTCTGGGACCTAATTTATCCATGATGATCCCAAAAGTCAACATACCTAATGACATCCCCACAATCGTACTCACCATCCATAAAGACGAACCTGAAACGGATAATCCTAGTTGTGCTTGCATGATCGAAGGTAACCAATTCATCAAACCAAAATAACCAGCAATTTGGACAGTCACCATAAGACTCAAGCCAATCGTCTGCCAAGTAAGTTGTTTCGTTTCAAATAGATTGCGTAACTTTGTCGCCTTTTTAGTTGCTTTCGCAGCTTGAAATGTCTCCGGTTCTTTTAAGCCATGTCGGATGACTAAAACTAATAATACAGGTAATACACCAATCACATATAACATGCGCCACCCGAGCCATGGAATGACGATTGCCGCCAAAATAGCAGCGAGAGCCGCGCCTACTTGGGCTCCAATACCAGCAATGGACGAAGCTCGTCCAATTTGTTTTTTTGAAAAAGTTTCAGAGATCAAAGACATACAAGCGCCATACTCGCCCCCAGCCCCGATTCCGGCAATAAACCGAAACAAGTAGACTAAATAAATCGTTGAAGAAAAATACATCAATAATGAAGCAATTGAAAATAAGATAACCGTTTGAGAGAACACCTTTACTCGACCATATTTATCCGCCATCAGACCAAAAAAAATACCTCCAACGAGCATCCCCAGATTAGTGATCGTCGCAATCATTCCCGCTTGCGTTCCACTAATATGAAAAGTTGCAATCATTGAAGATAAAGAAAAAGCTAGGAACATGATATCCATATTCTCTAATGCAATCCCTGATGATGTTGCTAATAAAACCTTCCGTTGATACTTCGTCATTTTTGTTACCCCTTTTCTTTCATTTTTACCCTAAATTGTTAAAATCATATATAAAAATTAAGAAAAAAGCAAGGACTTTTGTTTTTTTATGTCAATTCATTCACTCAACTGATCTACGCTGTTTTTGAGAACTATCACTTGCTCAATAATTACGAAATCGCTACACTTATTTTGTAATCAAAAAATAAAGCTTTTTTCTAAACCGCTTATTTGTCTGAGCAAGCAATTTATCTTAGATAACCGTTATCTAAGTAATCACTTTTTTGCTATCATTCGCATAGCCTTAGCTCTTTGCGAAACGTTTTTGTGAAACTGAAAAAAAAACTATAAAGGAGAAAATCAGAATGGACAAACAATTATTCTTAGAAAAAATTGCTGGTGGGCTGATCGTTTCCTGCCAAGCCTTACCTGGAGAACCTTTTTATACAGAAGAAGGTAGTTTGATGCCTTATTTTGCTTTAGCTGCTGAAAAAGCAGGAGCTGTTGGTATCCGTGCGAACTCAGTACGGGATATTATGGCGATCAAAGAAAAAGTGGCCCTGCCGATCATCGGTATCATTAAACGTGATTATCCTCCTGAAGCGCCATTTATCACAGCAACCATGCGTGAAGTTGATGAACTAGTAGCCACAGGGGTTGAAGTTATCGCTTTGGATTGTACTTTACGCAAACGCCACGATGGTCTGACCATCAATGAATTCATTGCTAGAGTCAAAGAAAAATATCCACAGCAATTATTGATGGCTGATATCGCCACTTTTGAAGAAGGAAAGAATGCTTACGAAGCAGGAGTTGATTTTGTGGGGACAACTTTAAGCGGCTATACAGAAGAAAGTGTGAAACAAGCTGGTCCTGATCTCCCACTCATCCAAGAACTGATCCAAGCTGATATATGCGTTATTGCAGAAGGTCGGATCCACACGCCACAACAAGCCAAACAAGTCAAAGATCTAGGCGTAGCTGGCATCGTTGTAGGTGGTGCGATCACACGCCCTCAAGAGATTGCTCAACGCTTTATCGAAGCATTAGATTAAGAGACTCCTTCATTTTTTCAGGAGAAATGCTTTTTCGTCCTTCTAACTAAATCAGCTAAATATAACTAACCAAAAACAGCCAGAACGAGACTGAGCCAAAATTTGCCTCAACCTCATCCTGGCTGTTTTTCAGTTCATTATTCCAACTTTATTCACAGCCTCTGTCTCACCAGATTCTCAGATCCGCTTAAAATCGACATCAGATGACAGGGGGACCTACTGTTCAAAACAAAGGATATGACTCAGATCAACAGTTATAGAAAGCTGATCCTCCCTGGTTTCTCAACAATAAATCATCAGATGTGAAGGAAGAACTTTTAGTGTGACAGGCAGCTTGACACCTTCATCGCCATCCACATTTGTTGCCAATTCTTGGTCTTCATCCAAAGCAATCTGGATCGTTTCACAGGTTTGATAAGCCAGATGATCGGTAGAAGAATCAACACCTTTTAACAAATCAGGCAATGTTTTTAACGTATCTAACAATGAAGTGTCTTTTAAATAAACCAAGTGCAATTTGCCATCATTTACTTTAGCATTAGGTATCAATGTTTCAAAACCACCAATTGAATTAGTTAATCCTACCAGCAATGTACTACTTTCAATTTGTTTTTCCTGCCCATCAATGACTAACTGGAATTTATAAGATTGGGTTCCAGCCAATTGCTTGATTCCTGAGATAAAGTAAGCAAACTTACCATATTTTGTTTTCTTTTCTGGATCTACATCATTGATTGACTCAGGAATGGTCCCGATCGCCACGACATTCATAAAATATTGGTCATTGATTTTCCCAATATCTAATGGTTGCAACGCATCCATTGAAAGATGAGCGATAGCTTCTTCGGGTTCTAACGGTATGCCTAAAGCACGGGCTAAGTCGTTGACTGTTCCTAACGGAATAAAACCAAAATTTGGACGATGTGCTTGTTCAGCGATCCCATTGATTCCTTCATTAACAGTACCATCTCCACCCATGACAAACACGCTGTGATACCTATCCACTGCTGCTTCTCGAGTAAAATTCTTGGCATCTCCAGCTTTTTTCGTATGAAGAACAACGACTTCATCAAACATCGTGGTTAACTTTTGATGGGCCAGTTTTTCATATTCTTGTGCTTGTTCTCCTCCAGAACTTGGATTAACGACCAACAACGCTTTTTTCATCCTGTTTCCCCCTTCGTTTCACAACATGACTTTGACTAAACTATAGCACAAAAAAACTCAGAACATCTAGTTTCAGACATTCTGAGCTACATCAGCTGATTGGCTATCTTATTTTACGAATCAAATAATAACCCACCGATCCGACGATCATCGTTCCCAGAAAGACCAGAATGGACGAGGAATGTTCATTTGTTTTTGGTAAATGTTCCGCTTCAGAATCAGTCGAAGATTCAGAAGCAATCTGGAGCATCGCCTCTTTTTTAGTTGTACTTGGTCCAGAGTTTCTTAAGTCGATGGCACTTGATTCGGTCATACTTGATTCTGTTGTGCTTGGTTCTGTTGTGCTTGGTTCCGTGGTACTTGATTCCGTTGTGCTTGGCTCCGTTGTGCTTGGCTCCGTTGTACTTGGCTCCGTTGTGCTTGGTTCCGTCGTGCTTGGCTCCGTTGTGCTTGGCTCCGTTGTGCTTGGTTCTGTTGTGCTTGGCTCCGTTGTGCTTGGCTCCGTTGTGCTTGGCTCCGTTGTGCTTGGTTCTGTTGTGCTTGGTTCTGTTGTGCTTGGTTCCGTTGTGCTTGGTTCTGTTGTGCTTGGTTCGGTCGTTTTTTTCGTATTCGTGATCACAAAAGAATTGCCATTATTGGTTACGTTACTCTCAAATTCATCAGGTACATTCACTTCCGCTACTTGATAAGTAAAGTCTTCTCCTTGATTATTGTATTTTGGTAAGACCGCTTTTTCGTTTCCCACTGGCAGTTCCTTGATCGTCGCTTGATAATTATCTTGTTTTCTTAAAGAAAGCACCGCTGAACTTTGCCAACTCGTAGGATCAACGACCGAACTCCTGCGAATCACATAGTCAATAGTCTCTGGGATCTCGGATGCCGCTACATTTTTCCATTTTTTTGCTACTTGGATTGTGGTTGTCGGTGCCTTGATTGAAGGGATTGGAAAATCAAATAATTCACTTTCATTTGTTGGTGCTAACGTTGTCCGTCCATTACACAAATACCAAGTTTCGCCTTTAAAATGAGTATTTTCAGTGTTTAAACGAACTTGATAGGTACACGTAAGCCGTTCATTTTCCCCTAATGCAATATTTGCAATCGTAATCGTTTGGTTCGCTTCCGATACAACTACATCAGCCACTACATCATTGGCTTGTTCCCAATTTCCTTGTTCATTTTTTCGCCAACCGACTAATTGATAGGAACATTCATTAAACTCACCCGCTCCCTGGAGTAAAATGTCTTGCCCCATAGGATCAGTGATCGTACCATTAGGAATCGTTTTATCAATTTGGTTGGCAATCTCTGTTAAGGCAGAACCCAAACCGCTTAGATTTTCATCGGTTGTAAGGTATTGTTGCGGTTTAGAAGCTAAGTTTCGCCCAATATATTCCCCTCGAGCAGAAGGTGCTGTCGCTATCGAATAACAGGTAAAACCCGAATGCTTGAGAGAAACAATCGTTCCTAAGGTCGCATCTGTCACAATTGAACTACTAACAGAAATTGCATTGGGATCAGAAGGGTTACTGTTCGTCGTATAGTATTTGTCAGAATCAGTTTGAAAATCTTGAATATAACGATCGGTATGGTAGCCATTATAATCAATGATCTCTCCCTCATTTGGATACTCTTTCGCTCCTTGTACTGGAAGATAACTACGATTGGCACTGTCATCACCAATATGAATAAATAGTTTTTCCGCTTCTGGCCGACTTTTCTCCAATAATAACCGTTGCCCTGCTAATAATCCTTTTTGCATAAATGTTCCCGAATGTGACTCAGCGGTATATTTCAAGAAGTTCTCTAAGTCATTCATATTACTTGAAAAACCATTTGTTGAATAAACCTCTCGATTGTATGCTACGATCCCCACGCGGATATTCCCATTAGCTAACGAATCCGCTAATTCATTGCCAAATTGTTGTAATCCGATTAAAGCATTGGTTAATTTTTCGCCAGTCATGGAGGAAGAATAATCGATCACCAAAACTAAATCAATCGGTGTTCCGATCTGGTTACCTTTCACATCTAACGTGACGTCAAATAAACCTTGTGTCTTGCTATCTTCTGTGACACTCTTTTTTAAATATGCACGGTCGGCGTAATTAACATAATTTTCTTCGTCAAATACGGCTTCTGGTGCATGGCCATAATCATAATTATAGGTATTCCCTACTGCTGTTCCATTTGTTAAACGTTGTCCCGTAGAATCGGTATAAGCAAAATCAACCGTCTCCGCAAATGATTTTTGCATCCCTATTCCCAGTAAAATACTCATTAATCCTACGAATAAAATCACTATCTTGAAATAGCTGTCTTTTCTCGTTTTCATCATTTCTCTCCTTTTCTACCAACAGATTTCCCCATCCTTATTAAAATCCTAGAATTTTTTCAACAATTGCTAGTATAAATTTCCTGGAATCTTTTCTGAGCTAAAAAAATGTACATTTGGAATACATTAAAATCCTCTTTTTATGATAAGATGGCATCAAGTAACAGCTAAGAATCGAGGGAAATCTTTGGTTAGGAGTTTTTTTATGGAAATATTCAATGATTTTTTTGGAAATGATGTCAAAAAAGAAATCGAACTTTTGCATTTTTTATATCATCAAAAGCGCTTTGTAACGATTGAAGAAATGAGCCAAGCCCTCAATATGGATCGGCGTTCGATCTACAAATATTACGATGTCCTAAGCAATCATTCCCTAATGACAGATGAAAGTCGTGAACCAATTTTTCATACAAAACATGGTCTCGGCTATAAATTCACAGGAACCAAAACAGACTATAAAACGGTGATTCGTAAAATATTACAAGAAAATCCTTTTTTCAATTTATTTGAAACTTTATTGTTGGAAAATGAAGTGAATCTAGTCAAATTCGCCTACGAGAATTATTTATCCGAATCTACTGTACGAAAGCGAAGCTATGAACTAGAAACGCTACTACAGCCATTGGGGTTTACCGTAAAAAAAAATAAAGGAACGCTCTATTTAGTCGGTGATGAACCTCGTATTCGCTATTTTATGGTTGCTTTTTTTTGGAAAAATTTTTCTGGTCTTCACTGGCCATTTCCAGGTATTTCTCAACAAAAATGTGAAATGCTCGCCCGACACTTTTATGAAATCAATGAAATTCCTTTCAATGAGATTGAACTAAAAATTACTACTTATGTACTAGCCGTGACGATTATTCGGTTTAGAAAAGGCAAAAAAATAACATCTGAAATGATCACTTTAGCTCCTGATCTACCGCCTAAAGACCAAGAAATCTTCCAACAATTGACGGACCAGCATTCATCACTCTTAAAAAAACTGACAGATGAGTTGAGTGAACACTTCTTACTCGAAACAATGGAGAGCCATTTTATTTTCTTGTGGCTACGATCAAATCTGGATCTCACTTTTTCTAAAGAGCAGTTAGCTGATTATTTTGCCATCCAAGAGGAAAGCGTTCAAAATCGTTCTTATTTGCAAGCAATCATCCATTTGTTACTGAAAGATACAGACTCTCAACAATTGTCTACCAGAAAAAAGAACTTGATTTTGCGAACGATTCTTTCTGGAATTTTGTCCGTCGAACTATTTGGAGAGACGATCCATACCTTGACCGGCTATAATCTACAGCACTATGTCTCGCAGAATTTTCCCAACCTTTTGATGCGTTCTGAACAATTGTTAGATCAAATTGATCTTTACTCATCCTCAGATAGCAAACGAAAAGGACTTGCGTTACATGTAGCGGTTGCTTGGACCTTGGTTTCACCACCATCCACCTTTATGAAAAAAATCAACCTTAAACTCGAAACAGATTTACCTTTGGCACTTTCTTTAACAATCAAAGAACGTATCGAGTCTTCTTTTCAAAGCTACTACCATCTGGATATTCGCAGCCATTTTGAAAACGAAGACTATGATCTCTGCCTTAGTACCGCTCCTTTAACAGAAAGTTTTGAAACCGTCCCCGTTTTACTGATCAATGCCCAAGTCACATTAGCCGATCTGCTGGCAATCAAACAAGTACTTGAAGAGCTGGTGTAGTAAGAGCAGAAGAAATGGAATGTTCATTATTTGAACT
Source organism: Enterococcus sp. DIV1421a (assembly GCF_051711025.1). Lineage (NCBI taxonomy): Bacteria > Bacillati > Bacillota > Bacilli > Lactobacillales > Enterococcaceae > Enterococcus > Enterococcus sp. DIV1421a. The sequence goes on along the minus strand of NZ_JBIOLU010000001.1, from coordinate 632,652 downwards.
GCGAATAACACTTCTTCGATCATATTTATACTTTTTCAATTCATAAAAATAGCCTAAGATTTGTGGGAAATAAAAGCAAAAAAACTGAGGTTGAGACAAAAGTGTTCAGCATCAAGAAATAAGAAGGAATTTCCGAAAATTGCTTCTCAAATTTTTGGTAAATTTCGGCTTATTTCCGAAGATGCTACTTTTGTATCACCGTTTATTCGTTTTTAGAGATACTAGAAGAGACTGAGACAACTTTTGGTTGGCTCCCCGTCAAGTGGACACGGAAATATAATAAAATTTTTAGAGAGCTGTTTGCTAATTTTGTGGCAAACAGTTCTTTTGTTTTTCATTGTTTAAACCTCGGCTGCGCTTGGTTGGCGTATCCCTCAGATGTGCGAAACAAAGGACATTTCACCCATCTAAGAGATACGATTATTACGCTGCCATTAAAAGCTGTTGGTGAACTTGTAATGGCGTTTTGGATTTCAAGCATCGTTGATAACGGCCATTGTTATAGTAGTTGATGTAATCTTCGATCATCGATACGAGATCTTCGCGTCTTGTAAATTTACGACGATAGTATTTTTCACGTTTCAATGTTCCCCAGAACCCTTCCATTGGCCCATTATCAATACAATGGGCTACACGAGACATGCTTTGTTTCATCCCTTGATTTTTGATTTTATTTCTCATGTTTTTACTGGTGTACTGAAACCCTCGATCGCTATGGAATAGCGGATGAGCCACAGGTTCAAGTCGAATCGCTTCGTCAAAGGTATCAAAAACCAACTTATTATCATTTCTATCGCTAATGACGAAAGAAACAATACGCCGATCTGCTAAGTCTAGAATGGCACTAAGATAAATTTTTTTTACTTGGTTTCCTAGAGTGTACTTGAATTCACTGATATCAGTTAGCCATTTTTCATTTGGTTTATCTGCATGGAAATTTCTATTTAGATAGTTCTTGGCAATATGATAAGGATTATTGGACGCTTTAGTAATTCCGCTTGGCTGGTGTTTGACGGTAGATTTAATTTGAAGACTACGACAAATCCGCAAGACTCTTTTGTCATTGACGTGCAAACCAAAGTTTTGAACCAAATCGTCACGGATTCTCCGATACCCCTTGTCGTTATCTGCTTCATAGATGTATCTTATTAGGTCTGCCAGGTGCTCGTTAAAGATAGTTTGAGCTGATTTTGGTTGCTTTAACCAACGGTAATACGCTGATCTGGAGACGTGTAAAAAATCACACATTAATTTTATCGAATAATTTTTGAGATCATGGAGTTCCTTAATTGCTTGGTATTCAAAGATATGACGGATGAGGTCTAGTCCCACTTCCTTTCTAACTCCCTGACTTTTTTTAAGAGGTCATTTTCCATTTCTAACAGTTTAATTTTGCGTTCTTGTTCAGCCAGTCGATCACGCATTTCTTCTTCTGGTGTCCGACTGGGTTCTGTTCCAGCTCGATGTCCTCGACGATCTTTTAAGCCGGCTTCGCCCATTTCCTTATATTTTAGTACCCAATTACGTACTTGTTGGTACGATACCTGATACTTGATAGCCGTTTTGCCATAGTTATGATCATGCACAATACAATAGTGGACAATTTCCACCCGTTCTTTGAAGGTTGTTTTTCTTGATTGACTCATTTGACTTCCACCGCTTTCTGTTTTGAAGTTTCCATGAGTATTATATATCTTTATCCAATTTCGTAGTTGTTTAGACTGTCTTAGTCCGTATTTCTTAGTAATTTCCGACAGACTCCCTAAACCATTTAGGTAATCATTTACAGCCTGAATCTTTGTTTCAATCGTATAGTGTGTATTCTTTCGTCTTGCTAATAAGCCAGTAGGCCCCTCATTCTCATAAAGCATAACCCAGTTACTTAAAGCAGCCCAACTAATGCCTGCAGTGCGAGCTAGGCTGGTCATACTGTCTTCACCATTCAAATAGCTTTCTACTAGTTCTACTCGTTTTTCTGGAGTGAGTTTCATCTTTCTTTTCGGCATACAAAATCCCCCCTATACAGGACTTTTATATTTCAGTGTCCTATATAGGGGGAGCATATCATTTTGTCTCAGTCCCAGACTCTTAGTCAGTACTATATTTCTAAAGTTAAAGATCTTATTTTTTTAAAGCCAGACTAGGTGATAGGTTGACCAATCGATAATTAACAAAACCAGTTATGCCAAAAACTAAACCAATATTTACTAACACCAAAAGCAGCCCTAGTTGAAAATTAAACTCTAGATTATAACCAAAGTTATGGCTATATACAGTATTAAAAATAAGAAGCCATATACTACTAAATAAGACGGATAGTAGACAAAATAGAACGGTTTCTCTTCTCAATATCTTAGAGATATTTCTGGTACTATATCCTAAGCAACTTAGTATACCAACTTCAGAATATCTAGTGATAGAAATTCGATAGATTATAATAAAACTAACAGAGATAAATAGGAGTAAAAGTAAATTGGATAATATGGTGAACAACTTTATAGTATCAGCAAAACTATTTTTAAAAGCACGAATGTCTTTTTCCTTAGTGTATATATCGTACCCCTTACTTTTCAGCAGGCGATGAATTTTGGGAATGTCCTCAAAATTTTTCACACTAAACGCTATAGCAGAAGCCTCACCTTTAGCTACTTCTTTATAAATTTTCTTTTCCAGCTTCGTACTCATTGTAAAGTTATCAAAAGTATCGTTTGAGATACCACTCACTTTCATTTTTATTTTATGTTTTTGTCCCTCCTTATCAAAGTATTCAAAGTCAACGTACTTTCCAACTAATTGATTAATATTCTTACTCAAAGACGAGGCAACACTTAAAGATAGACTGATTTCATTCCTATTATCTTTAGGCATGTCCCCATAAATCATCGAAAGATTGGAAGAAATCAACGTTGGCGATTTAGTATCTAAGTGTTTATTCTTATGATCATATTTAAGATGAATATTTTGGAGATTATATTGGTAATACACATCCTTAACGTTTGGTAATGTTTGTAAATAAGTAAGCCCTTCAGATAAAGGCTTTTTTGAAAAAGCAATTGATCCTTTACTATAGTAATCATTTTTTTCTTTAAATGACTGTATTTCATTTTTTATTGTATTTTTTATTCCTAACGTTGAAATAAAAGAGACCGTTCCTAATGAAATCAATACGATAGCAAGTAAATTTTTTAAAAAATGTATTCTAAAATTCCTGATTGCTATCCAAAAAAGTAATTTTGAGTTGAGTTTTGGGACAATCTCTTTAGCTTTTTTCGCTGTGAAAGTCTGACTTTCCTTACTATAGTCTAATTCATATCGCTCTTTTTCTTTAACTATTTCTATTGTATGATTTTTTAAACAGACTATTTCATCGGCGTACTTTGAAACTTTTTCACTATGTGTAATAACAATCACGGTTCGATTCCTTGCCAACCTTTTTAGTATCTTCATGACACCATCACTATTTAATTCATCTAAAGCAGCCGTTGGTTCATCTGCAAGAATTATTTTAGGATCGTTCATTAAGGCTCTCGCTATAGATGCTCTTTGTTTTTGACCACCGCTTAACTTATGGACCATTTGATTTGCCTTGTTTTTTAATCCCAGTTCCGTTAATAAATTCAATGCTTTTTCGATTTTCTCTTCTTTCGTTAGTTCAGAGTCTAAATGTGCCCCCATTATGACATTTTCAAGTACTGTATATCCATTTAAGAGATGATAATCTTGAAAAATAAATCCCACATTGTTGAATCTATAATTAGACAAGTTTTTATTTGAGAAATTTTTTTCCTTAAAACATAAATTTTCAATTTTCCCATCATAATCTATGTCTAAGCCTGCTATTAAATTTAATAATGTTGATTTACCAGCTCCACTATTCCCTAATACACAAGTTAACGTACCATCTTTAAATCGATAATTGGCATGTAGTAGTATATCCAAATCTTTGTACTTTTTACTGACATTATTTAAGTAAATCATTCGAATCACCTTGTTTCATTTTATGAGTAGGATTAGTTTTAAGAAATAATAAGTAGGATAGGATACTGATTATTATTGATTGGACAAATGGTAGCAACAATACCAAAACTAAGTTATTAGTAGATACTATATATATACTAAATAATTTTTGACTTAAAAGACTAAGCATTGGGAAAGTTATCAGAAATAGAAGAGAAGACATTATTCCAAGTATAAAGTATTCTGAAATGATTAAACTTAAAATATTTTTATTACTGAAACCATTGAATTTGAAAAAACGAAATTCACTTTTCTTTATATAAAAATTGAACAAAGCCAGAACAATACTAATTGTTAGTGACAATACAAAGAATATCAAACTGATGGTAACCCCTTGCTCCTCATTTTTCTTTCTCAATCGGAGCATATCTTCAATCATGCTAAAATCTCCAGAAGGTTGTAAACCTGATTGTTGTAGTTTATTCACGATAGGTAAAATATCATCTAATGTTTTTGCTCTTACGTTATAACTTATCGATTTCTCAATGCCTGCTTGTTGGCGCATTTTTTTGATAGCTTCTACACTAAACAACAACGGGCCATCCGTTAGTTTCCCGTCACGTCTTCCTAAAGTGCTGGTAATTGCTCCACCTTTAGGATTATTTTCAATGACTCCCACTACTTTTACATCATTTAATGAGACCTTTGATCCTGTAATTTCATTGCTTCCCATCTTTGGATTTACGTCTATAAGTCCTGTCATATTTAAGTTTTTCCCGATTACGTCGGTGGGTTTTAGACCTAGTAAATCCAGTAACCGTTTAGGAACAGCCACTTCTATTTCTCCAATTGAAGGGTATCTTCCAGCTATCAATTTCGTAATTGCAGGAAAGTTAAAGCTATCCTTCACTTCATAATTTTTAATCAAATCTCCTACGTTTAGTTTCAAATCACCCACTATTTCCAAGGGTGCCACAAAATCTACTCTGGGATCATCTTTTAATAAATCTACTGCTCCTGAAGTATCTTGTTTTAGAGAACCAGAAGGACCACCACCTGTCGATTCTTTTGACAAAGAAATATCTTTGATCGTCTCTCCTCTTTCTTTAACGAGACGGCTAAAATTATCATCTTGTTTTTCTTTTATTTCCCCACTCAAATTAATCAACATAAAAAAGGAAGAAAGTATGAGTAAAATAATCGTTAATATAGAATATATGGATGCGCCTTTTAGAATGTTAAAAGATTGAGAGATACAATTTTTTAAAGATAAATAAGGAGGTTTATTCAATCGATTGTTTTTCCCATCATCTTTTGAGTGTTGTTTACTTTGCCCTACTAATTTTAGTTGTCCTTGCTCCATGCTATAGACATTTGCGTCTTTTTCAATTAAACCTTTATCATGAGTGACTATTATCACTATTCTTTCTTTAGCGATTTTTTTTAGCTCCGTCATTATTTTATTAGCAGCTAAAAGATCTAATGCTTTAGTTGGTTCATCTGCTATGATTATTTCTGGATCTTTTACTAATGCTCTAGCTATCGCTACTCGTTGTTTTTGTCCGCCAGATAATTTTGCCACTTTCATTTTAGCTAATCCAGATATTCCTAGTTCCTCTAATACCTTTGCTACTTTCATTTTTCGTTCTGCTTTATTTAAGTTCGATAGGCTTAGAACTAAATCAATGTTACATTCTACACTTAAGTATTCTATCAATTGGTAATCTTGCCAGATAAAACCGATTGAATTGTAATAATAGTCGGATAGTTCTTTTTTCGTAAAACGTTTCATCGACTGATTGTTAAAATAAACATCTCCTTCAAAATTTTGATCCATACCACTAATGATATTTAATAGTGTTGTCTTCCCACTACCCGATGGACCGTAAATAAAATTGAGGCCTTTTTGGAAATCTCCTGATAAATGATTCAATACTATTTCATTTCCAAATACTTTTTTTATTTCGATTAAACTTAACATAAGAATCTCCTTTTATAACGAATTTGGGTTATTGCTCTGCTAGAATAAACTGTAACGTTACGTTACATTCAAGGAGGTAATTATGAATAATTATTTAACAATCAGTGAATTTGCAAAATACGTCAATTTAAGTAGAAGAACCTTAATTTATTATGATCAAATTGATTTATTCAAACCAAAAAAAATATCTACTCATGGTTATAGATATTATACTTGTGACCAATGCTTTGAATTAGACGTTATACTAACCTTGAAATTTCTTGATGTACCTTTAGAACAGATTAAATATTTTCTCGATAATCGAAACATGGATGACACGCTGACAGAATTTAAAAAGCGAAAAGAAATTTTAGATGAAAAAATCAATGACTTAAAACATATGCAGACGTTTTTAGAAAATTATATCGATCGGTATACAACATTGAAAAATATAAATTTTGATATAATTACTCATTCTTATAGAGAAGAAGAATCTTTTATTTGTTCTGATTTAATGCATTCTCATTACTACGACTCCATCGATTCTTTATCTAGTTATAGTGATTTTTATTTATCCTTAGATCAAAAAGATTTATTTAATGGCTATCCTATAAATTTTTTAGTAGAAGATTCTATTTTTTCTGACATTCAAAAAACTCCTTTTAGGTCACTAATTAAAATAAACAAGGAACAAAGTCATCTTTACGACGCAGAGAAAATTATAACCAGATCGAATGGAACATATGTCTCTTTCTTCATAGAGGATTCCAATTATAATAAGCAAGAAATCAATCAGAAACTACTGAACTATTTTCAAAAAAATAAATTTATTCCAGAAAGATTTTTTTGGAAAATATTATGGCAAGATGAAATTACTACCACGATTCCTGAAAAACGTGTATTTGAAATCTTGATACCTGTAAAAAAGAATTAATCGTTTACTGAAACTAAGAAAGTTCCTTATTTCCCCTTCTTAAAACAACCTCTTAAAAATGATTCGATTTGTATATATATGCATTATTGTTTTAAAATATACTTAAAAGGTACCTAGGAGATTTTTATGGGCTTGGGAAAACTATGAAAAGATCTCACCCACATCTGGCTTCCTCTAATGGTTGAATCACCAAGCTGATCGTCAGCTAATGATAGTTAATGAAACAAAAAAAAGAGATTGGGACAAAAGTTGTCTCAGTCTCTTCTAGTATCTCTAAAAACGAATAAACGGCCGTCATTGATCAGGTCAGTAATCGAATTTGCTGCTTTGGGCTTTGGTCAATTGTTCATGAGCAGCGTCGCCTAAAATTCCACCCAATGCGATGACAATTTTTGAGATAAGCCTCCACCTATCTTTGCGGTTGTTGTTGTGTGATACAGTGAATATTTCCACCACCGTATACGATCTCAACTGTATTTACGCCTACGACTTCTTTATCTGGAAAGAATTCTGCTATTTCCTCAAGTGCCAGCGCATCATTTTTATCTCCATACTGAGGAACGATCACACCGTTGTTCGTGATCAGAAAATTCATATAAGAAGCAATACAAATGTCGCCATCTTCACGTGGCATCGTTCCTTCTACGTAATCGATCTTGAAATCCCCATTGATCGTGACATTCTCTACTGGGCAACAAAGCTTATGAACTTTTAATTTGCGACCTTTGGCATCGGTCATTTCATTCAAACGCTTGTAAGCAGCTTGAGCCGCTTCATAAAATGGGCTGTTTTGATCTTCAGTATAGATACAAGCCACTTCTCCGGGACGAACAAAACATGCCACATCATCCACATGCCCATTGGTTTCTTCCGGATCGATCCCGTCACCTAACCAAAGTACTTTCTCACAGTTTAAGTAGTCACATAATTTTTGTTCGATCTCTTCTTTTGTCATATGAGGATTCCGACCTTCACTCAATAAACACATCTCAGTCGTTAAAACAGTGCCTTCTCCATCAACATGAAAGGAGCCCCCTTCTAAAATAAAATCCTCCGTTCGATACGAATCCACGTGCTCGATTTCACAGATCTTTTGTGCAATCAAATCGTCTTGATCCCAAGGGAAATACAAGCCATCGACTAATCCGCCCCAAGCATTGAATCCCCAGTCATTGCCTCGTAATTCACCATTGTCGTTGATGACAAAGCTAGGACCACAGTCACGAATCCAAGCATCGTTGTTCGACATTTCATAGACAGTGATGTCGGCAGGCAATTGACGACGGCAGTTTTGATATTGCTGTTGCGACACGACCACATTCATTGGCGTGAATTTGCTGATCGCTTTTGCAACTTCGGCAAATGCTTCTTGAGCCGGTTTGCCTCCATCACGCCAGTTATCCGGACGCTCTGGCCAAATCATCCATACTTTCTCTTGTGGTTCAAACTCTCCAGGCATTCTAAACCCGTCTTGTTTCGGTGTGGTCTTTTCGATTCGCTTTGCCATGATACAGCACTCCTTCTTTTTTGATTTTTTTGATCCAGATAATGATTTCACCAACGAGGGCAAATATAATTGCTCCAATCGTGATTGGTAATTGCTGACTCAGCGATTCAGCATCAAACTGCAAAGGAATCGCTGTGAAAATCAATGAGATCACGATCATGATCATCGGTAGTGCGACTAATACCTTCAAGAACAAGTCGCTGCCGCTCACCTTGAAAGGTCGAGGTGTTTCTGGATCGATTTTGCGCAATTTATAAAACGCAGGAAAAACAGGTACATATGATAGTAGGAACATTACTAGGTTCAACGAGAAAAATGCCCAAAATAAATCTTGATTTGGTAAAATTGGTGCGATGATGACAACGATAGAAGCAACAATACCATTCATAATCGCCGCACCAGTAGGCATGCCGTTTTTTTTGCTGCGTTTGGCAAATACTTTCGGCATATCGTCATTTTCGGCTGCATAACAAGCAGTATTGTTAACCCCTAACGACCAAGAAATCATATTGCCAAACAATGTCAGTAAGAATAAAAAGGCCATCGAAATAATGAACCAGCCGCCTGTTGATCCTGTCAATAACTTAAAACTATCCATCAATCCACTGCCTGTACTAATCTGATCCGTAGGAATTGCTACACCGATCCCGAATGCAGAAAAAATGTAAATGGCTGCAATCACCAGTCCACCGGCAATGATCGATTGAGGGATTTGCTTTTTAGGATTTTCCATATCATTCGCGAATGTACAAATCACTTCGAATCCTAATAAGTTAAAAATGATTACTGAAATAAAGGACAAACTCTTTAAATTGAAACTTGGTAGCATGGAAGAAAGAGTAAACTCATTCGCCACACCCTTAGTAAACGCAGTATAGAGACCTAAGCCACCGATCAAGATTGCCAGCAGCATTTTGATAACAGCTGCTCCATTCAAAATCCACACACTGTCACTGACCGGATAAAAACTGATCCAAACAATGATCCATATAAAGATCAGTTCGATCATGATAGCAGCAGCTGTTGAAAATTCGCTGCCTGTGATCGTCATCAATAAATCAGGGCAGACTACTGCTAGAGAAGCTAACCACAGTGGATAATTGATCCAGTAATACCAAGAAACGCGAGATCCCCAGCGATGTCCGAAGGCTTGTGTCACCCAATCATAGATACCTCCATCACCGATATAAGTTGTTCCTAACTCTGACGAGATCAATCCATAGGGCAAAAGGAATGCAATCAATAAAAAGATCCACCAAAAAAATTGTGAATTTCCGATTGCTGCTACCGGTGCAGCCGCTTCTGCCACAAATACAACACAAATAACAGATAATATAGCACTCATCAAACTAAATTTTTTCTTTTCTCCCATTGTTTTCTTCCTTTCCGGTACAAGGGAATAAGGTTGGACCAACGATTGAACGATTCTTGCAACCAGCGGACTCATCTCACATGAATCCTGGTGTGGCATAAAAGCTGCATTAATGTGAGATCAAGATTCTGCTAGAAAGAATCGATTTTCAGATCGTTAGCCCTCCTCTAGAACAGAGACAATCCTCACGCATCGTCATGATACGCAGATTATTTCCTTTCCTCATCTCTTGCGTCTAAAATGTTTCACCTAGCAAAGCTTCCAAGTCTTTTTTAGCCGCTGCTTTTTTGGTCTCATCGATTGGATTTTTTTCCGCATAATCCCGCATCAAGTACACTAAGAGACCGCGAATCGAAGTCAACCGATTTTCTGCTTCATCAAAACAGATCGAGTTCGGTCCATCCATGACTTCATCTGTGACTTCTTCCCCACGAGTGGCAGGCAAGCAGTGCATAAATTTCGCTTGTTCCCCAGCACGTTTCATCAGGTCCGTATTCACTTGGTATTTAGGATAAAAAATACGCATGCGTTCCTCTTCTGATAGTTCAGCTTCATACAGTCCATACCAGACGTCTGTATAAACAAAATCCGAACCTTCAATAACATCGATTTGATCGGATATCGTATAGGAGCCGCCAGAATCTTTGCAAATTGCGTCTAGTCGGGCGCGATGGTCTTCGTTTAACTGGAACCCTTCTGGTCCAAATTGAACGAATTCCATTCCCATTTTTGTTGCAATCAATCCTAAAGAGAAACAGACTTGTGTGGCATCTCCAATAAAGGAAACCTTGCAGTCTTCAATTTTTTTGCCTGCTGGAAGATGTTCGATCATGGTGCAAAGATCGCCAATTTCTTGCGTTGGGTGGTTGAAGTCAGACATACCGTTAATAACTGGGATCGTGGCATTCGTTGCTAAGTCATACACACTATGATGACGTTCCACACGAGCCATCAAAATATCAACTAAACGAGAAAGAACTCGGCTCGTGTCTTCTATCGTTTCATGACCACCCAATTGAATTTGCCCTGGTGCTAGATATTCTGCGTGCCCCCCTAATTGTGTCATTGCTGTTTCAAACGAAACCCGCGTTCTGGTAGAAGACTGTTGGAAGATCATCCCTAACACTTTGTTCTTTAGCAAAGGAGGATAAAAACCATTCTTGATGGCCGCTTTGATTTTCAATGACAGGTCAACAATTTGTTGAATCTCTTCCTTCATGTAATTTTCAGTTGTAATAAAATCTTTTTTTCCCATAATGAAACCCCCTAAGTAATTTGTTTGCTTTGCATCTTCACTTTAGGAAAAAAAGTGAGAGTTTACGATAAGCTATTGATTGTAAACGTTATCATTGTCGATCTATACGTGCTACAGGCTGGTTTATTTTTGGATATAAACCATTTATTTTCCAAGGGTTTACAAAAGTTTAGAAGGAAGTTTATAGGAATTAAAAGTAAAGATAAAAAAATCGGTGTTATAATTAAAATAAGAAATTTGAGGTAAGGAAAAAAATGAAAGGGGATTCAATATGATAGCTATTTTTGTTTACAACATTCTATTGATCATTCTATATTCAATCACGATGACTTTTGCTATTTATGCTTATTTAAAAGAAAAAAACAACTTATTTCTCTGGATCAGTTTGTATTTGGCATTCTTCATTTTTGATAACACGATTATTTATATGACGGAGTTCCTCAATTCCTTTGCACAAAGTTATGATCAAGCATTTATGAGTGCGCCAGCAGTTAAAACGATTATTTTTATGGGAAACGCCTTTTTTTCCATTTCTATTCTTGCCGAACTACAAAAAGAAAAACTTTCCCCTCTCCATTATGCTTTACTGCTTGCTTTGGCTGTTTGGATGATTACCATCCCACTGATGGATAATTCAGCCTTTAAAGTCTGGCTCTATTATCTGGGCAATCAACTCTTCCTGTTTTACCTAGGAATTTATTGTTGGCGAGGAACAAAAAAGGATGTACCTTTGCTGAACAAACACTATTTAAAGCAATTGATGTTCATCAATCTCTTCTTTAGTATTTTGATCATTATTGAAGATAGTTTCGTGATTTTCAATGTCGATCAATATAGCTCCTTAGTGACAAAAATTTATAATCGTAGTGTCTCAGAGGATATTTTTTCGATTGTTATATGTGTTTTATTACTGCACTTCTTTATCAAAAAATATCAACCTCAGAAAGAAAAAACACAAAAGCAAGACACCTCTCTCTTGATTCAAGACTTTTGTCAGGATCACCAGTTTACTCAACGAGAAACGGAAATTTTTATATTGCTACTGTCACATCGAACCAATCAGGAAATTGCTGACCAGCTCTTTCTCTCATTAGGAACGGTTAAAACTCATGTCCACAATATTTTTATTAAACTTGACATTAAAAAGCGCACGCAAATTATCCCCCTTTTTGAAAAGTATAAAGAAGCCATTGAGTCAACCGTTTAAAAAAGTCCTGAAAGTATCCCTTCCAAGTTCTCAGTCTGTAGACGAGTCTGGGACATTAATCAGAAAAAATCTAATTAATGTCCCACTTTTTTATGCGGTTAATCATAAAATAAAAAAATGGAGAATGAGACAAAAGCGGCATCTTCAAAAAATTTTGATGCTGAACACTTTTTTCTCAATCTTTCACCAATCATTCTAGAATTTCTCTTTGCCAACATCATTTGACAAAGGGTCTCTTTTTTGTCCAAAATTTTGAACAAAACTAGATAAAAAGACATTCCAAACTCAAATTACAAGTTTGAAATGTCTTTTATCTATAGTCTGATCAGAGAAATATTTCTTTGGCTTCATCACTCATATATTTTATCTTACTCATCTTCATCATCGTCATCACTGAAAATCCGTCCATTCACATAACAAATGTTACTTGTAGCAGATTCGATTAATGAAAGTTCTGTTCCAATTAATTGACTGTTAATGAAGTCAATCACCATTGGCATGTTCATGCCTGCGTATAAGTCAATTACTTGACCCTCGAGAATTATTTTTGAAACTACATTACACGGAGTGCCACCCATTAAATCTGCTAATACTACGAAATCATCTAAATTGGCAATTACTGTTTCAAACTTTTCACGAAAATCTTCCGCTGATTCAGAAGGAAGAAGGCTTACTGTGTGAATACTTTCCTGAGGCCCCATTATCATTTCTGTACTTTTTTTCAATTCTTCACAGAAAAGTCCATGACTAATTAAAACTAATTGTTTTCCCATTGAACCACTCCTCATCACTAATTGGAATCAGCCTGACTTATTTTGAAATCACGCCTAAAGCTGATAATGCTACACAAACCACTAATACTATGAAAATTGCCTTAGTAGAAGTCATATTCTTTTTGCCAAGCATCCAATAAATTGCTGCAACGATACCGGCTGGTAATAATCGTGGTAAAATCATATCCAGGTTGTTTTGCATGTTTAACGTCACATCACCAATACTTGGTGCCCAAGACAATTTTACATTAATCATGGTAGCGACCAACGCTCCAACCATGAAGACCCCTAACAAAGTTGCAGCATCTGTCAAGGCAGTTAAGCGATGTTGCATCGTGGTAACTAAAGAGATTCCTTCACGATAAGCAAATTCTAATTGTTTCCAACGGAAAATCATAACAGCGATTTGTGCGATAATCCAAATAAAAATTCCAGTTGGGTTGCCATTAATTGCCATATTGGCTGCTAAGGCTCCAAAAATTGTTGGAATTAACGCTGCGAAAATCGAATCACCAATTGCTGCAAAAGGCCCCATCAACCCAGCTTTTAAACCTGAGACAGTGTCTTTACCATCAATACCTTCCTTTTCCTCAATAGCCAAGTCAATCCCAGTAACGATAGTATTGAAGAAGTTTGATGTATTAAAGAATTGTGTATGAGTTTTCATCATTTCTTTTAATTCAGGAGAATTATCACCATAAAGCTTGCGTAATTGCGGCAGAATTGTATAAAGATAGCCTGATCCTTGCATCCGTTCATAGTTCCAGCCTAATTGGAAAGTAAACAAGCTTCTGCGATTGATCTGCTTAAAGTCTTCCTTCGTTAACTTATAATTAGATTTCGTCATCTTCAATCTCTCCTTCATCTGAATCATTCGATGTAACATCTTTAGGTGCTGGTGAATGTGGTATCAGCTGTCCATTTTTGTAACTGATGGCTGCTAAAGAAAATCCAACTAGTGCAATTGCTAACATTGGAAGTGAATTAAATATTCCTTCGAAATTCTTCACAACCCCTGCAACACCCGTTCCTAAAACCTGCATGTTAGTAAAGACGGTTCCTAGTAATGCCGTTAACGTAAATCCTAAAATTAGGTAAGGGAAATGCTTTTTAACTGGCAAGTAACGTAGTAGAATAGCAAAACCGACAGCTGGTAAAACTGCTCCAGCTACTGATAATCCATCGCCTAACCACTTCAAATCACCATTTAGCACGGCTACCACTTGTTCTACTAGTCCTCCTCCAAATGCTAATGCTAGAAAAACGGGAATCATACGAGAAAGTGACCAAGAGAGGGCTCCCATTAAGAAATTACGTTCGATCCCTTTGTAGTTCATATCTTCAACTAATTTATCAATGCGATGCGCAAAATACGTATTCGCAAAACGGGCTAATATATCTAATTGAATCATCAAGCTAGCTACTGGTACCGCAATTACGGCAATTGCTTGCTCTGGGTTCATTCCTAGCGCTACTGAGAAAGCTGTCGCTAAAATCGTTCCAGAGTTGGCATCAATTTTTGATGCACCCCCAAAGGTACCAACACCAAGTACAGTCAATTGCATACTACCACCAATAATAAGTCCTGCTTTTAGATCCCCCATCACTAGACCAGCAAATAATCCGGCAAAAACGGGTGCACTCAACGATGAATAAATTTGTAACTCATCTAAAATTTGATACCCTGCGTATAATGTTAATAATAAGATCTGCCACCATAAGATATCCATTTATTTATCCTCCTATTTCGCTAACAAAGCCATAAAATTTTCTGCTTTATCACTTGGAACCATCTGCGCTACTAAGCGAACACCTTTAGCCTGTAATTTGTTAAATACTTCTACATCTTGATCAACCACATTGATTGATTTAGTAATGGACCGTGTTTCATTCGTCTGTGACATATTCCCAACATTAATTTCTTCAATTGGGACTCCTAATTCTACCAACTTCAATAAACGATCCGGCTCCCGAGCAATAATCAATAATCGTTGAGAATCATATTTTCCTGCTAAAATATTATTAGCAGCTTTTTCAATCGGCAATACACTTAATTTAACTCCTGGTGGAGTTGCCAGCTTTAATCCACTTTTTTCAATATCATTTTTTGCAACTTCATCATCTACAACCATAATCCGTGTGATGTTCAACTTGGTTGTCCATAAGTTGGCTACTTGTCCATGAATTAAACGTCCATCAATTCTTACTCCGATAATACTCATTGTTTATCCTTCTTTCATTTCTTTATATAGTGGTGCTTTTACTAATTGGATCTCTGGTTGGAAAGTTCCTTCTGTTTCAAAAATCACTATTTCATTGTTTCCTTTTTTAAATAAGCTTTTCGGAATATATAACGAAAGTGTTGGCCCAACTTCCCAAAAACGTCCAATATTGGTCTGATTAACAAATACAACACCTTTCCCAAATTTTGATAGATCAATGAAGCTATCCTCCACTTCATCAAGTGTTACTTCATAGCGATAAAAACTTGGCTGGTTAGGATGCCATTCCTTTGAAAAATCAACCTTCTCACATGACTCTAGTGGTAAACAATACTGATTCCAATCAGTGATAAAATGTAGATCAGCCATGACCCCTGTACGAATTCCCTTTTTTTGTGTATCGGCTAATAATTTATGACCATAATTAACACGCCCCATATTTTCAATTAGAATATCTAATTGATTGTCTTCCTGAGGCATTGGAACAATGATATCTTCACCAATTTCTGTCTGATATTGTGTAGCTTGCAGTTTTTGATTTAAAAATAGTTGGCTACGGTCTCTTCCATCGATTACTCTCAGTCTTTCATGTTCTGCATCTTTTTTTATTGAGGTGCGATACAGAATATAACCTGTATTTTGTCCTAACGTTTCCATCGTTTCTGGATATTTCATTTTTACTGATTGACTAATTGTATCTAATGTTGAAAATAAGCTGACTTTATCAATTAATGGAATATCTTTCATTTCCATTGTGTCTTTTGTCAAAGGTTCCATTTGTTGGATATCAGGGAACGTTTCATGAATCATTGTCTGGATTGCATAATATTTTTCGGTTGGATTTCCTTGCTCGTCTAAGAGTGCTCCGTAATCATAAGAAGTAATCTGTGGCAAATCAATCACTCCTCTAGCTGAGCAACCATTCATAAATCCAAAATTTGTTCCTCCATGGAACATATACAGGTTAATACTTCCTCTCAGCACGACCTCTTTGATTGCCTCAGCTAATTCTTTTGCATCACGTTGTACAATCGGTTCCTTCCAACGATTAAACCAACCATCCCAAAATTCCATACACATTAAAGGCCATTTTTTCCCATGCTCATTGAAGAAAGCTTCCATTGAAGAAAAATTTTCTTCAGCCTTTGAACCAAAATTTCCAGTAACTAAAATATCTTCATCAATCATGCTGCCTGCTCTGAGTGTCGCACGCCATGGTCCATCCGAAGTGAAAAATGGCACTGTTATTCCTCTGTCCAACATTAAATCACGTATCGAACGTAAATAGTCTTTTTCTTCTCCATAAGAACCGTATTCATTCTCAATTTGAATCATTAAAATATTTCCACCATTTGTCAGCTGATGCGGCACGATTTTTTTTATTAAAACATCATAATAATCTGCCACATGGTTCAAATAAACGGTTTCATTTGTTCGGATCCGAGTTCCCTCATTAAGTAACCAAGCAGGAAAACCACCAAACTCCCATTCTGCACAAATATATGGAGATGGTCTAACAATCGCGTATAGTCCTAATTCCTCAGCAATGGACAAAAAATGTTCTAAGTCCAAAATTCCCTCAAAATGGAAATCACCTTTTTTAGGTTCATGTAGATTCCATGGTACATAAGTTTCAACTGTATTAAATCCCAATGCTTTCAGATTATATAACGAGTGATACCAATCGGCTGAATCCACTCTAAAATAGTGGATAGCTCCTGAGAGTATCTTAAAGGGCTTACCGTTTAGAAGAAAATCTTCTTTAATCTCAAATGTGTTCAAAAGCTCCCTCCTTAAATAAAAGCGTTTTCAATATATTGATATATCAAATAATTTGAAATAGAAAGTCAACCCTATCCAACATAACAGAACGTGTTAAAATCAAATTATACATACAAAACCAAAGACTCTAACGAAAAGTTTAATTCTTTGATGTTGTTTGAAGGGTTAATTTAGACATCCCAAAATGGCAATAAACTTTATACAGAAGCAGAATTAATATAAATTTTTAACGTAAGCTCTATTACAGTCATTCGCTCCCTGAATGAATAAAGGATGGATTCATAATTCGTCATCAAGGTCGTGACTCATTTGTTTCACGTAAAGAAAAACTGGTCTAGTTTTCTGACATTGAATTATTCACTATCAGTAATGATCAAGTCCAAGTTTTATCAATCGCTCGAGGGAATGATCCACACTATTTAAACAAGCTTAAACTGCCAGCCTTAGCATTTTATGATTACATCAGACATTTACGAAAAACTAAAAAACTGCATATATCTATCAGCAAACTTATTTGCCCGAACAATATGTGGATCCTAATTCTCAAGAATTGTGTTATTACAATTCCAGCTGTCAGCGCTTTAAACAAGACTACAATATCCACATGAATGAGGAATATTTTACGGAAACAAATAAAATTATATTTCCAACTCCTTTAAATGTTGCGAAATTATTAAAGATTCTTACCGATGAAACGACCGTTCTGCAAGTCCGAGTGACGAAACGTAGAGGTTCACAACAACTACTGGAGTACGTTGAATCCTACAAAAAATGGAACTTCTACCAAATTGAGTTGGTCTCAAAAAATCATTGATTTTATCTAGATCGATTTTTTCACTCAATCTTTTTTACAGTTATTTTTTCAATATGCGATTGAATATTCACCGGTGAAACATGACCTGTTTGTCCTTCTTGTGCATTAGCCATACCAGTAGCCATACAAAACTTCAAAAGTTCTATTTCATCCATTTCTTGTGATAGGCCGTAGGCAAATCCAGCGACTGTAGCATCTCCTGAACCAACTGGGTTGACTGCTTTTATCGTAGGGAGCGTAACTCGATAAAAACAATCTTTATGTTTTGCGAGAGCTCCAGCTTTTCCTAGAGAAACAATGATCCATTCAATACCTGCGAAGATAGGTTGAATCAATTCTTCCTGGACTTCTTCTAATCGATCAATCGAAAATGAATGTCTCAGTAGTGTCGATAATTCCTCAAGATTTGGTTTGATTAAAAATGGCTTCTGTTTGCCAGCTAAAACCTGATGCAAGCTTTCCCCAGAGGTATCGACAAGAACCTTTGCGGACTGCTCTTCTGTCAATTGGACCAACGTTTGGTAAAAATTTGATGGCAATCCTTTTGCAAGACTACCTGAGATTGTGACAATCTTTGCTTTTTTTATTAGCTCCTTGAAGTTTTCTAGGAAATTCTGCTGTTCTTCATAGGAAACTGTTGGTCCCGCTTCCAAAATCTCAGTTTGATTTCCTTCATGCAAAATAGCGATTGAATCTCGGCTTTCTTCTTTGATCTCTGTAAATTTCTGCTTAATACCGGCATGCTTTAATTCATCTGCAATAAACGCCCCATGAAACCCACCGAGAACTCCTGTAGCGAGTACATCCCCCTTTAGATCATGGATTACTCGGGTTACATTAAGTCCTTTTCCACCTGCTGTTTTACTAACTTGATCTGTTCGATTGACAGTATCCACATTCAAGGAAGCAAGCGGATAGGAAATATCAATTGACGGGTTCATCGTTACAGTTACTATCACGAGCTCTCCTCCTAGTTCACAGCTGCTTCTTTTTCAACTTGGACTTTGTCATACCAAGAACTGGCTGTTTGTGCCAAAACGTTGTTCAAGCTTTCGATATTTTCACGACCTTCACTTTTCAGCCAGGCACGAGCAGATTCCTCACCAGATTTGATAAACGGCTTCACACCATTTTTCCAAGTAGCTCTACCACAAAGCACACCATTAAAGGTCGAACCTGAATCTTTAGCAAAAAACAATGTTTGTTGGAATAGCTTCGTAGAAACACCGGCACTCAAGAAAATAAAAGGCAAATCTGTCGCTTGACTTTGTTCCAAGAAGTACTTTGCCGCCTCCTCTTTGGTATACGCTACTTCATCTGTACTGAAACCCTCTACAAAATTCATATTGACAGGAACTTCTACCTTTAAAACATCTACTTTGTACTGTGGTTTCGAAAATTCCTTCATCATGCTATTGACTTTATGCGGTTTTACTTTGGCATATTCAAGTGAATGAACATCTGAAATTTGGGTATCATATGATAGCAATTCTAAATAGAATGGCAAATCTTCTTCGGCACACTCGCTACCTAAACGTTCTACGAAGACATGCTTCTGATGATTGATTTCCGGATCTTCATCTACGTCATAATAAAGTAGAAACTTAATCGAATCGGCTCCTTGCTCTTTTAATCGTAAAACTGACCAATCTGCTAATAAATCAGGCAATCGTCCCGGTGTTGTTACATCATAGCCGGTTTTTTCATAGGCCAACAACAAACCAGCATCTTCATGTCGTGCACTTGCAGCAGGAAGACCATATTCTGGGTCCAATAAAATAGAAGATGCATAAGGGGTTAATTCACTAGAAACTAACTCCTTGAAACGCTCAATCTGTTCATCATTTAATTCTACATTTAAGGCTTTGATCATTTTTTTTAATGCTCCGCGTTGATCAATCGCTAAGGCACTGATAATACCATCTTTTGTCGATAAACGATCCATTGCTGCTTTTTTTCCTCTGGTTAATGTAATCATGGTTCTTCCTCCCAGTTTATTTTTACTTATATTTGTGAATCGTTACACCTTTTACAACTCGGTTAACTGTTCCTGTTGGTGATGGTGTATCTGGTTTATTATTCACTTTAATCGATGATAACAAAGCGACTATTTGGGCAACCATGATATAGCTTAGTGCTAAATAGCCATCTGGCAATAATTCGGCCTCAGTTGTAAACTCGAATTTATCGCCAGTGAAATTCCGTTGCCCTGGTTGAGTAATGGCGAACACTCCGGAAGCGATTTCATCTCCACGCACTTCTTCTAAGACATCCAAGTCGTAATCACGCGTGTAAGGATTATTATTAACAAAACCGAACATGATTGTTTTTTGATTAATAAACGACTTTGGACCATGGCGAAAGCCCATTGATGAATCAAAGATGGTAGCAATTTTTCCGGCTGTCAATTCCAGAATCTTCAATTGCGCTTCCCTTGTTAATCCAGCTAGACTTCCTGAACCAACATAAACAATGCGTTCAAAATCAAGCTGAACGATTTTTTCAATTTCATTTACTCGGTTAATTACTTCATTTCCTAAATTACTTAAAACCTTCAGATATTGTTGTTTCTTCACTAATACTGTTTGATCGAATGTCAACAAAGCTCCTAAAGTCATGCAGGAAAAGCTACCAGTCATAGCAAAGCCACTATCATTGGAACGTGCTGGCATCAAGAATAAAAAACTATTGGAATCGGATTGACTAATTTGAGCTAGTTTTCCTTCTACAGCACACGTAATTGATAAATGATAGATCGTATCAACCACCTGATTTGCAATTTCAACTGCTGCCAAGCTTTCAGGACTGTTTCCACTCCTCGCAAATGATACAAGTAAAGTTGGTTCTTCTTTAATTAAATACTCTTCAGGTTCTGCGACAATATCAGTCGTTCCAATACTTTCAAAGCTAAATGCTTGGCGATCACCGTTCTTGCGCAAATAAGGAACTAACGTGTCTCCTACATATTGAGATGTTCCTGCACCAGTGAAGATTACACGTGTTCGCTGACCATTTGCCTTTTCTTTAACTATTGCAAGAAAATTATCTAATTCCTTTTGAACTGTTTGATAGTGATCAAGGGTTTCTTCCCAAAGTTCCGGCTGTTGGCGTATTTCGCGAGTCGTGATCTCAGCACCCAGCTGATCCAGTTTTTCTTTTCCTACTGTAAACATGTTTCGATTCTCCTAACTATTTCGAATATGGCGGATCTGATAATGAAATTGATCCGCACGGGCGACACTTAAAGTAAATTCGATAATTTCATTTTTCATATTATAGGTTTGACGTGCTAAATGAAGGACAGGTGCTCCTTCTGAGATTATCAGCTGTTTCGCATCTTCCTTTGAGGCAACACTTGCATATAGCTCTTCATCTGCCAATCGAACGGTCTGATTAAAATCCTCGGAAAACAGATCATATAGAGGTTTGCTTCTTAAAAGCTGATCATTTAATGATAAGAAAAATTTGACTGGCAAATAGGTATCTTCGATCATAAGCGGTTCCCGATCAGCTATCCGCAATCGACTTAATTTGAAGACTACTTCTCCTAATGAAAGATTCAATTGTTTTGCAATAAATTTGTCCGCTTCAATTTTTTCAAAAGCTAAGATCCGCGTCTCAGCAGTTCTACCTAAACTTTTCATTTGTTCAGTAAAGCTATAAGTTCCTGCTAAATCTGCTACGTTCTTTTTGATATCGGATACAAATGTTCCTTTTCCATGTCTCCGATAAATATAACCTGTATTTTCCAACTCTTTCAAAGCTAATCGAACCGTTGTCCGACTAACTCCGTATTGAGCAGTTAATTCTCGTTCAGAGGGTAATTTATCATGGGGTATCATGTTACTTTCCATCTGATTTTTAAGTAAATCTACCAACTGATGATACAAAGCTTTGTTTTTAAAAGAATTTCCCATAGGTTTCTCCTTCTTTTAAACTGGTTATAACCACAAACTAATGGTAAGATGGTTTTTTTATTTTTGTCAACAAACAATCTGGAAAAAATTCTACAACCGTCTTAAATCGTTGATTTAGCAATGATTATTTTATTGAAATAATAAAACTATCCATTTTTAAGAAATTGTTCCTAGCGAAAATAACAGTCATAAGTGCTTAAATCTGATACCAGTTGAAAAAAATAGGAAATAAAAACCTACTAATCTGAGTATCTTTATTTGCTTAAAAAAGTTTTACCGTGACGAATCAAAATTCGCCGTTTGAAATGATAAAAATTTCGTTTAAATACTTTGATAGGCTTGTTTAAACATCCTAGTGGTCCATTTGAGTAATTGTAGCAGAGGGCATTTCGGATCTGTGTCAGAAACTTTCTAAATGTTCGCAAAGTTGTCGTATAGGTTTCGGTTTCTCTGGTTAAATAGCCCCCAAATAGTGAATAATGTCTTTTCTATACCGTTTAAATCATAAAAAAGATATTGGCGAATTTCGCCAATATCAAAAAGTGTAGAGCCTAAAAAAGCTTCTGCTTTCGTATAGGTAGTACAACTCTCCATCCAATCTATATATTCTTCCTATCTGTATTTAATCTAGAAAAAAAGAATCAATCCCTTATTCGTTGGGATTGATTCTCTATCCGTCTCTTTTTTAACTTCTGTAGGCAATTTTTGTTTTATACTCTGAATCTTTCAGCTAACCTCAGCTCTCATCAAAGAGCTCCCTTATTCACTTTTTCTGACTAACTAAATTTGTTACAACTGATTCTCTGTATAATTCATTTCGATAAAACTGGCATTATGGTAATTGGCATCTAATTTTCTCTGACATAAGTCAAAAAACTGGCGGTTATGGGTGGAAAAGATGATCTGTGTTCCTAGCTTAAATGCAAGGATTCTTAATAGATCAATAAAGGATAATTCATTAAGACTATCTAAGTGTTGGATTGGATCATCCATGAAAATCGTATTCACTTTGTCTGTATTCTCTAGAGCGGTTCCTAGAAAAATACTTAAAGACAATATATTTACTTGGGCAGAACTTAGATATAAAATCGGGGCATCCTCTTCGTCCTCTGTTCGTTTGCACATAATATCCAGTCCTAATTTATCGGGATTTGCTTCATTGATTTTAAAACTAATCTTACGAAAATCAGGGTGAGGTTCGATCATTTGAAAAATCTGATTGACGGTATCTAAGTTAAATGTACTTTTGATTTGCTTTTTGATCTCGGTTAATTTACTGTCTTTTAATTCTTTTAGTTCTTGTACTTTTCTACTTAAGTGGTCATAGATTTTTTTTACTTTTGCTTGTTCGCTTCTTTTCTCTTCGATACCTGTTTCAGAGATAAAATCACTGGTAAGCCCAGATAGTTGACCCAACAGTTGATTTTTTTCATTTAATTTGTAAATAGCTGTAGTCAACTTTTGCTTATTTTTTTCCAATTCTTCTGGTGCAATGATTACTTGGTCAAACAGTTGATAAGATATCTTTTCGATATATTTCCTCCGTACAACGAGCTGCCGAATCTGCTCTGCTTGGATTCGTTGTTCTTCTACTAATTCTGTTTTACTTTTCCCATTTACTTGTTCTAGTCGTTGTTCTTTTTCAGCAATAAGCTTGGTTTCTTGTTCATTGATTTTTTCTAACTCGCGTTTACATTGCCTTTTAAAATCAGAGATAACAGAAATACCAAGTGCTTCATAAAACGCCTGTTCTTGCTGATAATATTGATACTGTTCGTTTCCTTTTAGATCATTTAAGCTTTTTTTTGCTTGTTGATAATGTAATTCGATCGTTTTGAGTGTATGAGTATTCTTGACATTCAGCTGTTCATTTTGATTGATTTTTTCTTTGATATTTTGGTATTCATTCGTTAATTTTACCAATTCCTCCTGTAGTGACTTTACTCTTTTCTGGGTTTCTTCAGCAATTTTTTCACAGTCAATCCCATATTTTTGGCTGTATTCATTTAACTTGTACCAGTGTTTCTCATTGGTTAAATACGCTTCTTCTTGTTGTTTTAATTTTAAGGTTACTTGTAACAGATCTTGGTCAAGTTGGTTGATTTCAGTTTCCTTAATCGTTATTTGTATCTGAATCTGTTGTTTTACTCCAGAAACTACATCAGTTAACCGCCTAGTTGATTCATCGATCATTCCTTCTAAGTGGCTGATTTCCTTCGTCAGTTGCTCAATCGGTAAAAGATCTGCCGTACTAGCTTCAATTTTTTGGATGATATGTTGAAATTCTTGATGATCATGGAGACATAATGGACAGACAGACGAAGACGTATCCGTTACGATAGAATAACCTAATTTTTTCAACTGTTCTAACTGACTGCCCAGATCTTCTAAAGAGGAACGTTCCTTCTTCTTTTGTGCTAAACCAACTTCCAATTTTTTTCTTTCTTGCCAAATGTCATCAAGTTGGCTTATCTGTTCCAACAAAAATGAATAATCAGGATCTTTTGAATAGTCTTTTTGGCTTAACTGATGATCGTCTAAGTTTAGTAATGAAAACAATTTTGTCAACGTTAGCTTTATCTTACCTAACTTGGCTTCCAAATCTATTTTTTTCTTTTTCTGTTGTTTGATTTCATGATCAAGTAATTGTCTTTTCGCTTTAACATCGGAATAACTGTTTAATTCTTTGATTTCTGTTAATTGATTCGTCCGCAACGCTCGTTTATTTTGACACTCACTTAATGTTACTTCTTGCTCTTGATGCTCCTTTTGTAAAGTAATCAATGCTTGTTCACATTTTTTTCGTTGATTGATCCATTCATTGATTTCTCTATTACTGTTTTGTTCAGCCATTTCTAGTGCCTGAAAATCTGCTTCATGATTGATAAGAAAGTTACAACGCTTGAGATGGTTGCTCAAGTCTATTTTTTCGTCAAACAGTGCTTTCTTTTTTTCTTCGATTGTCTCAATTTCTGTCAAATGGGCTAACTTTTCGTTGACATCAGCAACCTGCTTTTCAGACCATTCGATCTGCTGCGGTATTTGTCGATACTCTTGGGTCATTGTGATTAAATTTTCTAGCTGTTGTCGCTCCTCT
Organism: Enterococcus sp. DIV1421a; assembly: GCF_051711025.1. Taxonomy (NCBI): domain Bacteria; kingdom Bacillati; phylum Bacillota; class Bacilli; order Lactobacillales; family Enterococcaceae; genus Enterococcus; species Enterococcus sp. DIV1421a. The sequence goes on along the minus strand of NZ_JBIOLU010000001.1, from coordinate 607,855 downwards.
TCAAACTGGTTCAATTTTATTTGATTATTGCTTTTTAATTTGTTCGATTCGATATACAATTCTTGTAAACCTAATTGATTCTTTAACAATGGATCTTTTTTACTATTCTTTCCGTTTAACTTGGCATAATTTTCTTTTAGCTGGTTGATTGTTTGCCATATTTTTGCATTACTTTCGAGTTTTTCAATCTCTTTTGTTAGCTGATTCATTTTAGTTTCTTGTTGTCCTAATGCTTTATTCATTTCATTGACGAATAAGACTAGATTTTTATAATCCTCAGATACATTTTCTTTGTCCCAAAAATTACTTAAAGCATCATATCTTCCTTCGGCACTCTGTGATCGCAAAAAAGCATCGATTTGATTGTGTGTCAATAAATTTTTTTGTCGTAAAATCTTTAATTCTTTCGCTGTTAAATCAACCGTTTTTTTGGTCTCATTCCCTTCAACGTAATCCGTTGTTTGCTTTCCATTTAACTTTTTCGTTGTTAATGCATAAAAACTGCCATCATCAAATGCTAGTTCCACACTGCCCACTTCGGCTGAGGAATATTTGTTCTTTAAAATATACTTTCGCTCTTGGGAGGCGATATCACGGACATTTTTATTTTCATTCAGTCGACTGATTTCGCCAGTCAAGCTCCATTCGATGGCATCAAAAAAAGAGGTTTTTCCGGTTCCATTTGGCGCATACAAAACAATCAAATTTGATATTTCATTAAAAACAGGATTCACACAATCAAAATATTTTTGCCTTTCAAATGCTCGAAACGAATCAATTTTTATCCCTTTCAATTTAAGTCTCATCGGTTCCTTCCTTTACGTTAAGATTTGACAGCTCATGTTTTATATACTCTTGTATTCGTGCTTTTTTCTCTTTTTTAGCCATCGTTTTTAATTCTGCTAACAAATGGATGATTTTCTCATCATTTTGCCGCTCATTCTTAGCCAGTTTCTTTAATGGTTTTGTCTGTTCCAGATTCAATAATAATCTTTCTTGAATTTTATTTTTTTGTGCTTCTTTTTGTGCTTCTTTTTGTGCTTCTTTTTGCGCATCATTAGTACCAGATTCTCGAAAATTATCCACGATCACCTTTCTGGTTGCATACTTGTCTTGTTCAATACTGGCTTTGATTGGCTTCGCTACTTTGGCTTTGACAAAAAGAAAAAAATAAATATTCCATCGTTCAATCTTCCTTTTTAATTGACTTTGAAAACTGTAGGCAATCTGGTCGTTGATTTCTTCATAGTTGGCTAATAATTCATCTTGATTATCAAATATATAACAAAAAAAATGGAGTCGATACTTTTCGTTTGCTTGTTGGTACGTGTAACAGGTCAATCCCGTCGTTTTTTCTATTATTTCATACGTAGTGATTTCTTTTAATATCTCTACCATTGTTATCTACCTCCATTAGTTTGCAATTTCTTCAAACAAACGAGTTAACTCCTCTGGAAACCTCTGAGAAAACTCAACGGCTGTTAACCCTTTTGTGTCGTGTAAAATCTGATCAATTTCATTTTCGATATAATCGATATGAACAATAGGAAATAATTTTTTTTCATTGGGATTATCAATCGTTAACCGATCAGAAACTTCTGGATGATCGATGTTCACGACGATTCCCTCAATTTGTTCTCGCTTGGCAATACTCCCACCCCGAAATTTTCTCCTTTGATTAGTTACAAACAAAACATCTTGTTTATCTAGCTTGTCATAAAGTGTACTTCTAAATAAACTCCCAATGAAACGGTCAAGTGTTAGATGATTTGTAAATAATACATGGATACCAGCTCTTTCCTTTTCCTGAGTGAGTAATTTGAAACAATCATCAATCTCAAAAGCAATATTTGTTTGTAATAACTTGTAAAGCAATATCTCCAGCCAAGCGATCCACAAGAATTTATTGGTATAATCCTCATTTTTCTGAGAAGGAAGAAACAGATAATCACTTAACCGATTATGGATCAATTTAGGTGTTATGTCGGAAAAACATTCACGATAACATTTTTCAATCAGAAAAATCAGCTTATTTTCTTGTCCACCTACTTCTCGTAATTCATTTATGATAGATGTCAAATATTCACTAAAATCATTCAAGCAACGAGGTACCAGCATGATATCAAACTCTTCTAAAAAGAAAGCAACAATATGTGCGATATGAATCCCTTCAACAATTCCTTGTTGCCCCGCTGACTGAAGTTTCGTAATAATCCCAGTCAAATAACACTTACCTTCTCTTTCGACGTACACTCCTGATCCTGAGCAACCTCGCATGTTCTCATACTCCGTGTTGTTAGACGATCCTATTTCATTGTCCAGTACCAATTTAAAAATATCTGGCTTACTGATTTGAGTTGCCTTTCCTCGATAAGGAGTTCCACCGTCTTCTTTCATACACTCTGGATAACCATAAAATACGATTTCTTGCTTATTTTCTGGTTCCATTATAAGCAGTTCAGGATAACCTTTTTTTACCTTCACTTTGATAATCGATAAATCTAGACTATCTGAGCATCTTGGTGGTTCTAAGATTTCTAGTTCAGATTGGGTATAATCAAATAGTTTGAAGTCATTAATTGTTTCCCCAACCACACAATGTTTGGCGGTGATCACAAAACCCGTTTCACAATCCTGCTGATACAATAAACCTGAACCATAAGTATTGGTTCCTCTAATATTCACTGATAACTCTTCAAAATCATTCATATGTCAATCGTTAGTACCCTCTCATTCATTTTTTTCTTGATCAATTGAATCCCGTATTTTTTTATTTCTTCATTTGTAAATAACCCCTCACTCGCATCAGAATAATTAAAATAAAAATTGGTTGGTCGTTTTTTTGTGTAGTTGTGGTAAACAATCCTTGATAAGGCTTCTTTGTGCGGAAAACCATGACGATTCCCCTTATTTGAACTAATCAAATAATTTTCACATTCAATCTGTTTTAATAAATCGTCACTAGTATTCGCTTTACTCCCATGATGAGCCACTTTTACCAAGTCAAAATGCAGCTCTTTTTCCCCATATAGTTCTTTTAACTTCGCAGTGACAGTACTTGGATGAGCATCTGCTAACATCAACAGTCGTTTGCCTTCATACTCCAATATAAAGCTAATACTACTCCCATTTGCGACAGCGCGATCTTCTTGGAAAGCTTTTTTGATCAGTTCTTCTACGCTTCCCTGATGATTGACATTTCGACCGCTGATCAGTTGATCCCTGGTTTCTTTTTGAATTGCCTTTTCCCAATCTGTATATAATTTCCTTAGACTTGCTTCATCAGGTGTCAAAATCGTCATTTTTGCCCCATTGAGTAACTTGGGCTGACAAGAATTGTCAATAACTGTCATCTTTTCAATCATCAAATCCTCCAAATACCGATCGAAAGACTCCCCTTGTTTAAAACTAATCTCTGACTTTTCTTGAACGATCTCCAGTTGATCATCATAAACAACCTTTGTATCAAACTTTTGCGATAACAGCTTTCTAGAATTAAAAAACACTCGTTTAATGCATGACTTGTCAAAACTCGACTGAGAAAACAAACTCAAAAATCCCCGAATATGATCGGCATCAATATGTGTCAAAATCAGTAAGTCAATGCACTCGCCTTTCTGGCTAATTGTTGCAATTTCCTCTTTCAACTGCCTAACAACTTGTTGTCCTTGACCACCATCGACAAACAGATTCGTCCGTTGATCTTCTTCTCCATACTGAATAATCAAACAATCGCCATCATAAGCAGGTAAAGCTTTTACTGTAATCATTTCTCTTTCATTGCAGTCATATCCCTGCAATCTCCTCCTTCTTCTGCTACCTTTTCACTGATCTTGTTATTCTTTACTAACCAAAATCACACACAATAAACTCCTATTCATTTGTTATTGGCGCTAGAATTTAACTGACAAGAAGAGCTTTCAGTCCATTAGTTAATTGCGCGAAATACACTCTCTTCTTTCTTATCTTACTCCCCATAACATTGTTATTGTAAATAAATTTTGATTTTTAAACGCCAATCATTCTCATAATCAGAAATAATTGCTTGATTCATAACTCGCCAAATAATTGAGAAGGCGACAAAAAAATATCGCAAGCAAAAAAAGCCAGCAAGACCGTTTTAAGGCTTGCTGACTTCAATTCTTGATTGTTAAAATTTAGCACTATACAGACAAATGAAGCTCAAATGATCACTCAATTCCCAAAAAATACTGACTCTCACTGGTTCTTGAGTTCAATTACCATTGCTTTAATTCTATCTCTTGTTTTTCTAAAAGCTGATGCTATTTCTGCTTCGGTTCCAACTGCTTGTGCGGGGTCTGTTAAATCCCAATGAATGTGCTGAACACCTACAGGAATCGTCGGACATTTATCTTTTGCATCTCCACAAAGCGTAATAATCAAGTCTGCTTGTGTAAAATAATCCTGATCGATCAAATCAGACGTTTGGTTTGAAATATCAATTCCATCCTCAGCCATAACCTGAACCACTCGTGGATTCAGTCCATGAGTTTCAATACCTGCGCTTTTAATTTCCACATCCGAGGCAGATAATAATTGACGTGCATATCCTTCCGCCATTTGGCTACGACAAGAATTTCCCGTACATAAAAAATAAATTTTTTTCATTCTTATTTCTCCTCCTGGATATGAGCATTCAATATAGCTCGGTCATTATTTTATTCTCTAACTAAAAGCAAGCATACAGGAATTTTTGTAGGAAAGCATCAAAAAAGAGTGAAATGATTGAAAAGTTACGTCATCAATTATCAGTTTGGTATGTTTTGGCCATCAGTTCTGATCTTCTTTTTACCTGACAATTAATAAATGTCATTATCCATGGATCGTCTAAAATTGAAGAAAATTCATCATATTCGATGTCATGAATCATTTCCTAAAAGAATTTTTTTACTAACGAATGCTAAATGAACGCTTTGTTTTAAACGGCAGTTTGACGAACCTTATTCTATTGAAAGAAGCTAGAATAACCGTAGCTATTAGCACCCCACCCATAATTTCACTACATTTGGTTTTATACTAAAAAAATGAAATAAATTGATTGATTGGACACATTGAAACCTAAACTTGTTCCTTTAAACTTAAATTGTAAGCGAAGATCGTTTACATAAATTATATTAAAGGGAGGAATACCATGAAAAAAAAATTACCATTGGTCAGCCTATTGTTTGGTTTCATTGCTTTAATGTTTTTCTTACCACTAACCAAAACACACGCTGATGTCACCGTAACAAACGATTGTACAGATCCGTCACATTCATTTACAGCTTCCATTAACGCAGATAATGGAAAAGATGTCTCGTCAGACTACTACAAAGTAACAGTTGGACAAACAGAATCTTGGCGCAGAAATGATCCTAGAGGCCATATTTTAGCCATTGTTTATTTAGAACAACTTAGGACCTACTATACTCCAACTAACGCCGCCTACTCTTTTAAAGATGGAAAACTTTATTCCCAAGGTAGCACAACAGAAATCACTCCGTTAAAAGTTGAAACAAATTCGCTTGTTACGCGAAGTATGAACGTTAACATGATTAATCTTTCCACAAGTCTTACAACAGTATCGTTAAGTAAATGGAAAAGTGGCGGATCGACAGACTACTTTACGCTAAACCACCTTGATAGTGAAACTTGGAGCAGAAATGATGATCCAAGAGGCTTTTTAGTTTCAGTCCTATATAATAGCGGATTCTCAAAAGAATACATATATTATTTACCTAGCATACAATACCTAGGCTACAAAAATTTTCTGACAATCAGAAAAGATGCTATCTATGATTGGGATGAAACACAGAAATTAAAAGTAGTTAATGTGATTGACTACTAAGCATGAAGAACCATTAAAGCGATCAAATAATAATTAATGATGAGCCTAGGGAGAAAAGATGCCCTAGGCTTTTTCATTAAGTACAAAAATAAATAACCAGTGTTTTTGAAGTTAATCTTCACACAATAGAAATACCGTCGTATAAAGTATAAAAAACGTTTATAAAGGCTATCCGCTTATTCACTCATCTTACAGTACTTTTTCCAACCTCTTGCTAAATTTCAGCCAGCTCCTCCGATATTCAAGAACTGATCGATATCCCAAAGAAAATTCCACTATACTTGACTCTAAAATAAAAAAAATGAATAAAATAGTAAATTAGAATCATTGAAAAATAGTCTGCATCCTTTAGACTTAAATTGTAAGCGAAAACGTTTACGACTATATTATATTAACAGGAGGAATATCATGAAAAAAAAATCATCACTGGTCAGTTTATTAATAGGAATGGTCGCTTTAGCCATCTTTTTAATCCCGACCAAAGCAGCACATGCTGACATCACTGTAACAAACGATTGTACGGACTTTTCAAGTATTCAGGTTTCAGTTAGTGCAAATTCTACAGGAAAGGGTAACACCGACTACTTCAATATCACACCTGGTCAATCAGACTCTTGGAGTAGACTTTCTCGTAGTGGATTTATCTTGGCGATTGTCCATAACGGAATGCTTAGAACCTATTATACGCCAACAAGTGCTTCTTACTCTTATAAAGATGGTAGCCTTTATCAACGAAACAGCTCAACTGAAATCACACCACTGAAAAAAGTAGTCTACTCTGATACAAAAGGAACTAAAATTGTAAATATGGTCAATCTCTCTGATGGAACTGTTCAGGTTGCATTAAGCAAATGGAAAACTGGTGGATATGCAGATTACTTTGAACTTGCTCGTCCAGCTGTAGAGAGCTGGAGCAGAAACAATGATCCAAGAGGCTTTTTAGTTTCAATGAAAGCCAAAAGTGAAATGAATGAATACATATATTATTTACCTAGCATTGAATATATCGGTGGAAATTATTTAACTATTAAAAACCAAGCAATCCTTGATTGGGATGAAAGAACTCCATTAAAACTTGTAAATGTTATTAAATATTAATTTATAAGCAAATAAACCAAAAGAGACTGGGCCAAAAAATTGACGGCTCTATAATTTATGGGACTGAAGAATCAAAATTGATTCTTCAGCCCCATTTTCATTTTTGCTATAAAAAAACATATCGTTCTCTAGTATGATTAAATCACCATAAGATAAACAACTGAGAGGATGATATGCTCTATGAACGATTCTATCAAAAAGATGGCGAGATTAGTAGATAAAATATAGAGAAAGTAAAATAACAAAAAATGAGACAGAATGAGCTTCACTCTGACCCAAATTGGATTTTACACAACTTATCAGTCCTTATTGACAAAGATCCCTTAAAAATACAAATAAAAAAATACTCGAAACGCTTTAATATAAACGTTTCGAGCAATGAAATAGTTATTACCCCACAGACCCTTCCAATTAATTTATTGGTAATCAATAGGTTATAATGAGTATTAGATCAAAGAAATTGATGAGATTATTTTTGATCTTATATATATCGTAATCAAAAAGCACAAATAAAATAGCATTTAATTTGGCATTAAATTTTGAGGAGCTATTTCAAAAATCAGACTATTTCTATCCAGCTATTTTCTATCAATTTCATTTTATAATCCAAAGTAATATCTTTTTGTGGTATCGCAATAATAATAAGATATTTAGGTCTGCTCAAGGCTACGTAAGCTAATTTCAATATAGATTTAATTTTATCTTTATCTTGGTGACTATCATAATTAAACCTGCTGCCAATTAAAAATGGTTTAATTAAATGAAAAAAATCATTATTATTCGTACTACCATAATTTAAAGAAGAATCCATTATTAACATTGTAGATCGATGTGTCTCACCTTTAACTCCATGTATAGTATTTAATACATATTTTTCATTTTTATCTAAGCCTTCCATATTGTTTTTCTTTATATTATTAACTTGACAGATAATTTCTTTTGCAAGTTGTTTTACATCTACATTGGTCATCTCAACAATAATTCTACTTAGTATGTCCTCAACTTTAATTTTATTAACATTACTATAACTTAACTCTTTTAATAGAATTGAAGATAATTTACTTTTTTCTTTATCTTCTGTTAAAAATAATTTCATTTCACTCCTGCTTTTTTGGTATATCACAGAAAATTTATTCACCAAGTAGTTGAATAATGAATGATAATTATACTTTATAAACGTTTGCGATTTTTTTTCTTTAGTATATGAAGGAAAATATCTTTCTAGGTTAGCATGCATATCAGATACAATAACATCCTTTTTCTGACAATCTTTAAAGCTTTCATTGGTTTCTTCACACTTTTTGATTAGCTTTTTGTATTTTATAATCAGCTCCTCTTTAGATTCAAACACCAAAAAGTATGGACTGAGTGAGTCCACTATTTCTAAAGATCTAAAATGATCATAATTTTCCATACAAACATTTTTTACAACATTACAGATAGTAGTTCCGAATCTTGTGGTTTCTGCAATTTCTTTAACTTGAACGCCCATACTAACTTCAAAGTTAGGCGACCACGCATCTCTTGAATCTCTTTCATAAATTGAATACAAAGATTGATAAGGATCTCCATACTTTTGAAATTTAATATTTGTTTTACAAGTTAATTTATTTAATAGAGAATATTGCAAAACACTTGTATCTTGTGCTTCATCCAATATGATATAAGAAAATCTTTCCTCCAAGGCTTTGCTCAGTGGAATAATATGCCTATTTATATACCATTCAGATAATTCTAAACATTGGTGATTAGTCACAAAGCCGTTATAAAAAAGTCTTTCTAAACAATCATTGAGCTGACTTTGATAAGATGTTTTTGCATCATTTGTAAAATAAACACATCCTTTTTCATTTACTTTTAAGCAAACATTCTTTTTTTTCAAATTAGGAATGTTCCATTCGTCTTTATACCAATCAACACAGCTCCTAAAAATAGGTTCTAATTTCACTTTGTAATCTTCATCGTCTAATATTCTAATTTTTTGTCGCCCACTTAATATTTTAAATGCTTTGATGGAGAAAAAATAATTGAAGAATTCTTGTATTGTTCCAATGAAATTAGGGTACTCAACTGAGTTTATACCTACTTTTCTTAAACTTCCAATTACTTCTTCTACAGCAACATTAGTATGAGTAATCAAGCAAATTCCTTTATCCATATATTTTCTATTTAACAACAAATTTGCAATTTTTGCTGTTAAAACCGTGGTTTTACCTGAACCTGGCCCAGCAACAATATTATAGCTTCCATTTGATTGCAAAACTTCCTTCTGTTCTTGACTAAAATAACAATTTTCAGGTAAAAGAATCTTTTCAATGGAACTAAAATTATTATTCATTAATTTCTACCTCACTTTTTTGTCTCCCTGAGGCATGAATAATTGCACTTATTAAGTAATCAGTATATTGATCAGTCAAGATTTGTTCGCGTAACTCCCTTTTTTCTTCCTCTGATAAATTTAGTATTTTACTTGCTAGCCTTTGAGCAACTATTGCTTTCGATACTTGTTTATCATTAAGTCTCTTGAATAATAAATAAATAGCAGTACTTTTTTTCTCAGGATTTTTTAAATCAGCTTCTATAGAATCAATTGTTTTCTGTGTACTACTTCTAAACGGTTTTTTATATTGTGTCTCTAGGATCGAATCCTTTAATAGCTTCTGCAAAGGACTTTGTAACAAACAATATTCTAAAGTCCATTCTGGAGAAATAGAAATGTTTAAATTGGCATTGTATTTAGCATACTTCTCTTGTACACTTTTCATTTTTCTTTTTATTTCTTCTTTAATTGCTTTATCGCTAGGAGTTTGTTTCGTAATTTTAGTTAATTCCTTTCGAGAGACTGAATCTTCAATCTCAAAAGCTTCCATTAAAGATTCTATTGAAGTATATTCAGTTTCATTTCCGTCGTAATCTATAAGAGATTTCCCTATCAAAATTTCTACTTCTTGTATATTACCATTATTTATTTGATAAATTAATTTATCTTCATTTTCAAAATAAATTACAGGCCTAACATCCACGTCAGTCACCAAAGATATAGGTAAATTTATGCTGGGGCTATCGTTTGTAGAAAATAGTTTTATATATCTTTCAAATGAAGTTCCGCCTATATTTACCAAAGATATACCATACTGATGCAGAGGAAGTCCAATTAACTCTGCAATAGCAGGAATTAACAACATTTCTGAGTCTCCTTCTACCAATATAAGTCCTTTAGCAAAAAATAAATTGCTTTTTGTGGAGTCTAAAAACCTTTCTAAAAATTCATAATCCTCATTTTCCAATAACGTATATTGATGTGATAAAGGGTATGCATTACCGTTGTTTAGATAAATCAAATTTTTGGGACTTATCGAAGATACTAAATGAGTACTATGTGATGTTAGAATAAATTGTGTTGTCTCTCCTTTTTTAACTACTTGTTCAAGATATTTAACTAGCCTTATTTGTGCTTGAGTGTGTAGATGAGCTTCTAACTCCTCAATTAAAGTAACATGTGGTCCCACAGAGTTAATTGAGGCACTGTTATTTAGCAATAGTAGCTCAGTTGCAATAAATAGCAAATTCATATTTCCTAAACCAAGATTTATACTATTTGAATTTAAACTTAATTTATTCAATATTGACTTTAAATTTGCGGGTGTCACGGAAAAATCTGTATTAGCTTTACCACTATCTTTTACATCATAAAATTCAGATAAAATACTCTCTATATCACTTTTTATTGATTTTCCTTCCTCATATTCTTCTGAAAAATAACTTTCAATCTCGAAATTAGCCTTTTCCATAACACTCTCTAATGCATGTTTTTCTTCGGGTAATTGTTTAAAAGAAGAATGCGCTCTCAAAATTTGCGCAAGTCGTGATTTAAAACCTGGCCTGAGTTCACTATTAGCATCACGTAGAGGTTTTAAATAAGTTGCTCTTAGTAATGATCTAGCTCTACTATCTATTTTAGTTTCACAGTTCTTTTCGCCAGCTAATAATTGTCGTTCAATAAATTCTTGACCATTATCATTCTTCTTTTTAGTTACCTCCAATATTAACCTTAACTGATAATTTCCTTTTTCATTGAAAGAAAGCCATTCAAGAAATAGTCCTGCTTCATTAGTATCTAAATCATCAAAAATGCCTTCAATAAAAAAATTTTCACTAAAAAAACCTTCTGAGTTGCAATAAAAGTCTTCATCTTGAATTCTATCAAAGTCCTCACTAACGGTTCCTAATAATAATTTTATAGCATCAATAATAGCTGTTTTGCCAGAATCATTTTCGCCTACTATAACATTTAACCCAGGATGTAAATTAACTTCTAAATCATTCTTACTTGCATCCCCTCCAAACTTTCTGAAATTTTTTAAAGTTATTTTTTTTAAATACATTTCTCCACCCCAACGTTTATCTCATCATAAGACTATCATAATTTACATCTAACAACTCTTTTATACCAATTAATTGTTCTAACTTTATATGTTGCTTACCACTTTCAATTTTAACAAGTGTTTCTCTTGTAATCCCTACATTCATTAACTGTAGTTTTTTTACTAATTCAGTCTGTCCTATTCCTTTTTCCAATCTTATTCTCCTAATGTTACTGCCAATAATATTTTCATTATCTATAATCTTTTCTTCTCCCAAGACTAGCACACTTTCTGGACTAAAATAAGTCCTTTTTCATCTAATCTTAGTGGAAAATTATGGTATAATGGGACCAGTACAAGTCCACAAAAGAGATTTCATATGAATAATTCTTATACTAAAGTAATATTTTCAAAGATATTTCTGTCAATCATTATAGGCGTATTACCATTACAACACTCTCAAAGTTCTACTTTAGGAAAAATATTCTTATCTTACCTTGCTTTTTCTATTATTTATTTTTGTTTTGCAATTTCAAAAAATTATCTGATTACTTTAATATTACTTATACTGGTTATCTCTGGTTTTACTTATTTAAATGATTTATCTCAACAAGAAAGAATACCTGCATTCATTTCACAATACTTAATTATTGAAGTAATTTTAACACCTTTCATTTATGACTTTTATATTATTATTTGCCTTATTCTAGATAAGGTAAAATCACACAAATATTAATTTAAAAGATCACCAAAAAAACTCTGAGCAATTGATATGTTCCCCCTATATAGGACACTGAAATATAAAAGTCCTGTATAGGGGGGATTTTGTATGCCGAAAAGAAAGATGAAACTCACTCCAGAAAAACGAGTAGAACTAGTAGAAAGCTATTTGAATGGTGAAGACAGTATGACCAACCTAGCTCGCACTGCAAGCATTAGTTGGGCTGCTTTAAGTAACTGGGTTATGCTTTATGAGAATGGGGGTCCTACTGGCTTATTAGCAAGACGAAAGAATACACACTATACGATTGAAACAAAGATTCAGGCTGTAAATGATTACCTAAATGGTTTAGGGAGTCTGTCGGAAATTACTAAGAAATACGGACTAAGACAGTCTAAACAACTACGAAATTGGATAAAGATATATAATACTCATGGAAACTTCAAAACAGAAAGCGGTGGAAGTCAAATGAGTCAATCAAGAAAAACAACCTTCAAAGAACGGGTGGAAATTGTCCACTATTGTATTGTGCATGATCATAACTATGGCAAAACGGCTATCAAGTATCAGGTATCGTACCAACAAGTACGTAATTGGGTACTAAAATATAAGGAAATGGGCGAAGCCGGCTTAAAAGATCGCCGAGGACATCGAGCTGGAACAGAACCCAGTCGGACACCAGAAGAAGAAATGCGTGATCGACTGGCTGAACAAGAACGCAAAATTAAACTGTTAGAAATGGAAAATGACCTCTTAAAAAAAGTCAGGGAGTTAGAAAGGAAGTGGGACTAGACCTCATCCCTCATATCTTTGAATACCAAGCAATTAAGGAACTCCATGATCTCAAAAATTATTCGATAAAATTAATGTGCGATTTTTTACACGTCTCCAGATCAGCGTATTACCGTTGGTTAAAGCAACCAAAATCAGCTCAAACTATCTTTAACGAGCACCTGGCAGACCTAATAAGATACATCTATGAAGCAGATAACGACAAGGGGTATCGGAGAATCCGTGACGATTTGGTTCAAGACTTTGGTTTGCACGTCAATGACAAAAGAGTCTTGCGGATTTGTCGTAGTCTTCAAATTAAATCTACCGTCAAACACCAGCCAAGCGGAATTACTAAAGCGTCCAATAATCCTTATCATATTGCCAAGAACTATCTAAATAGAAATTTCCATGCAGATAAACCAAATGAAAAATGGCTAACTGATGTCAGTGAATTCAAGTACACTCTAGGAAACCAAGTTAAAAAAATTTATCTTAGTGCCATTCTGGACTTAGCAGATCGGCGTATTGTTTCTTTCGTCATTAGCGATAGAAATGATAACAAGTTGGTTTTTGATACCTTTGACGAAGCGATTCGACTTGAACCTGTGGCTCATCCGCTATTCCATAGCGATCGAGGGTTTCAGTACACCAGTAAAAACATGAGAAATAAAATCAAAAATCAAGGGATGAAACAAAGCATGTCTCGTGTAGCCCATTGTATTGATAATGGGCCTATGGAAGGGTTCTGGGGAACATTGAAACGTGAAAAATACTATCGTCGTAAATTTACAAGACGCGAAGATCTCGTATCGATGATCGAAGATTACATCAACTACTATAACAATGGCCGTTATCAACGATGCTTGAAATCCAAAACGCCATTACAAGTTCACCAACAGCTTTTAATGGCAGCGTAATAATCGTATCTCTTAGATGGGTGAAATGTCCTTTGTTTCGCACATCTAAGGGATACGCCAACCAAGCGCAGCCGAGGTTTGAACAATGAAAAACAAAAGAACTGTTTGCCACAAAATTAGCAAACAGCTCTCTAAAAATTTTATTATATTTCCGTGTCCACTTGACGGGGAGCCAACCATCTTTATTTTTATTATCCCACAGACCCTTCCATCTCATAACTGATCAAACGGTTGAGTTCGACTGCGTATTCCATTGGGAGTTCTTTGGTGAATGGTTCGACGAAGCCCATGACGATCATTTCGGTGGCTTCGGATTCGGATAGGCCTCGGCTCATAAGATAATAGAGTTGTTCTTCTGAGATTTTTGAGACTTTGGCTTCGTGTTCCAAAGAGACTTGGCTGTTGTGGATCTCGTTGAATGGGATCGTATCGGATTTTGAGTATTCGTCCATGATGATCGTGTCGCATTCAATGTGAGAGATGGAACCGGCGCTATTTTTAGCGAAGGTTACTTGTCCTCGATAATTAACTTCTCCACCGTCTTTTGAGATGGATTTAGAGACGATGGAGCTTGAAGTGTTTGGCGCGTTATGGATCATTTTCGCCCCAGTATCTTGGATTTGGTTTGCGCCAGCAAATGCGATGGAAAGCATCGTACCACGCGCACCTTTGCCGTCTAGGTAAACACTTGGATATTTCATCGTTGTTTTAGCTCCTAGGTTGCCGTCGATCCATTCGACTGTGGCACCTTCGTAAGCTTTGGCTCTTTTGGTTACTAAGTTATAGACATTGTCTGACCAGTTTTGGATCGTGGTATAGCGACAATAGGCGTCTTTTCGGGTGAAGATTTCAACGATCGCTGCATGAAGACTGTTACTTGAATACGTTGGTGCTGTACAGCCTTCGACATAATGGATGCTGGCTCCTTCGTCAACGATGATCAATGTTCGTTCAAATTGTCCGGTATTTTCGGCATTGATCCTAAAGTATGTTTGTAATGGAACGTCGACTTTTACCCCTTTAGGTACATAAATAAATGTTCCTCCTGACCAAACAGCTGAATTTAAAGCAGCAAGTTTGTTGTCAGTTGGTGGGACTAATTTGGAAAAGTATTCTTTGAATAACTCAGGATATTCTTTCAATGCAGAATCAGTATCGGTGAAGACGATCCCTAATTTTTCAAATTCGTCTTTCATGTTGTGGTAAACGACTTCTGATTCATATTGAGCAGAAGCACCTGCGAGGTATGCACGTTCTGCTTCAGGAATCCCGATTTTTTCAAAGGTTTCTTTGATTTTATCAGGTACATCTTCCCAATCTCGGGCGGGTTTATCACTTGGTTTTTGGTAATATTTTATGGCATTGAAGTCGATGTCTGACAGGTCTGGTCCCCACTTTTGCATGGGCATTTTATTGAATGTTTCCAAGGATTTCAAACGAAATTCTAACATCCATTCAGGTTCACCTTTGATTCGAGACATTTCTCGAACGACTTCTTCTGTTAAGCCTTCTCCTGTACTGAAAACTGGTTCCACATCATCGTGAAAACCAAATTTATATTCTTCTAATTCTGGTACACCCATGTTCTCACTCCTCTTCCTGATGCACGTGATGGAAGGTTGCAGTGCCGTTTTCTTCCATTGCTTTTTCTAAGGCTTTCCAGCCTAATGTGGCACATTTGATTCTTGCGGGAAATTTGGCTACGCCACTGAGCATTGCTGCATCGCCTAGTTGGTCGATGGCTTTGACTTCTTTTCCTTGGACTAATTGCGAGAAATCAGTGATCAATTGTTGTGCTTCTTCAACAGATTTTCCCATGACAGCATCGGTCATCATGGATGCGCTGGCTGTACTAATGGAACAACCGTTACCGTTGAATGCGATATTCTTGATGATTCCTTCTTTGACTTCGACTTGTAATTCGATGACATCGCCACAGGTCGGATTATTCAATTCGATTCGTCTGGTTGATTCAGTCAATGTACCTCGATGATGAGGATGCGAAGAATGATCAAGTATGACCTGGCGATAGAGATTATCTAGTTTAGAGAGTGCCATGTTGGAAAAACTCCTTCGTTGCAAGAATTGCTTCGACTAAACGATCTGCATCTTGTTTCGTATTATAAAAATAAAAGCTTGCTCGTGCAGTCGCCGAGACTTCTAAATAGTTCAATAAAGGTTGGGCACAATGATGACCTGCACGAACAGCGACACCTTCCATATCTAAAGCAGTAGCTACATCGTGAGGATGTAAGCCATCTAGATTAAAGGCGATGACCCCTGTACGAGTAGCGGGATCTTGTGGTCCATAAATGGTCAACCCATCGATTTGTTGTAGTTTAGGTAAGACATAGGCAATTAATTCTTTTTCATGATCATGGATATTGTCCAACCCAACGTTTTCGAGATAGTCAATCGCTTGACCTAGTGCGATGGCTCCAGCGATATTAGGTGTGCCGGCTTCGAATTTCCATGGAAGTTCTTTCCAAGTACTATCGTACAAGTCGACAAAGTCGATCATTTCGCCACCAAATTCGACTGGTTCCATTTGTTCTAACCATTTTCGTTTGCCATATAAGACTCCGATCCCAGTCGGTCCACACATTTTGTGTCCGCTAAACGCAAAGAAATCACAGTCTAATTCTTGGACGTTGATTGGCATATGGGGAGCGGATTGTGCGCCATCTACAACTAGTACCCCACCTTGCTCATGGACAAGTTTTCCTAGTTCTTTGACGGGATTGATCACACCTAAGACATTTGAAACATGAGCAATCGATACGATTTTTGTTTTGTTAGTGATCAATTGTTTTGCTTGTGTCATGTCTAAAAATCCGTCGGTAGTCAAGTCAATATATTTTAATGTTGCTCCTGTCTTTTTGGCTAATTGTTGCCAAGGAATGACATTGGAATGGTGTTCCATGTAAGAAAGTAAGATTTCATCCCCTGCTTGCAGAAACTGTTCACCAAAGCTGCGAGCGACCCAGTTCAAACTCGTAGTAGTGCCACGAGTAAATAGGACTTCAGCAGTTTCAGCTGCATGGATAAACTTTCTGACCTTTTCCCGAGCGCCTTCGTAGGCAAATGTTGCTCGTTCGGCTAAGGTATGGACTCCTCGATGCACATTGGCATTATCTTGTTCGTAGTATTTTTTTATTGCTTCAATTACTGCTGTTGGCTTTTGCGTAGTGGCTGCATTGTCTAAATAAACGAGCGGTTCATCATTGACTTCTTGAAATAATATTGGAAAATCTTCGCGAATGGTTTCTTTCAGAATCATACATTCAACTTCCCTTCAATAACCTCCACTAACTCTTTTCGGACTGCTTCTACTGGAATTGCTGTTAACACAGAGCCAAGGAAGCCTCGAATAACCAATCGTTCTGCTTCTTCTTTATGAAGACCACGGCTCATCAAATAATACATTTCTTCAGGATCGACCCGACCAACACTGGCAGCATGTCCTGCAGTGACTTCATTCTCATCAATAAGTAAGATCGGATTGGCATCTCCTCTTGCTTTATCTGAAAGCATCAATACTCGACTTTCTTGTTGGGCGTCGGCTCCTTTTGCGCCCTTTAAGATATGTCCGATCCCGTTGAAAGTCAACGTCCCTTTTTCTCGGATCACACCATGTTGTAAGATATGTCCGATCGTATGAGGTGCTTTGTTCGTGACACGCGTATCAATTCCTTGGATTTGTTTTCCTGAGCTAATGGCGACGATTTTCACTTCTGCATGGGCGCCTTCGCCAACTAAATCAGAATCAAAATCAGCAATTACATGTCCATCATTCATCACGCCGATTGCCCAATCTACAGAAGCATCACGTAAAATATGACCTCGGCGGTTGATATAAGAAGTGATATTTTCTCCTAATTGATCGACAGCTGAATATTTGATTTTTGCTCCAGCTTTAGCGATTACTTCGACAATGATATTACCAGAAGCTTTTTGGATTTTCTCTTTGGTCGTTTGGAATCGTTCCAAGTAAGAGAACTCACTATGTTCCTCTGCGACGATCAAGACATGTTTAAAGAAATGCTGTGCTAATTTGCCATCTTGGATGAATAAGCTCTCAATTGGCTCATTGATGACAACATTTTTAGGAACATATAAAAACACTCCGCTGTTCATGAAAGCAGCATGTAAAGCGGTCAATTGATCTTCATCCATTTTCACTGCTTTTTCCATATAGTATGGTTTGATTAAATCTGGATGCTCTTGGAGCGCTGTGAAGATATCTGTAAAGATCACGCCTTTTTCCATGAGTTCCACTGGTAATTGTTCAAAGATCGTATTTGTTCCTTCCTGCACCAACACAGGGTTATCTTTCATTACGTCAAACCCAGCTACATTTCCTGTCTCACTAAAGTGGTCTGTGAACTCATGGATATCGAATAATGGCCAGCGATGGAATTTTACACGATCGATCTGAGGAAGTGGTAATTGATTGGCTTTTTCTAACGCTGCTTGACGTAATTGGGTCATCCATTCAGGTTCCCCTTTGCTTAAAGAAAAATTGGTAACTGCGTCAAGTTGGTCGAGCCAGTTCGTTTCTTTCATTTTCCGCTCCTCCTTACGCTTCTTCTTCTTTATAGTCGATTCCTAGTTCTTTGCTGATGCCAGCATACCCTTCTGCTTCAAGTCGTTTTGCTAGATCTGCATTCCCAGTCATCACGACACGTCCTTCCATCATGATGTGGACGACATCCGGAGTGATATAATTCAATAATCGTTGGTAGTGGGTGATAATCAATGCGCCAAAGTTTTCGCTACGCATTTCATTGACCCCTTTTGCTACGACTTTCAATGCATCGATATCTAACCCAGAATCAATTTCATCTAAAATGGCAAAAGTTGGTTCTAACATCAATAATTGTAAGATTTCATTTCGTTTCTTTTCGCCACCAGAAAAGCCTTCATTCAAGTAACGTTCGGCCATTTCTTCTGGCATATTTAACAGCGCCATTTTTTCATCTAATTTTTTCAAGAAAGTCAAAACAGACATTTTATCGTCTTCATCACGTTTGGCATTGATCGCTGCACGCATAAATTCTGCATTCGTGATCCCAGGAATTTCGCTTGGGTATTGCATCGCTAAAAATAATCCTAGACGTGCCCGTTCATCGACCTCTAAATCTAAGATATTTTTTCCGTCAAATAAGATCTCGCCTTCAGTGACTTCATAGTTTGGATTCCCCATAATAGCGGCTGACAGCGTCGATTTCCCTGTTCCATTTGGTCCCATAATGGCATGGATCTCGCCTGTTTTCATCGTTAAGTTTACGCCTTTAAGAATTTCTTTCTCTTCAATTGAGACGTGTAAATTTTTTATTTCTAAGACAGACATGCAAATTCCCTCCAGATTCTGTTTCGTTCTCACTTATTTTAGACTAATTGAGAATAGATCGCAATGTTATAACCCACTAAAATCAAAACTTTTTTCACGAGTTATCATTAAATTAATATTACTAGATAATAATATTTATAAAGAAACTTCTGTTTTTAGCATTCATAGATCACTGGTTATGTTGTTTTGTTTTATGTAAAACGATAGGTAAACGTTGGCTTGCAGAATGATGTCAGTACGCATCTCTTGATTACCGCTTACCTGTTCTTAATAAATGCTTCTTGAAAAATGCCATAATAAAGAGAGTTCTCTATTGGTTACATAGCTAATTTATTCACTATTCACTCTACAAAAAAACATCAAAGCTAGTAAAATCAACTAACTTTGATGTTTCTGATGACTTGATTATTTTTTAGATGAACATTTGATTTTGTTCAACTCTATTTTTTGAAGTGCTTATTTAGCATCAGCTGCGACAGGTTTGACTGAACCGCCCCATTTGTCTTCGATCCATTTTTGAACGTCTTCACGGTGTAAGACTTCAAGTAATTTTTTGATTTTTTCGCTATTTTCATCACCTTTACGTGTGGCAATGATATTCACATATGGTGAGTTGTCTTCTTCTAATAAGACAGAATCTTTCAATGGATTCAAACCAGCACCATAAGCAAAGTTTGCATTGATCGCTACTAAGTCACCTTCATCATTTTGATAAGTAGAAGCTAATAAAGAAGGATCAATCGAATGATTGAATTTTAAGTTTTTAGGGTTTTCAGCGATGTCATCAAACGTAGCTGTTTCTAGATCTACGCCATCTTTTACCTTAACTAAGCCAGCATTTTGTAAAATAGTGATGATTCGTCCCCAGTCAGATTCTGAATTTGAAGTAATCACTGTTGCGCCGTCTTTTAAATCAGCAATGTCTTTGATTTTCTTTGAGTACAAGCCCATTGGTTCAATATGGACAGCACCCGCATTGACAAAATCATAGCCTTTTTCTTTGATTTCTTTATTTAGATAAGGAATATGTTGAAAATAATTGGCATCGATATCGCCTTCTGCTAAAGATTGATTTGGTAAAATGTAGTCATCGAATTTCACGATCTCTAAATTAATGCCTTCGTCTTTCAATAGCGGTTGGACGTGTTCCAAGATTTCTGCATGAGGTGTTGGTGATGCGCCTACTTTTAAAGTTGTATCGTCACTTTTTGATGAAGCACCTTTACTATCGCTATTATTGCCACAAGCTGCTAACCCTACAGTCAGCAAGACCGCTGCTGCAAATCCAAAAATTTTCTTTTTCATATCCTTTATCCTCCTATTTCTTCTTATCTTTTATCTGTTTTCTTTGTTAAAAAGTCCCCGATTCCTTGAACAATAAATACAATGACTAGTATCACTAACGTTGCCACAAATGTCACGGTCAGATTACCACGTTGGTAACCTTCTTGCCAAGCAAGACCTCCCAAACCACCAGCTCCGATCGCACCCGCCATCGCAGTAAAGCCGATCATCGAAATGGTAGTAACTGTCAATCCGGAGATCAGTGCAGGCACGCTTTCTGGTATCAAGACTTTCCAAATGATTTCCCAGTAGCTGGCACCCATCGCATCCGCCGCTTCTAAAACTCCAGGACTAACTTCACGAAAAGCAATTTCAACTAGACGAGCATAAAATGGGGCAGCTGAAAGTACCAAGGCAGGAATAGCAGCTTGCGCCCCTAGCATGGTTCCGACGATTGCTTTCGTGAAAGGAATGATCAAGACCATCAAGATCATAAATGGTGTAGATCGAAAGATATTACTAATAATCGAAACAATGCCATAAATGATTCGTGCATAAGGTTTATTTTTTCGTCCAATCGAATACAGGATCAAACCTAGGACTAAACCAATGATGGTCACTAATACCATGGACACCAACGTCATATAAAGCGTATCGATGAATGCTTGTTTCATCGTTTCCATGTTGATTTGACTAAAATCTAAATACGTTTCTGCAAAGCTTTTATCCACGGTGGATCACCTCCACTCCAACACCTTGTTCTTTAATAAACCGCTCTGCTTGATCCAATTCGTTCTCTGACCCAGTCATCAGTGTCGTTAAGGAACCAAAAGAACCTTCTGCTGTTTGTTTGATTTTACCGTAAACGACATTGATGTCGACGTTATACTGACGAATGGCTTGAGAGATGACTGGCTCGTTAGCATTTTTTTCGTTGAACACTAATGTCACTAATCGACCTTTTGGATTTTCTTTGATCAATTCAGCCAATAATTCTTTTGAGTCTGCTTCTGGTTCGATATCTTGTTGCACGAAACGTTTTGTTACTTCTTGTTTTGGATTTTTGAAGACTGTCAAAACATCGCCTTCTTCCACAACTTTTCCTCGTTCCATCACAGCTACCTTGTTACAGATTTTACGAATCACGTTCATTTCGTGCGTGATCAATACGATCGTTAAATGTAATTTCTTATTGATAGCTAATAAAAGATCCAATACTTCTTCAGTGGTTTGTGGATCTAGCGCACTGGTTGCTTCGTCACAAAGTAAGATCTCGGGATCGTTTGCTAACGCTCGAGCTATCCCAACTCTTTGTTTTTGTCCTCCTGAAAGTTGAGAAGGATAGGCATTTCCTCTACCCTCTAATCCGACTAATCCAAGCAATTCTTCCGCCCGTTCTTTGCGTTGGGCTTTAGGTACGCCTGCTAATTCTAATGGTAGTTGGATATTTTCTAAAACCGTCCGTGACCATAACAAATTGAAATGTTGGAAAATCATACCGATTTTTTTACGAAATGTTCTCAGTTCTTTATTTTTTAGTTTGGTAATCTCTTGGTCATTTACAACAACCGTTCCGCTAGTAGGTAGCTCTAATCCATTCAATAAACGGACAAGTGTACTTTTACCTGCTCCAGAATAGCCAACGATGCCGTAAATATCACCCTTTTCAACAGTTAATGAAACATCATTTACCGCTTGGATCGTTCCATTTTTGCCACCAAATGTTTTCTCAACATTGGTTAATTGGATCAATGACATATCGCTCACATCTTTCTTTTATTTTTTACATGGAGATCAAGTAGGAAACAAAAAAGCTTCCGCCCCCTTGCTTTAGCAAAAGGACGAAAGCTGAAACTTCCGTGTTACCACCTTGATTTGCTGCTATCTCACAATAACAACCTTTACCAGTACTTGGGTCATCGTTCTTTCATCATAATCATGCCCGTATACCGTTGTGCTGTAACGGGCACCCCCGTAGTAAGTTTGCAAGGCTCACCTACTCTGCTCTAAGACCATCTTCCATCTCATTTCCGTTACCCTTTTTCAGCAATCAGGGCTCTCTTTGAACGTCTGTGACATGTACTCTTCTTTTCAAAGCTTTATTTATGATTGTTCTGATTATAGCAGTTGGAAAATAACGTGTCAACATTTTACCGGTTACTTCTTTAAAATTTTCTGAAAATTGCTAACTCTTATAATTTCTCAAATTCTGTTGGATCGACTTCTTTAAAGCTTAAAAGCCAAGCATTCATTTCATCTTGATCATTTAAGACATTGATATCTTCATTGATTTTTTCATTCACGGAAGAAACCGTACCGCTTAACGGGCTAGCAAATTCACTGACCGCTTTTTCAGCTTCCACTTCGATCAAAGGCTCCCCGCTTTGATAAGACTGACCAGCTTTTGGCAAATTGGCAAATGTGATATCACCTAATTCTTTTTGTGCTTCATTAGTTAAACCGACACAATATTCTTTCCCATTAAATAAGATCCAAAGGTTATCTTTTTTCTTCAAGTGTTTCCCAGCCATTTTATATCAATACTCCTTCGTATATTTTTTCATTAAAACCGATTGCGACGAGTTGTTTGCCTTTGACGATCAGGGGACGTTTGATCAACATCCCATCACTTGAAAGAATGCGACTAGCTTCATTGATCGAAAAATCAGCCACTTGGTCTTTTAGCCCCATTTCCCGATACTTCATGCCACTCGTATTGAACAGACGACGTAATGGAATCTCATTATGTTCCAACCAGTCTGTGATCATTTCTTCCGATGGTGGACTAGCAATCATATCAATTACTTGATAATCAACATGATGCGCATCCAACCAAGCTTTCGCTTTTTTGCAAGTGGAACATTTCGGATACCAATAAAAACGATACAACAGTGTTACCTCCTAGAAGTTTTCGCAGGTGCCTCATTTTGATACCTCATGGATAATATCAAACCGATACCAATCATATTTCCAAGGATCGATGACCCACCTTGACTAATGAATGGCAGGGGAATCCCTGTTAATGGTAAGAGTCCAATATTAGCACCAATATTTTCAAATACATGGAACAAGAGCATCATGATCAAGCCGCTGGCGATATAAGCATAAAATTCATTGTTCGTATCAAAGCAGACACGAATCATACGATAAATCAAAATAAAATACAAGAAGATGACGAATGCGCCACCGATAAACCCAAAATTCTCACCAATCACGGTGAAAATCATATCTGATTCACGAACAGGTACATAGATATTACTTACATTAAATCCTTTACCTAATAATCCACCAGTTCCTATTGCAAGCAACCCTTGTGCTGGCTGATAGCTCATCCCAGTCGTGTCATGGAATGGATCAAGCCAAGAATCGATACGAGCAAACTGGTAAGATTTAAACCCGATTTTATATAATAAATCTCTTCCGCCTTCTGTGGTAACTAAAAAGATCGTCCCAGCACCGACAATCGCTGCCAAAGCAATTACGGGCACGATAATGCGCCAAGAGATACCAGACATTAAGAAAACTCCACCAAAAATTGCTAAGAATACCAGCATGGTCCCAAAATCATCTTGTGCCATAATCAAGGCTAAAACCGGGAGCGTCACAATCAACATCTTGGCGATCAACCAAAAATCTGATTTGAGCGTTCGTTCCTTCATCTGAGTATTATGTTTTGTCACGATCAGCGCCATCATTAAAATATAAGCAATTTTCATTAACTCTGCTGGCTGAAACGTCAAGGAACCAAAACTAAACCAGTTTTTGGAACCGGTCGACTGGGCGAGGTTGCGGTCATAAAACTTTAACAAGAGTCCCATTACAATTAGACCAAACCCATAGAGATAAGGTGTTAATTTCCAGATCCATTTGGAATTCAAATGCATAATCACGACAATAGCAATTGAGCCCACGATATACCAAATCGCTTGCATCCCAACACCTCTTACTACTGAAGGGTGGTTAGGATCATGACTCAGCGCGACATATAAAGAAAGCAATCCAATCAAACATAATAAGAAGACTGGTAATATGACGCCATAATCAATGCGATTATCACGATTATTATTAGAAGCTTTTATTTTTTTTTCCATGTTTCATCCCTTTTCTTAAAAACCATACTGTTCTATATTATAGCGGTCTAACGGCATAATTGAAAGCCAAAGCAAATACATTTGGGAAAACTTAAAATTATTCTTATCTAATCATCTGCCTTGCTGCTCTTCAGTCAGACCCATCATCGAGATAACAGATAACGTTCTGACGAATCATTTTTGATAGCGTTCATTATATCTCAAGATCTCTTTACCAATCGCTTGTAAATTCTCTGAAACTAAATTTGTTCGCTGGATCAAATAAAAATTTCGATGATACGCTAATTTCTCGGTTGGTATTTCTGGTGGCACCGCACGTTTTGATAAAATCGAACGTCCCACTCCTTCCTTTAAAAGAGCGGCAATGACTTCGTTACTTTTTACTAACAACTTTTTCCCATGGATATTTTTTTCTTCAAAATACCGTTGCGTATAATGAAAAACTCCAGAAGTTGTTTCTCGAACTAACCATAACTGACTGTCAGGATCCCCCGCAATCACTAGTTCATCCTCCATCAATGAAAACCTTTGAACACCAGAAGTTTCTAAAGGTTTTTCGATAAAACCAAAGTCAGCCTCGTGTTTTGCTACTTGTTCCAACGCATCATGAGAATTGGCATAGGCAATCACAAAATTAATTTTAGGATATTTCAAAAGCAAATCTTTCAACAATTTTGGTAACAGATAGACGGCAAAAGTGTGAGAAGCAACGATTCGGCAAACTTCTTCTTCATTTTGTTCATCTAGTAATTGTTGTTGTGTTTCTTGCCACTCCTCTAATAAAACTAACGCTCGTTCGTAGAGTAGATCTGCTTGTTTTGTCGGCTTCATTTCTTTCCGACCATTTCGCTCAAAGAGAATCACTCCTAATTCTCTTTCCAGCTGTTTGATTTGATTTGAAACAGCAGGTTGAGATAAGAAAAGTAATTCGGCTGTTCGAGAAAAATTTCTTGTTTCGTATACGACACGAAAAGTTGTTAACAATTTCAGCATGCGATCACTTCCATAATTTTTTATTATAGTAACTATATCAACTATTTGATTTAAATATATCATGAAATGACTATAATAGTAAATGTAACGCACAATATATGAGATTGAAAAGTAACGAATGTTTCGATCTCGCTCAGACATAAAAAGATCGTTACTTGTATTCTTAATGATCAGTCAGGGCTACCGATTTGTTTATTTCCCAATAAATAGTCATTCATAATTATTTATGCAACCTACTATCAACCTTTCCACCTGACTGATCATTTTGTTCTGAGCTTTAGACAACACACTCATCTTATGAAAAGGAGAATTCAATTAATGAAGAATTTTTTAAAACTTATTCCTGTCCCGATTTGTGGGCTCATTCTAGGTTTAGCTTCGCTAGGTAATCTGTTTAAAGAATATCATTGGATTCATCTAGGGAATATCATTGGTGGGATTAGTATGATTCTCATGATCCTAATGTTTAGCAAATTATTCCTGTTATTTGAACATACGAGACAAACATTACATGATCCAATCATTGCCTCGGTTTCACCGACTTTTACGATGTCATTAATGGTTATTTGTACTTACTTTGTACCATTTACGCACCTCTTACCAATCGTTCGGATCATCTGGCTTGGCGCTGTCCTTCTACAAGTGATTTTAGTTGTTTACTTTACTTACCATCATGTAATCAAAGCGGATTTATCACTGGAAGTCATTTATCCAAGTTGGTTCATTATTTATGTTGGTTTCGGGGTAATTACAGTAACTGCTGGAAACTTTTTCCCATTCATTGGCCAACTATTCTTTTGGCTATCTCTAGCTTGTTACGTTTTCTTATTGCCAATCATCATCCATCGGGTATTTTTCGTGAAAAACATGGCACATCCTACACTACCATTGATCACGATCGTTGCAGCTCCGGGATCGCTTTGTTTAACTGGCTATTTGAAAAATTTTGCGCAACCTTCCTTTTATTTAGTCGTTGCCTTATTTATCCTTTCGCAAACGTTATATTTTATCGTGCTATCTCTTTTACCACGATTACTTAAACTACATTTTTATCCAAGCTACGCTGCTTTTACCTTTCCACTAGTTATTTCTGCAACTGCTATGTTTTGTGCTGTAAATTACTTTCATTCATTAGGGATCGCTACTGGCTTTTTAACGGTCTTGAAACTGGTTGAATTAGTAATCGCTACTGGAATGGTGCTTTATGTATTAGGTCATTATATCCGCTTCTTGTTCAAAGAGCATGGAAACACAAATAAATATGTCCCTAAAGAAATTTAATTAAGATGTTATTCTTCTGTCTTTTTCAAATTTAGAAAAAGGCAGAAGATTTTTTGCGTTTTTAAACTTTGTCAATCAAAACGAATAGTGCTACTATTATCAAGGATATTCTTGAGTTCAGAGTCGTCGTCCTCTAAATACGAGTACCCGTTTTTCAACTCTGAAACATGTGCACAGATAATGAAAGGAATTTTTAGAACATGAATCTACAAGTAACCATTAATCAATTTAAAAATCAAGGCTCACGAAGAATCTTACCTGGATTACTTCTTGCTTTTTCAGTAGCAGTCATGAGCAAACTTCTCGCATTGTTGCTCCCACAGCTTGGTGCTGCCACGATCGCCATTTTATTAGGGATCTTGTTAGGTAATACTTTTTTCAAACAACCTTCTTTAGCCATTGGAACAAAATTCGCTGAAAGCAAATTATTGGAATGCTCCGTTTTCTTATTGGGAGCAACGGTTACGGCTCAAACGATTGCTCAAATCGGCATCAAAGGGATTGCCTTCGTCTTGTTGCAAATGAGTGTGACGATCGTCGGTGCCTATTGGATCGGCAAAAAATTGTTGTTTAGTGATACAGCTTCCTTGATGATGGCAGGAGGAAATGCTGTTTGCGGTTCTTCGGCTATTGCAGCGATCGCTCCAGTGATCCATGCTGAAGAGGAAGAAAAAGGACAGATCATTACATTAGTTAATTTATTAGGAACGATCATGATGCTTTCTTTACCTTTTCTTGGCTTACACTTATACGGAGATCACTTAATTGAAAAAAGTGCCCTTTTAGGTGGAACACTTCAATCTGTTGGACAAGTAGTCGCTGGCGCCAGTTTGCTTGATGCTTCAGTTGTTCAATTTGCCATGCTCTTTAAAATTTTAAGGATCATGATGTTAGTTGCTGTTGTCTATTTATTTGAAAAATTTATCCAAAAAAAGACAGCTTCTGCTGAAACGATTTCGTCTGACAGTTCCAAGAAAAGAAGATTCCCATTACCATGGTATGTTTTAGGCTTTTTAGTTTTCTGCTTGCTCAACAGCCTATTTACGCTCCCAACTTTTATCGACAAAGGGGCTCACTTTATTAGTAATTGGTTTGAAATCACTGCTTTAGCCGCAATTGGTTTACGTTTAGATTTCGCTAAATTCATGAAAGAAGGACCTCGATTCTTATCTTATGGTCTAGCAGTTGGTTTACTGCAAACTGTTGCTGCGCTGCTATTCATTTGGTTAACAACACTATAACTACCGGATGCCACTGGTATAAGCGGTCTGCCTTTGTTGGCTTCATAAAATTTTCCAGACTTAAAACCACCTCTTCGTCCCAAAATAGTCACTTCTATTTCAGGGCGAAGGGGTGGTTTTTAGGTCAAATAATTCCAGTTCTTTTTTATTCAGATAGTGCTTTTTCTAATACAAGTAGTTGACGTTTGATCAATAAGCCAGCTTCCGCATTTCCCATATACCCGGTTAATTGACCGTTTTGTCCAATCACTCGATGACATGGAATCACGATTGGTAATGGATTCATGCGATTCGCTTGTCCGATTGCTCGGACCGCTTTGGGATGATCAATGGTTTCTGCTATTTTTTTATATGTGCGTAATTCTCCATAAGGAATCTCTTGCAATGCTTGCCAAACCTTTTGTTGAAAAATCGTGCCTGTGTTAATTGATAACGGAAGTTGAAAGTCTTGCCGATTGCCCTCAAAGTACTCAGCCAATTGACGTTCTGTTTCAAGTAGGATTTCTTGTTTCTTTCCTTGATCCTGTGCACCATTTACCGCCATTTCTTCAATCGGATAAAACGAAACCTTCGTCAACCCATTCTGATCTGCATCTAACCATAGTTCTCCAATTGGCGTATTTATTTTCATTTTCATCGTCTAATCCTGAATGAACTAGACTTGCCCTCCTCTACCGTTCTACTATTTTATTTATCTTGTATTATTTTAGCTAAAAATGCAATTTAAAGTTTTATTAAGTGTCAGCTTAATGATAAACTAAAAATGATGATTACTTAAGTAACAGAAAATACAGTTTATTTACTATTCTGTTCGAACAAATAATATTTGCTTGAAAGGATTTATCATATGAAAATATCAATTGTTGTCCCTTGCTATAACGAAGAAAAGACTGTACCGCTTTTTTTCGATGAAGTAGAAAAATTCAAAGACGGACACGAGTTTGAATACTTGTTTATTGATGATGGCTCCTCAGATGGTACGCTACAAGCTATTAAAGCATTAGCGAGAAAATATGAATATGTGAGATTCGTTTCTTTTTCTCGAAATTTCGGAAAAGAAGCTGCCCTCTATGCGGGTTTACAAGCTTCGACCGGGGAGCTAATCACAGTAATGGACGTTGACTTACAAGATCCTCCAGAATTACTACCACTCATGATTGAAAAAATCACGACAACTGACATTGATTGCGTAGGAACGAGACGCTCAACAAGAGAAGGAGAACCAGTGATTCGGAGTTTCTTCGCTAAACGGTTCTATCAGTTGATCAATAAAATCAGTGACACAGAAATGGTAGATGGTGCAAGAGATTTCCGCTTGATGACTCGACAGATGGTTGATGCTGTTTTAGAGTTAACCGAGTACAATCGTTTTTCAAAAGGATTATTTAGTTGGGTCGGTTTCAAAACAGAGTATCTTTCCTTTGAAAACCGTGAACGAGTGGCTGGTGAAACCTCTTGGTCCTTTTGGAAATTATTCAATTATTCGATTGATGGAATCGTCAATTTTTCAGATGCACCACTAACGATCGCCTCTTTCACTGGCGCTCTTTCTTGTATTGGTTCGGGAATTGCTATTTTATTTATCATTGCACGAGCATTATTATTTGGTGACCCGACAGCCGGCTGGCCTTCAATGGTATCGATCTTTTTATTTATCGGCGGCATCCAATTACTATGCCTAGGGATCATTGGCAAATACATTGGTAAAATTTTCCTTGAAACCAAACAACGCCCCGTTTATATCATACGTGAAACAGAACAAACCATCGTTTCTCGTGAAAAAGAATAAATCGTGAATACTGACCGTTGTGAGAATAGCTATTTCTATTTCGAGATGTTCTCCCTTCGTGCCCAAGGTTGTCTCTATAAAAAAACACCTGAAATGAGCGTTTGATTTCAGGTGTTTTTTTATTTTTCTAGTTAGAAAATACATTACTTCTAAACACAACAATAACATTCCGATAAAGCTATTGAATAAATCTCTGTCACATTATAGGCAGGTAAAAGAAAAAAGACTAGGTGGTAGAGGAAACATTGGACGTTTCCTTTTGATTTACGACATTTTTTTCGCTGATGCATTGTTTAATTTGTTTAATTAGTTCTTGCCAATTATGATTGTTGGGCAATCGTTGCCATAAGATATGGGTACATTGAAGGTTTCCTAAATGAAAGTCAGAAATATAGATATCCGTTTTCGAAGAAATAACTTTTTCAATGACTATTTTTCCAGCTAAGGAATATTGGAGATGTTCTGCAATAAACTCTTCATACGCTTTTCCATAAGAAAAATCCAACGTAATATAAACAGCTTCTTCAACTACTTCTAAGGGAAAATTTTCAATCAATTCCATCATATAGTACATGTATAAATCTGCTTTTTCTTCTTCATTAAGTAAAATAGAACGAGCTGTTTCCATAATGGTTTCATTGACTTTCTGATCAAATAAAGGATATTCTTCTCTTAAAAATTGAAAATTATGGATATTTCCAAAACGATGATGGATATCGGGCATAAATAACAACCGTTCATGTATCGGTTGCACATTTTTCAATAACACTTTAAACAGACGTTGATCAACAAAAGTTGAATCAGCAATACCTTTTAGCATACTTGAATAATTATTGTTAAAAATTGACAGTGTCGGATCTAGTTCAGAAAAATCTAGACAAGACTTCTTATCAATGATCCGATTAACATATAAATAGGCATACAAGACTGAAGCTTCTTTTACTGCTACTGTATCTGATATTTGGTACTCTGTCTTCAATTTTCCTGCAAGTTTTTGAACCAATATTGAGGTCTGATCAACTTTGATCGTCAGATGTGCTTCATCCAAATACGCTTTTCTCTGAATCCGAAGCGCACTGATTGATAGAAATAAAGATAATTTATAACGTAAACTATTACGGATTCTAATTCTAAAAAATTGTTCGATCCAAAATACAAGCCGATCACTTTGGTTTTTTTGTTGCTCAGTAAAAGGGGAATCAATCCCATTCAAATTATGGAGAATGCCATACCCTACCGAGCGAATCTTCCATTCATTCCCTACTATCTTATTTTTCTTAATAATGAGATGATCTTTTTCTAACAATTTATTGATTCGTTTTTTATAAAGATATAAAGAAGAATTTGAAATGTAATGATCGGTCGTAAATTTATTAATCGGTCGGTTTGAAAACAGCAGGAAAATAAGCAGCTGATAAGTTAGCGAACTATTTAAATAGTGCTGACGTAATTTAAGAATGTTCTCATCACAAATAAAAGAATATACTTGAATAACGCCCCGCTTTACGACAAAAAAATCATTTAAGCATAATTTCTGTTCTAGCTCCATTTTCAACTCATGAATTAATTTACTTAATTTAAATTTAGATATACCTGTTTTCTGCGCTAAAAAAGAGATTTCTACTCTTTCACCAAGTTTTGTCTGAATAAGTTCCAAAAGTTTAATTTTCATTTTTGAGTTTTCATCTAGCAACTGAACGATATCCATTTCGCCATTCCTTTCTCTAATTACTTCCAGTAGATGAATTCAATACACTAGAAGTATGTTAATTATTCAGTTTTGCTCTTTTTCCAAAAGATCTGATAGTCTTCAAGAGCATTGAATCCTATTCCAAACATTTCGAATCAGAGGCTAGAAAGGTTCTTTTCGTTCGTTTTTGACAAACTTCGTTGTTTTATTTGTTGCTGTGTAGTTGGTTTTATTTGCTGTTTTATTTGCTGATGAACTTGATAAACGATCTGTTTTACTTCATTTTTATTTATATTTTGAGTTTCAACAAGCTCTTTATTTTGAAGTTGACTAGGAATTTTAGGCGCTTCATTTATCGTTATTTTATGGTAAACATAAGTAACTGGTTGATACTGATCATTCAATACATCCATACGCTCATCTGAAAACTTGCTCTCATCCAAAAGATTTCTTTCAAGTGTCGCTGCGTAAGCAAATGTTGTCCCGTTAGTAAGAACCTGACCAACAACTAACCCCATCACCAATACCTGATAAATTTTTTTCTTTTTCATTTTTCCCTCCTAATTTAAAATAAATTCAAATATATAATTAGAATAGAGTGTTTTTTATTGAATAAACACCAATTTTTTCCGTTTTTTTCTATTTTTTTCACTTTTAAAATAAAAAATAATAGTATTATGAAGATTTGCTGATGTTTGCATATAAATATGAAAAATAAATAACTAATTTCAAGTGAATTTTTTTTGATCGTCAAATTTCTTCAACTTTTAAATCAGAAGGTCATGAAGCAAGATCATACAGACCATCGTTTATTTCAATATAAAAATACAACTACAGAACTAGTTCGCTATCATTAATAACGACAAATAAATAACCAATAAAAAAATCGGTATAACATTTTAAAAATTAGTAATCTATATTTACAGTGAAAAAAAAGGCGACTTAGATAGCAAAAAAAGGAATAATGTGCCAAATAATTGACTTGATTTAAGAAAAAAATCATTTCCTATCCGCTTTTTTCCTAACCATAATTTTACATTTATTAGAAATCCCACTTAGTTTTTTTATAAAAAAGAACGAAACCTCTAGTTGTGCCAAACTCCTTTAATTTTCAACAGTTTTATGAGTCCATCTGTTTTAGCACTTGGTGGCTGTCATTTGTTCAACAAAAAAACCTCAAAACTAGTAGAATCTACTAATTTTGATGTTTAAAAATTGGTTGAAGAACCAGATCTTGATGCTTCTTCTCAGTTATTGAATAGTAAAATAGATCCAGAATCGACATCCCCGTATCCGCTATTTTTAATGATGTTCCTTCCTCTTCTTTTCAAATTCCTTACGAAAAAAAGCAACGATCTCAAAATAAAAAATCTTTGAGATCGTTGCTTTTATAAATGATGCCAGCTGCAGGGATCGAACCTGTGACCTACGCGTTACGAGTGCGTTGCTCTACCAACTGAGCTAAGCTGGCGTTTCCATATGAAATTATATACGTATTTTAAAAATTTGTAAAGGCACAAGTGTAAATTTCGTTCTATTTCATGATTTTTTTCATAAAACGTGGTATAATTGATATGAAAGGCAGGTTTTATGAAAATGGCAACGTTTGGAAAATTTGATACAACTATCGTACCGTCAGAATTTGGGGAAAAATTTACGATCGACACTCACGTGACATTTATGATTCATGGAACACCGCAAACTGGAACAATTTCAAAACAACTGAAAAACTCGGCTGTGGTTGAAATTGACAAAACAGATGAAAATGCCAATTTAATGACGCAAAGCAAAGGTGTAATCATCATCAATTACAAAGAATTGAAGAAAATTTAACACTGACCATCTCTGCGTTTTTTGGGATGGTTTTTTTTATTTGAAAAATTTCATCAACTATCTAGGATCACTTATTCCATTCATGTCATCATAAATGTGCCTATTGTTCTCTCTAACTTAAAAACAGTTTTTTCTCACATCAATAAAGACTTATGAGATGTCAAAAACTATCCTCTATTCTTTTGCTGTTCCTCTTGTTCACTTAAGATTCCGGAAGACTCAATCCGTTTTTTCAAATTCCGTATATTCTTTGATCCATCTTCTTGCAGCTATTCTTTGAATAAACTACTTTCTATCAAAACCATGATAAATTACTAGAATTAATAACAAACAAAAAACCATAATAGAATAAGAAATCCTACTATGGTTTGGTGCCTTAGCGTTTATTATTTTTATTTCGTACCAAATAAACGGTCCCCTGCATCGCCTAGACCTGGAACGATGTAGCCGTGTTCATTCAATTTTTCATCTAATGCAGCTGTGTAGATGTCAATATCTGGATGTGCTTCTTGTAAAGCTTTTACACCCTCTGGAGCAGCTACTAGACAAACAAATTTGATATTTGAAGCGCCACGTTCTTTTAATGCATCGATCGCCATGATCGCTGAGCCACCTGTCGCTAACATTGGGTCAACAACAAATAATTGTCGTGCATCGATATCTTCAGGTAATTTTACGAAATATTCATGAGGTTCAAATGTTTCTTCGTCACGGTATAACCCGATATGTCCGACTTTCGCAGCTGGGATCAATTCTAAAATACCGTCAACCATCCCAATACCTGCTCGTAGAATCGGAATGATCGCTACTTTTTTACCAGATAACGTTTTTTGAGTTGTTTCTGTAATCGGTGTTTCGATTACGATATCTTCTAATGGCATGTCACGTGATACTTCATATGCCATCAACATAGCAATTTCGTCGACAACCTCACGGAAAACTTTTGTTCCACAGTCTTTGTCACGAATAATAGTTAGTTTATGTTGGATCAATGGATGGTCGATTACTTGGAATTTGCCCATTTTTCTGGTCTCCTTTGTTCTGTCGTTTCTTTTTAATTGTAAAACAAAAAGACCCAATTGACTAGTCAAACCAACAACTTTTCAAAAGAAAATAAAATAAATAAAACAACAGTAATCAAAAATAAAAAAAAGCAGTAAAAAATAACAAAAAAGCTTTAAACAATGAATTTTTTTGTTATTTTTACTGTCTTTTAGTCAGATTAATATTACATATATCTGGTTATATAAATAGGATCATCGATCCTTCTGTAACCACTGAGTCGCTAAAAGCATCGCTGCTCTGGTAGCATTGGTTTGGTCCAATGAATTGACCATCACAAAATCGTGGATCATCCCTTGAAAACGAACCTGGGTGACTGCCACACCTGCATCACGTAACTTCCGAGCATAAGCTTCTCCTTCGTCTCTTAAAACATCCGCTTCACCAGTTAAAATCAAAGCTGGTGGTAAGTCTGCCAACTCTTCAGAAGTCGCTCGTAATGGTGATGCTGTGATTTCTGACCGCTCTGAATCATCAGTTGTATATTGGTCCCAAAACCATTTCATTCCTTCTTTTGTTAAAAAATAGTTTTCGGCAAATTCTTGATAAGAATCAGTAGTGAAATTGGCATCCGTCACCGGATAAAACAAAAGTTGTTTTTGGATGGGCAACCCTTGGCGTTCTTTGGTTAAAATAGTCATTACAGTTGCCATATTACCTCCAACTGAATCGCCCGCTACCGCTAATTCAGATAAATCTAACCCTTTTGATTCCGCTAGTTCACTTAGCTTTTGTAAGACTGCATAGCTTTGTTCGATCGCTGTTGGATATTTTGCTTCCGGCGAGCGGCTGTACTCTGGAAAAACGACGACCGAGTTCGTGCGAACGGCTAATTCACGAATCAACTTGTCATGAGTTTGTGCGCTACCAAAAACCCAACCAGCTCCATGAATATAGAAAATCACTGGTAATTTATCAGTATTTCCTTCTGGACGGACAAAACGAACGTTGATGGACCCCCATTGACCAGTATCAACCGTTAAATCTTCAATGTCGACTGGTAGTTTATCAACGGGCGATTCTTGGACTTTTTCTAATAGCGCTCGTCCTTCTTCAGGTGGTAATTCGTAGATTCTTGGGTGGGGAGCATTTGCATCACTAAATTCGATTGCTGCTTTTTCTAATGAGATTCGTTCGGTCATCATGGTTCCTCCCTAGATTATAATAAAAAGCCAAATTACACCTCATATACTAGTGAGCCCCAATGAAAAAGTCAAAAAATCAGTTTGTTTGTTTTCTCTCAAACTCAGTCAACATAAGCATTCCCCATACGTCCCCCAGTACCTCCGTCTTAGTTTATCCCTTCATTAAAACAAAACCTCAACACTTCCATACCTAATCCATCTCAGTCCTATATCTCAGGCTATTTTAAATAGATCTCACCAATGTATTCGTGCTGCATCGATAGAAGAAAACTTTTGCCTAAATAAAACTAAAACACCCAAAAGAAGCGATTCCAACAACTTTCCCTTGAAAAAGTACCCACACACAATAAGCCATTTCAAAAAATAATCCAAAGAATTCCAAAAACAGGAGAAGCGATTTTGGATTCTTCGGATTATTTTTAATACACAGTAAATTTCAGCAAACTAAGAATTTTGAAACAGTTGCTTTTTTATGTCTGCTGATGGTACTTCTTGCGTTAAGCGACTCGTTTTGTAGTGATTATTCCTTTTATTTATTATATAAAGGATATTTTTCAGTCAATTCACGCACACCAGCTTTGACTTCAGCTAATTCGGCTTCATTCTCTTTGGCTTGTAAAGCTTTGACGATCAATTCCGCCACCTTCGCAGCATCTTCTTCTTTGAAGCCTCTTGTAGTAATTGCTGGAGTACCGATACGGATACCGCTAGTCTTGAACGGGCTAAGTGTTTCAAATGGAATTGAATTTTTGTTAACCGTAATATTCACACTATCTAAAATACTTTCGGCTTCTTTCCCGTTTAACTCTAATCCACGGACATCAATTAAAACTAAATGATTATCCGTTGCGCCAGAGACCACTCTTGTACCGATTGCTTGATTGAAGACTTTTGCCATCGCTTTGGCATTAGCAATAATCTGTTCACTGTATTCTTTAAATTCAGGTGTCAATGCTTCTTTGAATGCTGCTGCTTTCCCTGCAATGACATGCTCTAG
This sequence comes from Enterococcus sp. DIV1421a, assembly GCF_051711025.1. Taxonomy (NCBI): domain Bacteria; kingdom Bacillati; phylum Bacillota; class Bacilli; order Lactobacillales; family Enterococcaceae; genus Enterococcus; species Enterococcus sp. DIV1421a. The sequence goes on along the minus strand of NZ_JBIOLU010000001.1, from coordinate 571,374 downwards.
TGGTCCACCTTGGATGCCAGGGAAAACTGCACTATTGATTTTTTTCGCTAATTCTTCATTATTGGTCAAAATCATACCACCACGTGGTCCACGTAATGTTTTATGAGTGGTTGTCGTAGTAATGTCCGCATAAGGGATTGGACTTGGATGGACACCAGCTGCAACTAAGCCAGCGATATGTGCCATATCAACCATTAATTTCGCACCTACTTCATCAGCGATTTCTCTAAATTTTTCAAAATCAATGATTCTACCATAGGCACTTGCTCCGGCAACGATCAATTTTGGTTGATGTTTTCTAGCTAAAATCCGCACAACATTGTAATCAATAACTTCTGTTGTTGGATCAACGCCATAGGCTACAAAATGGTACGTTTTTCCACTAAAGTTCACAGGAGAACCATGAGTCAAATGTCCACCTGCTGAAAGATCCATCCCTAAAATCGTGTCACCAGGTTCTACTAAAGCAAGATATGCTGCCGTGTTCGCTTGTGAACCAGAATGAGGTTGAACATTGACAAATTTTGCACCGAATAATTCTTTTGCACGATCGATCGCTAAACTTTCAACGATATCGACAAATTCACAGCCACCATAATAACGATGCCCAGGGTAACCTTCTGCATATTTATTTGTCAAGATACTTCCTTGAGCCGCCATCACTGCTTCAGAGACAAAATTTTCGGAAGCGATAAGTTCCAAATTATTTTCTTGTCTTTCTTCTTCTTTTGCGATTGCTGCCCATAAATCTGGGTCAAACGTTTTGTAGTCTACCACACACAACAGCTCCTTCTTATTGTTTACTAAGAAATCATGAATCAACTAGCAATCTAGGCACGATCAGCTAAAATCCTTAACTGGTCATTCATGATTGCTTTAAAATATTCTTTCTTACGAATGATTGCTGATTCTTTCTCTTTTGAACATGATCTCTCAGTTTTATTCAAATTTATTCAAGTAGAGTTTACTTTATTGCATTGTATCATAATAAAGTATGGGTACAAGCTACCTACGTTCTTTTTTCAAAATATTTTTGTCCCGCTGATTTTTTTAAGCGATTCATATAAGCATTTCCCAGACCTTCTTCTGGAAATACTGCAACAAAGATCATATCAAGTCCAAGGTTCTTCTCATCTAACCCACGTAATCCTGCAAATAATCCTTTCGTAGCGGCTTCTACTGAATCATCAAAATACATGTAGACTGCTGCTACATCAAAACGAACAGCTTCAGCAATTTTAGGACCTGCAATTACTCCAACACGCAAATGTTCTTCTTTCGCCCATTTTACAGCGGCTTCCCAATCATTTTCTTGGACCATCATGACTTGCGTATCAGGCGAATAGTGCTTATATTTCATTCCTGGTGATTTAGGTGTTTCAGTACTTTGGACTAAATGACGATCAACGGCTACCTTTCCACCGATCACTTTTTCAAGCTGTTCTTTGGTCACCGCTCCTGGACGTAAAATCATGGGTTCACGCTCCGGATCACTGAGATCGATCACGGTTGATTCCACACCAATTCGGGTTGCACCATCATCAATGATCCCATTGATTTTTCCTTTTAAATCATGGTAGACATGTTCCGCAGTCGTTGGACTAGGTTTTCCCGAAGTATTCGCACTAGGACCAACAATTGGTATACCAGCTAATTGGATGACTTCAAGTGTTTTTTTGTTATCTGGCATACGAAAAGCAGCTGTGGATAACCCACCTGTTACAATAGGTGGTAAAGACCCTTTTTTGATCTCAAAAATAAGTGTTAAGGGACCTGGCCAGAAATGATTGACGATTTTTTCCGTTAAAGGATGAAAGTTATCCACAAATTGTTTTACTTGCTCAAACGATGAAACATGGACAATCAAAGGATTATCTTGTGGACGACCTTTGACCGAAAACACTTCGGTTACCGCTTCAGGCAAAAGTGCATTAGCGCCTAGTCCATAGACAGTTTCAGTTGGAAAAGCAACGAGTTCGCCACTTTTTAATGCTTGTGCTGCTTCTGATAATTGTTCTTCATGATAATAGTTTGTTTCCACAGTCTATCCACACCCTCATTTTTCAATATGCTTGATTTATTCTACTTTATCCTCATGTTATCAACAGAGTGTTGATAACTATTTTGTCAATAGTGGATAAGTATGTTGATAAGTCAATAACTCGTTTTCATCCTTGTAAAATCAATGTTTTTTTATGATAAAAAAACATAAAAAATATTTTTCATCCACAATCAGCTCATCAAAGAAACTATTCGTTCATTTCCAAATAAATCTTTATGAATACTTACTTGTTTATTGGGGAATGCCGTTTGAAAGATTTGTTTCACGATCTCCCCTTGGCTAAATCCTATTTCCAAAAATAGTTTTCCCTCTGGTTTCAAACATTGTTTTGCTTCTTTTGCTATTTTTTTATAGATGGCTAATCCTTCATCTTTGGCAAATAATGCCATTTTAGGTTCAAATGTCCGAACACTTTCATCCATCAATTCCCATTCATCGAAACGAATATACGGCGGGTTGGAAATAATGACGTCAAAGGTTTGATCACTGACCGGTGCCAGTGTATCTCCATGATAAAAATGGATCGCCAGTCCAGCTTGTTGCGCATTCTCTTTCGCTACTGAAAGAGCTGCTGGAGATAAGTCCACAGCCGAAACGTCCCAGTTCTTTCTTGCAGCTTTTAAACTGATCGCAATTGCCCCTGTTCCTGTTCCAATATCTATGACCTTCAAGTTTTGTTCTGACGTTTCTTGTAAACATCGTTCAACTAATTCTTCTGTTTCCGGTCTAGGGATCAAAGTGTCCTCTGTCACTTTTAAGCGGTGACCATAAAAGTCAGCATATCCCAACAAATATTGAGGCGGATAATTGTTCATCAAATGCTCCAGATCTTGTTCGATCATCTGTTGATCTTCGCTAGAAATGGGCTCATTCATCTGCAACAACCAATCAAGTTTTTGCCAACCTTTACGTTCAAGAAAAAGAAATTGGATACTATGACCTTCTTTTCCATGATCTTCTAAAAAAGAAGAAGCCCGTGATAGGACTTCTAAATACGTGGTCTTACCCATTTTGCATTTCTTCCAATTTTGATGTTTGGTCATACATGATCAACGCATCCACGATCTCATCCATTTTTCCAGCAAGGATTTGATCTAATTTTTGGATAGTTAAACCAATACGATGGTCTGTCACACGGTTTTGCGGGAAATTATACGTACGGATCCGCTCAGAGCGATCACCCGTTCCAACGGCTGATTTACGGTTTGCATCGTATTCACTTTGTGCTTCTTGTTGGATTTTATCATAGACACGGGCACGTAAAATCTTCATGGCTTTTTCACGGTTTTTCAGCTGTGAACGTTCATCTTGCATTGCTACCACGATTCCAGTAGGTAAATGAGTTAGACGAACTGCCGATGCTGTTTTATTGACGTGCTGACCGCCAGCCCCTGATGCATGATAGATATCTGTTCTGATATCTTTATCTTCAATATCGATTTCTACTTCTTCTGCTTCTGGCATGACCACAACGGTTGCTGTTGATGTGTGGATTCGTCCTTGTGATTCTGTAGATGGCACTCGTTGTACACGATGCGCACCACTTTCATATTTTAATTTTGAATAGACATTTTCTCCAGAGATCATCATGATGACTTCTTTATAGCCACCGATACCAGTAATACTTGCCTCCATCACTTCCGTTTTCCAACCTTGTGATTCTGCATATTTCTGATACATGTTGAATAAGTCACCAGCAAATAACGCTGCTTCATCTCCACCTGCTGCCCCGCGGATTTCCATGATGATGTTTTTATCATCGTTCGGGTCCTTTGGTAGTAATAAGATTTTGATTTTTTCTTCTAATTTTTCTTTTTCTTTTTTCAAATCAGATAATTCTTCTTTGGCCATTTCAGCCATTTCATCATCCAACTTTTCACCTAATAGCTCTTCTGTATCTTTGATCCCTTGTACGACATCTTTGTAACGACGGTAGACATCAACAGTTTCACGAGTGTTTGCTTCTTCTTTTGACAATTGCATAAAACGTTTCGTATCTGAAATTACTTCTGGATCGCTTAGTAGCTCGCCCAGTTCTTCATAACGGTCTTCAATTGCTTGTAATTGATCGTACATCTTTATTCTCCTTCTGTCATAATTGATGGTTCAAAATAGTGTTTCCGACAAACGGGGTAATAGGCTTCATTTCCACCAATTTGTACCTGATCCCCCTCGTAAACTGGTTGACCATCGATATAATGTAAATTCATGATTGCTTTCTTATGGCAGAACCAGCAGATCGTTTTCATCTCTTCGATTTTGTCTGCATAAAGCAATAGATATTTTGATCCTTCAAATAACTCATTTCTAAAATCATTCTTCAAACCAAATGCCATCACCGGAATGTTTAATTCATCAACAATTTTCGTAAACGCAATTACGTGTTTTTTCTTTAAAAATTGCGCCTCGTCGATCAATATACAATATGGCTTATCCTCCATTTGAAAAATGACATCAAAGACATCTGTTTCTTCAAAAATCGGCGTGGCTTCTCTTTTTAACCCAATACGACTAGAGACAACACCAACACCATCTCTGGTATCGATCCCACTTGTCATCAAGACAACTGGTTTATTCTGTTCTTCATAATTATGTGCGACTTTTAAGATCTCAATTGTCTTGCCGCTATTCATTGCGCCATACTTAAAAAATAGTTGTGCCATTTACTTGCTCACCTTCCAGTTTGTTCCTATGGTATTATACTTGATTTTCATTATTTTTTACAGTGAGAATTTTTCATCTGGTAAAAACGTTACTTTATATTAAAACACTCATACATTTAAAACAATAGCTGCGTGTCTTTCAATTCTTCAAGATCAACTAGTGATTTGGGAAACCAGATTTTTTTGCTATACTTAATAAAATTCATCTAACTTATGAAGTCAGGAGTGACCTTATGTCAGAAATCTTCAATCAAATCGCAAACCATTATGATACTCCCGAAAGAAAAGCACTAGCAAAAATTATTCAAGACGAACTAATTTCTCAACTACCTTCCTCCACCAAAGAACTGACTTTTATGGATTATGGCGGAGGTACCGGATTGGTTTCGTTAGCTTTAGCTGACCAATTCAAGCAACTTCTTCTAGTTGATTCCTCTGATGCGATGCTAACAATTGCTGAAGACAAAATTAAGACTAGCGGATTAACAAACGTCTCTTCGGTAACGTTCGATGCCACAACCGAATCCATCGATCAAAAAGTAGATCTTATTTTGATGTCATTAGTCCTACTGCATATTCCTGACACACGTTTGATCTTAGAAAAACTCTACCACATGCTTACGCCAAACGGTCAACTTTTGATCATTGATTTTGATCACAATGATGCGATCAACCATCCAAAAGTCCATAATGGGTTTGACCATGAAGCACTTATGGCTCTACTTGAACAAATTGGGTTTCATTCCACGAATATCTACACTTTTCACTCTGGTAAAAATTTATTCATGAACCAAGATGCTTCTTTGTTTTTTGCTAGCGGAAAAAAATAAAAAATAAGCCACAGAATCCTTAAAATAGGAAAAACTATTTCGGATTCTGTGGCTTATTTTCTGGGCTAGACAACTTGGTCATGACCACTATTGCCTGCATTTTTGCTCATGCTCTTTCTGATACCTGCTCAGAAAGAGACTTAAAAGATTTTGATTTCGTTCAAAGGCCAGTAACGGAAAACTACTTTTCCTTGAATCATGTCTGCATCCACCAAACCAAATATTCGGCTATCTTTAGAGATCAAACGATTATCTCCTAAAACTAAATATTTTCCTTTGGGCACGACATATTCAAAATCACTTGTGAAATGCTGCGAATTTTCAGCCTGTGCTTGGAAAGCTTCACTGTAAGAATATTCATTCTGCAATTTATCTTTCGCAAAATCTTTTTTAAACTCATTTAAATAAGACTCATTATATTTTTTACCATTAATCGTCAATTGATCATTTTCCATTTTCACGGTATCGCCCGGCATGCCAATGATTCGTTTAACGATCATTCGTTCTTCATCTCCAGGTTCTTTCGTCGTGATAATATCAAAGCGTTCATACTTTGAGATTTTCGACGAGATCAATCGTTGACCATCACTCAACGTCGGATCCATTGAATGTCCATTAACGGTAACTGGCGTAAATACATAGACCCGAGCTAATAAAATAGCTGCTAGTACTACGATCAAAATACCCCAATTTTTAAAAAATTCTTTCACAACATACCTCCCGCTTTACTTTTGTTTTCTCTTCGTATTATTCAATTGATTTTTTTATTGTTCTTTTTTATTTTACCTTTTTTAGAAAGTAAAGGAAAGAATAAGAATACATCACGTATAACTCTATTTTTTTCTTTTATTATTCAAAGGGAGATTCTGTCATTTTTCATCCACAATTTTCCAACCTGTCTTGATCAACGTGATCCATTAACTTCGTGAATGCTTTCTTCGTTGACTTCTACTGTAAACCATTGCTTCATTTTCTGGTTGTTCTTTTTTCACGATAAGTTTTAAACGATAAGGCTCATGATACCTTAAGCCTTCTTTGACGAAGTCACCACCTACAATAAACAACCCAACTGGTTCGAGCTTTTCATCCGCCGAATCCATAAGAATCGTTCCAACAGGGGCTAAATCCGAGTAGCTGCGCCCAATACTCAACTGATATTCTTTTTCTGCTACTTTTTTAACGTAATAATAAGGATAAAGTGTGTTACGATCCACAAGATAGCCATCCATTCTTCCTAGATCATTTGTTTTAATCTCACCATTCCCGATTAAATAACGCATGTTTTCAGCTAATCGCAATTGATAATCTTCATCATAAGAAACACTGACTTCTTTCGTGTTCACTTTGTCGATTGCACCGCTATTCAGCATCGCTTCTTCTGTTTGAATATTGAATGCTTCTTCCGGTAAATATTTGACAAACAATTGTGTCACATCCGCTTTGGTATTCTTATCCAGAAAGTAATAAAACACATTCAAAATGATAAAATACACTAACACTAAAAAGCCGATTCCATACAAGAAAAATTGTAAGTAATTTTGGTTTTGCCAAAGTCCATAAATAATCCGTAAAAGATACATCGTTGGGATCACACTTAAAATCGTATAGCCTCGATTTAAATATTTAGGACTAATATCTAAATAACCTAAAAACTTATGCACGCTATTGATAATATCTAATAAAATTGTCATTGTGAATCACCTGCTTGCTGATTATACACTTGTTTTCCATCTGTATTTTGGGTTGGCGTTACATTTTTCACGGTAGCCTCTCCACTATCTTGTCCTTCAGTACTTGGTGTCGTATTACTTGGTACTGTTGACGAACTTGAGCTTGGTTCTGTATGATTTCCTCCATTGATCGCATTCGTATCACTGGTTTCGGATGAACTGCTTCCTTGCTTGTCAGACTTTTCTTTCGAACTACTTGGTTGCTCTGTAGAATACGTATTTTCATTGGTTGAACTCGTATTTTCTTCCCATGTGCTCGATGAATCATTCGTCTGATCCAGTGTTGTCGACGTTTCATTAGATGTGGTCTCTGGTGTTGATGTTGGTGTTGTTTCTTCCACCGAACTTGAACTAGGGGTACGATAACTTGAGCTGTTGACAACACCGGTCGCAGTAGCAACGATTGTTGAAATAGTTAAGACTGCTATTGGTTTCAAAATAGGTGCTACTTTTCGCATCATATCTCTTCCTTTATGTTTTATTTTTCATCACTATTATTTTTTATGCTTGGTCTAAAATTCATTTTTCCACCAAACTGAATATTCGTTTTCAATCGAATCAATCGCTTTTATTTTGACACTTAATTATACTTAACATAAATTTCTTATTTTTTTCTTACGTTTTCTTGAAAATTTTATAATAGAGCTAATTAATTGAAATTTTTGAACTTGCTAAATAATCCTTTGCTTCTTGGTTTATTTTCTTTAAATCACAACCTTGCTGTTTAGCTGCAAAGACACAGCCACAGTAACACTGACGAAAAATGTCATACTCTTTACACATCTGGATCGATCGCTCGTATCCTTTATTTTTCTTAAAATCACTTGGTAAGTAATGAGTTCCATAAATTTTTTGGATATCCATCCCGATTTGGTTGATCAGAGCAGCATTTTTCTTGGGTGAGATCGTTAATGCACTCCCAAAATAATCATAACCAAGTTCTTGGGCTTTTTGTGCTACCAGGTCTAAACGCATATTAAAACAGGCACTACATCTTGCGCCACCTTCTTTTTCTTCCGTAAGGCCTTGCGTAATGACCATTTTATTAAACTCGCTGGGGCGGTACTCATCAACGATCAGCTGAACATGATGATTGGTTTGCTCGTTAAACTGATCAACAAATCGCTTTTGTTCATGGAGTCTTCTTAAATATTCATTTTTAGGATGGATATTAGAATTTGAAAAAAATAAAGTAACCTCTGCAAATTGGCACATAAATTCTAACGTATGTGTGCTGCAAGGAGCACAACAAGTATGGATTAATATTTTTGGTCGAGTTTCTTCTTGTTGCCATTGTTGGATCATTTTTTGTAGTACTCGATCATAATTTATTTTCTGGTTTTTCATTTTTTCAACAATTACCTTTGCATCAATCATTGGGAGACCTCGCTATTCTTCAATTCTTCCATAATTATATGCTATTTGATAGCAAATCAAAAGAAAACGTACATTTTGTTTAAGATTTCTTTGAGTATTATTTATAACCTCGGTATACTGAAAGAAACAACTTTTAAAAAGGAGGATAGTTTCTTGAAATTAACCCTTTTCATGCGGAAATTAAGACGTCGAAGCGAACGTTACGCTTCTAGTCATTTTTCTTCAATCCAAGTCATTGTTTTTTACTATCTTATTATGACCATTGTCTCTTTAGGATTGTTTTACATTCCTTTTTTTCGTGAACCAGATAGTCATGTACCTTTTATCGATATGCTTTTCATGGCGATCAGTACAATCAGTGTAACCGGATTGTCCACATTTGATATTAATTCGGCTTTTAATGATAACGGGGTAATCTTACTTGAAATACTATTCCAAGTAGGTGGATTAGGGATTATGATGATCTCTACTGCTTTTATTATCTTTTCTAAACGAAGAATCACGTTACGACAGCGACAACTGATCATGACGGATATGAATCAGCCACGATTATCTGGTATTGTTCGTTTGATTCGTATCACCTTTGTAATTTTGTTGTGGTTCCAAGTCCTTTTTGGCGCTTTCTTTTCCATTTATTTCTATTATCGAGGCTACTTTGATCATTGGCGGGATGCACTTTTCTATGGATTTTACCAATCGATTTCTGCTGTGACCAATTCGGGTTTCGATGTCACAGGAAACTCAATCGAGCCGTTTGCACATGACTATCTGTTCCTATTTGTTATCATGTTTTTGATTTTTATTGGTGGGATAGGATTTCCTGTTTTGATGGAATTTCGTGAATGGATTTTGTATAAACGCTCAAAAGCAAAATTACCGTTTCGCTTTTCCTTATTTACAAAATTAGCGGTTTTAGCCTTTATCATCTTATTTGTTGGTGGGACGCTGTTAATCTTTTTACTTGAAAAAGACCATCTTTTTCAAGATTCTAGTTTAAGTGTCAAGTGGATCAATTCTATGTTTTACTCTATGACTACTCGTAATGCTGGCTTACAAATCCATGATTTGGGTAATTTCCAAATCACTACATTGATCGTTTTTTCTTTATTAATGTTCATTGGATGTAGCCCCAGTTCGGTAGGTGGTGGGATTCGTACAACGACCGTAGCAATTATTGGTCTTTATCTCTACTCTTTCCTTAAAAGCGAAGACAACATCAATATTTTTGGTCGTCGAATCGATAATGATGATGTGCGTAAGTCAGTCGTTGTATTTATGTTATCTCTTGGTATGTGTTTTTTCTGTATCGTCTTTTTATCAGCTACAGAAAATCAGCCTTTAATTGCAATTATCGTTGAAGTAACTTCAGCCTTCGGAACCACTGGCTTATCCCTGGGAATTACTGGGAACTTGTCAGTAATTGGGAAAATCACGATCGCAGCTTTAATGTTTATCGGTCGTATCGGTATGTTGTATACTTTGATGTTATTTGTTCCAAAAGAAACACGAGATTTAGGCTACGAATACCCTACTGAAAAAATCATCATTGGGTAAAATTTCAGACAATCGACAAACCTTGAAAGGCTGAATCTGTATTTAGTATACAAAAATGCATCCTGTGTCGCTCTAATAAAAATAACCCAAAGTAGTCAGAAAATAGAAAAGCTATTTTCGGCCACTTCGGGTTATTTATTTGTACTGAAAGCTTTGTTCTTATTTGTCTAAGAGGATAATAAACTTCCTAAAACAAAAGCAATTAAATCAAAAGCATAATGCACTGCCCAACTAGTATTCAATGACTTTGTTTTTAAATAGGCTTGGTTAAACCAAAGTCTAATTCCTCCTTGAACTAAGATGACTTGCACAATCGTGAACAACGCTGAACTTCCTAGATAAGTTTCAAAATGAATCAGTCCAAAAATAATTGCTGTGAGCAATGATGCCACCTTAGTATTGATCCTCATTTTTTTACGTAAAGTATCAAAAATAGTGATCGAAAATAGTTCTTCTCCCAGTAAAGCAATTGGTAAAATAAATACAAAAAACCACCAAGGATTATCTTGCGCACTATTTGCTTTCGTCTGAATATCTAACAACTGTGCCAGTATTCCCATGATCATCGAAGCCAACATACCATAAATTTGTGAACCAACTAAAATCAGCAAGAATGTTTTTATCAATCGTTTAGGTGTACTAAATAATTGCCTCACACCAACAAAACCAAATACCAGTAAATAGCTTACTAAACCACTAATAACAAGAAAACTAAACTGAATATAATAAAAGTCAACCTGAGTCAACCCATAGAACCCTGCCCCTAATACTCCAAAAGCAATCATTATTCTAAGGACTTGATTATTTGGTTCTGTAATTCTTTTTGTCATATTTCTTGTTCCTCTTCCCTTAAATAATTATCATTTGTTCATTGATTAGTCGCTGACGACCCTTCACATGAGTATTGTTTACGTGTCTTTTATACTGCCCCATCTCCTCAAACAAGCCTTCATCATTGACAGATTTCCAATGATTTATCACGAATGTTTTCCTTTAATTTTCCATAGTATAATCATCTACGAATGAAAATTCTTTTATAGTCCTATATTTAAGACTTTTGGTACTTTGTATCTAAAAATAACCTGACCATAAACACAATAAATATGCGAATAATTAGTTTTTTTGAACTCCACTTAACCTTCATTCGTACTTATTTGTTATAAGAAACGTGCGGATAACACCCCTCGTCTGATTTTACTAATTTCTCTTTCTTTCAGTCGCTTTTCTGGTCACTTTTCCAAAAGTATCTTTCTTAGAATTTTGACAATTTTTTTGCTACTATTACTTCATTACATAAACACATAAAATAATTTTGATGGAGAGATACTATGGAGTATGGTCAGTTAGTACGAAAAATCCGATTAGATAAAGGTTTTTCTCAAAAGGAAATCTATTCAGGAATCGTAACAAAATCTTATTGCATTGAATTTGAAAAAGGAAACCATGACTTGTCTTTCCGACTTCTAGCTCAAGTGTTGGAGCGATTGCTGGTAGATGTGGAAGAATTTATCTTTTTATATGACTATTATCACTCTTCTTCACAAAATTTATGGAAACAATATGAATTGGCTTCTAATACAAAGGACTTAGAAAAGCTCTTTGAGATCTATCAAACGACAACCACTTCAAAAGATATAAAAAGTCAGCTCCTAAACGCTTTAACTAAAATTGGCCATGATCAATTGAGCGACCATCAAATAGACAATGAGACCTTGGAGTTCCTTGTTGATTATTTGAAATCTATCGAAACATGGACACTACAAGAAATCAAAATTTATACCAACACCTTGAATTACTTTTCAGAAGAACAGCAACAAATTTTCTATAAAAATTCATTAAAAAAAATTCAGATCTATCAAGAATATCCCGCTGGCAAAAAAATTTATTTGACGTTGCTTCTTAATAGTTGCGGTCATTTTATTTCCTATGGGAATTTCTTTTTAGCAAAAGATGCGCTTAGTCATTTAAAGGAATTAACCACCGGAACTGAAGATGCAATCTTTAAATTATATCGTATTTATTTTGAGAACATTCTGATTTACTGTACAGAAGAAAAAAGCACAAGTGAAACAATGATCCACTTTATTATCGAAACCTTAGACAAACTGGAGTATTCTTTTTTAAGCGAACAATGTACACTCTTTTTTCAGACGATCAAAAACAACTATTAATTCACTATAGTTATTCCTAAAAAATCAACTGTTATCCGTTGGGGCTATTCTTAGACTAAACGAAACTTCAAATAAACAATCAAGCCTAGTACCAATCGTTGTTAGACAAGAGAATCGCAACCATTTCTTAAAAAAAAGAAAAGCAATTTAACCTTTTTTTGAACATATGGTATGATTAATTGAATTTACTCGTCGTTAAGACGTTTTATGGAGGTTACATAATGGGAGTACGCAGTCAATTTGCGATTGCTGTTGGTAAAACATCACAATGGGCATTAAAAACCTTCTTTAAAGGAGGATCAAGTTTACCGGGTAAACTTGCACTTAAAATCGACCCACACATTTTAGACAGTCTTGCAAAAGATTATCAAGTGGTTGTCGTTACTGGAACAAACGGAAAGACATTGACAACTGCTTTGACAGTTAATATATTACGGCAACAATTTGATGAAGTATTAACCAACCCAACTGGGGCAAATATGGTTCAAGGAATCGTTTCTACTTTTTTGCAAGCCAAACCTAAAAAAGGGCAAAAAAAATTCGCTGTTTTAGAAATCGATGAAGCAAGTTTGAGTAAAGTAACTGAATACATGAAGCCTGAACTATTTTTATTTACAAACATTTTCCGTGATCAAATGGATCGTTATGGAGAAATCTATACCACCTACAAAATGATTGTGGACGGAGCAGCGAAATCACCTGATGCCACAATTATCAGTAATGGAGATTCGCCAATCTTCAACTCTGTGGAAACAATCAATCCTCGCCAATATTATGGGTTTGATCATGAAGAAGACCATGAACAAATGGCTCATTATAATACGGATGGTGTGCTCTGTCCTAAATGTCATCATATTTTACATTACAAGATGATCACGTATGCAAATTTAGGGAAATACTATTGTCCAAACTGTGACTTTAAACGTCCTGAACTTGATTATCGACTAACGGATATGTTGCGCATGGACAATGTCTCAGCTGATTTTACGATTGATGGTCATAACTATGGAATTGAAGTTGGCGGGATGTACAATGTCTACAACGCGTTAGCTGCCACAGCGGTAGCTGAATATTTTGGGGTAACCCCTGAAAAAATCAAGCAAGGCCTAGGATACGACGAAAAAATATTTGGTCGTCAAGAAATCATTGATATCAATGGTAAAAAATGTACACTCGTACTTGTTAAAAATCCTGTTGGGATCAATCAGGTCATCGATATGATCGGCTTAGCCCCTTATCCATTCTCATTAGTTGCTTTATTAAATGCAAACTATGCAGATGGAATTGACGTTAGTTGGATCTGGGACGGGAATTTTGAACATTTTGCTGATATGGATATTCCTGCAGTGATCGCTGGTGGGGATCGTCATACCGATATGTCGTTACGTCTAAAAGTTGCAGGAATCCCTGAAGATAAGATCATCGAAACAAAGGAACTGAATGAAGTCATTAAAAATATCAAACAATTACCGACCGAACACGTCTACATCCTAGCTACCTATACAGCAGTTCTTCAATTACGAAAAGAATTAGCGAATCAAGGATTTATCAAAGGAGGGATGAATCATGCCTAATTATGAATTGAATATCGCCCATCTCTACGGTAATTTGATGAATACTTATGGAGATAACGGCAATCTATTGATGCTTAAATATGTCGCTAAAAAATTAGGTGTGACCTGTCATACCGAAATTGTCAGTCTGCATGAACCATTTGAAGCAGATAAATATGATTTAGTCTTTTTTGGTGGCGGACAAGATTATGAGCAACTGATCATTTCAAAAGATATCCAAGAAAAAAAAGCAGCACTAACAAACTACATTGAAAATGATGGTGTGATGTTAGCTATCTGTGGCGGGTACCAATTCCTTGGACACTATTATGTGGGTGCCAATGGAGAAAAAATCCAAGGAATCAGTGCATTAGACCATTACACCTTAAGTCAAGAAAATAATCGTTTTATCGGCGATATCGTTATCTATAATGAAGAGTTTAATGAAACCTATTATGGTTTTGAAAACCACAATGGGCGGACATTCTTAGGGGAAGGCGAACGACCTTTAGGAAAAGTCGTTCAAGGTCACGGAAATAATGGTGAAGACCAATCCGAAGGTGTCATATATAAAAATGTTTTTGGCTCTTATTTCCACGGACCGATTCTTGCCCGAAATGAGAATCTTGCGGAACGATTGATTCGTTTAGCACTTAAACAACGTTATGGAACAGAACTTGACTTTCCAGTCGAATCTTTAGCATAAAACATAACTTTTGTTACCATAAATATTTGCTGGATTGTGATTGGAAATAAATCAATAGTAACAAGCGCAACATCACAACAGAAATAGCAAACTTTAATAATTGAGCCAAAGAATACGAAAATCACTGCTCTGATTTCTGATATTCTTTGGCCTATTTTTGATCAAGTAATGATTATTACCTTGGGATACGATTGGAAAAGCAAATGACTTCACTGACGATAAGAAAGAATCGTTTGAAAAAACGAACTAACTTTTCTGCCGTTACCTCTTTTCATTAACACTTCAACACTATCTTTTAACTAATGATTTTAGCTAATTTGCCAATCTCTTTTTCTTCTTTATTATTTTTATTATCTTACTCCCCTTAATTAGTTATCATTCGACAAATAACAACTGAATCCAAGACCACTCATTCCCTATCATTGATATCTGATTGACCAATCATTTCTAATCGTTGTTCCCACAATAATTGATTTTCCGGATCTTCATTTTGCTGGTATAACTCAATAAAATCAATAATGATGGAAGCTTGTTCGATATAAGTTTGTAATATTTTTTTCACTTTTTCCTCTTGGATCAATTCTAAATGTTTCGTTGTTTCTGCAATCTTCTTCTGTTTTAAAAAAAACAGCCCTTTCTGTAAATAATTTTGGTCTAACTTTTTTGATAATTCTTCACTTTCTAAATATTTATTTAATATCTCTGCTTCGGCCAATTGTTCTAATTCAATGTAAGCAAATGCAAGCATCACTTTTCTTTTGTCAGATAAATTTTCTGGGGACGTTTCAATAACTACTTCCCAATTTTTTTCAAAAAAAGCTAAATCAAATTGTGCATCTGCGGTGGGGTAATATTCATTGATCTCTTTCAACCATGTAAATTCTTGTTGCTCTGTCAAATAGTCGATCAATTCATGACGCTTTTCTGGATATTCCGTTGCTGCTTGAAGATAGGCTTGCTCTTCGATTAATTTTGCCCATTCCTGCTCCTCTGTCGTGGTAATTTCTTTTTGATCTACTTTCGTAATAAAGTGTGGCCACATTACGCTAATGCCTATGAAAAGACTGAAAACAATCACCACAATAAACCAGATCCTTTTGATCGTGGGAATCAAAGATAGTAATTTTCCTTTGGTTGATCTGCTAGGTTCACCATACTTAATTGCTTTTTTCGTGCGTATCGCTGCTTTACTTTTTGTCGTCTTCTTTTTACTTCGGACTATCTGATATTGCCCACTGATTATTTCTTCTATGGCATCCTTTAACGGAAATTGTAATTCCATTGAATGAAGAAGGTGATTTTTATGATTGTAAATCCGAATACGACAACTACCTATGCTTTTATTAAGGATCGTTTGTTTATTGACCTCTTCTAATAAAATGAGGGCCTCGAAAATCGGTAGACGCTCTTCTTCGATTTCTAGCCTTTTGACATGATCAATCAGTACAGTTTCTCTTGCCATGGATAGACATCCTTTTCATTTACCAAAAGTGATGGACAAAACCGGTATTTTCATTCTGCGTATTCTTTCGATTCCTTTTCAGCTATCTCTATTGGTTGATACCTTTCCACCAAAAAGTGTTTTGTAGCTGAATCAAACACATACCAAATTTGAAACAGCCCTTCATTCTCAAGCGTTTTAGTAGACTTACCTTCTTGATTCAAACTATCAATCGTCCTTGTGACGTTGGCAATCACTTCAATTTGTTGTTCATTCACGTGACGTATAAAATTCTTACTTTTTATAAAACGAGAATGACCAAAAAATTGTGGAAAAAAATCGCTTTGCTTTCTGTTTTCTTCTTCAGCAAATTTCGCTTGTTTTGCTAAAAATTTCTCATAATTCAAATAATTATCCCCGTACTCTGTGAAAGTAAAATACGAGCGTAAAAAATCATTGACCTGTTGTTCCGAGAAATGAGCAACAGGTATACGGTTATTTGTTTCTTGTTGTGTGTTCTTTTTACCAAAAGTATATCCAATACTTACGGCTATACTGCTGCTGATAACCAAACAAGCAATCGTTGTAAATAATTGATGTTTATTTCTGATTTTTACCCGCTCCCTACGATTCGATAAAAGTAAACTGGTGCCAGTTGTGGATCACCATAATACCCTGCAAATGGAGTAATGACGACATCACCATTTTGACTAAATCCTTTTTTCGTAGCGGGTGTACAGTGAATAATCGTTTTTCCACCAGCATCTAAAAAGAATCCTGTATGCCCAAAATCGCCCGACGAATTACCTTTTTCTCCCCAAATAAATAAGTCACCTGCTTGTACTTCGGAATAGTTGATCGGATAGAGAAGTTGTCCTTCCAAACCATAAAGTGTTTCTGTATTTCCCAACGGTACATTTAGTCCCATTTCATTCAACACCCAAATTACGTAAGACGAGCAATCGTGATAAGGAAATACGCCTCTTTGGTTTCCCTGAGAATAATACACACCTTTTTGATGAAGACTTTGTGCTTTAGCTAAAAGAGCCTCATGAAAGTCAGAAAATCGCTCCCACAGCAATCCCATCTCTTGCTTTCCACCCAATTGCACCATTAATTGTTTGATCGCAGGCACCCAATAACGATTGAGCCCCATGGGATCATTTGTCGCATCAATAGGACAATAGACCGCTCCTAATTGTTCGACAATAACTCGTTGCTGGTCAATAATCAGCTTTTTAAGTGTTCGACCAGTTGCTTCGATTCCTTCGTCTAACGTACGATATGAAATTAAACCTTGATCATTCATTAGACCAGCAGGGTTATTTTTTTCTAGGATTCCTTTACTAGTCCCCCAGGCACTTTCATGAATCATGATCGCCGCTAAGATCACCGGTGAGATGCCGTTTCTTTTTGCTTCTTGTAAAATTTTATCTGCTCGATCGCTAAACGCATGACACTTAAGCAGAATTAATTGCCGAAATGTCCATTCATCAAATGACGTGTTTTGATTACCAGAGTCTAATTGGAATGTTTCCGAATATGCTACTTCTTCAAAATAAAAACTTGGATTTACTGATTGTCCATTTTTGGAATATTCAATGGTTACTTCATTTTCTTTCGCTACAGTTCCAATCAATTCCCCCGAAACGACTTCTTGGTCATGATTGACTAATGGTGAAACATTCTTTAAGACAAGCTGTCGATTATTGAATTGGATCACGATTGACTGATCAGTCACAGTCGTTTTCCCGGCCATCGGAGCATATAATTCTATATTTTTCTCAGCTTGTATTTGGATTCCCTGAAATAGCTTTTTTTCTTGGCCATCGAGAAAGTAACCATATCTTTGATTGACCATTAATCGATGATCTTCCTTAAATGGCGATTGTAGTTCCATCAATTGACGATAACGACCAATCGTTGAACCAGCATTCAATCGTTCTTTCAATTCTTCTGTCCATTCAATGATCTGAGTAAAATATTTTGTTGTTAATGTTGCTTCGTTCCCTTTTGCATGAAGGGACCATAAGTTATCATGGATCTCATGGATTTTCGCTTTGATTACTGGATTTTCGAGTTCCATATTCTCATAACAAATACCCAAATAAGACAATACTTCATCAATATTAGAAACCAAATTCATGTCTTGTGTCATCCCTATCTGTCCGTTGATTTTAATAATGTTATGCTGCTGACGAAGCACTCGATTTTTTTCAACATCCAAATGAGTCATGTACGTCCAAATATTTGTTAATTCAAATTCATTGATATTGGGTACACTCGAATAAATGACACTGGTTATCCCTATCGTCAGTAAGAATAGTAATACACAACTAAGAACCATGAGTGATCTAAAAAAATGCCATTTATTGGGCTGAACAGCTAAGAACTTACGACGCTTTTTTCTGAAGGGAACTAACATTTTATTTGTAACGCTCCGTTTTATCGATTGATTCAAGCTACTTGATAGAAAAATTTTCCGATACTCGTTGTCTCGTTTGTTCCAATTAGATTTATTCATCGGATTGTTCCTGTTTTCTTTTTATCCGTTCCTCGGGATCAGTCGTGATTAATTCATATAATCTTGTGGTTGAATCAACGGTATTAGAAAAAGGCACGATTGCATGACCTGCACGTATCAACCCTGCACCTTTTGGCGGATGGATCAAGTGTTTTTGTTGTTGAGTAGAAAGACGAAAAAGAGTAGAAAGTTCGTCCAGATCACTTTTAGCCTGTTTTAGCATAATGATAAATTCAGTGTTGCTTAGCATCCTCCGTGCTTTATCTGAAAGCAGTAACGTCTCCACATTTTGCGTGATCCCTGTAGGAATTGCTCCCCACTTTCGGATACGACTCCATAATTCAAAAAAATAATTTTCACAGTAAGGATCATTTAGCATCAACTGCATTTCATCAATGTAAATCCACGTAGTGATCCCTCGATCCCGATTACGTACCACCCGATTCCATACTTGCTCTAAAACCACCATCATCCCAAATGTTTTTAACTGACTTCCTAACTCTTTGGTGTTGTAGATGATAAAACGCTTATTTAATTCAATATTTGTCGTATGGGAAAAAATCGCTAAAGAACCTTCAATATATAATTCTAAGTCTAATACTAGTGCCTGCGCTTCTTTTTCCGGCTGTTCTTTGAGCAACGTAAACCATTCCTTCGCTAATGTTGGCATTTGCTTGTCCTGAGAATGAAAATAGTTAAAATAAGTCAAGCGAGTCACACGATCAATGATGGAACGTTGTGCGGAATTCAAACCCGATTGTCCACCGATCAAAGCTTCAAATGCTGTTAACAAAAAGTCGGATTTTAATTTTACTGGATCAACTTCCCCACTTAAATCATCTGTGATATCCAATAGATTGATAAATGTATCGGTGTTTGGTGCAATTTTAACAATTTGCGCATCAAAAGTTTGCCCAATTAATGTATCTTCATCTTCAGGATCAATCGAGATGATTTCGTCTGTTGGATTTTTTAGTAGTGTAGTAATTTCTTCATATTTTTTGGCTACCCCTTTTCCTGAGCCTGAACTACCTAAAATCATTCCACTTGGGGTATTCAACCGTTTCCGATTGATCCGAACTACATTTTTCGTTAGCTCATTCATTCCATAGTATTTACCCTCCTCGTGGTCAAGTTCTTGCGCAGTAAATGGAATAAAGATAGCTACACTTGCTGTAGTCAATGTTCGGCGGGTTGTTATCCAATTTTTTCCAAATGGAAGGACGGAGTTCATCCCTTCTAGTTGTAGATAATCCAAATAATGAAAGCCACAACCATTTTTTCTGGCAATACTCAAAACTCGTTCGGCTATATCAGTCAATTTTTCTTTTGTGTTTGTTCTGAAATAGACAAAAACCGAAACGAAAAATAAATTCTGTCCTTCTTTTAACAAATCATCTAATAATAAATTAGCTTCATTGATACTATTGGTTAATTCATATGGAATACTTGTATAAGGATCGTAGCCTTTTTGAGTTGCTTTTCTTTGTGCAGCGACTTTGTCTCCTTCCATATAGGCTTTTTTTATTTGAACCAGATGATTGGCTTGCTCAGCCCCGACTGGATCAATGTGGATCGATAACGTGATTTCTTCAGGTATTTCCATCAATTCTGCCATGAGTTTATCTGACAATCTAGCTGGATAGTCTTTTAGGTAAAGAATCTGGGCATATTCCTCATTGATTTCAAAATAGTTTTTCTTTTTAAAATTAAAACTGGAAGGAGCAATCACAGCTTTTGTTGAAAGATGATTAAAGACTAAATCGGAATAGTTAAATTGAAAGTGTTCCGATGTTTTCAACAACTGATTGACCAATTTTAAACGCTTTAAACCGTCTAATGGGTCAACCGTTGAGCCAATTTCTTCCAAATTTCCGATTAAATTCTTTTCGATTCGTCCCAATAATTGTTTTGCCTGCTCTAAGTGATTGGCTGGAGTACTGAAAGTCAAATAGTTTTCTTTTGTAAAACGATTCTCCCCTTCATTGATTTTTTGAAGAAGCATCTGATTGACTTCTTCACGATAGCTATCATGTTGATCGCCTTTACTCTCATAAAAAAGCTTATCCGTCATCTCATCAAGCTCAACTCTTTTTTTTAAGATCGTGATTGTCAGATGGATCGTATCATCAAGACTGTTCAATAGTTCGCCATATTTTTGGAAAATCAACAATTGTTCGTCTTGTTGAGCAATTTGATAATTCACATCTGAAAATCGAACACTTTTGGAATAATAATTAGGCACAATTTCACAAATGCCACTTTCAAACATTTTTTCATAACGCAACAAATCTTGGACATTACGCTTTGGCGCTAACTTTTTTTGATATTGCCCTCTTTTTTTCTTTTGTTTTTGCATCAAACGAATAAATTTTTTATTATTAGTTTCCGTACTCAACTTGTTTTCTTTCGGCACGCTTACTCCTTTGACCCACCATGGCATTTGAATACAACTCCTCTACAATAGGATAAGTATAATAATTCGCCAATTGAAAATAATTCCATCGAATCTGCACATACTTTTCTAAAGGTAAGTGATTAGGTGTCAGCCAGCCCACTGACAAGATAGGGGCACTGAGTACCATAAAAGCGATCCCGATATCATCAATCGGATACTTCCAACTGACATAATTTAAAATGCCCAGAGGAACGATCAAAAGCAACGTTACAACAGCAGAGATAAATTGTCTTAACGAAACGCCAAAAAACAATTTTTCTTGGTAGGTTAAAATTTCTTTTCGAATTGGTACTTCAATCATCGATTTTATTTCCCTCCAGTTAAAAATGATTCTCTAGGCAGTTGCAAGAATGATTTTTGCCCATTTATTGGTATAAAATAAACTAGCACATAATGTTAGACAATTCCCTGATATCCCACTGATCACTGCAATCATTCCCTGTTTTTCATCAATTGAAAACACAGAATGTACGAGCAGTGGATAAAAACTTAATATAATAAATAAGAGGATCCCTTGCAGGGAGGAAGCACAAACTAATTTCAAAAAATTTTTACCAATCGAACTAACTTCTTCATTAAGAAACGTCACAAGAGGTAATGGAGAAATGCTAAAATACAAATAAATTTCAAAAAAACGCATAAAAATAACCAGTTTTGTTAGCACACTTGTTAGTACGGATAAAATCAACGGGATCAACAAAATAATTAACAACGTAAGTTTTTCAAAAAAGCCCCAATGGTAGATTCCCTCAATCAATGAAAGAACATCAACAGCCTTACTTCCACCTTCTCGAATCCCAATTTGACTGATACCATTACTGATTGTTGTACTAATTTCAACGATCATATGGATAAATATTGTTAAATGGCGCATGATCAACAGGCTTACTCCTAATTTAAGAAAGAGCGGGAGGAACAACTCCATGCCACCAAAACCGGAATAATTTCCATAAATTTTTTGTGCCATTTGTTGAAACTCCAGCAATAGTAAAAAGCCTAGTACAGAATAAGCAATTGGTTTGATCACTCCATTCATAATTAACTCACTGTATTGATAGATATCAGGTAGATAAGTTTCTAGATTTTGTAGTAGCATATTTTTAGGGTCGTTTGAAAAATTTAATTGATCAGCAATTGTTTGTAGTAAAAATTTGATTGCACCGTCCAGCTTAGCCACTTCCTTAGATTGAAATAGTTGCTACCCAAGCGCCAGCTGCAACGATAACAGCCCCACCAACGATCTGAAAAAGAGCATTTTGCATTCCGGGACCATTATGTTCTTTGATAGCCGCACCGAGTTGAATAATCCCCCATACAGTGAGCAGACTGCCAGAAGCAAGTACTCCTTTTGAAAACAACGACATCGCTTGCTCAAAATAGTCCATATTATTCTTTCTCCTTTTCTATCGCTTGTTGATTCATAATGGTTACTTGGTAACTAGCATGTACCCGCTCAAAAGAATCACTGATACTCAAACTGACAGTGTAAGTTCCTGGTTTGTTGACATCGACGTTTTCAGTCACTTCGACATCTGTTAAAGATAATGTTTCTTCTTTGTCGTAAACCTCAATTCCTGCTAGCGGATCAAATGCCTCTCCAATAGCTAGCACCTTATCGGCTATGCCTATAAATCGTGGTGGTTCATTGATGACCGTGATTTTCCCATAACCACTGGTTGTTTTGCCATTTGTATCAGTGACTTTAAGAGGAAGCAAATATTTTCTTAATTTAGATGTATCGATCCGATTCCATGCTGCTTCATCTATTTCAATATTTAATCGTTCTAACGGATCTTCTCGATCTGAAACAACCAGTTGTGCAAAATAATCTTCTTTCTTCAAAGCAGAGAAAACGTTGACTTGAAGATCCGCCTGGATGATTTTAGGGGCTTCATTCGTTACTTGTACGAGAAGTCGTCTCTCCTCTGCATATTTTCCATATCGATCTTGCACATTGCCAATCCTAAAGAAATATTTTCCTTCTTTATTGGAATCAAAATTAGTTTCTAAGATATTGGTTTTAGTTAATGAGATATCTCCGTCTTCCCTATCCCAAGCTTTCACATAGTCGAAAATATTCAACTCTTGATTTATCTGATGGTCAATCCATTCGGGTATATGGATTACCGGTGCCTCATTTTCAATTTTGACAAACGCTTTCGTTTTCGCTTGAGCCCCATGTCGATCATTGACAGAATAAAGCACCTCATAGCTTCCTTCTTTGTTGATATCTAGATTTGTTTCGACTTCAATCTTTGCGGTTAGATCCCCATCTTCTTGGTCCATTGCGGATACTCCTGCTAACAAATCAACTGGTACACCGATCTGCTGGTACATTGTCGTCTGCTTCAAGTTGATTTTCGGTAAGCTATTAACAAAAAAGTAGATGGTGGCATCTGTAAACATTCCTGCCGAGTCGGTGACACGGATCGTAAATTTTTGCTCGCCTAGCTTCGACGTGTCAATAAAATTATGTTTGACTGTGGGAAAAGCGTCGTTACCCGTAAGAATCTCAAAATAGTCTGCTGGTTCAAATTTACTATATTGCTCAATGACCATGTAAGTGGATGCTAGTGAAATTTGTGGTTTCTGCCAAGTCGTTTGGTCACTCTCACGATTCTTTTCTTTTTCAATAGAAACTGGAGGGGCCTCATAGACTGGGACTTGTTTACTATCCGCTCTTTCTTTTGAAGTTTCTAAAGTTGTGACTTCTGTTTTCTTTTTTTCTTTAGCAAAGGCAACGACTAATTGCGCTACCTCATGCTCTAGTTGTTGAAGTGGCAATTCCGTTCCCTCAGTTTTAGAACTAAGATAGTCAAATTGTTCCATGACTGCGATTGCCGGATCATGATCCTCTTCAAGAAAATAATGAGTGGGTATTTCTTCTTTTTCTATGTTTTTTGTATCAATGATATTTGCTACTTGTTTTTGTTTACTTGCTACTGTTTTTTCCTGATTGTGACTTAGGTAGATGCTAGTAATTCCTGTGATACTTCCACTGATAAAAAGGAACAAAAGTCCATATTTTATCCTGCCTAGATTCTTTTTCGATAACTGATCTACAACGATTGAACGTTTCACCATTCTTTAGACCATCCTTTCTTTTATCTTCTAAACACTTGATCGTTCTTTTAGTAAAAATAAGCGAAATCAGTTTTTCACAACTTTATATGTTTCTGCTTTTTTTGAAGATAGAGATAACTGCTAACGATAATAACCAAGCTTATCCCAAGAACAACCATCTCTAGCGAATGTCTTTCATTCGTTTTTGGCAATATGCTTTGCTTTAATAATAATTTTTCTTTTTTTAATGTAATTGTCTGATCTTTGTTCCTTAAATCATCCTCACGTCCTACTTCATTTTTTTGCTCTTCTTCGTAATATAAGACGTGAGTCGCTGTTAATTGATCGCCATCTTTGAGGATATTTGCCTTCAACTCAAGAAATACTTCAAATGTATCTTCTTTGCTTTTCGCAGTATAGGTAGACGTTGATTCACTGACCACTTCTCCTGTTTTCGTATTCTTATATTGCGTAAAAACAGTATAAGTGTGTCCGATTTCGATTGCCTCGCCTTTGACCCACACCACATCTTTCAACTGATTATCTATTGTTGGATCAAGTATTTTTTCGCCAGCAATATCGGTAAATAAAGAGGTCAACTCTAATGGTTCCCGTTCATTGTAGGCTTCAAGAACAAGTAGCTCGCCATCCTTTTCAACCGTGACAGAAAAATCCATTGGTTCTTCTAATGGTAAATAGCCTGCCAAAGGTTCCACCTCAACAAATTTATAGTTACCATAAGGTAGTGCCTCTACATTGATTTTCCCTTCTTTATCAGTCAAATATTTTTCAATTAAGGTTTCAGTAAATTCTCCATTTTCATCCGCTACTATGTTGTATAAATGAAATGGGACATTTTCTATTGGTTGTTCATTCAACCGATCTCGCTTGATCAATTGAATATTTTGACGAGCTAAGCGATTCGGAATTTCTAAACGAATCAAGGCATCCGCATTCTCTTTTGTGACACTAAAAATGAGTGGTTCTTCTAGTGGTACATATCCTTCTGGTGCTTTGATCTCATGGAGTTCATAGCGATCCACACCCCAAGGCAAACTTTCTGTGGTAATGATTTCGCCTTTGTCATTGGTTTCAAAAATCTCGGTCTGTTCCGTGTCATTTGGTCGCACCATCGAAACAAATTCGCCTTCTCTTTCATTTGCCCAAGTATCAAAAATTTTGAACTGAGCGCCTGCGTAAGGTATGTTCTCGCCTGTTTCTTCATCCACTTTGATGATATGCAATCGAGATTCAATCACTTTATCTTCCAATAAAAAGAAATGGGTATAACCGTCTTCCGTGATCGTCACTTCAAATGGTTCGATCAATAAATAGCCATCCACACCTTTGGTTTCTTCAATGGTGTAGGTGTCATAAGGTAGATTCTCAAACTTGAAATACCCGTTCTTACCAGTGACTTGGATATATTCTTGTCCAGTGGTGTGAGAAGTAGCTGTCAGTTCAACGCCTTCTAAAGGTGGCTTTACCCCCTGTTGCTCTTTCGCCAGTCTGGCAATTACTTCAAAAACGGTTTGAGGAATCAAGGGGCGTGAACCAAACTTATAGCCTTCTACATTTCCTTTGATGACTCGATCAGTCACCGTTTTACTGTGAAGCGCTACGGTTTCATTTTGTCCAGCATACGTGAGGTTAACGGTATGTTTTGTATCATCCAAATTGTAGCCTTCTGGCGGTTCGATTTCTTGGAGATAATAGGTTCCTAACTTTAATCCTTTCACCTCTGCTTGTGCTATGCCATTGACATCTTGCATCGTTAGTTTACTAATAGAAGTCCCATTCTTATCGGTTAATTCGTAAACAGCTCCTACCAATTGAGAAGCCCCTTGTGGTTTACTGCCTGTTTCTTCATCTTCTTTGATCACTTTGAGATTTGCTAGTTGCTCTTTATTATCTAAACTGATCGTGGTGGTCTCATTGGCTTTGATGGTCACTGTCTGAGGTGTGGCATTGAGGACATAGCCATTCGGTGCTTTGATTTCTTGTATCGTGACTTTTGTGTCGACTAACAAATCATTCCAGGTAGCATAGCCATCAGAACCTGTAGTGATTTCTTTGGTTTTTCCATCAGACGTAGTAAAACGAAAAACGGCACCTGCCAATGGTCGCTTGGTCGTTTCATCTACTTTGCGTACACGGGCATTACCGTTTTTTAAAACAGTTATGGTTAAAGAAATTTTTCTATGTTCATTTAATCTGCCAACCATCATATTTTGAGTATATGGGTGTTGATAAATTAGCGGAACACCTTGAAAAGTAGAGGCAATATCATAGTCAAATTCAACTCGACTAGTCGCTTCTGCATTTTTGTTGGCAAGAATCGTTAATTGATTTCCTTTTTTAGAAATACTTAGTCCTTGTGAGACGAAAGATGGTAATGACTGATAATTACTAAA
This sequence comes from Enterococcus sp. DIV1421a, assembly GCF_051711025.1. Lineage (NCBI taxonomy): Bacteria > Bacillati > Bacillota > Bacilli > Lactobacillales > Enterococcaceae > Enterococcus > Enterococcus sp. DIV1421a. The sequence continues at coordinate 544,828 of NZ_JBIOLU010000001.1, read as the reverse complement.
GGCATGGGTCGTGTCAGTTAAGGTGATACTTTCTCCAACTTTTAAGTTTATCGTTTGTTTGTCAAAAGAAGGTGATGTATAGAAATAATTGACATTTTTCATGACAGCAGATTTAAAGGTTTGATAGTCCGTCATCGAAAATACCCCTGAAATACTCAACGGTGTAATCCCTTGTTGTTCCCATGCCAAAATTTGAGTCATCAATTCTTTTTTCAACGTGTGGCCCGAAACCATCAGCCCGTAATACTTAATCAAAGAAATTTTTTTCATCTGTTCAGTGTTTCGCTCAGCGACTGTATAGCCAGAGTTATTTCCAAGATTAAGTGCAGCACCTGGTTCTATGCACAAGGCAATTTCATTGTTGATCCGTTTACCGTACCAGTCATATTCACGTACACCGTTCGATAAGCGAATATCAATATTGGAGATATGAGCATTGGGGTCAACATAAATCGTTTGATTGTTTCGTTGGTGAGCTTGAGTTTCTCCTAAAGCAGCATGAATCGAGTGAGTGATGTAATTCGAAGGAGTTGTCGTATATAATTTGCCGTCTTCAGTTTGAATCAACTGATTCTCTTGAAGAAAACTTATTTTACGATCGTCTTGATCTGTATTTTCTAAATTTCCTGCTAAAACAACAAGTGGTCGGCAAAACGAAACGGATAATAAATGAATGATCAAAAATATGCGTACAACTAACTGGTATTTTTTCATCGAAATTCTCCTGTTTTTTGATAATAAACCTGCTTATCTACAAAAGTTCTCTCATAAACATAGAATTACTACTGACACTAAAAATCAAAATATTCGCTACTGAATCAAGCGAATCACATATTCATTTTTAGTGCGGTCATACCTTAAAACGCCACTTTTTTGTATCTGATTGATCAATTTTGCTTTGTCTCCATTTGTCCATCCATCTTGATGAACAAGCTGTTCATATTCACGCAAAGTAATCTGTTTTCTTTTACTACTACGCATAAAAGTTAATAATCGTTGGAGTTCTGTCATCAAGTTGTCACTCCTTAAAAATTTTAAGGCCACACCATTTTTAGGATAAATGGAAACCTGACTTTTTTAGGAAAAAGCCAACCCATATCCTCACGGTCCTCGGAAAAAACATTACGTAAGAAATTTTTCTTCAAACCGTTAATCACAGTTATCGGTTCCGTCCTCCGTAAGAGATCCTAGTCATACTTTTGCTGTTAGCATGCCAACACTAACAGGACTGTCATTTAGTTGAGCATCGATAAAGATTGACAGCAAATCATCGTTATCAGTTAGATTGCTAACCAGTAATGATGCTCACATATAACGTTTTCAACGAACAAATATGTTTTTTTGCAACGACTAAACTTGCCAAGCTTTTACTTTCATTGGTCGTTCCACGTACTGTAAGTTTTGTTTTGTGTTCCTTCGTTTAGCAAAGATAAGACCGCCAGAAGAAACGGCTGTTTTTATTTGTGGATAAATCTTGTAGTCAGGTAATTCTTTTTTTGTCTCTTGATTGATAAACTGTCCATTCCCTAAATTAGCCCACGTAGAACCATCAAATAATCGAATCGTTAGTGCTTTACTTCGAATTGCTTTTTTTGAACAGATTCGTAACACGTAAATCCCTCCTCACTCTATAATTACGATTTATTTGCGATTCTTCCAAAAAAAATAAAAGACATTGATCAACTTAAGTCAATCAATGTCTTTCAGTTCAGCTTATTTTGTTTTGGGGAAGAGTTAGATCATTACAGTGATCGTAGCAGCAGCTAAAATCAAGACTAGTCCAATAACTGTAACAGTCATTTCTTTCTTGGTTTTCTTTTGTCCTAGGAACCAAATACCAGTCAGTGTCGCTAATACTACGGATGTTTGAGAAAGAATAAACCCTGTTGCTAACCCATTCATATCTGGTTGAGCTGAAATTAAATAAGTTAAAGCAGCGAAGGCAAAGAAAAATCCTGAAAAAATATGTTTATAAGAGACAACTTCGACAAACGCTGATTTTTCTTTAAAACTTAAAACAGCTGAATAAACAACAGCAACGATTACCATACCAATTGCTTGAGGTAAAAAGGCATGCATTCCATCAATTGAAGTTGCTTGAGGAGCTGCGGAATAAGCCCAGTAGCCGATTTCGCCTACTGCTAATAAAAGAACCGCTTTTTTCAATAAGTTACTGCCTTCTGTATTTTTCTTTTCAGTCCAAACAGTCATCCAAGCACCTAAAATAATCAAAACTAAAGCAAAGGCACCCAAGACTTTCGCAGTAGCGCCTGGCCAATTTCCTAAAGCAAACACGCCCCACAATGAAGCCCCTAATAATTGAAAAGCAGTAGTAATAGGCATTGCACGAGAAGAACCAATCAAGGTAAAGGATTGGAATGTAATGATTTGGGCGATTGCCCAACCAACACCAGATAAGATTGAAAAAGTCAGGTCAGATCCTGTTGGTAACTCCATTCCTTTATATAAAGCAAAAACAATTGCAAAAATCAATGTTCCTAATGTTGAACCTAAAATTTGATTGACCGGACGTCCCCCGATCTTAGATGCGATCGTAGGATATAACCCCCAACCAAGTAGTGGGCCTAAGCCAATTAAAAGCGCGGTAGTATTCATGGTAGACTATTCCTCCTTCTTTTTTAAAAAACGACGCCGCTTTCTAAAATAATATTAGCATAAGGTGTCATTTCCCCTGTGCGAATAAACGCATGACACTGATTCAAATCAGCTTTCATTTTACTATGAGGGATAAAAGTAATAGGTGTTTCAGGTAGCCGTTGTTGAATTTCCGATAATACTTTAGGGTTTTCTGACTTGATTTCTTCAGCTAAATAAATACGTTGAACTTCTAACTCTTCAAGCACATTGTTCAAGACTTCCATAAAGCTTGGAATACCATTATCTACAGCCAAATCGATTTTTTCAGTTGTCATCGGCACGGGCATACCTGCATCACCGATACTTAATGTGTCAAAATGTCCCATTTGTGCGATTACACGAGAGATATCTGAATTGATTACTTTTGATTTTTTCATAATAAAAACGTCCTTTCTTAATTCAATTCTTGTTTATATGGAATAGAAGGTTGTGCGCCAAAACGTTGAACAGTCAAAGAAGAAGCTTTATTTCCATAAGTAATTGCTTCCTCTAAATTACTAAAATCAGTTGCTAACATGCTACTCATCGCACCAATGAATGTATCACCTGCAGCTGTCGTATCGACTGCATTCACTTTGAACGCTGGCACGATCCCATTTTTGCTGTTTTTAATCGAGTAAAATGCGCCTTTACTTCCGATCGTGATAATTACAACTTCGATTCCTAATTGATGTAAGTGAGCTGCAGCCTGTTTTAAGCTTTCTTCGTCCGTAATCGAAATCCCTGTTAAAATTTCTGTTTCTGTTTCATTAGGAATAATCATATCTGTTACTTTCAATAACTCTTCAGGCACATTTTCTAATGCTGGGGCAGGATTCAAAATTGTTTTTACTCCAACCTCTTTTGCTAGGTTAAAAGCTTCAATCGTACTTTCTATAGCGCTTTCAAACTGTGCGATGATAAAATCACTTTTTTCGATGATCGCTTTGTTTTGTCTAACTTGTTCTGGTGTAAACGCATTGTTCGCTCCGGCATGGATCATAATACTATTTTCCCCAGCATCATCAACGATGATGTATGCTTGACCAGTCGCTTGGTTTTCAAGAGTTGCTACACCTTGTAAATTGATTTCTTCTTGTTCTAAAAGCTCAGCCATTGTTTTGCCAGCTTCATCGGTACCAATCGCTCCAATAAAATGAGTAGTAGCTTCTGAACGTCTTGCAGCAACTGCTTGGTTTGCTCCTTTTCCTCCGCCAGCTGAAAATGTTTCTTTCGTGTGGATCGTTTCTCCTGGTTTAGGCATGTGTTTGACTCGGATGGTCCGATCTAAATTAATGCTACCGATAACTGTTACAGTGTTCATTCCTTCATCACTCCATATTACGTATTAATTGAATCAAACGCCATTCATCAATAATTAAAACGTTTTAACTCTACACCGAAAATATACCACAGATTGAAAGCTATTTCAAGAACCTATTTTTTCTAATTTTTTATTAGCAATCAGCAGCTTCATTTTTACCAGCATTCCAAAACAAAAAAACTGAACACTTGTGCTGACTTGCTTCAGTTAGATCTTGGTCTAACTTAAGACATTCACAACACAAGGCTCAGTTTTTTTATTTCACAACACCAATCAGAAAAAATGACCATCTGCAAAGTTAACTAATAAATCACTGATTCTTTATTTCGATGCTTTACCTGGTTCAGAGGCAATGATTGATAACTCTCCTTGAACCGTCCATTCTGTCACATCATTTGGTAAAATAAAACTTGCCCCTTTAGTTAATGGGTAAATTTTTTCATTAACAACTAACTCTCCTGCTCCATCGATTACTGTCGCTAATGTATAAGGTGCTTGTTTTTTAAATGATGTAATTCCTTTGATATCCCATTCATAAACATTAAAAAACTCGGTCTCTAAATACGTAACGATCGAAGAATTCCCTTTACGTACTTCTTTCATTTGAATCTGTGGCGTAATAGCTGGAACAGTTGTCACATCAATTGATTGTTGGATATGCAATTCACGCGTATTGCCATTGGCATCTTTACGGTCATAATCATATACACGATAAGTCGTGTCCGAGCTTTGTTGCGTTTCTAAAATCATGATCCCTTTACCAATTGCATGGATCGTTCCACTAGGGACATAGAAAAAGTCGCCTTTTTTAACTGGGACTTTTTTCAATAAGTCATCCCAACGACCCTCTTGGATCATCTCAGCAAGTTCTTCTCTTGTTTTTGCATGATGACCATAAATGATTTCTGCTCCAGGTTCAGCATCAATGATATACCAACATTCTGTTTTTCCTAACTCACCTTCGTGCTTCATTCCATAAGCATCATCTGGATGGACTTGTACTGATAATTCATCTTCTGCATCTAAGATTTTAATTAATAATGGAAAGACAGGCTCAGTTGGGTTGCCAAACAATTCCTTGTGGTTTTGCCATAACTCGTCTAATTTTTGTCCTTGGTATTCACCGTTTTCAACGACACTTACACCATGTGGATGTGCGCTGATCGCCCAATCTTCACCGATTTTATCATTAGGTATATCAAATCCAAATACTGATCTTAAACGGCTGCCTCCCCAAATTTTTTCTTGAAAAACTGGTTTTAAAAACATAGGTTCTTGCATAGTTCAAACTCCTCTCAATGTTCATAGTTATTATAGCATCATTTTTTTAATAACGCTTTCTCTTTCAAAAATTTTTCAACAATTTCATCACGACAACGAATATAAGCTTCACGATGATCCGTTGGATGGATACGGTTTGATAAGAAAATAAATGCTTCTTGTTCAATAATGTCAATTAGTAAGAACGTGCCCGTATAACCAGTATGAAAAAGAATTGGTTGCTGTTGTTCTAATCCTTTTTTTAAATCCCATCCTAAGGAACGATTGCCTTTTTTCGTTGGCGTATGATCTTGTAAAAGTGAGCGAATCGTTTGTTCTTCTAAAAAACGCCCATTTTCAGCTTTCCCTAAATTCAAATACATTTTTACAAAGGTAATACTGTCCTCTAAATCAAGAAACAACCCAGCATTTCCTGCATGCTCAGCGAGTACTCTCGCTTTAGGATCATGTGTAACTCCCCGCAAAACCTCACCTGAAGCGAGTTGTTGTGTGGGAACAATTCTTTTGGAAGGATACGGTAAAAAAGTACTGTGCATCATCCCTAAAGGCGCTAATACTTGTTCTTCAAATAATTCTGTGGCTGGCTCTTGGAAAATCTCTTCAAGCATCAATCCTAATAAAATCGTGCCTGCATCTGTATATTTCACTAATTTCCCTAACTGATCACCAGGTTGAAGCTTTAAATAGGCTTCGATCAGCTGTTCTTGAGAGAGTTGATCTCGATTAGGAATCCAAGTTTCAATATTTGATGTATGAGTCAGTAAATGTCGTATCGTGATTGTTTCATTTTCAAAAGCCGGTAAATAATGGTGTAACGGTTTGTCTAAGTCGATTTTACCATCTTCCCACAAGCGTAACACTAGACTGGTGGTAGCGATCACTTTTGTTAAAGAAGCCACATCAAATAATAGATCTGCTGTCATTGGTTGGGTTTCAGGTACGATCTGTGCATGACCTGCTGAAAAAGTTTCAACATGCTTATGCTTAATAAACGCACCAACAACCCCAGGATAATAACCTTCTTCAAGTTTATTTAAAATCAACTGTTTCGTTTCTGGGTACATTTTATTCTCCTTCTCTGTCGAAGAAATCAATTTTTGTTCATCATGCTAAGTCAAATCATATAGCTTTCTCCAAGAGGATGCAAGTAGATAAAGGTCGTGAAAACATCGGGTAGCTCCGATGACAATAAGAAAGAATTTTTTGAAACAGCTCCTCATGTTTTGAAAAATTCAGGCTTATTTCAAGGAGCTGATGTTTGAACGCCGTGGATAAAGGTTGTGAAAAGAGCGTTTTGCCCTGAGTAATAAGGAGGAAAATCTCGAAACAGCTTTCCATGTTTTGAGATTTTTTGACTTATTACCGAAGGGCAGCTCTTTGAACACCGTGGATTAGGTCGTGATAGAAGCGTTCAGCTCCAATGACAATAAGAAAATTTTTTAAATCAACTTTTCTTCTATCCTCTTGTATCTTAGAGAAACTTCTTTAGTTGAAGAGTTGTTTCTGGTATCTCTTTATATATTGAACAAAAAATCAGCTTTCGATTTCCGTTGCTGCTTGTGATGCGCTTTTCCAACAATGAACAAAAGCAAAAGCCCCTAAACATCAAATCGTTAGGAGCTATTTCTACCTATTCAATTATTTGTCTTCGCTTTATTTTTTGGCTTTTTTTGTATCGATCACAAACCACCATTCGATACCAATCGCATCATAAATTGTTAACACAGTATGTCTTTGATCAATAAAGAAGTCAACTGCAGTTTCATTTAAATGCTGAATCAACTGTTCCATGCTTTCTTGATCAATCACGAATTTCAAGAAATCTAAACCTAATACTTCATGAGTCGGCAATGCTAATGCCTCACTATTTGCTTCTGAGATTCCTACATGGAAGTTCCCTTCATTTAAAACATGTAATCCGTTCTTTTCTTCCCGAACTTTTAGTCCCAGTAAATCACTTAAAAAACGGCGTTCTTCTTCGCTATCAAAAACGTTTAAATGGATTTTTTCAAAGTAAGAATTAGCGGATAATTTTTTGTAACGCTCTTCTGACTTACGTAATAATGACTCTTGATCCATTGCTTCTGGTTGATTTCGTTCTTGAACATTGTCCTCTTCGTGATAAATTTCTAATTCGTTACCTTCTGGATCCTTAAGTAAGATCCCCATGCGCCCTCGATCTTCTAACGCATCTTCAATTGGATAGTTTGTTTTACGGATACGGGAAAGGATATCAGCCATTTCTGCTACCGTTGGAATAATCAATGAAAAACGTTTCAGTTTTTTGATTTCCCCAATGTAATCATGCGCTCTAGGACTTTCTTCTAGCAATAGCATCTCACTATTTTGCTCTTGTGTCCCTAAAATAGCTAATTCATTTTCTTCCCGTTTCAAATCAAAACCGATCGTATTTTTGTAAAAATCAATCATTTTATCTCTATCTTTAACCCGGATTGCTACACTTTTTAGGTAAGTAGTAGACCCCAATTTAAATTCTTTCATTTTTCTTGCTCCCCTCTACGTCCAGCTTTATTTTAACGATGCTTCACATTTCTTTCAAGCAATAAATGGGTTTTTATTAAAAAAAATGTGAGAATTTTCGCATTTTCCACGCAATACTGCAATTATTTTTAAATAACATTCATTATAATAAATAAAACGCATGGAACGCTTCAGATGCTCTTTCCATGCGTTTTACTATTAATGAATTGTTAAGAAACAGCTTCTTCGGAAAACTGGCTGTTATATAAATCAGCATAAAATCCATCTTTTTCCATCAATTGATCATGATTTCCTGTTTCAACAATTGAACCATGGTTCATGACAATAATGTTATCGGCATCTCGAATGGTTGACAGACGGTGAGCTACTACAAAGCTTGTTCGATTTTCTAATAAACGATTCATCGCTTTTTGGATCAAAATCTCTGTCCGAGTATCCACACTAGAAGTTGCTTCATCAAGTATCAATACATCCGGATTAGCTAAAAATGCCCGAGCAATCGTGATTAACTGTCGTTGCCCTTGGGAGATGTTGCTGGCATCTTCATTTAATACCGTTTGATAACCTTCAGGCAGTTTGCGAACAAAGTCATCAACATGGGCAGCTTTGGCTGCTTCAATCACTTGTTCGTCAGTTGCATCATCGTTTCCGTATTTGATATTGTCGTAGATGCTACCTGTAAATAGCCATGTATCTTGCAGAACCATTGAAAATTGAGCACGTAAGTTATCTCGAGATAAATCTCTCGTATCTACCCCGTCATAACGGATACTTCCGCCAGAAACATCATAGAAACGTTCTAACAAGTTGATCAAGGTCGTTTTACCAGCACCAGTTGGACCAACAATTGCCACCATTTCTCCAGGTTTCACATCCAGATTAAAATCTGTCATCAATAGTTGATCTTTGGTATAACCGAATTGAACATTTTCAAAACGAACTTTATATGGTGTATTCTCTTCAACAGGTAACCCAGATTTTTTATCAGACATTTCCTCTTCATCTAGCACTTCAAAAACCCGTTCCGCAGATGCAACAGTTGACTGGATCGTATTCATTAAACTTGCAAGTTGAGTAATCGGCTGTGAGAATTGTGTCGTATATTGTAAGAACGCTTGAACGTCCCCAAGTGTCATATTCCCATTTGCAACTTTGACCCCACCTAATACAGCAACAAATACATAGCCAAGATTTTTAACGAAGTTCATCAAAGGCATAATGATGGCAGAGATAAACTGCGCTTTCCACCCAGCAGCATATAACTTGTCGTTTTCTTCTTCAAAAACTTCTTGGTCTTTGGCTGTATGATTGAAAGTTTTGACGATCGTATGACCACCATAGGTTTCTTCTACTTGGTTGTTTAAGAGACCTAAACTTTTTTGTTGATCTGCAAAAAAGACTTGGGATTTTGGTGCAATGATCATCACGACGATCAAACTCAATGGAATCATCAGTAAAGCCACTAACGTCAATTGCCAACTAATAGAAAGCATCATAACGATGACACCGATCAAAGTAACTGCACTTGTTACAAACTGTGTTAAGTTTTGTTGAAGGGTACTGGCAATATTATCCATATCATTGATTGCACGAGACATGATGTCTCCATTTGTATGTGTATCATAATAAGAAATCGGTACTCGATTCATTTTTGCTTCTAGATCATGACGTAACTCATAAACTGTTCGTTGTGATACTCGTGTCATAATAAATTGTTGCAAGAAATTGAATACTGCAGAAATCAAATACATCACAATAACCGTGGCGATGATTTGAGCAATTTTATCAAAATCAATTGGGAATTTAGAAATTTGTTGCCCCGCTTGCATTTGTTTTGCACCAGCCATCACCCCATTAAAAATCTCAGTAGTTGCTCTCCCTAATACTTTTGGTGTTTGGATCTGGAAAATGACTGCTGCAATCGCTAATACAAATACAGCAATGATCGCAACCGAGCGTTTTGACATATAGCCAAATAAACGTTTCACTGTGCCCCAAAAATTCTTTGGTTTTTCTCCTTTTGCCCCAATGTTTCGACCGGGTCCGTGACCGCCGCCAGGCATTGGTCGTTGAGAAGGTTTGGTCGTTCCTTTACTCATGCTAGATCCTCCTCTCTTAATTGTGAATGAACGATTTCCTGATAGGTTTCATTCGTTTTAAGAAGTTCATCGTGTGTGCCTTTGCCAACTAGTTTTCCTTCATCAAGGACTAAGATCATATCCGCATCCATTACTGTACTTACTCGTTGTGCAACTAAAACCGTAATACTTTCTTTCATATTTTGTTTTAAAGCTTGACGTAATTTTGCATCTGTTTTAAAGTCCAAAGCCGAGAAAGAATCATCAAATACATAAATGTCAGCTGGTTTGACTAATGCTCGAGCAATCGCCAAACGTTGTCTTTGCCCACCAGAAAAATTCCCTCCGCCTTGTTCAACATGGCTGTCTAAGCCCTCTTCCATTTCTGAAACGAAGTCTTTGGCTTGGGCGATTTCTAACGCTTTCCAAATCATTTCATCAGTAGCATCTGCTTTACCGTACTGCATGTTTTCTCTGATCGTGCCAGAGAACAACATGGCTTTTTGTGGAACAAAGCCCATCAATTCACGCAAATTATACTGAGTCATATCGGTAATACTTACACCATCAATCTTGATTGTTCCTGATTCGACATCGTATAGTCGTGGGATAAGGTTGACTAAAGTAGATTTACCCGAACCAGTTCCACCAATAATCGCAACAGTTTCGCCTGATTTTGCTGAAAAATCAATATCTTCTAATGCCAGCTTCTCAGCTCCATGGTACCGGTAGTTGACATGTTCAAATGAGATTGTGGCAGCTTTACCTGCAGGAGTCACCTCAGTTGGGTTCTCAGGATCTGAGATACCTACTTTTTCATCTAATACTTCATTGATCCGATCAGCAGAAGCTTGCGCTCGAGGGACCATGATAAAAATAGCTGAAAGCATCATAAAGCTAATTAAAATTTGCATAGCATACGTCATAAATGCAATTAGGTTTCCGACTTCTAACGTCATATCTGCTATGTAGTGTCCACCAAACCAAGTAATTGCTACGTTTGTTCCACTCATAATCAAAGTCATCATCGGCATCATCAATGCGACAATCGTGTTGACTTTAATTGCTGTATTTGTATAATCTTTGTTCGCTAAATCAAAACGATTTTCTTCAAAACGTGTCTTATCAAACGCTCGGATTACCCTTACCCCTGTTAATCCTTCACGAAACACTAGGTTCAAACGGTCTGTCTTCTTTTGCATGCTCTTGAATAGTGGTACCGCAAAAAACATGATTCCGCCGATCACCACTAGCATGATTGGAATAACTACTAAGAAAATTTTGGTTAGTTGATGATCTTTTTGATAAGCAAGAAAGCTTGCGCCAACCAACGTGATCGGTGCATTGATCATCATTCTTAAAAACATTTGCGTAACCATCTGGATTTGTGTCACGTCATTAGTTGTACGGGTAATCAAGGATGCTGTACCATATTTGTCAAATGCATCTTTTGTTAAACTTTCAGATTTTTTATAAACATCGGTACGTAATTGCTTTCCTAATTTTTGTGACTCACGTGTAGCAAAAAAGGTATTTGCGATTGCTGCGATGATACTAATCAAAGAAAAACCGATCATAACAAAACCTGTTTGCCAAATATAATCAACATCACCTCGTGCTACACCTTTATCAATGATATTTGATGTGAGCGTCGGCAAATAAAGATCTGATAAAACTTGGATAACCATGAACAACGTGGCTGCAATAGCTGAAGTCAGTGAAATCCGTTTGACGATTTTTAGCATGTAATTCCCCTCTTTCTATCGATATACGCCGTCTTTCAACCATGATAGTTTTAATTTAAATTCTTTAATGGCATGATCCACGGAGTAATTTTCGTTTTTTGAAAATGATTTATAGGCATGAGCAATCGTAGTAAAGACGATATTCATGATCAATTGGATCAGTAGTTCCAGTTCATGATCATCGTTTACTTTCAGTGTCGTTCGATCAATCAATCCAATTAATTCTTTTGCCTCTTTTTGATGTTTTGCATGTGAATGACGCTGATCATCTTTTGTATGTGGCACGACTTTACGAGAAGCACGATAGTCCAAGTTCATGAAAAGATTACGATAAAAAGAAGCATTTTCCCCGACTAAAATCTCCCGAATGATTTTAGTAAAATAAAGCTCGAATCCTTCGAATAAATCCCCATCGACATCTTTTATCAGTTGGAACATATCTTTTGAACTATCACGTCGAACAGTTTCAAAATAATAATAGTAAAGATCCTCTTTGTCTTCAAAATACTGATAAAAACTACCTCTAGGGATTTCTGCGATCTTCACGATATTTGCGATGGAAGCATCTTTTAATGGTACTCTGGAAAATTCAATCCTAGCTGCTTCTAATAAACGTTTCTGCTTTTCCTCTGGTAGATGAAAAAAAGTTTTCGTAGGCATCTTTTTCCTCCTTCCTAAAATGACACACTGTCACATGACACTATGTCATTATAACACCAAGAAGATGTTTTGCAATGCTTTTCCATATTTTTTTCATGAAAAGACTAAAAAAATTCATAATTAAAAATCGAACCTTAAAAAAACTTGATAGCCTTTTCGCTTTCAAGTAAACTAGCTATGTTAGTCAGATAACAAGTCAGCTTAAAGGAGAGAATATTATGGCATCAGTTTTAGTAGTAAAAGGGCACCCATTAACTGCACAGGAATCACGTTCAGTTAAAGCATTAACAACTTTTTTAACTAGTTACAAAGAAAATCATCCGGAAGATGAAGTGACTGTTTTAGAGCTTTATCGTGATGATATCCCAGAAATCGATGAAGAATTACTTTCAGGATGGGAAACACTTCGGGCAGGTGCTGAGTTCTCTACTTTGTCTGAAAGTCAACAACAAAAAATTGCTCGTTTCAATGAATTGACCGACCAATTTCTTGCTGCAGACAAGATCGTTATTGCGAATGCTTTATGGAACTTGAATATTCCAACAAAATTAAAAGCTTGGTTTGACACCGTCAATGTCGCTGGCAAGACATTCCGTTACACTGAAAACGGACCAGAAGGATTAGTTTCTGGTAAAAAAGCTTTGCACATCCAATCCAACGGAGGCATTTATAACGGTCAAGACTTCGCTTCTCAATATGTCAAAGGCATCTTAAACTTTGTCGGTATCGATCAAGTGGATCAATTATTTATTGAAGGTATCGACTATACCCCTGACCGTGCAGAAGAATTGATGCAATCAGCTTTAGATAAAGCTGCAGCATTTGGTCAAACGTTCTAATAAAAGCTACTTGCACGTTTACTATAAAGTTAGTCCCTTACTAACTTTGATTGTTGCATAGCGAGTACCTAAAAATTTCTTAAAAAAATTAAAAAAAAACGAAGAATCTCGAAAATAGTTAAACTATTTTCGCTTTCTTCGTTTTTTTAGTCATGTGTTTTTAGTGCACAATTGGTTAGTCACTTTGTTTTTCTTCATATAAACTAGAGATAGTTGTATACCATTCAAAAACATGTGAGATAACCACTTTTGCTGCAGCATATACTGGAATACCTAAAATCACACCGACGATTCCAAACAGCTTCCCAGAAGTTAATAAAACTAATAAGATCGTGACCGGATGGATCGCCAATTGATTTCCTAAGACTAATGGAGAAATCAATCGTCCTTCAATCGTTTGTTCTAAAGCAAACACGATCAATACTTTGATCAACATGATCGGTCCCGCCACGATTCCTAAGAATACGGCCGGGATCATTGCTAAAAATGAGCCTAGATAGGGAATCAAATTTAAAAAGCCGGCAATGATCCCTAAGGTGACTGCATAATCAAGTCCAATGATCGCAAATCCAATCATAAACATGATCGCTACTGCAAAAGCCACCGTCAATTGTCCACGGATATAAGAAGAAACTTGATCGTTCATTTCACTTAATACTTTCAAAGTTGGTTTTCGCATACGTGTTGGTAGGAAATTCACAAAATAAGGGGCAAGTTGCTTGCCATCTTTCAATAAATAGAAAAGGATAAACGGCATAGTTAGCAAAGCAACAATAATCGTAGCAACTGCTCCCACAAAACTTCCTAAACTTTGAACCGTACTTTTTGAAATATCTTGGAGCATATCACCTGCTGAACTCATGAACTTATCGCCAGTAGCTTCCAATTGTTCCCTAAATTGGTTGAATAGAGGATCTCTTAGTATTTCTGTCAATTTATTATCGATCGTATCCACATATTGAGGAAAATGATTGATAAAACTCACGGTTTGCTCTTGGATTTTAGGAATGATTACCACTGTTCCCCAAGCAATCAGTGCCACGACTAATACAAATAACCCGATGATGCTATAGAGCCTTGGAACTTGGCGCTTTTCCAAATAGTCAACAACTGGATTCATCAAATAATACAAAATTGCCGCTAAAATAATGGGTAAGCCAACGATCGCCAAGAATTGCCAGATCGGGGCAAATAGATAGGACACCTTAGTAAATAAAAAAACGATCAATAAGATCAAAAGTACTACTAATAACGCAGTAACGACTTGATTATTTAAAAACCATCGCCAAAACCAAGAGACTGGTTTTGATCGCTTGTTTTTTCCTTCCATAATCTCACCTACTTGTATTTGATTTGTGTACCGACATGAATCTCAGGTAACTGATGTGGTGTTAAGTAAAGACCGTTCACAATACTATTTTCCTCAGAATAATGATCAAAAATCAGCGTAACATGCCCTACTGTGTTTAAATTTTCATTTGCCAATCTTCCCACATGTTCAATCTGATATTCTTGTTGATCAAAAAAAAGTGAATCCCCTTTTTTTAATGAAAATTTTTCGGTAGAAGTAATCTTTTGGATCACTGAATAGTTACGTAGTGTAGTTGTTGCTGTTCGATCAAATAAAATCAAGATCGGTTCTTGTTCACTTACTGCATTTTCTCCGATTTCTTTGATGGTTGCATGAATCATTTTATTCTCTCCTTTGTTACAAATTCTGTCGCTCAACTCTATATTCAGTATAACATATTCTCATTGTTTAACTCTCCTGTTTGAAATGTGCTAAAATAAACAAGGAACCTATTTCATACATTCTAGGAGGGATAAAATGAAAGAAAAAATCATTTTAGGGACGTACACAAGACGTGTGAGTGAAGGAATTTATACCATTGAATTAGATACAGAAAAAGCAGAAGTCTCAGGATTGAAGCTAGCTGTAAAAGAAAATAGTCCAACTTACTTAGCAAAAAGTGAAGCTGGTAATCTTTATAACGTCACAAGTCTGGACGGTTTAGGTGGGATCGGGGCTTATGATCAAGAATTCCATTTTTTGAATGCGGTAACAGAATCAGGCGCTCCTTTATGTTACGTTGCAGTTGATGAATCTCGTCAATTAGTATATGGTGCTAATTATCATAAAGGTGAAGTCAATGTTTATCGTATTTTAGACGATGGAGGTCTCGAAGCAACTGATGCCGTTTTTCATCAAGAAGCAACTGGTCCTCATAAAAATCAAGACCATGCACATGTCCATTATACTGATTTAACTCCAGACAACCGCTTAGTGGTTTGTGACCTAGGAACGGATCGGGTCTATACGTACGATGTATCTGATCAAGGAAAATTAACTATAGTTTCTGAATTTGTGGCAGAACCTGGAACTGGTCCCCGCCACCTTGTCTTCCATCCTGCAAATGAAACAATTGCTTACCTATTTGGTGAACTTGATAGTACTGTTCGTGTGCTTTCGTATAATAAATCCCAAGGCAGCTTTGAAGAAAAACAAAAAATTAGTACACTACCAGATGATTTTCAAGGAGAAAATGGTGGTGCTGCAATTCGTATTTCAGATGATGGTCGATTTGTATATGCTTCCAATCGTGGCCATAACTCAATTGCAGTCTTTGCAGTTTCTGAAAAGGAGCAACTGTTGGAATGTATCCAAATTATTTCTACTGAAGGCGATTTCCCTAGAGATTTCGCTTTAGATCCTACGAACGACTATGTCTTATGTGCCAATCAAAATACCGATAATCTTACGCTTTTCGCGCGAAATAAAGAGACTGGTTTACTAGAATTACGCCAAAAAGACATCTATGCACCAGAATGTGTCTGTGTTTATTTTGAAAAGGAGCAGTAACATGAACAAAGATGAAGTATTGGATCGATTACGGGAAGAGTTAGAAATTCCTTTTTTCCAAGGAAAGTTAGAAGAAAAAGAATATAGTGAAGCAGATTATCAAAAATTAAAACAAGATTTACTTCAATATTTTGATGATTATGTCAGAAATGTTGAAAATTAAATAAGTGATCGGAAAAGCGTTACTTGATTTGCTCATGACGAAAACTCGAAACAAGTTTTTCACGTTTCGAGTTTTTTTGCTTAGTGCTGAAACTCCGCCGGGTATATTATTTGTTCATCTGAACTACATTGTTTTCGGTGAACGATTTGTTGAGAGCAGCCTCTATAAGTTGAATTTGAATATGGAGGGATTGAGTTGAACTGAGACAAACGATCGGTAAATAGCAAAAACCGTCAAGTTGGTTAGGCTTGACGGTAAAAGTGAATTATTCGATCGAGTAATTCAAAATTGTTGTTGGTATAGGTTACTTTCATATAATAAGTGATTGACTGATTTTTATCATAAAAAACATATGATAATTAAATTAAAACACTCTATTTTTCAACGAAACTTTATACTGTTTTATTTTTTCAACAATAAATTTGTCATTTTTTGGATGGCTGAAGAAATATTTTCTGTCGCTTGATCCTGTTTTTCTTCAGAAGCATCAAATAAATCATGGTCAACTCCAGACTCTGGTTGGATACTTTGAGTCATTTCTTCACAACCAGCTACGTAGGAAGTATAGGCTTTTTCAAAACTTTTATGAATACCCATTACTTTTGCTGGTGGTCGCAACTGACTGATTTTTTTCAATATCACACGATATTTTTTTGTTCCTT
This sequence comes from Enterococcus sp. DIV1421a, assembly GCF_051711025.1. Lineage (NCBI taxonomy): Bacteria > Bacillati > Bacillota > Bacilli > Lactobacillales > Enterococcaceae > Enterococcus > Enterococcus sp. DIV1421a. The sequence goes on along the minus strand of NZ_JBIOLU010000001.1, from coordinate 528,077 downwards.
CTTCAAACAAATGAACAATTTCAGCTAACTCTTCTGGAGACAAGTCTTCTGTTTTTTTCTGATCAATCGCTTCTCTGATCACTTGATATTTTGGATGCATCTGTTCACCGATCTCTTCCGTCTCTTTGACCATTCGATCGACTGATTGTACATAATAACCAATATTTGGTAACATTCTTTCTCCTACTTTCGATTTTATTTCTCTTTTATTTTACCTTTTTTTAGCACAATTGAATAGGCTTTCTAACCAGAGTAATAAAGTCATATGTTATTTTTCAAAAAAATTTGTTTGTAAACTGTATTTTTCTCCAGAAACAATATCATATTGAATCATCTCATAAGCTTGATAAAGTTCTGCTTGTTTTTTGTTTAATTGTGCTTCCCGATGCCATTGCCCCTCTTGGTAGTATAGTTCTCGCTCAAATGCTGGTAATTCATTTTGAAGTGCCAACAATAATTGATAAAAACCAGTTGTCTGTTGATTAGTCTGATTCATCAAGTCAGCAGCAAAATAAAAGGGACTTGTAACAGGAGCTTCGGTTTTTTCTAATTCTCCTTGACTATCAAACATCAAAAACTGTGTTTCGTGTAATGTGTGTTTCTCATTACTATTTTGAATGGTGTCAGAATAGATCCCTGGTAAATGATCTCCCCAGAAAACAACTAGTGTTCTTCTTGATAACTTCTTCAGTTCTTCCGTGAACGCTTTTAAGGATTGGCTACTATACGAAATATCTTGAAGATAATTTTCTAAACTACTTATCCCACTATTATCCTCTGTTTTGGCTGTATATTCGAGCTGCTGATATTTTCCATCATAAGGCATATGGGTTTGCATCGTCACAAGATGGATAAATTGGGGTGTATCGTCCTCTTTTAAAAGATCCATCACTTCTTGATAAGCAGAAGCATCAGAAATGTAGGGATTATCTTCAATGGTGTCTGTATACGTCATCGTATTTTCACTAATAAATTCATCAAAACCTAAAACCTCATAAACATCTTTTCTTTTGTACATCGAGGTGTTATAAGGATGGATCGCAGTCGTATGATAATTTTGATCTTTCAATGTTGAAACGATCGAAGGTAATTGATTCATTTTAGGTACTAGCATTGTGTAGGGTGTTGTTAATTGAGCATTGAATAGTCCCATTGAAAAACCAGTTAATGCTTCAAATTCGATATTGGCTGTTCCCCCACCATAATTTTGAGAAAGCATCTGACCACTATAAGTTTGATCAGCCACCGCATAATAATCTGCCAAAGGATCACCGGTAATTTCCACCCCATTCAAACGACTAGGATCTGAAAAACTTTCGCTCATCACATAAATGATGTTCGGTTGTTCTTCTGAGGCAGTTTTATTTTTTTCATCTGCCAGCTTTTGATAGTGTGATGTAATTTCCTTTATTTTTTCTTCGGAGTACCCTTTTGGCTTTTCCATTGGATCGATTTTTAAATTGTATAAGAAACCACCAATAAAACCTGTATTATAATAATTCATCTTTTGACTATAAGGAATCCACAAAGCCGTTTTGTTATATGCTTTACGTAATAAATTATTTGGGTTATTGAAATGACTAATATAAATTAGCGCAAAGATCGTAGTAAATAATGTGATCACTCGGATGGCTTGAAATTTCTTGTCTTTCTTAAAACTCCGATAGATAGCCCAGCAACCACCTGCTACCACCAATAGAATCATTCCTGCTAATAGATAAAACGAGATTGTGCCTGTCATATCTTTTAATAAACCAAACTCTTTGATCATCTTTAGGTCGTCGGGATAAATCGGTTCTTGTCGATAGGTCATTTTTAAATAGTTTGCGTAACCTAATATTCCAATGCCAACAAGATAAAAGAATGTTCCAAAGAGAAAAGAACCTAATACTGCCACTAAAAAAAGGAAGATCATTAATAACACTAAACAAGCTAATAAAAATTTTTCCGTATGCCACGAGAAAGCAAATTTTACAGCTAAATCAAAAGAAAGATCGTTTTGACACCATTGTAAATACAAATTACTTAGTCCAACGACAAAAACGATACTTATCGCCACTAATGTATATTTTAACCAATTTTTCTGTTTGACAGACAATTGATTGAGACTATCTTTTATATGTCTTTTCAAATGGATACTCCTTTAATTCATTTATTATTCGATACCGCTTTCCTTATTTTAATGATTTCCAGATAACAAGTAAAGAACTGTCTGCAAACCCTTATCTTTTTTTATTCGTTGTCCGATTTGATTGCTCACAAATTGTCGACTGCTCAATATCGTATTGTAAAAGCATAACAATAGTATGCAAGTAGCGACTTATAAAAAAGGCGTTAAAAAATCCTCCATGCGTTTATAATCTTAATTAATAGTACTTCATTGACGTACTACTACAGAATAGAACTGAAACCCAATGAATAGCTATTTTTAATCTTTTGTCTTAAATCTTGAAAAAGAACATGCGGTTCATATTCTCTTGATAATAGAAATAACCCGCTATATCCAGAAAATGCGAGAAGCTGTTTTCGGATATAGCAGGTTATTTTTCCATCTGAACTTTACTATGACAACCTTATTTTTTACTAAATGACGAGTTCATTAAAAACAAGCAATGTTACTTCATTCATTGGTGTGATCTTCAACAAAGTTTTTAGGCTTATTTCCAAAAATCATCTAACACCGAGATAGGTAAGTGTCGTTTATGCTGCGTTTTGTTCCACCAAGCTTCAATTTTTTGTTTGGCATCTGTTGGAACTTCTTTACCTTCTAAATAATCATCAATCTCAGTGTAAGTAACACCTAAAGCAACCTCATCGGCGATCAACGGCTTGCCATCTTCCAAATCAGCTGTTGGGATTTTGGTATAAAGTTTCTCAGGTGCCCCTAGTTCTTGTAATAATTGTTTTCCTTGACGTTTGTCCAAGCGGAATAATGGTAACAAATCGGCGCCACCGTCGCCATACTTTGTAAAGAAACCAGTAATGTTTTCAGCTGCATGGTCCGTTCCCAAGACTGCTCCTGCATGCCCACCTGCAATTGCATACTGTGTGATCATCCGTTGACGAGCTTTGATATTTCCTTTATTGAAGTCACTGACTTCGATCCCTGCAGCGACTAATTCAGCAACTTGCGCATCGACAGCAGGTTTGATATTCACTCGTAGGCGAACGTCAGGCTGGATAAATTCAACTGCAGCTTTCGCATCCTCTTCGTCTACTTGTTCGCCATAAGGTAAGCGTACAGCGATAAATTGATAACGATCGTCTTGTGTTTCTTCACGCATTTCTTCCATTGCTAATTGAGCCAAACGTCCCGCTAACGTAGAATCTTGTCCCCCACTGATTCCTAAAACAAAGGTTTTTAAGAAAGGATATTTCTTTAAATAAGCTTTCATGAAATCAATACTAGTTCGAATCTCACCTTGTGGATCAATGGTTGGTTTGACACCTAATTCTTGGATAATCTCTTCTTGTAAGCTCATTCTTTTTCCTCCTTAATATTCATTGTATAAAGTAGCTACGTTTTTCTTCATCCGTTCCATCGTAGCCATTTTATGATTCCAACAATCTGTTGATAAATCAACTGGGTATTTTTGTGGATTAAGGTCACGTTTGTACTCTTCCCACAGTGAATCAAGGTTATCACGTGTATATGCTTTGATTTCATCTAAAGTTGGTAATTCATAGACCCGTTCGCCCTTCACGAAAATATCTTGTAAGATAGGTCGAGCTGTAAAGTCACGCACCGTTTTATTGATAAAGGTATGCACAGGATGAAACATAAAAATCTCTGCTTCCTCTCTAGGATCTTCATCCCAAAGCGTAACGTAGTCTCCTTCTGATTTGCCATCAAAATTGCGAGTGATTCGCCACACTTGTTTCTTGCCAGGAGTTGTTACTTTTTCTGCATTGCTGGAAAGCTTGATGGTATCGATCATTTTGCCCTCTTTATCTTCAATTGAAACCAATTTGAAGACTGCACCAAGCGCAGGTTGGTCATAGGCTGTAATCAATTTCGTTCCTACACCCCAAACGTCGATTTTAGCTTTTTGCATTTTTAAATTTAAAATCGTTGCTTCATCTAAATCATTTGAAGCATAAATTTTAGCCTCAGTGAAACCAGCAGCATCTAATTGTTCACGAACACGCTTCGAAATATACGCCATGTCGCCACTATCGATACGAACCCCAAGGAAATTGATTTTATTACCTAATTCTTTTGCTACACGGATCGCACTAGGCACACCAGATTTCAAGGTATCGTAAGTATCAACTAAGAACACGCAGTCTTTATGAGTTTTCGCATAAGCCATAAACGCTTCATAATCATTTCCATAAGATTGAACAAGTGCATGCGCATGCGTTCCACTTGCAGGAATCCCAAAGATTTTCCCAGCTCTGACATTACTAGTAGCGTCTGCTCCACCGATGTAAGCAGCTCGAGTTCCCCAAACAGCAGCATCCAATTCTTGCGCTCTTCTAGTACCAAATTCTAACAATGGATCATCGCCGATCACTGATTTGATTCTTGCTGCCTTCGTAGCGATCAACGTTTGAAAGTTCACCATATTCAGTAGGGCTGTTTCAATCAATTGACAATGTGCTAACGGACCTTCCACTTGGATCAATGGTTCATTGGCAAACACTAATTCACCTTCACGCGCCGAGCGGACAGTAGCTTTAAATTTAAATTCTTTTAAGTATGTTAAAAAACCTTCTGGGTAGATGTCCATTTTGCGTAAGTATTCAATGTCTGACTCACTAAACGTCAAATTTTCTAAGTATTCCACCAGACGTTCTAATCCTGCAAACACGGCATACCCATGGTTAAATGGCATATCACGGAAATAGCATTCAAAAACAGCGTGGAGATCCGCACGACCTAATTCCCAGTACGTTTGCATCATGTTGATTTGGTATAAATCAGTATGCAACGTCAAACTGTCATCTGGGTAAATTTTATTCATCTTTATATTACTCCTCTTGGCAAGTTTTCATTTCTTATCCATTATAACAAAAAAACGCTAGAGTAGAAGAAATCTTGATTATTTTCTGAAAAAGGACAAATGAAAATAAATTTATAACCCAGAACAATAATGAACCAACCTCAAAAAATTTAGACTAAAAAGTGACCTTTTTGGTGGTCGATCTTTTTATGGTTACAGACAATTTTGAAGTGAAATTAAAAGTTGTCCAATCTTCCATGAGTTTTCCGAAAAAACTGACTTTAATCACCGCTTCTCTCATAAAAGACTACAGACATTAGGCTGTTCGCCCTCCGTACAGTGCAGAGGACAAACAGCCTATGTCAATTTTTTTCTTCCCACTTTTAGGTGTCGTGCCTATAGGAATATTTAAAGAAGTGAAAGGTTATAAATTTTCTATTTTTTATAAATGAACAGATAGTGCTAATAAACTTTCCGCCTTCTTGCATAAATTACTTAAATGAACGATGTCGCATTTTCCTACAGCCTTAAGAATCAGCGTTCTAGCTTCTTTGATCGTTTCAGTTGTTGTGTTTGGAGATAATGTGGTATATGTATTGTCGGTAAATAAATGGTTTACAGCCTCTACAGCATTTTGGACAGCTGAATCTACTGAATTGGTACTTTCTAATAACAATTTTTCCGCCTTCTTGCATAAATTACTTAAATGAACGATGTCGCATTTTCCTACAGCCTTAAGAATCAGCGTTCTAGCTTCTTTGATCGTTTCAGTTGTTGTGTTTGGAGATAATGTGGTATATGTATTGTCGGTAAATAAATTGTTTACAGCCTCTACAGCATTTTGGACAGCTGAATCTACTGAATTGGTACTTTCTAATAACAAGCTTTCCGCCTTCTTACATAAATTACTTAAATGAACGATGTCACATTTTCCTGCGGCCTTAAGAATCAGCGTTCTAGCTTCTTTGATCGTTTCAGTTGTTGTGTTTGGAGATAATGTGGTGTATGTATTGTCGGTAAATAAGTTGTTTACAGCCTCTACAGCATTTCGGACAGTTGAATCTGAGACAGTTACTTGTTGAGCTGCATTAACTGTCATGGTATTTATTGTCCCAGCGCTAATGCACAAAAACGAGGTAAATAATAATAGTTTACTATATTTCATCAAATCAATCCTTTTATATTTTATTTTTTATCATGACATCCTAAAGTCTATATTCTCTAACCATTAATAAATGTCGGTATTGATTTTTCTCCAAGTAATCGGATGATTATGTTTATTCTATAATAGATATCTGTATGGGTTTAAATTTGATCATCATCTAAATAAAGCATCCTTGGATTCAATAGAGATCTAATAATACATAGTTACATAAACTTAATTTTCTTTTCCTAAATAAAAAAATATTACACTTTGCGCTTTCTTATATATTTAACGACCTCCCTTTATCTATAGTAATAAGATTTATGTAACGTATCTCCCGACACTTAGCATTATATACTGATAAAGAGGTACCATCATAAATTTTTTTTTATATTTTAATAAGTATTAGGAAAGAGTTATAGTTTGATGTTGGAATTGTTGTAATAAACTTGATAAAAAGTGAAGGAAAATCGAGAATTTCTATTATGCCAAGAGATTCAGTTGATAAAGTAAGTAAAATTGTTGCCGTCAACCTGATGATCGAAGAATAATTTTTTGTGAAAGAAGTTAGTCTTTAGCAAAAAAAACAGGCTCACCGCTTGTATCGTTGGATTCAAGAAGTTAAAAAATATAAAGCAAGTGCGTTTCTTAGAAAAGGGAACGCACTTTTTGATGCTCATGATGACATGAAGAAATTAGAACAAGAAAAGCATTACTTAAAAGAGGAACGAAGCTTATAAAAAAGTTCCTAGTTTTTTTGAAGTCAAACAAGCGTCCGATTCCAGTTCAAAAAAACAGAAAGAAGTTTTCTTCTTTCTGTTGAATTTATCCTAAGATTTCTCGTTACCAACCTCGTGGGACAAAGAGACTCAATTCAGAGACATCACCTCAAACTCAGATGGAAATATTTAAATGTATTAAAACTTACTACAATACTAAAGGGATGCATTTTGCCCTTAGTCATCCATCCCTAGAGACCTTGAAAAAAATTTTTTCTCTTGTTCTCTGAACCAAGTATCTAGTTTTTCTTAACAGCTCCAATTTTGAGACCGGTACACAACTTACTCATTTGCAGAAGACTGTTTTATTTTTCCTCCACTGAACGACCTACTTTCTGTTCAACAATCACGATATCTTTATTTGGTCGTTTGAATTGGACACCTGCTCGTTCTAAGTCTTGTTTTACACCAATATGGACCTTGACGTCTTCACGTTCTGCTTTCAAAATACGACGGATTGCAAAATCAATTTCTTGCTTGGTGATTTTTTTCTTCGTATTAATCATCAATAATTGGGATTTTTCATACGTATCAATGTATAAAATCTGTGTTCGATCAAGCGAATAAAGTTTATAGTATTTGATGGCTTTGCTACTAAAGAAAAAATCTACTACTTTAGGATAAAACGTCTTAATATTTAAATTACTTGTAACTGGCGTTTCGATTAATTTCATCTTATTCCTCTTTTCTATTATTATTTATAACAAGCGCCCAACAAAGGAATCGCTTTCAACACGACATATTTAAAGCAGAAAAATTCGTTTTTCTACTTTACTTATTATAACATAAAAATAAACACAAAAAAATATTCAAAATTTCTTGACCTTCTAGTTACGTCAAGGAATAAGATCATTCTATAAGGAGGTTAAGCATGGAATATACTATAAAAAAAATGGCAGAAATTTCTGGTGTTAGTCCTCGTACCCTGCGTTTTTACGATCAGATCCACTTACTGAAACCATCACGGGTGACTGAGTCTGGCTATCGAATCTACACTAGCCAAGAAGTTGACCGACTACAACAGATTTTGTTTTATCGCTCCCTTGATTTTAAGTTAGAACAAATTGCAGAAATTTTAGATAATCCAGCTTTCGATCATCGACAAGCGTTGATCCAACATCAAGAAATGTTACAAGAAAAAAGAAAACAGCTCGACACACTATTAATGACTATTCAACATACATTGGAGAGTTACGAAGGAGGAAAACCGATGAAAGATCATGAGAAATTTGAAGGATTTAAAAAACAAAAAATAATGGAAAATGAAACAAACTATGGACAAGAAATACGAGAAAAATATGGAGACGACACCGTTGAGAAAGCAAATAAAAAATGGCAAAATATGTCTGAAGAAAAATTTGAAGAAATGCAGTCTTTAGAAAAACAACTCTTAGCTGATTTGACAGCTTATTTACAATCAGACTCTGATCAAAAACTAGCATTGAAACTATTTGAAGAACACAAAAAATGGCTTACTTTTAGCTGGCCTTCTTATAGTTCCGAAGCTCATCGTGGCTTAGGCTTATTGTATATCTCTGATGAACGATTCACCGCTTACTATGATGAGCGTTGTGGAAACGGAGCTGCCCAAGCATTGAATACGATCATTCAAACATACGCGGTTGAATAAGTTGTCTTTGAGTGGACGTTCATTTTAGGATATAAGTAGCGAAGATCTCACTTTATGATCCATCCTGTCAGAATGCAGACACTACATTCTTTCATAATCCATTAACGTCAAAAAGAAACCGAAGCAATCACAAAAATAGGAGAAACTATTTTTGGCTATTCGGTTTCTTTTTTAGGTTTTTGCGTTACTTCGATCTACTTTTGATTCCGCATTAAAACCATTTCGACTATCGCACAATAAATCGATAAGGAATTTTGATTTGATCTTTTTTTTCTTCGATAAAAAGTAGAAAGGCCGTTTCTCCACACTCTCTTAAGCCATGGTCAATCGTAGAAAAAGACATTAGCTCACTGATCAACAGATTATCACGACCAACAAGACGGTTTTTACTTTCTAAGATGGAGCTTTGCAATATACCGGCAGCAACTGTATCTGAATTAGTGAAGACACCATCTACCTTTTTTTCTTTAAAATACGTCGCTGCATTCACCCCTTGTTCATAGTCAATACAGTTCCAAAAAACATTTTCCTCTTTGAAATCGGGAAATATTTTTTTACAAAGTTCCAACGTCACTTTTGTATTAAAACTAAGACGACCACTTCTTCCTAAAGTAACGCCAAGCTTTTCCACGCCCTGTTTTTTTAAATACAATAATGCTTCAGTAATAGATTGTTCACGATCGATAAACACGCAACCAGCTTCTGTTTCTTTTATTTCTTCACAAAAAATGATTGGCCCATACTTTTGATAAGAGAGCAATACATCTAAATTGTTGGCACGAGAAGTAACGATCAAACCATCAAATCGTTTACCTGCAAATTCTTCTAAATACATTCTCTCTCTTTCTGCCTGATAATTTGTTGGTAACAAGGTCACCTGATAATCTTCGTTGAAGGCGACTTCAATGATCCCACTAAGCAATTGATCGAAATAAGGATGATCCGTATAAGGCAGAATAACACCAATATTTTTTGTTTTTCCATAACTGAGCTGTCTGGCACTTGCATTAGGAACATACGATAACTCATTAATGACGGATAGAATCTTGGCACGTTTTGTTTCGTCAACATAAGGATGATTATTGATCACCCGTGAAACGGTAGAGACAGAATAGCCCGTCAGTTTTGCAATATCTCTGATGTTTGTCATGCTTTACTAAAACCACCTATGCAAAAAGATTTTCTTGTAAATAGTCTACCACAGCATGCCCACATTCAAAAAATTGATAGAACGTTCCATCATATTCAAAGCTAATACGTTGCCCACCCAGATACGTATCTTTAGCCAATCCACTAATTTCATCTAAAGGAATTTTTTTCATTACCGTTTTATTTAACCCTTGAGGACTAGACAATTCAAGCATTGTTTCTTTAAATTCAACAAAAGCATAAAAATAGTCATTCGTAGCGCCATTGGTCGTTTTGATATAAGTATTCATCAGTAATTCCTCCTTTTTGATGAATTGAGTATAGCTTATGAAACGCGTCTCATAGCAAGATCTTTGCTTCACCTTCTAAAAAAACGAGCAATACGATACATACTTTTGTCTTCGAATCTTTAAACTTGTCTTTGAATTTTTAAAAAGCAGAACTTTATTTTAATTATCTAGAAAAATAAGTTCAAGTACCTCATTCAAACTCTGCTACTATGCATTTAAAACAGTAACTGAGAGGAGTTTTTCAATTGTATAAAAAGACGAAAAAAGCAGGTATACTGAAAAGAATACAGAGACTAATAAAGTATAAAATAAAGACCATACTACAGCGCAGAAGATTATTAAAAATAATGAGAAGAAAACATCGAATAAACGAACGAATGTCTAACCTAGTAAACATTAACGAATACTGCCTAGTAGAGAAACCTATGCCATTAAAAAGTACAAAGGAAAATAATCACTCCTTGTTGTCTAAGAATGAAAATCTGAAAAATATGAAGAATATAAAGAAGAAAAAGAAAAAAAAAGACAAAAATAGTAGCATATCAAGATCCTCTAGCTTCACGTATATAGGTCGTTCTAGATCATAAGCAACTATCCGCATCGAATGATTGATTAACTAAATATCTCTTAATTTTTTGCCCTTTTACTTAAAACAAAAAAAGAAGAAAGAACCCTTTTATATCAGGGTTCTTTCTTAATTACTACATCATGCCGCCCATCATTGATGGATCCATTGCTGGCGCTGCTGGTGCTGCTGGTTCTGGTTTGTCAGCAACTACTGCTTCAGTTGTTAATAATAGAGCTGAAACAGATGCAGCATTTTGTAATGCTGAACGAGTAACTTTGGTTGGATCAACAATCCCTGCTTCAACCATATTTACCCATTCACCTGTTGCGGCATTGAAACCTGTTCCTAATTCAACATTTTTCAATTTATCAACGATGACTGAGCCTTCATATCCCGCATTTTCTGCGATTTGACGAATTGGTTCTTCTAAGGCACGAACAACGATTTTCACACCTGTTGCAACGTCTCCCTGAGCTTCAACTGCTGAAACTTTGCTGATGACATTCACTAATGCTGTACCACCACCAGAAACCATACCTTCTTCAACGGCAGCACGAGTTGCATTCAATGCATCTTCAATTCGTAATTTCAATTCTTTTAATTCTGTTTCAGTTGCTGCACCAACTTTGACCACTGCAACCCCACCAGCAAGTTTTGCTAAGCGTTCTTGTAATTTTTCACGGTCAAAATCTGATGTTGTTTCAGCAATTTGATTTTTGATCAATTGAACACGTGCTTCAATGGCTGTTTTATCGCCAGAGCCTTCAACGATTGTTGTGTTATCTTTGTCTACCACAACTTTTGAAGCATTTCCTAGGTTTTCGATTGTTGCATCCTTCAATTCTAATCCTAAGTCGTCCGTAATCACTGTTCCGCCTGTTAGGATAGCGATATCTTCAAGCATTGCTTTACGACGATCACCGAAACCAGGTGCTTTCACTGCAACAACGTTAAATGTCCCACGGATTTTGTTCAAGACTAATGTTGGTAAAGCTTCTCCATCCACATCGTCAGCGATGATCAATAGCGGACGAGATTGTTGTAAGATTTGTTCTAATAAAGGCAAGATGTCTTGGATATTAGAAATCTTCTTATCTGTGATCAAAATGTATGGATTTTCTAAAACAGCTTCCATTTTGTCATTGTCAGTCACCATGTATTGTGACAAGTAACCACGATCAAATTGCATACCTTCAACAACATCTAATTCGGTTTCGATTCCTTTTGATTCTTCAATAGTAATAACACCATCATTGCCGACTTTTTCCATTGCATCAGCAATCAAATGTCCCACTTTTTCTGAACCAGAAGAAACAGCTGCAACTTGAGCAATTGCTTCTTTAGAATCTACGACTGTTGAAATGTTGTGTAATTCTTCAACAGCTGCTTTGGTTGCCAATTCGATCCCACGACGAATACCTAAAGGATTTGCCCCAGCTGTTACGTTTTTTAATCCTTCACGAACAATTGCTTGGGTTAACACAGTAGCGGTTGTTGTTCCGTCACCTGCGATATCATTGGTTTTAGAAGCCACTTCAGAAACTAATTTTGCACCCATGTTTTCAAAGTGATCTTCCAATTCGATTTCTTTTGCAATCGTTACGCCATCATTAGTAATCAATGGTGAACCGTATGATTTTTCTAATACAACATTACGACCTTTTGGACCTAATGTTACTTTTACTGTATCAGCTAATTTATCAACTCCACGTAGCATTGCTGCGCGTGCATCTTCTGCAAATTTCAATTCTTTTGCCATGTCTATTCACCTCATCAAATTTTTTTCGTACTTTTTTATTTATTCAACGATCGCCATGATATCTTTTCCTGCAACGATCAAATATTCTTTTCCTTCAAATTTTACTTCTGTACCGGCATATTTTTCAAACATCACTTGGTCGCCCGCTTTTACAGCAGCAGGAACTTTTTCTCCGTTTTCCAATAAACGGCCTTCACCGACTGCAACAACTGTTCCTGTTTGTGGCTTTTCTTTAGCGGATGAAGCTAAAACAATTCCTCCAACAGTTGTTTCTTCTTCTTTTGCGACTTCGATAATGACGCGATCACCTAATGGTTTTAACACGATAAATCCCTCCGATAACTCTTTTTTTGGATTCGTTAGCACTCTTACACATCGAGTGCTAACCTACATTTTTAATAATACTCATACTTTGATTTTTTTGCAAGCTTTTTAAATGAAAGTACACTAATTTTATCCGTAACCGTTAGAAGTCCCTTAGCAATAGCCTCTAAATTGATCTATGTTATAATTAATTTCTATTCTTGCAGTCTACTTCTGCCTATCTTTAAGGAGGTATTTTATGTCATTAAAAAAATATAGTTTCGCTAGTATCTTTTGCTATGGACTCATTTTTCTTTCCCCATTGATCCTTTCATCTATCGGAATCGTCCATACTGTTACTGACGTGATTACAGCAACGACGATTGCCTATATCCTAGGAGCAATTGTTTTAGCTTTCTTTTATTTCAAGCAAAATGAACCACTACCACTAGAAGCAGCCATTCCTAGTGCTTCGACGCCAAAAATCATCTTATATGGGTTTGTTGGGATTTTCATTGCTTTGATCTTACAGGCGCTTGCAGTGACGTTGGAAACTCTTTTATTTGGTAACAGCGCTCCTTCTGAGAATACACAAAATATTATTCAAATGATTCTTGAAGCTCCAGCCTTTTTAATAGCTACCACAGTTGCTGGTCCAGTCATGGAAGAATTCGTCTTTCGCCGCAGCATCTTAGGTATCGTTGGCAAATATACAAACTTTTGGATCGGGGCAATCGTTAGTTCCTTATTGTTTGCTTTTGCCCATAATGATGGTCACTTACTGATCTACTTTTTCTTAGGTTTTTTCTTTAGTCTACAATACAAAGTAACAGGAAGAATCTGGACCTCGATGATCACACATGTAGGAATGAATACATTAGTGGTAGTTGTACAAATCGCCGTTCAAAAGGGCTGGATTGCTGCTTCATAAGCTACCAAATACCCCCTATCAAAAGACTCTTCTTATACCGTCCACTGACCAGCAACTCTTAGTCGCTGGTCTTTTTTTGCGTTCTTTCCGATCCTAGCTCATTCTCTTAACAAATTTTTCCTTCGTAGTCATGAAAAAGATCGATTTATTTAGAGCTATTCATTATGTTTTATCCGCTAGCTACTAACAGTTTCCATTTATCGTGACACTCGCCATTTCCTCTGTTAACCTTCTCAAAACACTTTGATGGCCTTCTCTAATAGCACACTTATTTTAAATATGACAGAAAATAGCAGTCATTGCCATTTGGATTATTTTCAGATCCTATTAAAATCATGTTCATCTAGATCTAACTATAAACATTTAATTAGATTGGTTCATGGAAAAATTTAACCACATCGTCTTATGGGCGCCCACAAGAGTTATCAACTTTGCACTAAACCAACTCGTTCCCCTTCTCTTCCAACTAAAGTGTCTTTGCTTTCGTTTTACAAAAATACGCAGTATGAGAGAAAAACAGCCTAACAAAAATGCGATTAAAAAACACTTTATTTATAAAAAGATAAATACAAAAGTGATTTTAAAACAATTAATATTGTTTTGTTTTTGTTATTAAATGAGGAACTTGCTAATTCATTACATACTTTAATTAATTTTATCAATCATTACTACTTACGAATGCACCATCTCTTAGAAAAATCATTTAAAAAAAGACATATCCTTTATATCAGACTGACTGCCGTCATTCACGATTTTATAAAGAATAAAACAAAAATAAAATTTTTTGTTAAAAAACCACTGTTTTTATTATATATCTATCAGACTATCATTTATTTAACTTTTACAAAAAAGTTATTTTATATGTCACAAAATAACATTTTTAGGAACGTATCTTTCAAAAAAATAAAGGTAGTGTGTTGCGAAATGAATATCTGGCAAATGATTGATGACTTATTGAAGAAATATTATCTGACGAATGATAAAGATATCTTAGATTTAATCATTTTAGATTTAGACCCCTATATAAAATCTTGTGCGCATCGTTTTGTATTTAAAGCACAATCTAACGGAGTATTTATTCCTTTTGAAGACTTCTACAGTAACCTTTGTTTAGCAATTTGGGAAGGCATTGAAGATTTCAAGAGTATCTCAGGCTCCACGTTTAAAAATGTTACGTTGCGAAGGATTTATATTGCTGAAAAGAAGACTTGGAAACAATATAAAAAATCCGGAAGTAAGGTCTTCAATAAAGATGGGATTACTTATGACGTGACAAGATGGGAAAACATCGAATCGCTACATCATTCTAAAAATTGCACAGTTAAAAGTGCAGAACGTTCGATCGAGGAAAAACTTCTAATAGAAAATTTTAAAAAACAGGACTTTTTTAGAGGTACCTTCATCGAACTGCTTTATCACGGTTATTCTTGTAAAGAAATTTGTCTCCTTTTAGGAATCAGTAAGACTTACGATGCAAAAACCAGAAAAAAATGTCAACGAATCAAAGAATCATTCTTGAAATATATTGCCTAATCACTATGTTTTTCTTTCCCTATTCATCTACTTTGAAAAATAGCAAAACATTTCAATGGTATGTCTATCGTCAATGTGGATCACATCTAATTATGTTTCCAACTTTGAGTAGTATCGTTATCCCGGATGGAGAGTACAAAAAGGTGAAACATTTGGAACGATTCAATAATTTTTCTAAAATAAACTTTTAGCTTGTTTCAACTTTTTGATTATGTAAAAGTAAGTGATACACCTATTAGGCGTAATAAAAATTTTCAATCTTTTCACTAATACAATAATAATGGGAAGCTAGTTTCACTTTGTATCTGTCTGTTTTGAGCAATGTCCCTCTTGCCTAGTCTTCTCTATTATATTTTTCATTTACGGTCTAACTATACTTGATCTTTGAATAGCTGTTTTAGCATTTGTCAAAAAATGCCGAAGGGACTGGGACAAAACTTGTCTCAATCTCCTTCGGCTAATTTTTTCGGAAAGGATCCTGTTAATCACAACTATTTTTCCTTATTTATTATTGACCATTCAGCACTTGTTTTAAACTAGTTTGGATCAACTGCGTATCTGCTGGATTGTCCAATTCCAATTGGCTAGCTTTGGCGTTTGCGGCAGCAGACGGTGTTTGAACAGATTGTTTCACCTTAGGATCTGTTAACGAGTTGATATATTCAGATTGTTCTTGCCACGCCTGCTTGATTAAACGATAGTATTCATCTGTTTTCTCGCTTTCATTAGCAATCGTTTCAGTAGTAGTTGAAGAATCCTTTATTTCTTGCACATTTGAATCCTCTGCAGGATTATTTCCCGTCGATTCTACATTACTAATAGGTTGATTCTCTTTTTCCTTGGTGGTACTATTTTGTGAATTTTCTGTAGAAGTCTTGGTGATCTGCGTGGAAGTCTGATCCGTGCTGGAAGAGGTACGATCAAATCCTGAGTTTGAACACCCCGCCAACAATAACAACCCTAAAATAATAAAATAACTATTTTTCATAAACACATCTCTATTAAACAAACATTTATATTTAATTAAATATAATAAAAAATCACTATCAATAACCAATGAACAATATATCTTATCTAAAATTTAAACTATTATAGCCTTATTGAAAGTACACCCCGTTGTTAATAAAACGTAACTGAATGAGACAAAAATCCTCTCTGCTTTAAATGAACAAAAAAAACACTCAAAACAAGTTGTTTGAGCGTTTTTGGGGTTATATAGTTGACTACGGCTAAATCGAAAATAACTCCGTTGCTTCTGAGGGATCGGTATCATAAATATCAAATTCATAACCGACACCTAGATCTTTTTCTTTTAGGACATTCTCCATCGTCAAGTGAGCTAGTTCTTTTAGATTGTTTTCTTTACTCAAGTGACCAAGGTAGATACGTTTGGTACGATCACCAATAACATCTGTCATGACTAAGGCGCCATCTTCATTGGATAAGTGCCCCCGATCACCTAAGATCCGTTGCTTTAAATTCCAAGGATAAGGGCCCATCCGCAACATCTCTAAATCATGGTTACTTTCCATCAAATAGCCATCTGCATTTTTGATGATTCCTCGCATATGATCACTGCAATAACCTGTATCAGTTAACATCACAAATGAACGGTTTTCTTTATGGAAACGATAAAATTGCGGAGCTGCAGCATCGTGAGAAACGCCAAAGCTTTCAATATCTAGATCCCCAAATGTTTGCACCTTCCCCATTTCAAACAAATGCTTTTGTTCAATAGGAACATTCCCAATTAATGGAGACATTGCTTCCCATGTTTTTTCATTGGCAAACACATCTAAATGATATTTCCTTGCAAGTACCCCTACTCCATGAATATGATCACGATGTTCGTGAGTGACTAAAATCCCGTCTAATTGGTCAGGTGTCCGATCAATTTGTGCCAACAAAGAAGTAATTTTTTTCCCGCTGAGACCAGCATCTACCAAGAGCCTTTTTTTATCACTTTCGATATAAAGTGAATTTCCAGAGCTTCCACTGGCTAGGATACTGATTTTAAAAGCTGGTTTTTCTTCAGCCATTTGACTACTTCCCTTCTTACTTTGTAAACTTTTTTCATTATACTACTTTTTTAATGATCTTCCACCTTTGGAATCGTATTATTTGTTACAATCGTATTACTAAATGCATTGACCGACTCTACTTGGGTCGATTTATCAGGCGTTTCTATCGCCACATACCAGACTGGAACATACACATTCTTTTCTCGCACTTTCAAAATACAAGAGTAAGCAAGCTGCCTCCAAAGGATTTTTGAACCTCGAGAAATCTTATTATTTACATACAATGTTTTGATTGCATCTTCTTCTGTGTGTAATTCTGTTTTTTCCCGTAATTGTTCAATATCGGATAAATGTGTCTGAGTGTACTTCGTGACCATGTAACTTTTATCTTGTTTATTCAGTGAAAACACAATTTTAGCTGTATCATCATAAAAAGGTAGGCCATCATATTTTTGACTTGCTTGTACTTCTGGCGTTGCGCTGTCTAGATCAGAAAAATTCTTCATATAAACATAATCGCTACCAAAGAGTACATTGTTTTTTTTGTTTAAAAAGCTATTCACTGAACTTCCCATTTTATCAGGATCAAAAATACTATTTTCTGATTCTGTCTCAGATAAAGTTTTTGTTAAGACATTGTCATTGAAAACAATCCCACTACTCAACAGTCCTTTTTTACTTGTCCCATGACGTTGACTATCCAGTTCCTTACTAAGGTCCGTTTCCTCCGCACTTAAATAATACCCTTGTCTACTTTCTGAAGAGATTTTACCAGTATAAGAAATGTCATCACTAGAAAGTCGTTGTTGAATGGATTCGGTTTGTCCTGATCGGATCACATTATTTTCTTGGCTGATCGTTTCTTGATAACTTCTAAATAAAAAAACATTTAACCCTAAAAAAGCAACGAAAAAAATCCATTCAATTTTTTTGAAATCCATTTAATTCGCCTCCGTTTCAGGTAATCGTCCAAGCAAATCATTGACAGCGTACCATTGACCTTGGTATTTTACATACCACTCAGGTAATAAATCGACGACTCGATTCGTTTCCTTGATATTTTGCCACGTGTAGCCAACAATCAACGACTCGATTTTTTCTTTGTCTGCCCCTTTATCCAAAAGACTCTGGATGACTTTTTCTGTTTGTGGCAATTCAACTTCTTCATCAGATGGAATCGGTACTTGGATCGTATTCAAGCTGGTTTGGATCTTCACTTGTGAATCTACTTGATCCGCTCCAATTTCAATCTCAACTTTCCCTTTACTGTCTGAACCAAATACAGGAAATCCTTCTACAAATATTCGATAATCGATCTGATTGTTCTCTCGATCAAAATAACGCATATTTCCTAATGAATTGCCTAATTTACTAATATATGGAAAACTTTGTGAGAAAATATTCGCTGTGACGTTGTCTTGTCCGATTTCTCCCCGAAAATCAACGATTTGTGTTTCTGAATGAATCCTCATCGTCTCATTTCCATCATAAAAAAGCAGTTCATTGCTCTCATTATTTGTTTTGACCTCATCTGGTTTTTGGAAAAAGGCATTTCTAAACAAAGTATATGGTTGTTGTGACAGGATATAACTATATTTTTTTAATTTGATTTTATCTTTCGTTTCATATTGTGTCTCAACAATCGAAGGCGTTTTTTCCATCTCTGTCCACGTACTATCGGTTGCCTTTAATTCTTTTTCCAACTCTTTCCAATCAACTGAAAGATTCGATTCGTAAATGGAATCCGTCTCAAAATCAAGGAATCGCACTTTGTTCTCATTTTTATCAAACTGGATACGCATAAAGTAAATAGAATCTGTCCGATTAGGAAGCGCTGAAAAATCCAAACTTAGATGAAAGGCTTCTTTATACTCACTAAGTAGCAGCGGCGCATTATAAGTAAGCTCAATGCCTTCTTGAATAGTTTTTAGCTTGTCAAATTTCTCTTTATCGCCATTGACGATTTCTGTTACTCTGCCAAATCGAGCGCCCTCGATGACTGTTTGGAGGCGAGAAACAAGATTTTCACTATTTGTTTCCTTTATTTGTCCTGAATGCAACCAAGTCACATGTAATGGAAGAAAAACTTCAGATGCTTTTCGGTAGTTTTGTGAATCGATCATCTGTGAATTGGATTCGTCAAAATTAACCGAGGTTTTACCTGCTGGACTTAGCCAAATGGCATATGAGAGGTAGATACTTAAAGCAATCATTAGGAGTAATCCTATTCGAATAACTTTTTCAGAAATTTTCATTCCCACCATTCCTCCTCATATGGTTCATATGGCAACGAGATATAGAAGGTTGATCCTTTTCCTTCTTTACTCTCTGCCCAGATTGCGCCACGGTGGGCTTTGACTACTTCTCTAGAGATAGCCAATCCTAACCCCGTTCCACCTTGGGCTCTCGCACGCGCTTTATCCACGCGGTAAAATCGTTCAAATACCCGATTCAAATCTTTTTTAGGAATCCCAAGTCCTTGGTCAGTAATACTTAAAATCACATTATTGTGTGTTTCCAACAAACGACATGTGATCATTCCACCGTCTGGAGAATATTTGATCGCATTATTCATAATATTATCAATCACTTGGATTACTTTATCGGTATCAATCTCTACCCAAAGATCTCTTTGGGTAAATTCCCGTTTAATCGTATAGTTCTTTTCTTGGTTACCCACCATCATATCAAAGCGGTCAAGAACAAAATTGACTAATTCATTAAAATTGACGTACTCTAACTGTAATTGTGTATTTCCTGTATCCATTCGCGAAAGATTCAACAGGTCATTGATCATGCGGATCATTCGATCTGTTTCATCTAACGTTACTTTTAGGAAATTAGGAGCAACTTCTTCATCTTTCCAAGCTCCCTCACTTAAAGCTTCAATATAACTACGCATACTTGTCAACGGTGTGCGAAGTTCATGAGACACGTTCGAGACAAATTCACGACGTTCTCTTTCTGTTTTTTCTTGTTCTGTTACATCATGCAATACGGCTACCAATCCACTAATAAAACCTGATTCTCTGCGGATCATGGAGAAATCTACTCGTAAAATCATTTGGTCGCTTTCCATTAATCCAGTTGAACGATCAAGTACCATTTCATTTGGGTCTTCTAGCAGTTTACGTAATGTATATTCTTCTTCAATATCTAACAAAGTCAAAATCGACTGACCGATTGCATCTTCATTTTTGACATCCAATAAAGAAACAGCCATATCGTTGATCGTAATGACTTTACCTCTTCGATCGGTCGCAATGACACCATCTGTCATATGTGACAGGACGCTATCTAACCGATTCCTTTCCGCTTCCATCGTGTCTTGAGCTTCTTCGATTCTTTCAGCCAGCTGGTTGAATGTATCCGCCAGTTGCCCTAATTCATCTTGTCCATGGACTTTAACTTTACGACTATAATCTCCCCGAGCAATCCTAATCGCTTGCTCTCGCATCTCGCCAATTGGCTGAGTGATCGACCGTGCGACTAAGACTGATACGACCATGGAGATCAGGGCTGCGATCAACGAAGCTGTGAAGAATATAATCGCAGTATTATTGATTTCAGAATATTTTTGCTCAATATTACTTTTGACGTAAAGAGCCCCGATAACGGCATCGCCGGTCGGGGACAGGATCGGTTGAATATTGATATTCACTCGCTTATCGTCACTATCTAATGCGACATACCTTTTTGTTGTGAAATCATTGATATCTACATAATCGTTTTTCTTACCGATTGAGCTTTGATCACTAACATCCGTTGTCCCACGTATAATCCCTTTTTCATCAATAACTCGAATCTCTAAAATGTCACTCGAGGCATTGTTTTCAATGAATCGTTTGATATTGGCATTGACTTCTTCAATGTCTGCGTTGTCTTTACGATTTAATTCGGGACTGATCGTGGTCGCTAAAGATTCAACTGTTTGATTCATATCTTTGATAAATGTATTGATTGTTGAACGCTCTAACCCTCGGATAAAGTAGGCACCAATAATCTCAATCGAAATCAGTAAGATCAAAATAAACGTGATCGCAATTTTGAAATTGACTGATCGAAAAAAGCGCACTTTTCCTTTCATCAATTACTCCTGTTCTTGGTTACGTAAATAGTAACCAACACCTCGCCGTGTCACTAAATAATTAGGATGACTTGGATTATCTTCAATTTTTTCGCGTAGACGTCTCACGGTTACATCTACAGTTCGCACATCACCAAAGTAATCATAGCCCCACACGGTTTGCAGCAAATGCTCTCGTGTCATCACTTGTCCGATGTGTTTTGCTAAGTAAAAAAGCAATTCAAATTCACGATGCGTTAGTTCAATTGTTTCGCCTCGTTTCGTTACCATATAAGCATCCGGATGAATCGTCAGGTCACCAATCACGAGTTCAGAAGGGGCAATTTCTTCTACTTCTTTGGTAGCAGTTGCGCCACGACGAAGATTGGCTTTCACTCGAGCCACTAGTTCACGATTAGAAAAAGGCTTCGTCACGTAATCATCAGCACCTAATTCCAGTCCTAATACCTTATCGATTTCAGAATCTTTTGCAGTCACCATAATGATCGGCATGTCGTAGGTTTTCCGTACTTCACGCGCGACTTCTAAGCCATCCATTTTTGGTAACATCAAATCTAGCAAGATCAAATCAGGTTCCACCTCAGTGACTTTTTCTAAGGCTTCTTCCCCGTCATATGCAGTATAAACATCATAGCCTTCCTTGGCTAAATTGAATTTGACGATATCCGAAATCGGCTTTTCGTCATCGACAACTAAAATCTTTTTCATTAAAGAGCCACCTCTTTTTTATTATTGTCATACTCTCCCATTATAACGTATTTTCCAAGATGTTTCATCTTTGTAAAAAAAGCCTTACAGAAAACATACACTTCTCACTTGAATCCTCATTTTGTTTATCCTTTATTTGTTTTTGGTGACAAAAAATAAACGAATCAAAAAATAGCATTTTTTTCGATTCGTTTTACTGATTGATAGGGCTATTTTATTTTTTATAGAAAACGACGGTATTCATCAGTTATCTACAACTTGTACCGCAATTAATTCTTTGACATCTTCAGGATTGCCAGTCGGGATCGAAACAATCGTTGCTTGATCAAGGATTTCTTGTTCCTGCTTTTTCACTGCTGCTTGATCTCTTGGATCACCTTGAAAATGACTCGGAACAGGATAACAAGTGATCGTACCGTTATGATTGCTTGAATAAACAACTAAACTTTGATAACCATATTCTCCTGAAAGAGTAACCGTTTCAGTTGGAAAAGTCAAACTCGTGCTATCATAAGGATTGACTGCTGCTCCAGCAGCTGAATGTGACACATGAAGTTTAAAATTCCCACTGGATAAATCGGTTTTGTAATGTGTACCCATAACTGCTAACCAGACACGGGCATATTCAATTTGGTCGTTTGTATAGCCACTTAGCGGATCAGGAGTGACCATTGTTTCGGTGGTGCTGCTGATTGTCGTTGATGCGCTCGTTGTTTCATTTTGCGTAGTATTCGTATTTTTCGCGACAGACTGGGAATTAGTCGTAGTAGATTGGGTTTGTGATGATGCTTGTTTGGCTGAACTTGAAGAGTTAGTCATTGTTTGAGTTTCACTGGATGAAGCAGCCTTTGATTCTTCTGCTTTATTTCCTTTTGTGCCACAACCAACAAGAAGAAAAGCTGAAATAACCATTACAAATCCTACTTTTTTCATTTATACCACCTCTTTTTATTAATAGTTCGTATTATAACATTTTACGCTGCCAAATACATCGCTACTTAAGCTATATAATATTTATCTTTTTTTGTTTAAGTTGTAAGATGTTGATTTTTATCTTTCCTATCACTCAGAGTCATTCTTAGCTAAACGATCAAAAAGAGACTAAGGCAAAACTTGCCTCAGTCTCTTCTAGTATCTAGAAAAACAAATAAACGGTGAAACCAACATCTTCGAAAAATAAGCCGAAATTAACCAAAAATTTGGGAAGTGCCAAGTAGATAACAATTAACAGCAAACACTAGTATTTATGTTTCGTTTCAATTTTCGAAAATCCCTTCTTATTTCTCGATGCTAAACACTTTTATTCCAACCTCTTCTTTGCTATTTTAAGCTGTTTGACTTTGTTGAATAGCTATTTTTCTGATTACTTTTCTAATACTTGAACCCCGACGCCTAACAAACCAGGACCTGTATGAACAACAAGTGCAGGGGATATTTGACCAAAATAGATTTGTTGCGCTTGTGGAAATTCTTCTTTCAATCTCGCCATCATCTCAGTTGCTTCTTCTTTGGCGTCTCCATGCGCAACGGCTAAGTTAAAGACTTTAGCTGTTCCAACTCGTTCTTTCACATAGGAAACAGTTCGATCTAGACTTTTTTTACGACCTCTTGCTTTGCCCACTGTATAGTAAATGCCTTCATCATTACAAGAAATGATTGGATTTAATTTTAAAGCCGTTCCTAATATAGAAGCAACTAACCCAATCCTTCCCCCTTTTTGTAAATATTCAAGGGTTGCCACGTTAAAGAATACTTTGGTCTGTTTGACTAATTCATTGAGTCTTTCAATCAATAATGACCATTCCATTCCTTCTTCTAACCATTTAGCTGCTTGAATTGCTGAAAAGCCTGCTCCGATCCCAATGTTCTTAGTATCTAGTACATACGCTTCCAATTCTTCTTGTTGTTGGGCAATCAACCGAACGATGTTATACGTACCACTTAATCCACTTGAGATTGTCACTGCTAAGATTTTTTCATAGCCGTCCTGTTTGATCTGTTCAAAAATTTTGGTAATTGTTTCGCCATCAGGTAAAGATGTTCCTGGAATCTCTTGAGGTAATCTTTGATAGATTTCCTCCGGAGTAATATCAACTTTATCAGTATATACTCGATCTTTATAAATAATCTTTAATGGAATCACATACATTTGATATTTTTCAATTAGCTCTTGTGGAACGTCTGTCCCAGAGTCTACTAAAATCGCCACTTTATTTTTCATTTTTTTTCTCCTCAATTAAATACTCAGTTTCTAGACTAATCGTTTTTTCTGCCAACAATTTCATCGCAAATGACAAGGTCGCCGATCGAACTGCGATATATTCTACGGGTATTTCTTGCTCCAATATCTGTGGATAGACTTCTCCTTGAGCCAATTGGCTAACCATTTTGATGGCTTTTTCTTGTTCGTGACAAAATAGATTGTAGGCTTCACGGATACCAACCGTTTTCCCTTGAAAGAGGATTCCTTCTTTAATTTCGGGAATTGTCAGGACTTGCTTCAATGATGTAATTGCAATTAAAAATGCAACATGCTCTTTGTTGTATCGTTTTTTGATGGGCGCTGGAACTAGCCCTAATTTCACATAATTATTTACCATTGAAGAGGTCAACAATGGATGTTTCTCACCTCGGATAACAGGAGAAAGATAGCGATCAACTAACGTTCTGACCTGATCCATATAAAGTTCTAAATCAGGAAGTTCATCCCACTGAGGTAAATGATAATTTTCCAGTTCTTTTCCCCATTCAATTAATTGTTGTCGCATTTTTTCCATTACTTGTTCTCCTTTGTTGTTTTTACAAACATCTTATTAGAGTTATTAAAAACATCCAATCTAGTTTTTTTAACTAGGTAATTCAATTATATTAAATTTCTCGAGAAAATAAAACAATTTTACTTGCGAATACCTAAAATAAAACAATCTTTCCCTCCTTAAACAGATACCTTGGTTCTTTGTTTGCTATTTTTTCTTACTTTTCTGATTCCTTAAGACCTACGGATAGTAACTGGCTTACTTCTAAGCTTATTTGAAACCTTCAGTCCATTCGGCATGGTACACTGAATAAGAGTGAATGGAGGGAAATAAAGATGATTCCAACAGATAAATTTTTTCAAGGAGAAAACAAAACCCACCCTTTTTTTGAAGGATGGTATTTTAAACATCAAATCGGAAATAACGTTTATGCTTTCATTCCTGGCTATTCGATTGCGGAAAACGGAGAAAAGTCTCCCTTTATACAAGTAATCAGTCATGAACATTCCGAGATTTTTTATTTTGATAGTGCGCAACTCTTTATCGAAAAAGAACATTTTTTCATAAAAATTGGTGAAAATATCTTTAGTGAAAAGGGTATTTCTCTTTCGTTAACCAATGACAATCTGTCGATTCATGGAACGATTGATTATGGCGATTTTACACCTATCCATCGGAGCTACTATGCCCCTAGTATCATGGGCCCTTTTTCTTATTTCGCTTTTATGGAATGTTACCATGGGATATTAAGCATGAAACATTCACTACAGGGAGAATTAGTCTGGAATGATCAACCCATTGATTTTGATCAGGGGATTGGTTATGTAGAAAAAGATTGGGGCTCTTCTTTTCCTGCAACTTATGTATGGGCCCAGTGTAATCAATTTGAGACGTCCGATGCACGTTTTTTCTTTTCTGCAGCAGAAATTCCATTTCTTGGTGGACGTTTTTTGGGAATCATCGCAGTGTTGCAGATCCAGAGCGAAGAATACCGCTTTGCTACTTACTACGGAGCTAAAATTTTATCAATCGTCCAAGAAAAAGACTATTTAGTTATCACGATCAAACAACAACAGCTTAAATTAACACTGGCAGTCCTACAAAAAGACGGACATCCATTAATGGCGCCTCACAAAGGATTGATGAATCGAGTGATTCGTGAAAAAGCCAGTACAGAAATCTATGTAACGTTACAAAAAAATAATGAAACGCTTTTGGAACAAAAAGGGATCGCAGCAGGATTTGAGGAAGTGGATCATTTGCATGGTTTTACCTACTAAAATAGGAGACCCGCCATTAAAAATGGCGGGAAGGAGTAAAAATGAAAAAGTGTTAGGGTTAGTTCTTTTGCAAGAACTTTTGTTGGTTGGTATGGTTATATCATACTGAGCATTTGTGAATAAACTATGAATGAATTTCTATAAAGACGTAAAGTTTTTTATGATTTTTTTTAAGCTAGTCTTGCATTTTAAAATCCACAGTGCTACTATTATTAAGTAATATTCAGTAAATATTTCATAAATTTATTGGGCCGTTAGCTCAGTTGGTAGAGCAGCTGACTCTTAATCAGCGGGTCGCGGGTTCGAGCCCCTCACGGCCCATTGGGTGCCAAACCCACGTCATCAGTACATTCTTGGCTACTTCGGTAGTTTCGAAAAGAGTGTACGTGATGACATTTTTTGTTTTTCGGATATATTCTTTTGATTGATCACTTAGTATTGTCCGGGGGAAAACTGCGAATGAATGAACTCCGCCAAACCTTCAATTAATTAAACCACATTGCTTCCTCTAACAGATCTCTTCATCGCAACCAAATGATAGCGTTTACTTTATTAACAAAGCATTTATCGTTACAATCTAATTAAAGTTTCAATGAAACAAAGTAAGTCTAGCCCTTTTGACGTATTACCAGAGAAATTCGTACACCTTGGGATCCTATTTAGTTGATGAGACAGCCTTTTGCCAACCATTAACTAACTATTGGATCGTTTTATCAACTAGTGATTGGAGGAAAAAATTATGTGTGGACGTTATTTTTTTGATTTAGCATCCGATGAACTGAAAAAGTATTATGAACAAGTAAAGCTACAGGCAGAAAGTCAGCAAATCCACATTGGAAAAAATGAAATTTTTCCATCGTACCATGTAGTAACATTAGGTCTTAATCAAGAATCCGCTGTTGTGCCAGGTATCACTCGTTGGGGCTTTACCGGTTTTAAAAAAGGACAGCTAATGATCAATGCTCGAGCAGAAACTGTGGAAGAAAAAAAGACATTCTCTCACCCTTTCAAAGAGACTCGTTGTGTTTTCCCAATGTCGGGTTTTTATGAATGGGATTCTGATAAACACAAAGTAATGTTCACTGACAGTCAAACGTCCGTCCTTTATGTCGGTGGTTTTTATCGAATCCATAAAAATGAAGCTGGATTTGAAACCGAATCAATCATTTTGACCACTCAACCAAGTCAATCAGTGCTTCCCGTTCATGATCGCATGCCCTTAATCCTAGCAAAAGAACAGATTAAAGACTGGCTTAATGATTTAGATTTTGCAAGGAGTCAACTGACAGCGAAGATGCCTGAGTTAAGTCGACGAAATGTAGACGAAAACCATATATAACCAAAAACAAACATGTACTGAAAAATACAATGAGCAAAATGCTTCTCAGATACTTCGGTTTGTTTTGAAGTGTTGAAGCATCATAACATTATTCAAATATTTACAAAAAATTGAACGAGCACCTCAATACTAGCTGTCTTGCACAAAAACTTCTAATATATTGGTACAAAAAATGAAACGTTCCAAAAATAGTAAAGACTATTTTCAGAACGCTTCATTATGATTTACTAGAGTTTGATCGAACTTTTCGTGATCAGTTACCTAAACATTATTCTTTCCAGCTATCGACTGTTTTTTGATTTTCTTTGATCCAGTCTTGCGCTGCTTGTTGTGGATCTTTTCCGTTATTGATTTCTAACATGACTTTTTCCATATCTTTTTCTGACCAGTGGAAATTATCTAAGACCTTATATGCTTCTGGTTGGTCTTCTTTTAATCCTTTGCGGACGATCGTATGGATTTCTTCAGCACTTCCCATAGCTTTTTTAGGATCTTCAAGATACTTCAAGTCATATTTAGCAAACATCCAATGTGGAGTCCAACCAGTAATAACGATTGGTTCTTTCTTTTTGATGGCTTGACCTAATGCCACTGTCATCGCACCTGAAGAAGAAGTTTCTACGGTCCAATCTTTTAAGTTGTCATATTGCTTGATTGTATTTTCAGCAGCATTGACGACTCCGGCACCAGGTTCAATACCGGTGATTTTCTTACCTGCTTGATTGGTTAATTCTTCAATCGAGTTGACATCCATATAGCTTGGAACAGCTAAGCCAACTTTAGCACCGGTTAAATTAGCACCTAGATCATTTATTTGGTCTTTGTACTGTGCATATTGAGAACCATGGGTTTTTGGTAACCAAGCAGCTACCATCCCATCTGATTCTCCTTTAGAAACAGATTCCCACATGATGGAATTATCTAATGGTGTGATCGACACATCATAGCCCATTCCTTTAAGTACTTCAGCAACTACATTCGTTGAAGCTACTTCAGTATCCCATTCTACATATGAAAGATTGATTTTTTTTGTTTCTTTGTTATTAGCTAAACTACCTAAGCCAATGGCACCTAAAATCACAACCACTACAGCTCCAATAATGATTCCTTGGCGTTTTTTACTTTTTTGTTTGTTCGCACCTGTCGCTTTTTTATTATTTGGTTGATTCAAATGTTGCGTAAAACGGTCAATGATGATCGCCAAGATAACTAAAGCTACCCCGTTAACAAATCCATTTCCGACTTGTGCACGTTGTAATGCTGACAAGACGCCACGACCTAATCCTGGCGCTCCAATCATTGAAGCAATCACGACCATTGAAAGTGACAACATGGTGGTTTGGTTGATCCCCGCCATGATCGTACTTTTAGCCAATGGTAATTCTAACTTGAACAGTTTTTGCCAACTGGTACTACCAAATGAATCAGATGCTTCCACCAATTCTTTTGGTACTTGGCGAATACCTAGATTTGTGAAACGAACAGTTGGTGGTAACGCAAAGATAACTGAGGCGAATACCCCTGGAACCATCCCGATCCCAAAGAATGCAACTGCTGGGATCAAGTAAACAAATCCTGGCATAGTTTGCATAAAGTCAAGGATCGGTTTGATGATACTTTGCGCTTTGCTGCTTTTTGCCATTAAGATTCCTAATGGTACACCAATAATGATGGAGATCATACTAGACAATAAGACAAGTGTCACAGTATTCATCAAATCAGACCATAACCCTTGATTGTAAATAAACCATAGACCGATCAACGTAAACAAGGTCAGTCCTGGACGTTTCTTAGAGATAAAGAATGCAACGACTGTTAATAAAAGGATGAACACTGGTGCTGGAATAACTAATAATAAATTAGTGATCCCAGACATCACTGCTTGCCCGATCGTTTGTAGAAAAGCAAATAATCCTGCAAACGTAGTCGTAAACCATTCTGTCAATTTTTCAACCCAATCTGCTACGGGTAATTGATAGTTTAATAAATTATTCATGTTCATTCACCTCACCTGATTCTGCTAATGCTTCAATCACACTTCCTCGAATGACAACCCCTTTAAGTTTACCGTTGTCAACGACTGCTAGTGGCGTAGGTGAATCATAAATAATATTGAAGATATCACTGACAATCATGTCTTTCCCAATGACAGTGACATTTTCATCTAAGAAATCAATCAACGGCCGTTTTTGGCGTCTGGCTTCTAGCGCTTGATCAGCTGTAATGATTCCTTTTAAGTTTCGTTTTCTATCGACTGCCATCAACATACTTACTTCTTCGTTGCGCATTCGAGTCAATGCCACATTCGGACCATCTGATTCAATATTGGTAGTCAATGCTGGAACCATGATATTTTGAGCTGTTAAGACTTTGGAGCGGTCCACTTCCTCCACAAATTCTCGAACATAATCGTTAGCAGGATTCGTTAAGATTTCTTCCCCTGTGCCGATTTGCATGATTTCACCATCTTTCATCAATGCAATACGGTCACCGATTCGCAACGCTTCGTTTAGATCATGGGTGATGAAAATGATCGTTTTTTGGACATTTGATTGTAATTCGAGTAGTTCATCCTGCATTTCACGGCGAATCAACGGATCAAGAGCAGAAAAAGCTTCATCCATCAATAAAATCTCTGGATCGTTGGCTAATGCTCGAGCTAGCCCCACACGTTGTTGCATCCCACCAGATAATTGATTTGGATATTGATCTTTAAATGAAAGCAAACTTGAGTTTTCAAGTGCTTGTTCTGCTTTTTGTTGGCGTTCTTCTTTCGGAACTCCTCGAACTTCTAAACCATATTCCGTATTTTCTAAGATCGTACGATGTGGAAATAAC
Source organism: Enterococcus sp. DIV1421a (assembly GCF_051711025.1). Taxonomy (NCBI): domain Bacteria; kingdom Bacillati; phylum Bacillota; class Bacilli; order Lactobacillales; family Enterococcaceae; genus Enterococcus; species Enterococcus sp. DIV1421a. The sequence continues at coordinate 498,016 of NZ_JBIOLU010000001.1, read as the reverse complement.
CCAAAGTTTTGGAAAACCATATTGATCTTGTGACGACGAACTTCACGAAGTTCTTCTTTACTCAATTTTGAGATGTCTTCTCCATCGATATAGATGTTTCCTGCTGTTGGTTCGATCAAACGATTCAATAATCGAATCAAGGTTGATTTCCCACTACCGGAAAGACCCATGATAACGAATATTTCGCCTTCTTGAACATCAAAGCTAGCATCGTACACACCGACCGTTGCGCCGGTTTTTTTCAATATATCTGTCTTCGGTTGATGATTCTTCATCATTTCTAAAGCTACTTGTGTCTTTTTACCAAATATTTTTGTTAAATTTTTTACTTCTACCTTTACCAAACAAATTTCTCCTTTTTTATGTTTATGTAAATTCATTTTACTTTCTGAAAAAAGTGACCACACTATACTAACATCGTGTAGTCACTTTGTCAAAAAGGAGACTTTTTTGTTTGCTTCCAAAATAAAAAAAACTTGAATAAAGCCCTAGCGGTTAGGCTTATTCAAGATTAAAATTTGATGATAAAAAATAATTAAAGGACTAGTTTTCTGGATAGAAGAAATTAGTCATTCTTTGTAAAGTAAATTCGTTTCCAATGAAATGTACAGTGTCACCCGCTGTGAATTTGGCATACGGTCCAGGTGAAACGAGCAACTCTTCTTTATGGGAAATCGCAATCACTGTCGCTCCTGTTGCTTGCCAAATATTCAACTCGCTGATGGAGCGGTCAAGATGGGTCGCTTCTTTCGTCAACGTTAATTCAAATGGCAATAAAGGATTCATCTTATGTATCCGTTTCGTTTGACTGACTAATTGATCTAATAATTGTGAAAAATGATCCAATTCTTCTTGTTGCTTTTCTACACTTGCCATAATTTCGGCTTTTGTTTCTTGGATCGATTGAACATCTTGGTATTGCAATAAAAAATCTTTGGCTTTCTCTTTTGAGGCAACGAATGCCCCACTGCCATGGCGAACCTCCATGATCCCTAGATCAACTAGCACATTGATTGCTTTTCTTGTAGTTTCAGGAGAAGCATTATATGTACTTGCTAAAGTGGATCTCGCATGGATCTTCTCCCCCACCTGATAACGGTTTTCCACGATTCGTTCAGCCAGATCAACTGCGATTTGTTGGTATCTTGGACGAACAATTTTTTTCTTTCCTGCCATTTATTCTCCTCTTCCTTCTCTTTTTCAGTTACATCTTACTATGGGAAATCAAAATAAGCAAAAAATCTTAAAAAGGTTTTAAGTCTGTTCCTTGGAGAAAAATCAAAAGAAACAGAATCAACCACTCAAAAAAACAACGAACGATGAACTGTTTTTCGATCATCACTCGTTGTTTTTATCATCTCACATCCGTTAGATTTTCTTTACTGGGCAAGCACTTTTACAGTCATCACACGTTTTTCCTGATTTGACACGTGAAAATACAATATAACCAGCACTGCCAAAGATCAATACACTTAATAAAAAAGTCGCCATTTAATTTCCACCTTCTAATGATAACGTCAAAATTTCTTGTTTCTTCTGCTGCTTTTTCAATAAAGCGTAACCTAATCCAATCAGAACCATACCTGCTAAATAAGTCGAAAATACGATAGAGCCGCCTTCTAATAAATGAGCGAACTGATAAATCATGAAGCTTACCAAGTAAGCAAACCCACATTGATAACCAACTGCGATCAGTGTCCATTTCCTTGAATTCATTTCACGATGGATCGCACCGATTGCTGCAAAACAGGGAGCACAAAGCAGATTGAAGGACAATAAGGAATAAGCAGCCGCGGAAGTATACGTAACTTGTAATGCTTGCCAAATCTCTCGACCATTTTCCGCTACTTCTTTGTGCCCAAACAAAATACCAAAAGTCCCAATGACATTTTCTTTGGCCACTAATCCAGTGATCGTAGCTACTGTTCCTTGCCAATTCCCCCATCCTAGTGGTTGGAAAAGAGGAGCCACAATCCGTCCAACACTTGCTAGAATACTTTGATCTTCCGTAACAGGTTGACCAAAAAAGTTATACGAAGAAGTAAACCAAATCAAAATACTTGAAACAAAGATGATCGTTCCTGCTTTTTTGACGAATGATTTACTGCGGTCATAGGTTTGGCGTAAAATCGTTGTTCCTTGTGGAAAATGATACGCTGGTAGTTCCATAATAAATGGTGCGGTATCGCCAGCAAATAACTTCGTCTTCTTCAACATGATCCCTGATAAAACGATGGAAGACATACCTAGAAAATAAGCAGAGGGTGCTACCCAAGAAGTATGGGGGAAAAACGCTCCTGCAATCAAAGCAATGATTGGTAATTTAGCAGAACATGGCATAAACGTTGTGACCATGATCGTCAAGCGCCGATCTTGCTCATTTTCAATGGTTCGGCTAGCCATCACCCCTGGAACGCCACAACCTGTAGCAATCAACATAGGAATAAACGATTTCCCTGACAAACCAAATTTCCGAAATAAACGATCCATCACAAAAGCGATCCGTGACATGTAGCCACAATCTTCCAAGAAACTTAAACACAAGAACAAGACGATCAGCTGAGGTAGAAAGCCCAACACTGCGCCTACCCCTGCTATGATTCCATTGAGGATCAATTGTTGCATCCACTGTGCCACTTGCCAGTTGACCAGTACCTGTTCGACGTGTTGTGGCAACCAGCTGCCAAATAACGTGTCATTGATCCAATCGGTTCCCATTGTTCCGATTGTTTGAATCGCTAAATAATAGATCAGCCACATGACAAAAGCAAAAATTGGTAAAGCGAACCAGCGATTAGTAACGATTCGATCGATTTTATCACTGATGGACAAGCGAAATGAATCCGTAGACACGACACAAAGTGCAGTAAGTTGCGTTAGCCATTCATATCGTTCATTAATAACTATTGTTTCGCTATCTTCATCAAATAGTCTCTCTGTCAGACGAATCAGCTGCTCAATTTCTTTTTCTTGTTTTGTCGTTATTGTTTGTTTTTCCCATAACTGTGGATCACGCTCAAAATATTTGATGGCAGACCAGCGTTGAAAAGGCTGATCTTTTCCTAATATCTCTTCGATTTCATGGATTGCAGCTTCTAGTCGATCGTCATAATTAGTTAGTAAGGATACCTTCTGTTCTTTTGGCTGCTTGAGGGCGTCAATGATTTTCTTCGTGAGTTTATCCAACCCTTCTTTTTTCAATACACTGATAGGAACCACAGGTATGCCTAAACCATAACTTAATTTTTCGACATTGATTTTTTTGCCATTTTTTTTAATGATATCCATCATATTCAGTCCGATAATGATGGGGATGCCTAGATCTAATAATTGTGCAGTCAGATAAAGATTTCTTTCTAAATTTGTGGCATCGACAATATTGATGATCAGATCAGGACATTCGTTGGTCAGATAATCTCTCGCAATTACTTCTTCAGGTGTATAAGGTGACAGGGAATAGATTCCAGGTAAATCTTGAATCTTGATTATCGGATTCTTCTTCATTTTTCCTTCTTTTTTTTCCACCGTTACCCCTGGCCAATTCCCTACGTATTGTTTAGCACCAGTTAAGGCATTGAATAAACTACTCTTTCCACTATTAGGGTTACCAACTAAAGCTACCTTCATTTTTTACACCTCTTTTTGCACAAGGATCAACATTGCTTCTTCTTTACGAAGCGTTAACTCATACCCTCGCAAGGTAATTTCTAACGGATCTCCTAGTGGTGCTAATTTTCTTACGGTCAAAGGAACATTTTTCGTTACGCCCATATCCATCAAACGCCGTTTAACAGCGCCTTTTCCATGTATCCCTACAACGATTCCTCGTTCTCCAACAGTCAGTTGATCTAATGAAGTCCAGTTATCCTTAGAAAGTTCGTTCTTTTTCACTAAAATTTGTTTAAACAACCCTCGATCGATCGCGATCCGATTATTTTTTAGCAGGACGATTCCATTACTTCCTGATCGATTGATAACAACGAGTTTACTTCCAACGATTATACCGAGATTTTGCAAATGTTTTTTGACTGCTTCACTCGTTTGCAATTTTTCAATTTGGTAAACAAGATTTAGCTTCGCTTCTTCTAAAGGGACAGTGGCATCTAAAGATAAAGTAGCATTCAAATTCATAAATCGATTTTCATCTCCTTCTTGTGAAAAACATCATGATAGTTCTTTCTATTTATTTTTCCTAGTATTTACTTCATTTATCAACATACATTGAGAATCATTCTCAATAAGAATACTCTCGTTACTTGATAAAGTCAACGAACGTTGTGATTTTATGAGCGAACTTTCATTTAACCACTTAATAAGGAAATAAAAAAATCTTTTCGGGGATTTTTCCACAACCTTCACTGTACTAAAACAAGTATTTTTTCCCCTGTTACTTGTTTTCAGCTGTTTTTCAAAAACCACAAAACATAGTATTCCACAGTTTCCACAACACAAGATGTAGTGTTTGTTGTTTGACTTTTTTACTAATAGTTTTATACTATTCATTATAGAGAAACAAGAGCTGTGGAGGAGGCAATACACATGAATGTCAAAATATTTTCTAAAAATAATTGTATGCAATGCAAGATGGTCAAACGCTTTTTAACTGACAACCAAATCGATTTTGAAGAAGTTAATATCGACGAACAACCAGATGCAATTGAATGGTTAAAAGCTCAAGGATTCCAAAGTGTTCCTGTTATCACGTCAGATGCACAAACGGTGATCGGGTTTCGACCAGATCAACTTCGCAAACTTGCTAGTTAGTCACCAGTCAATCGAAATGGAAAAGAACGTAGAATTGGATTTGATGGAATTGAGGCACTTGTTTTTGCCGTAAACTCCCCAAATCCTTTTTTACAGCACGAAACAATATTCACTATCAAAATATGGAATGAAGGTTGGGCGTACTTATGAGTCTTAAGCAGTTAAAAGATGTTAGTTACTTTAAATTAAACAATGAAATCAATCGACCAGTAAATGGTCAGATCCCGCTAAATAAAGATAAAGAAGCGCTAACCGCTTTTTTTGAAGAAAATGTCAAACCAAACACGATGACGTTTGCAACAGCAATGGATAAAATCAATTATTTGATTGAAAACGACTATTTAGAGTCAGAATTTATCCAACTGTACTCTGCTGAATTTATTGAATCACTTTATCAATTTTTAGCAGAACAACACTTTACCTTTAAATCATTTATGGCTGCCTACAAATTTTATTCACAATATGCGTTAAAAACGAATGACGGGACTGCTTATCTTGAATCTTATGAAGATCGAGTAGCTTTCAACGCACTTTATTTTGCTAATGGTGATGAACAATTGGCGTTGTCTTTAGCAGATGAAATGATCCACCAACGTTACCAACCTGCTACCCCTTCTTTCTTGAATGCCGGTCGGAAACGTCGTGGGGAACTCGTTTCTTGTTTCTTGACACAAGTAACTGATGATATGAACTCTATCGGTCGTTCGATCAACTCTGCTTTACAACTATCACGTATCGGCGGTGGTGTTGGGATCACTCTTTCAAACCTACGTGAAGCAGGGGCACCGATCAAAGGTTATGAAGGAGCAGCAAGTGGTATTGTCCCTGTTATGAAATTATTTGAAGATAGTTTTAGCTATTCAAACCAATTAGGTCAACGTCAAGGTGCTGGTGTCGTTTATTTGAACGTCTTCCACCCAGATATCATTGCTTTTCTTTCTGCCAAGAAAGAAAATGCAGATGAAAAGATCCGAGTAAAGACACTTTCACTTGGTGTAATCGTTCCTGATAAATTTTACGAGTTAGCTCGTAAAAATGAAGAAATGTATCTTTTCAGTCCTTATAGTGTGGAAAAAGAATATGGCGTGCCATTTTCTTATGTCGACATCACTGCTGAGTATGATCATTTAGTAGCGAATCCTAATATTCGGAAACAAAAAATCAAAGCACGTGAACTTGAAAATGAAATTTCGAAATTACAACAAGAATCCGGTTATCCTTATATCATCAATATTGATACAGCGAATCGTGAAAATCCAGTTGACGGAAAGATCATCATGAGTAACTTGTGTTCGGAAATCCTACAAGTTCAAACACCTTCTGTTATCAATGGAAAACAAGAATATGAAGTATTAGGAACGGACATCTCATGTAATCTCGGTTCGACTAACATCGTTAACTTGATGGACAGCCCTGATTTTGGTCAGTCTGTGCGTACGATGACACGGGCATTGACTTACATCACAGATGCTTCCGATATCGATGTTGTCCCTCCAATCCAAAATGGAAACAAATTGAATCATACGATCGGACTAGGAGCAATGGGCTTGCACACTTTCTTTGCGAAGGAACAAATGGCGTATGGCTCTGAAGAATCCTTAGATTTCACAAATATTTACTTTATGCTTTTAAATTACTGGACATTAGTTGAAAGTAATACGATTGCTCGTGAAAGAAAACAAGTCTTCCATAACTTTGAAAAATCTGCTTATGCAGATGGAAGCTATTTTGATAAATATGTTACTGGAGAATTCCAACCAAAATCTGATAAAGTAAAAGCTTTATTTGAAGGAATCTTTATTCCAACTGCTGAAGATTGGGAAAACTTAAAACAAGCGATCATGACCGATGGTTTATACCATCAAAATCGTCTAGCTGTAGCACCGAATGGTTCGATTTCTTATATCAATGACACTAGTGCAAGTATTCATCCGATTACACGCATGATCGAAGAGCGTCAAGAAAAGAAAATCGGGAAAATCTATTACCCAGCGCCTTATCTGTCAAATGAAACAATTCCTTACTATACTTCAGCTTATGACATGGACATGCGAAAAGTCATTGACATTTACGCAACTGCTCAACAACATGTAGATCAAGGAATGAGTTTAACCCTATTTATGCGTTCTGAAATCCCAGAAGGTCTATATGAATGGAAAACAACGACTAAACAAACAACACGTGATTTGAATATCTTACGTCACTACGCTTTCCATAAAGGCATCAAATCAATTTATTACGTTCGGACGTTTACTGATGATGCAGAAGAAATCGGCAGCAATCAATGTGAAAGTTGTGTCATCTAAAACAAGTAAGCAAAAAATGAACAGACAGGTAATTTAAATAAAGGAGCATTTCTCATGTCAGAAACTTACTATGAAGCAATAAACTGGAATGAAATTGAAGATATCATTGATAAATCTACGTGGGAGAAACTAACTGAACAATTTTGGTTAGATACCCGTATTCCTTTGTCTAATGATTTAGATGACTGGCGGACACTGTCACAGTTAGAAAAAGATACGGTTGGCCATGTCTTCGGTGGACTGACTTTACTCGATACTGTCCAATCAGAAAGCGGAATGGATCAGCTGCGTAAGGATGTCCGTACGCCGCATGAAGAGGCTGTATTGAACAATATCCAATTTATGGAATCGGTCCATGCAAAAAGCTATTCTTCCATTTTTAGTACATTGAATACAAAAAAAGAAATCGAAGAAATCTTTGAATGGACGAATACAAATCCTTATTTACAAAAAAAAGCGGAACGTATCAATGAAATCTACAAAAATGGCACACCTTTAGAAAAGAAAATCGCTAGTGTGTTCTTAGAAACATTCTTATTTTATTCCGGCTTTTATACTCCTCTTTATTATTTAGGAAATAATAAGTTAGCGAATGTAGCAGAAATCATCAAATTGATTATTCGAGATGAATCAGTTCATGGAACTTACATTGGCTACAAATTCCAATTAGGTTACAATGAACTATCCGAAGAAGCACAAGAACAGTTAAAAGACTGGATGTACAATTTATTATATGAATTGTACGAAAATGAAGAACGTTATACCGAAGAACTGTATGATCCAATCGGTTGGACGGAAGAAGTGAAAACATTCTTGCGCTACAATGCCAATAAAGCATTGATGAACTTGGGAATGGATCCACTTTTTCCAGATACAGCAAATGATGTCAATCCGATCGTGATGAACGGTATCTCTACCGGTACCAGCAACCATGATTTCTTCTCACAAGTGGGAAATGGCTACCTCTTAGGGCATGTGGAAGCAATGCAAGATGACGATTATTTGATTGGTTTAGATGACTAAATAGGAAAAGAACGTTTAAGCGTTGGGTTGTCCCTACCTTAAACGTTCTTTTTTATGTGCTTTTTCTCAGTCAATCATTTGATATGTTCATGAAACTAAATATGGAAAATTCTCTCTGCATACTGGTCTTCGATTTTTAGATTTCGTTCGTGTCCCCCATCGATATTCGCACTTAAATAAACTGGCGGTTCAAAACCTTGAGCAACCATTCGCTCAATGGCTTCTAACATCGTTTGTTGGAGTAACAATGTAGCCGCATATGTCGAAGTCCCGCATACTTTGGTCTCTAATCCATCAACAGGTAATACCGCATCACCATAAACAGAGTGGTTATCTAAAACAACATCCGCAAATTCATACAATAACTTTCCACTTTCATGTCGTGAAGTGGATGCTTTAGAGGCAGCCAATGCCGTGACCACGATCAATTTATTTCCACGCTTTTTGATTTCCTCAGCCATTTCAATTGCCATGGGGTTTCTTCCAGAATTAGAAATCAGGAAAAAGACATCATTGGGATGGATGGACACTTTGTGCATGAGTGTTCGTCCGACACCAGCATGTTGTTCATACATGCCCCCCGCAGGATCTAAAATCAGTTTTGACGGTATCAATCCACCTGCACGCCCACTGATTTCTAGCGCTGCTGCATGGGAATGTCCGCTACCAAAAGCCTGCGTAATCCCACCGTTCATAATTCCATCGGCTACGATTTGGGCTGCTTTCGTTATATTTTCTGTTTCATACTTCTCTAATGTTTCAGTTAATTTTTTACATTCTTCAAAAAATGCGAGTGTCATAAGGCTCTCTCCTTTTTATGATTATTCCTCATTTAGTTAGAAAATCACATGATTCCGAATACTCTTAATAAGATCGATAACACCATGATCGCTAAAATCGCTCTTGTTGAATTAAAGTATTTTTTGCCTAACAACCAATAAATGACACCCACTAAAAGGGCTGGAATCATCATCGGCATGATCTGATCTAGTGTTTCTTGAAGGTTAAGTTCGACATCTCCCGTTTTAAAGGTCCAAGTAATTTGGGCATTGATCACCGATGGAATCATGGCACCAATCACCGTGACCCCTAATAAAGTAGCAGCATTGGTCAACGCATTCAAATGTCCGGACATACTAGTCACTAATTTCACGCCTTGAGTATAACCTATTCTTACAGAGAAAAATCGAAAGACTAAAATCGCCAGATTTACTAATACCCAAACAGCAACTCCGATCGCATTTCCTTGTAGAGCTAAATAGGAAGCCACTGAACCAAAAACAGTTGGGAACAATACCCCAAAAATCGTATCCCCCACACCAGCAAATGAACCCATTAATCCAGTTTTCAAACTAGACACCGTATCTTTTGATTGTTTGCCTTCCGCTTCTTCAGTAGCGATATCGATTCCCAAAATAAAACCGCCCATATGTGGTGTGGTATTAAAAAATTGACTTTGCATGTTCATCATGGCAATCTTGGTTTCTTCATCGTCGCCGTAGAGTTTTTCGATGATCGGTAACATGGAGTACAAATAGCCCCCACCCATCATTCGCTCATAGTTCCAAGACAATTGGCTACCATACAACCAATTGATACTTACTTTATCTAGGTCTTTTTGATTAATCTTCGTACTCATCAGCACTTAATCCTCCTTTTCCATTTGCATCAGCTTGAGCCACTTGTGTCAGATTGTTTTGCTTTCCGATCAAATTCTTAAATTGTAAAATGGCTAAAGCCAATCCTAATAAAGCCACGCCAAACATAGGCATCTTTAAGTAAGCAACTGCCAAAAACCCAATCATCAAGTACGTAATGAAATTTTTAACTGGTAAAAATCTTAATAAAATGGCGATACCGACTGCTGGTAACATGCCTCCTGCAACTGCCAACCCGCCAGTCAACCATTCTGGAATTACATCTGAAACAATTTGAATCACTCGGTCACCAAAACTAAAGACGATAAAAATAGGAACGCCTCGTGATAATCCCCAACTCATTGCTCCCAACAAGTGATAAATTCTTATTTTTTTAGTATCAGCTAAACGAATATTTTTATCGATTCTCTTTTGAAAGAACACATTGCAAAAACGAGCAAAAATATCTAACTGGATCATCAACAATGCTACTGGTACAGCTAATCCGATACCAAATTCCACACCTCTTCCACTCGTAATCGCAAAAACAGTTCCCACGATCGAAGCGGTCATATAATCTGGGACACTTGCTCCTCCATAAGCTTGAATCCCCAACCCCATTAATTGCAATGTCGCACCTACTGCCAATCCAGTGGTCAGATCCCCCATTACTAAACCTGTAATGGTACCTACGATCAGTGCTTGGTTAGCAATCACATTGATCCCTAAATTTTCGATGATGACATAAAATCCTAACAGTGATAATACGATGATTTGCCAAATTTCTATATTCATTCGTTCCCCCTACTTTCCGTAAAATTGTGAAAATCGTTTTTCTTCTTCCATTGGTACCATTTGTGCCGTCACAACAACTCCTGCTTTTTCCAACTCTAAAATCTTCGCGATTTCTGCTTCGGTTAAAAAGACGGATTTTTTGATTTGAAGGGTTCCTTCTCTCGAACTGGCATTGCCTAAATTAAATGATTCAATTGGTACACCCGCATCGATCAAATCAAAGATCGTTTGAATCTTTTTGGTAAGCAACATGATTTTTTGATCTTGATAAATCCCTTCTTTTAACCGTTTTGCAGCGGTAACCGTTTTCAATATACTCAATTTGATACCACCAGGAACAGCAGCTTTTAAAGAGGCCTTAGCAATTGGATCATTGACCACTCCATCATCAACGATCATAACTCTTGTTGTTCCCATTTTCCCTAACCAAAGTGTCGCTACTTGACCATGGATCAACCGTTCATCCAATCGGACATGGCTGATCCCCAATTCACTCATTTTGTTGGAAACGGAAGCCACAACTGATGGTTCAGTCTCTGCTGTGTTCGATGGTAAATCCGCTGCGGTGCTTCCAAGGGACGTTTTAATCCCTTGAACACCGACGGTCGAAATATTCTGAACGATTTCATTCAGTGAAGCCTTAGGATTAAAGCGTTCGCTATAAGCTTGAAGAAGCATCGGAATATTCAAACCAGAAACAATTTCGATTTTTCTGCTTCCTTCTTCTTTCAGCTGGTTCAGCTGATTAAAAGGTGTCCCACTCCATAGATCAACTAAACACAACAGTTCATCATCAACGGAATACTTCGCTAACACCTGTTCCACTTGGTGGCGAAACTCTTCTGGACTATTTTCAGGCATCAATACACACACATCTACCTGTTCTTGTTCTCCAAAGATCATGTCTCCCGTTTGCTTTACGCCTAAAGCGAACTCGCCATGGCTTGCAAGAATAATGCCGATACTCATTTTTCTTCCTCCTTTAGTGTTAATTCAATCACTGGGATCAATTCATTTGGTTCTTTAATCGGAATGTTTAGCATCAACATGCTCGGGTCAAGCGCCTCCTTCACATGAACTTCAGTAATCTCTTTGTATAAATTAGTTGTCGCTTTTCTTTCTCCTCCTAAATGCTTCGTATCGACAAACCGAATCTCGGAACCATCATTGAGCAGTTTCGCAAACTTCACTTTCCCACCTAATTCTGGTAATAAAATCGTTCGATAAGGCCAACTAAAAATGTGAAGATATAATTTATTTCCTTTTTGAGTGTATCGACAATCTTGAGGTGGTGTAAAACTAGATAACCCCGCACCGTAAATCGCTTTTCCATGTTTTCGTAGCCATTGACCAACAGAACTTAAAATGCTATCGCTATTGTCATCCCACTCTCCTCGTGCGTTTGGTCCAATATTCATCGTGAAATTCCCACCTTTGGAGACAGTATCCACTAGTTGTTTCGCTACCATTTCACTCGTTTTGAAATTAAGATTGTCCCGATCGTAACCCCAACTATTATTTAAGGTTTGAACGGTTTCCCATACCTCTTCTTCGTTGTCCATTGCCTTACTTCTAGCAAATTGTTCTGGGGTAAGTACACCACGATGTAAGTCTAACCGGTCATTGATCAAAATATTGGGTTGAATCTCATGGATCATTTTTTCTAATTCAACACTACCCCAATCTTGCGCCCCTTTACCGACCGAAGTCCCCCAATCTCTGCTTTTATAAGAAAAATCAAACCATAGATAGTCAATCGTACCATAACTTGTCAATAATTCTCTGACTTGATTTGCCATAAATTGGCGATAATTTTCCATGTTGCCAGGATGTTGTTCGATATAGGTTGGATTATTTCTCATTGGATGATAGCCATCTACTAAGAAATCTGGATGATGCCAGTCTAATAGAGAATAATAAAGACCAATCTTGATCCCCACTTCACGAAATGCTTCAATCAATTCTCCTAACAAATCTCTTTGATACGGTGTTTTTCCTATATGATATTCTGTTTCTTTTGTATGCCATAAACAAAAGCCATCATGGTGTTTTGCTGTAATAATGACATACTTAAAACCTGCTTCTTTGGCTTTTTGGGCCCATTCATGTGGATCTAATAAATCAGGATCGAATTGATCCAGATATTTTTGGTAATCTGCTACACTGATTTCTTCTAAAGTCTGGACCCATTCATGTCTTCCTGCCACTGAATACAATCCGAAATGAATAAATAAACCATATCGACTCTCAGAAAACCATTTTCGTTCACTATTTACACTCATTTTTTTCCTCCGTTAACATTTCTATTTGATTTAACCAAAGTATAACGAGCAATTTAAAACGTTTCCATACTTGAATAATTTGTTGACATTTATTCAAAAAATGATTCACGCGAAAATATGTAAGCGTTCTATTGTATGATTATAACCGAAGCAGATTTGCTATCCACTTAGAAAAGGAGGAAAAATCTATGAGTACGATCTTAGCCTTTGATTTAGGTGCTACCAGTGCGCGAGGTATCGTTTTTTCCTTAATGAATGGTCAAATCAAGGAAGAAAAAGTTTATCGTTTCACTGATTACCAAGTGATTGATCCCAACAAAGATGAAATCCATTGGAATATTGAGAAAATCATGACGAATATCAAGGAAATCATTACTTTAGCAACTACAGAATATGTCATTGAAAGTATCGGCATCGATACATGGGGCTGTGATTTTGGTTTGATAGATAAAAAAGGACAGCTAGTGCTACCACCACTTTGCTATCAAACTATGCTGAAAGAACCTAATTTACATTATGGTGGAGATTTACCAACTCACTTTCACGAACGTACAGGGATTCCAAATGCATCGATCAATACCAGTTCCCAACTACTCTACTTGAAAGAACATTATCCTGAGCAGCTAAATAAAGCAAGTACTCTTTTGATGATGCCTGATCTGATCCATTTTTTATTAACAGGTACGATCTTAACAGAATCTTCGATCGCCTCAACGAGTCAATTATTCGATATCGATAAACATCAATGGGCATCCGACCTTATTGAACAATTAGGGATTTCCCCTTCCTTGTTTTCAACGATCGTTCTTCCATATACAAAAATCGGTTTGATAAATCTAGCCGGAAAACAACTCCCGATTCATTCGGTGATGTCCCATGATACTGCTAGTGCGATCTTTGCTTTACCAACCAACGATCACTCTTGTTTCTTTTTATCCTCTGGCACCTGGTCTGTTCTAGGAGAAAAATCAGAAAGAGGAATTTTGGTCAATCACCCATTAGATACGAACTATTCTTATGAACAAGCCGGTGATGGAAAAATATTAAAACTCAAAAACATGTTAGGAATGTGGTTCATTGAGGAAGCTTTAGCGTTCAGCAATCAAACCCAGTCAATCACGATCCAACAGATCCAAGACATGCTACTTACTGCTGAGCCGATTCATTTTTTCTTTGATAACGAACATCCTGAATTTTTGAGTAAAGGTCAATTTGTAAAAAAATTGCAGCAATACGGAAACCAACATCATTTTTCATCAATTGAAGAGCCACAACAATTGTTTTTAGCCATCTATCAAAATCTAGCATTTAAATACGCTGAAACGTTCGATAAATTAGCAGGTTCCGCTCCTTTCACTAAGCTATATTTATTTGGTGGTGGGAGTAAATCACACTTTTTGACTCAACTAACAGCCAATTTAACGCAAACGACGATAGAGGTCTGCTATTCAGAAAATTCAGCTTTAGGCAATGCGTTGGCCCAATTTTTAGCGATTAAAGCAATCAAAAATAGAGACGAATTAGTTACGCTCGTTACAGAAAATTATCCACCAATTTCTTTTTTCCCAGAAGTTTCGACACCCTTTGAACAAACGTACATCAACTATAAACAATTTATGAGGAGGAATATCAATGAATTATCCTAAAATCGGCATTAGACCTACGATCGATGGCAGACAAGGAGGCGTCCGTGAATCATTAGAACAACAAACGCTGGACATGGCTCGTCGAGCAAAAGAATTGATCGAATCATCCCTTTATTACATGGACGGCACCCCAGTACAGTGCGTTTTACCAGAACAAACGATTGGCGGTTACGCCGATGCCAGCTTTGTGGACGATGATTTTGCCCGTCAAGATGTGGTTGCTACCTTAACGGTGACGCCTTGCTGGTGCTATGGCACAGAAACGATCGATTTACGACCAGATACCTTTAAGGCGATTTGGGGATTTAATGGTACAGAAAGACCAGGAGCTGTTTACTTAGCTGCCGCTATGAGTGGCTATGCTCAAAAAGGAATTCCTGCCTATAAGATCTATGGTGAACAAGTCCAAGATAGTGACGACAAGTCGATTCCAGCTGACGTCCAAGAAAAAATCTTACTCTTTGCACGTGCTAGTGTGGCGGCTGGGGAAATGAAAAACAAATCTTATGTGAACATTGGTGCTTCTTCGATGGGAATTGCCGGTAGTCAAATCAATCAAACCTTTTTTGAAAAATATCTAGGAATGCAAGTCGAATATGTGGATATGACTGAAGTCTTACGTCGAATCGAACTAAATATCTTTGATCCGAAAGAATATGACACCATTAGAACTTGGATCAAACAATATTGTCAGGAAGGAATCGATATCAATGCAGGCAAGTCATTCCCTGAAGTCATTACAAAATCACGCTATATCGCTGAAGAAGATCAGTGGGACTTTATTGCCAAACAAACACTAATCGTTCGTGATCTTTTATTTGGCAACCCTGAACTAGCCAAATTGGGTTGGCTGGAAGAAGCAAAAGGCAGAAATGCCATTGCTGGAGGGTTCCAAGGACAACGACAATGGACCGACTGGCTACCCAATGGCGATTTTATGGAATCTATTTTAACCAGTACTTTTGACTGGAACGGCCCTAAACAACCCGTCTCATTCGCTACTGAAAATGATACCTGTAACGCTGCTGCTATGTTATTTGGCTCTTTATTGACCAATAAAGCACCGATTTTTTCCGATGTCAGAACCTATTGGAGTGCGGAGTCAGTGGAAAGAATCACTGGGCACAAATTAACGGGTAAAGCACAACATGGCTTAATCCATCTACTGAATTCAGGTGCGAGTGCTTTAGATGGCAGTGGTGGAAGTATCGATCACGAAGGTAATCCAACGATGAAAGAATTTTGGAATATGACGAAAACCGATATCCAAGCCTGCTTGGAAAAAACAAAATGGTGTCGTGCTAATTATGAATACTTTAGAGGTGGTGGCTTCTCCAGCCAATATCATCTACAAGCAGAATTACCTTTAACGCTCATTCGTTTGAATATCGTTGAGGGTGTGGGACCAACTTTACAAGTAGCAGAGGGTTATTCCTGTTCATTACCTGATGAAGTCCATGACATCTTAAACGAACGAACCGATCAAACATGGCCAACACTCTGGTTTGCACCAAACTTAGGTGAAAAAGGCTTTGAAGATGTGTATACGATGATGAACCACTGGGGAAGTAACCATGGCGCTAGTGTCCACGGTCACGTAGGCGCAGAACTACTGACATTAGCCAGTATGCTTCGCATTCCCGTTTCACTTCACAACGTACCTAGTGAAAAAATCTTTAGACCCCACGCCTTTTCTGGTTTCGGAACAAAAGATTTAGAAGCAGCTGATTTCAATGCTTGCCAATCATTTGGCCCCTTTTATAAATAAGATGATGGAAGAAGGATTATGATGTATTCAATACAAAAACAAGAATTGATCGATTATGGAAATAAATTAATAGCAGATGGCTATACCTTAGGAACAGGCGGAAATTTAAGTACGTATATCCGACAAGATGAAGTGATGCTCATCACGCCTTCTGGAATCCCATTTGATAAAATCGAATTACCTGACATCGTGACTATGCGATTAGATGGAACGATCGTTCAAGGTCATCGTCGCCCTTCCAGTGAATGGCGAATGCACGGGATCATGTATGAAAAGCGGGAAGATCTAGACTATATCATCCATGGTCACACGATTTATTCCACTGCGCTAGCGGTCCTCAGACAACCATTGCCTGCATCACATTACATGATTGCTGTTGCCGGTAAAGATGTTCGTTGTGCAGACTATGCTTCATTTGGCACGGAAGAATTATCTCTAAATGCCTGTGAAGCCATGAAAGATCGAAAAGCCGTTTTATTAGCAAATCATGGCGTTTTAACTGGTGGAAAGACAATGACTGAAGCCTTTGCCGTTTTAGAAGAATTAGAATATTGTTCAAAAGTCCATATCATAGCTTCAAGTGTTGGCAAACCAACCTTGATGTCTGAAGAAGAAATGGCAAATATGGCGATTCGTTTTAAAACATACGGACAAAAATAAGTTTCTTGTGGTACACTTTAGTCATGTTAGACCAGTGGTTAAGGAGGGATAGCCATGACTGAGTCACGAAAAGAACAAATCTTAACTTTGCTAAAAAAATATAAAAAATTAGATAACTCAGAACTGCAAAAACAGTTGTTTTGCTCTCCTTCGACTTTAAGGCGTGAATTAGTCGCACTTGAAAAAGATGGGATCATCCGTCGTTACCGTGGTGGTGTCGTTTTAGAAGTCGAAAGAAATCACGTCATCTCAACAAATTATCGTGAAAATGTCATGGTTCAAGAAAAAGAAAAAATTGCGGAGATCGCTAGCACATTTATTGGACCAGGAATGAGTCTTTTTATTGACTCAAGTTCAACTGTGAAACAGCTGCTTCCCTATTTAGTTAAACTGTCAAATCTCGTTGTCATAACCAATGGCTTGAAAATCGCCTATGAGCTTTCTCAAGCTTGTACGGAAGATTCCAAAGTTTTTATGCTGGCGGGTGAAGTAATCAAGGATGCCGAGAGCGTTGTTGGGGACTATGGGAATTCTTTCTTAGACCTTTTTCAAATCGATTTATGTATTTTTAGTTCGACAGGAATTGATTTATCAGGGATCTATGAAGCTAATTTTGCTCAAGCCTTAGTGAAAAAGAAGGTAATGTCTAGAGGAGATAAAAGTTTGTTATTAGTCGACTATACAAAATTTGATAAAAAACATGCGTATAAATTTTCTGATTGGACCTCTTTTGAATACATCGTCACGGATCAACAACCAGCAGATGATTACTTACAACTTGCGTTGAAACACGATACTGAATTTCTCTATTGATCGATCATTTTTGAGAGATCGTGACAGAGGTACCTAAACCTAAGTACGCAAAGTAAACCAAAGAATCCAAAAAATAGATTTCCCTATTTTTGAAGTTCTTTGGTTTATTTTTTGTTTATATTCTCAGCATTCCTTACACGGGTATTGCAAGAAAAGCGTATTTATTCCCTAAATGTAATTTTTGATTCTTGTATAGCTATAGACTGTACGCATTTATACTATTTGATTCGACTGTTTTTCCAGTCATCTCTTCAAAATCTTTTTTCATGATCTCCCAAGAAGTTTTGATATCCTCATCTAAGCCGAATAATCCGCTACGCCCAATAATATAAATATCTGGATTGGCTTGATCAATTCGCTTAAATGATTGACGGTTAGACGAACCATCCATTTCGATCAAATAATGATATCCTTTTTCTTGCCGCAATTGTCGTAATGCGGTGATTTTATCTAATGTGCTTTCGATAAATCGTTGACCAGCAAATCCTGGATCAACTGTCATGATCGTTACTTTATCAACTAATTCGATATAAGGGAAAATCGTTTCAATTGGTGTTTCAGGATTTAAGACTACTCCAGCTTTTAAGCCAGCATCATGGATTTGATCAATCAAACGAAAAGCTAAACCGTCAAGTAATTCAGCATGCATACAAATCCATTCACATTTTTGTTGGATTAGTTGATTTACCCAAAAACTTTGATCGCTGACCATTAAATGAGCAGACATAGGTAACTGACTGATTTTACGTACTTCATCGATGAACCAAGGCGATAATGTAATGTTCGGAACGTAATGGCCGTCCATGATATCGATATGGTAAGAATCGACATGTTCATTCAAAAACTCGATTTGTTCTTTGAATTTATCTAAATCCATCGTCATTAAGGATGGTGAAAAAGCTACTTTGCTCATTGAAAAAACTCCTTTATTCTATAATTTATCTACACTATAGCGACACCTTTTAACTAATTTGCTTTATCGCTTAAAAGATTTGAATGTCATCTAAACGAATGTCTTCCTCTTCTTTTTCTGGGACTGTTGTGACTTCCTCACCAACATCTTTCTTAATGATGGCTAAAACAACCGCTGTCACGATCACATTGACTAAAATGGCGATAACGCCTGCCCAAGGACGTGACATCGTTGGGATCATTAAAACGCCTCCAAAAGGAACCGTTGCATCTGCACCTAAGATCATAGTAGTCGCACCACCAGCAAAGCCCCCGATTGCAGTTGCTACAACCCCACGAACAATATCATTCATCACTAGCGGGATGACCCCTTCAACGATATTGATCACACCCATAGGAACTGCTGACTTTAAGGTTTCCACTTCAACCTTTGTATAAATGTTTTTGCGGAAAAGTTTAGCTATGAAATAAGCTAGGCCAAAACCGATTGGTGTAGCGGTATTCACAAGTTGTAAAGCTGTAATAGGACCGTTCACGCCTTCTGCTTGCATCGTTAACACAAAAGCAAAAACTGTCTTGTTGATTGGTCCACCATAGTCAACACCACTTAGTAAACCGATCACTCCCCCAAAGATCAACAAGGAAGAGTTTCCTAATCCATCCAAGAAGTTCGTTAGTAAAGAAGTGAATGCTGCGACTGGAGCTCCAATCACATAGACCATCACTAATCCACCAATAAATGAAGCAACAAAAGGAATAATCAATGTTGGCATCAAGCCTTTTGCCCAATTTGGTACTTTGAAATATTTTAAAATTGCTAAAACAAGATAACCAGCTAGATAACCACCTAATATTCCACCAATAAACCCTGCACCGATCGCATTAGCTGTTAAACCAATAATAAAGCCAGGAGCAATACCAGGTTTTCCAGCAATCGAGTAAGAAATCCCCGTAGCAATCACGACTGGTAATAAGCCTAAACCAGCACCACCCATCGTTGCTAAGGCATCAAAAAATGAAAATTCGCCTTGCACCAAAGTTCCTTGGCTCGTTCCACCAAATGCCATCCCAATCGCAATCAGAAATCCCGCACCACACACAATGGGAATTAAATAAGAGATGGCAGTTAACAAATGCCCTTTCAGATTCAGCTTCTTTATCTTTTCCATCAGTCTTCCTCCTTATTTTTATGAAATACTTTGCTGTGCTAACACTTCTTGCGCTTTTTCAATCAATTTATTGGGTGATTTCACCGCAATCTCAGTTGGTACTTGGATGATTCTTTTCCCTTCAAAGCGTTCTCGACCACTGATTTTCACGTCAACTGCTAAGATCACCAAATCTGCTTCCTTGATTTGTTCGGGCGTTAATTCATTTTCGATCCCGATGGTTCCTTGAGTTTCTACGTGCATCTCATGTCCTGCTTTTTTTGCCGCATTCTCTAGTTTCTCTTGGGCAATATAGGTGTGGGCAATCCCCACGGTACAAGCTGCTACTCCAACGATTTTCATCTTTTTATCCTCCTTTGATTTTTAGCTGAATGCTGCGACCACTTCATCTGCATCTTTTGCTTGGATCAATTGCTCGATTACTTCATCATTACCTAGTTTCCTAGCAAATAGTGAAAGTAACTTCAAGTGTTCTTGTGCCCCTTCGTTATCATCCCCCACTGCAAATAAAATAATTCCTTTGACTCCCTTACCATCTAATGATTCCCACGGAATTTCATTTTCTGTAACACCGATTGCTACACCAATTCTATCTACATAAGGACTTTTCCCATGAGGAATGGCAATATAATTGCCGATCCCAGTTTGTCCTTCTTCTTCTCGCGCATAGATATCTGCCATGAAGCCATCTACATCTGTAATATAATGATTTTGCAATAACACCGTTGCCAATTCTTTGAGTACTTCATCTTTCGTTTCCCCCACTAAATTGGTCTTAATATTATTTGGATCAATGATTTTTGCTACTTCTACCATCAAATTTCACTCCTATTCTTTACTGTTTTACGACTTCCATGGCTTTCTCAATCAACTTATTTGGTGATTTGATCGCAATTTCAGTCGGTACTTGGATGATCCGCTTCCCTTCAAAACGTTCTCGACCACTGATTTTTACATCCACTGCTAAGATCACCAAATCTGCTTCTTTGATTTGTGCAGGCGTTAGTTCATTCTCGATCCCGATGGTTCCTTGGGTTTCTACGTGTATCTCATGCCCTGCTTTTTTAGCTGCATTTTCTAATTTTTCTTGAGCAATGTAGGTGTGGGCAATCCCCACGGTACAAGCTGCTACTCCAATGATTTTCATTTGTCATTTCTCCTTTCGTTTCCATCGATTGTTTCCAGTCTTTTTCCTTCTTTTAAAGTTTCGATTACTTGTTCATCTGCTAGTAGGCGCATGAAGTTTGCTATTTGACGCTTGGTTTCGATTTTTTCTTGCGGTGCCAGAAATACCGCAAGAATCAACTCGACTTGTTGGATGGCTGGGTTCCAGTTCGCAATTCTTTGTTCTAATGGCAAAATAATGACTTTTGTTGCTTTGACTAATTGGTTTTCAATATGAGGTAGAAGTACCCCTTCATCAATTTGAATATCTCCAGTTTCCTCGCGTTCCAACAACGCTTGTACGATTTGTTCTTTTTTTATTCCCATTTCTGAATCGACTTGCTGTGCTAGCCATTCATAGACTTCATTTCGTGAATGGAATACTGTGGGAGGAACATATTCGAGCCAATCATCTTTCATTGTATATTTCCTCAATCTTTCGTTGGATTCTTAACTGATCATCTGCTGTTAACATGCCGCTAACAAGTAGTGTACGTGCAGGCAGCGGATCTTTGATTCCAATGGTTGTTAAAATCAATTCAATTCCGGGATTTTTTTCTAATGCTGATTGGTAATTCTTGGTGGCAATCACATCAACGACCGCCAGTTCAGGAAACTTCTTATTGATTTTTGCTCTTAATAATTCTGAAGTACCGATCCCTGTAGTACACATGATCAGTGTTTGAATCGGTAGTTGCTGTGTTTCCAACATCCGTGCAAAATATAATGTGATAAAACCGATTTCATCTTGATTGATCAAAGGCAGCTGATACTTTTTGCTAACATCTTTAGAAACGACTGATACATTTTTATAAATCTCTTCATAGGTCAATTGAATTTGTTCTAACAATCCGTTTTTGACATGGATATGATTTTTTAACCGATTGAGCATTGGTTTGATATGATTGGCTAGATCAACAAAAATCGCTTCATTCGCCACCTTCAGATTGATTTTATCGCCCACCTCTTTCAGGTAATAAGAGGTAATTTCTGATACTTTATCTGGAAAAACCTGTTTCTTTTGCGTTGTTTTTTCCATCCGTGAGGATACTAGATATTGATACAAATAATAGACTTCGTTCATCGGTAAGCGAGTAACGAGATAACGTTCCACGTTTTGGATCACGATCATCGCCATCTCATAAATTGGACTTTCATGGTCTAACGATTGAAGTTGCTCGGTAGATAACTCGATTTCTTTGATTTGGTAATTCGTCTTTCTGGAACGGCTGATCATGATGTAAAGATGTGAAAAAATATTGACGTTATAAGGATAAGGGATTCCACCGCCTAATGTTTTTTCAATCAATTTCAATTGTTCTGATACAAACAACACATCGTAACGATTAAAATTCAACTCTTTTGTTCGATTGATTTCATCAATATCAAGAATATTCATCCGCCAAATGACTTCGGCGATCCCTCGCCGAATATTTGTTTCTGATCCTTGGATCGCAAGCGTGCGATTTTTACGGATCAGTTCAAGATCAAACTTTTTTATTTTCTTAGCTATCTGCTTTTCATCATTGGCAATAGCAGAATCACCAACATAATAATCTCTGAACAGCTCAGTGATTTTAAGTGCTTTAGGTGAAACCATCAGTAATTCTTCCATTACTCGATCTTGACGTTCAGCAGGCGATAGCTCTACAGAGGGTTTATTCAGTTCATTGGTTTGTTCGATAAACTTCCCATAATCTAATTTGTACCCCCGACCTTTTTCGGCTAGGATCAAGTGACCGTTAGGAAATTCAAGATTGATTTTCTTTATCAAACGGTAAATTGTTTTGGTCGAAGTTTCTAATAGAATGGCTAGTTCTTCTGAAGTCATATAATCTTTTTGTTTTGATAACAAAAGGATCAACTTATTTTCTCGATTCATCTGACTAGTCATGTTTCATCCCCCCTGTGTATCTTTATCATAAGACACATTATTTATTTTGTTTCACTGGACTTTGTCCATTGCAACAGACAATTTTGTATGCGTTTTCTTTAACTTCGTTATCCGTTACTTACTTTTTACGAAAGCGTAAGAAAGATTTTGTTTATTATAGTCTTTTTTAACTTATTATGGGAAAAAATTACTCATTTTCAAACAATCCCAGGATCCCATAAGAATTTTAACAAAAAGAGAGGAGGTTGAGACAAAAGTGTTTAGCATCAAGAAATAAGAAGGAATTTCCGAAAATTGCTTCTCAAATTTTTGGTAAATTTCGGCTTATTTCCGAAGATGCTGCTTTTGTCTCACCGTTTATTCGTTTTAGAGATACTAAAAGAGCCTGAGACAAGTTTTGTCCCAGGCTCTCTCTAATAAATAGTGAATGGTGTACAAAATTACTTAGTGACTACTGTTGTGCTACCTTCTACTTCTTTATAGTACCTTTAATTTTCACGTCCATTCGTTTTTATCTCTTGGATCGTTGGTTCCACACCAGAATCAAACTTTCGCAATAAGTAAATTTTTCTGATATTCAAGACTAATGTTTTAATGACAGCATACACCGGAATACAAATCAACATTCCTAGAATCCCTGCGACACTGCCAGCACCGATCAACACTAAGATAATCGTTAATGGATGCATATTCATGTTTTTTCCAAATAACAACGGTTTGATTACATTTCCATCTAATTGTTGGATAACAAGGATCGAAAGCGCCATGTATAATGCTTGGAATGGCGAAACAAATAGACCAACGATCACTGCCGGGACAGCGCCAATAAACGGTCCCACATATGGAATAATATTGGTGATACCACAAAATACAGCTAACAATAAACTATATGGTTGTTTAAAGATGGTCATAGCAATAAAACTCATGATACCAATGATAACCGCATCAACGATCGTACTACTGATATATGCCGATAACGTCTCATTTAGTTCTTTGACCGTTTGACGTACCTCACCTCGAATCCCTTGTGGAAAGAATTTTGCTAAAGCATCGATAAATTTGTGTCCGTCTTTAAACATGAATAATAGAATAAAAGGCACGGTAAACAGTAAAACAAAAAACTGCATCATAAATGAAAAAACTTTAGAGACACTGCTGGATAAGCTTACCAATACAATATTGAACAAATTACTCAACGAAAGATTAGCCGAAGCTAATTGTTCTTCAATATTGAAATTTTTGATTTCCTCACGCTGTGCCAATTCATTGAGCCATTTACTTGTCTCTTCCGCATACATCGGCAAACTTTTAGTCAACTGGATCGTCTGTTCTGCCAATTGAGGAATCACATTCATTATCGCTAAAACCGCTAGTACGACTAGAACAACTAGCGTTAATATGTATCCATAAACCCTTGGGATTTTTCGTTTTTCCAAAAAAACAACGACCGGATCAAACATATAATAGAAAAATCCAGCAACCAGCAATGGCAATAAAATTGCTGATAACATTTTTAACACTGGACTAAAGACATTTGGCATCTGTAAAATAAAATATACCCCAATAATCGTCAGTACCAACTCGACAGTCCAAAATAATAATTTTGAATTTTTAAACTTTTCTTGCATACATCTCCTCCAACTCTTGATACTTTCATTTTATCATTTTATTAGAATTAAAGCGCTCTTTTCTGATAAACAGCTACAAAAATATTCTTTCTTTTTCTAATTACTAGTAGCTAATTTTCAAATTTAAAAAACTTCTAAGCTTAATGACTGAAATCATTATCTAAACAAATGCAAATAAATCAAAAAAAGACACCAAAAAACGCTCATTGGCTAAAATAGGAAATACTCTCTTAGCGAATGAGCGTTTTTTCTTTTGTAACCGACTCTTCATAAAACCAATGTGTGAAAAGCCTTATATTACCAACTGAAAGGAATTGTTTCATTGTGCCACACTAACTAAATGAAGCTTCATGATATTTTTATGGACAGATAACTCTTCAATGACATCTGCATAAGTCATGTCCTTTGGTAAGTCAATTGTATAAATATTTTTATATACCCGATAATCCTCCACGAAATCCACGTCAAAATTTACGTCTTCAATGATAATTCCTCGTTGTTCAAAATACTCGGTCAAGAAATCTTTGGTTTCTTTCCGATGAATATATTGGATTTCTAGTTTTTTGGTCGTTGGTACGTGGATAATTTTTTTCACCACTGTTAATGCAATCACGATCCCGATAAAACTAATGATCGCAATCCAATAAAATCCCATACCAATGGCGATTCCTAGTCCAGCAATCGCCCACAGGGAAGCAGCTGTGGTTAGCCCGGTGACTGATTGTTTCGTCACAATGATCGTGCCAGCTCCTAAAAACCCAACGCCACTAACGACTTGTGCAATCAAACGTGCTTCATCTGAGCGAATCGTACCAACTAGTTCTGGGTATTCTAACGCATCACGTAACGCTTTACTTGCAATTTCCACTTGGATCAGCGCAATGATACAAGCACCCATACATACTAAAATATGCGTCCGCATCCCTGCTGGACGATTTTTATATTGCCGTTCAAATCCAATCGCCCCGCCAAAGATCAATGCAATCCCTAGTCGTAAGATGATTTCTGGGACCGATAAGATCATCTCATCCATATAAATCCCCTCCAAACCAATATAGCATGTTTCGCAACTTCAAACAAAGCAAATCCCCCCATTGCTTTGTGCGACAGATTAAAAATCTTATTCGATCAAAAAAGGGAGCTGAAAACGAGCAGCCCCCCAAAATTTTTATTTATTCTTATAGTTTGCTTCCTGCTGCATCATCAATAATCACGATCACGTTGTCGTGTTCTTGCAAAGCACTTGCTGGCAAATCAGTGGTCATTGGTCCTTGAATCATTCCTTTGATTGCATCTGCTTTGTTTTCACCATAAGCAAGTAAGACAATCTCTTTTCCTTTTAAGATCGAACCAATCCCCATTGAGACAGCTTTTGTTGGAACATCTTCTGCCTTTTCAAAGAATCGTTTATTCGCATTGATCGTTGATTCTGTTAAGTCCACTACTGAAGTTGTGCCATCAAATGGTGCACCAGGTTCATTGAATCCGATATGTCCATTTTGACCAATTCCTAGAATTTGGATATCGATTGGATGTTGTTCAAGGATTTCATCGTATTCTTGACAAGCCGCTTCAAGATCAGCAGCTTTTCCATCTGGTACATATGATTCTTTAAATGGTTTTTTATCAAACAATTGGCTATTCATAAAATGACGGTAACTTTGATCATCTGAACCGCCTAGTCCAACGTACTCGTCTAAGTTTACAGAAGTCATGTCACTGAAATCCAGATCGCTTGAAGTCATTTCTTTGTATAAAGTAATTGGCGTACTACCTGTTGCAAGACCTAATACTTTTGCCCCATTTTCCATGCCTTTTTTAATAATTTCAAAAGCTTTTTTTCCGCCCTCTTCAGCATTTTTCACTCGAATGATTTCCATAACGACTACTCCTTTGTTTTTGGTATAGCCCAATTATAGCACGACTTGTCTTTTTTTACAATATTAGTATAGACCAAAACCAACGATTTTCGTTTTCTTGACAATCCTGTCCCTTGCATGTTAGGTTGCATAAGATAACCTATCGCATGTCCTTTAAACTGATACTTTTTGTATACGTTTTTTATAATTAAAACATTAAAGACCAAGAAATTTAGAAAACAATCGCTACTTCTCATTAACTGAGAAACGATTTTCTAAAAGACGAGCAACTTATTTAAAAATTTTAACTGACATGTTCTCCTAGATTCGTTCGATCATGTCGAATGATCCTATAGTATGTTGAACAACTTCAGATCAGCTTTTTTATTTGTTTTGCTTTCTTCTATTAGTCTTCTTAACATGCATAACATTATTAGAAAGGAACAGAACATGAGTCTTTTAACATTAACAAATATCACGCAACAATTTGGAGATAAAATCTTATATGAAAATGTACAACTCCAAGTCAATGCTGGAGAACATCTAGGATTGATCGGACAAAATGGAGCTGGCAAAAGTACGTTGATCAAGATCATCACAGGAGAAATTCTACCAGATGATGGACAAGTCCATTGGCAAAAAAATATCCATAGAGGCTATTTAGATCAATATGTAGCGGTGGATGAAACATTGACCATCGAAGAATTTTTAAAAACAGCCTATTCTGATGAATTTAAAAAAGAAGCATTGATTACCCAACTTTATCAAGAATACAGCGAAACAATGGAAGAGGCGTTACTCGAAAAAGCGGGAAAACTTCAAACAGAATTAGACCAAGGAGTATTCTATCAAATTGATACCTTAGTCGCTGAGATGAGTAGTGGTCTAGGCATTGACGTTTTAGGATTGTCCACTCCTCTAAAAAAACTGAGTGGTGGTCAACGTTCCAAAGTGATTTTGGCAAAATTACTCTTAGAAAATCCCGATGTTCTGATCTTAGATGAACCAACCAATCACTTAGATGACCAACATATCCAATGGCTTACTCAATTTTTACAATCATTCGAGGGCGCTTATATCGTGATTTCTCATGACCAAGAATTTTTAGATAAAATCACAACCCATATCGCTGACATAGAATTTGGTAAAATCACCAAATATACGGGTCATTTAAAACAAGCATTACGACAAAAAGAACAAAACCGTGAAAGTTATCTACGCCAATTTCATGCCCAACAAAAGCACATCGAAAAAACCGAAGCTTATATCCGAAAATATAAAGCTGGTTCTCGCTCTACCATGGCAAAAAGTCGCCAAAAACAATTAGATAAAATTGAGCGATTGACTCCGCCTGCCTCAACAGCTAAGCCAATCTTTGATTTTCCTTATTCTCCGATCGTAACGACATTGGCTGTCGAAACAACCGATTTAGTCATTGGGTATGACCGACCTTTACTTTCGCCGATCAACCTAACCATCCGCTTTGGTGAAAAAGTGGCGATTCGTGGATTTAACGGTATTGGTAAATCCACACTTTTGAAAACCTTGATTGGCGAAATCGAACAACTAGCCGGCGAATATCACTTTCCCGACAACACAGCGATCAATTATTTTTCACAAGATCTCATTTGGGAAAAACCTTTAGAAACACCCTTACAATATCTAGGCGCACAGTTTCCTAAAGCAACCGTTAAAGAATTAAGAAGACAACTAGCCAAATCTGGTTTAGTCAATCAACTAGCTAGTGAACCACTTTCTACTCTTAGCGGTGGTGAACAAACCAAAGTAAAATTGGCACAACTCACGATGAACCAAGGAAACTTATTAATTCTTGATGAACCAACGAATCATATCGATCATGAAACAAAAGATAGCTTACAAACCGGTATCAAGCATTTTCCTGGGACAGTAAGCATCGTCTCTCATGAACAAGAATTTTACCAAGATTTAGTCGATCGAGTGATTGAAATTGAGGGATAACATTTACTAGGTTCTCTAAAAATAGATTATGTACAGCCTTTAACACCAGCCTGTCTCCTCTACACAAGAACCCTTGTGTGGATGGGGGCTATTGCTGTTTAGATCATCGTTTTTTACAATCTTTTCTTTTTTCTTAAGTGTTCAGGTAAACATCGCCCCAATTTAGAATCGTTAAAAAAACGGTAGACTCATAAAGTGTCTATTGTATCTTCATTCGCCAAAGTTCGAAGATGGTTACTTTTTTCTACATGGTCAATTATTAGCAAAACCAACGTCGTAAAAGCGGTGAGTAATCTAACTTTTTCTAAAATGGAAATTACTACTTTGCCCGTTATCTCCTACTAAATAAACATCCCTATCACTTCCACCACTTCAATCCACGTCAACAAATCACATTGTTCAATTTTTTCAATATTTCTTGTGGTATAATCAACCGATCTTAATTGGTGTGTAGCTACTTCACCCACTATTTTCTGCGGGTCTTTTATTTCAATATATGTTGCAAAGTTCCTCTTTGTAGAAGTGATAGGACAAACTAAGCAAAAACCTGTACGCTTATTAAACTCGTCTCTACTAACTACTAACGCAGGTCTACGCTTTCTTATATCTTTACCTTTAGAAGGGTCAAAGTCGATCCAAATAATATCCTTTTGTTTTGGATATTTCCTCTAGTATTCCTCGCCTTCAAGTTTCATGCTATCCCATTCGGATTCTTCGGCTGTAATCGATTCTCTAAAACCTTCCCAAGCCTTTTCGTTTTTAAAAATATCTTCTTTCTTAGGTTTCAATATATACGCTTCTCCTACTTTCAAAATAGTAAATATTTCTCCCACTTTTGGAGATATATCCTTCGGGAAAATTGTTCCCACAGAATTACCTATTTTTCTTGCTACTGTTTCCATATCTTTCATCTCCAATCCTTTTGCTAAATTAAGTTAAACTCAGTTTAACGAAATTATCAAAACATATCTTTTAAGTGAATAGATTTTTATGGAAATAACTCATTTTCATATGAAAATGTTATACAAATTAAATATAAAAATTTCTAAGTAGTCTACTGAATATTTTTTTGATCTTTCATAATATAACTGGTACTAAACAAAGTGATTTTATACTATTGAACGTATCCATATTATTTTTTCGTTGGAAGTTGCACGAAATTTTCTAATAACTGCGGTTGATCACGAAATCAGTTATAGAAACTCCCAAATAAAATAGGATAGAAGTATATTAAAAAAGTAAGCGAAGGAATCGAAAAACGACTTTCGAATCCTTCAGCTTACTTTTCAAGTTGGACACTTCTATCATGACCGCTTTTGAAAAATGATGTATTGACAAATATAGGCACATAATTGAAAGGCTAAACCAGTAAGTGTCACACCGAGCCAACCAAATTGTTGCCACATCGTTGTGCCTAGTAATGAACCAGTAGCACCGCCAATAAAATACATAAACATGAATACCGTGTTATTTCGATTACTTGCTGCTTCGCCTAGTCCTTGTACTCGTGTCTGATTTGCCACTTGACCAAATTGATTCCCGACATCTAACAGAATAATTGCCACTAACAAAACGACTAAATGACTCCCTGCAACTAATAAAGCAACAAAACTGAGCGTTTGCATCGCAAGTCCCATTCCGACAATCTTTCTCTCGGAATAAGAATCAGACAACCGACCAACAATCGGTGCAGCTACTGCTCCTGATAGTCCAAAAATCGCCAAAATTCCTGCTTCAAATGTTCCCCAATGGTACACCGGACTACTGATATAAAAAATCAATGTTGACCAAAAAATCGAAAAAGTTCCAAACATAAAAAAGCCACTAATAGACGCTTCTCTCAATAAGCGTTGTGTTTTCACTAAATAAGGTAAACTTTTTAAGGAATCAAGATACGATACAGATGAAGTTGTTTTTATTTGCGTTCTTGGCATTTTCCAATACAATAATCCGGTCAAGATAGCCACTAACACTAAAGCAAAAAGATAAATCATCCGCCAAGAAAAGAGGCTTGCTACAATGCCCGAAACCGTCCGTGAAAGTAAGATCCCCACTAATAAACCGCTTAACAAGGTCCCCATCACTTTTCCTCTAGCCTTGGACCCTGCCAATACTGCTCCATAGGGAATAATGATTTGGGGCACGATCGATAATAAGCCGATCAAAAAAGAAGCACACGCAAATAATGTAAATGACGGTGCAAAAAAGGCCGCTAATAATGAAATCGCAGAGAGTGCAGCCATTCGGATAATCAGCTTCGGACGATCGACTACATCCCCTAATGGCACCAAAAACAACAAACCTAACGCATAACCAAGTTGAGTCAACATCGTCAAAATACCAATTGCACTTGTGCTAACCGATAAACTGGCTGCCACTTTCGTACCAATCGGTTGGATATAATACATATTCGCTACTACCACGCCACAAGTAATTGATAAGAGCAAAATCAGTGAAGAAGTTAACGTCGTTTTTTCATTTTTATCCATTTATTTCCCTCATTTCCTTTATTAGTTTACAACTTCTTAGAAAAATTGGGAATAGGAAAGTTCAGTGTTTTACTACTTTATGAAACATAAGTTATCGTGAAATTAAAATAAAAATGAATCTTAAAAGTATAGAACGAAATCAAAGGGATATTTCTTTTAATCATTGATAATATCAATTATTTTACATGTCGTTTTCTACGATCCTTGTAAATAATTACCACTAGAAGTGTCAAAATAAGGACACTAGCTACTAACAACAAAGCCGTCTTACTATAGCCATGAAATAACGCTTCGCCTCCACAAGCATAAAGAATCGAGGAAGGAATCACGCCAATCACGATTGATAAAATGATGTCACGAATTTGTAGATTTAACGTCATCGCTGCAAAGTTGATAACGGAAGAAGGGATCACAGGAACCATGTACCCCACCATTACGCCAATTTTGGGATGTTTCATATTGCGGATCGCTGTTACCCAGCGATTGGATTTTTTTGAATGATCAAACAGCTTTAAATGTTGCATCAAAAAAATCGATAACATATTCCCAAAAGCATTACCAGAGACATTGATTAAAGTTCCTAGCAACGGACCATAGCTTAAACCTACCAATACACCGATGACAGAAGTAGGGATACCTGGAACAGCACACATCACGCTGATCAGTAATATCAAAAAGAGCGCTGTCCGAAAGCCATGTGATCGAATCTGATCCAGTAATGCTTGTCGACTGGTCTTGGGATCCAAAAACATTTGGATATCCGTCTGATACTCCAAATATAAACGATAACCAATAAATAGAATCAAAAGGAGTCCAATAATGATTAAGAAAACACGTAGTTTTTTTGTTTTCATTTTTTCACCTGCCTAAAATAATCCATCTTCTATTAGAGTATCACAAAAATAACTATGAGTCTTTTTTATTCATTTTACGCTTTTTATCACATTGGTAATTATTCAGAAGTATGAGAAAAAGAGTCTGGGGAATCACTTTAAAAACGGGTAAACGGTATTCAAAGAGCTGACCTTAGGCGATAAGTCAAAAAATCTCAAAACATGGGCAGCTGTTTCAAAAAATTCTTTCTTATTGTCATTGGAGCTACCCGATACTCTCACAACCTCATTTCCACGGTATTCCAAATTCTATCAGAAAATAAGCCGTAGAACACCAAAAATAGGGGATGCTATTTTTGGATTCTCCGGCTTATTTCTCAGAGCTAGACACTTCTGTCACAGCCTCTTCTGTTCATTTATTTTCCTTTTTTATGTGTTCGAAAAAGTCTTTTTTTATCGTTAATCTGGCAAAGAAAATAACCAAAAGGATTCCTAAGATAATTAGATAGGGTATAAATGTAAGTGTTATTTCTTCTAACCCAAAATGATCGAATATTTTTTTTAATAAATAATCACTCAAAAAAACGAGAAAAAGCACACGAAACGTTCCCCAACCTTTCTCATTTGGTAGCATCTCAACCATACCGACAACAACAATAGGTACTCTAAAATAAATTTCATTGAGAATAAATGAGTGATGCCCTTTCAAAATGAATTCTACACTTCCTATTAAAATAAACAATACAAGAAATACACCTATTATATATCTGGAATCGAACTTTTTCATCATTACACCTTACTTACATTGTTTTATATTCTGTCCCAATAAAAACAGTCTGCGAATCATTCCACATTTCCCGAACGTATAATCCAATCCAACCGTTCCCATTTGTATCTAGTGCTGCTGCAATAGCCTCTCCAGTACTTAATCCTTTTGCCCCCATATATCCTAGTAACAAATCAGCTGCTTTTGCAGTAATACCAAAAACATTTGCTGTAAATGCAACTACTGCTCCTACTGAAAGATCAGTAAGGAATGAAAAAAGATTTGTTCCTACCGCAATATTAGTATATCTCCAAGGCGTATAATAATATCTTGGACTAATATTGATAGGATTTGTACTCTCATCAATTGTAGCATACGCAAAATGCTCTGTGTTTACAACATAGTTGCCATCATACCCTTTTATTGTTTTTTCAACAATTACTTCTTTATCTGTTCTTTTCACGGCTAAAATTTCCGAAGTGGTAGGGTTTGAAATTTCAGTAGCTACAGCATTTAAATTTTCATCTAACAACTGACTGATTTTAGTATCACCATCATAAGAAACATTTACACTAAATTTCGGATTTTTATTTGCAACCGCATCAGTAAATAACTTGGATTCTGGTAAATCATTAATCTTATCAACTTTTGTTCCAATTTCAGCTGCAAATACAGTACTATTCAATCCTAGCACTGGGGAGACAGAAGTTGCAACTAACATAAGAGTTGCCGAAGATAACACCGCTATTTTTTTTATATTCATATAACTTACCTCCAATATTATATTCTGTTATTTTAACCTTTTTCATAGGAAGCGCTTTCTATGTTAACTACATTAAAACACATTTTTATTTAATTTGTTAAATAATTTATGTTTTTTAATAGAAGATGTTATGTTTTGTAACTTTAAATCTTTATTTATATATTATTTATACATTATTTTCTCTAAAAAATAACATTTTTTACTTTAAAATAAAAAAATTAAATAATTCTATTTATCCTAGTCAAACTAAATTTATTGGAGAAAAAATATATTCAATACAAAAATACCAAACATAACACGTTTAAATATTTCGATAATACAGAAATCACCGAATATGATATTAGAAAGAACAAAAAGAAGCTTTTCTTCTTTCTGTTCCAGTTATTATAAGATTTCACTATAGCAACATCATTTGACAAAGAGCCAAAAAAAGTACCGCAATCCTAAGTGAACAGGATTGCGGTACTCGAATCATTAAATAAAATTATTTAACAGTTTTTATTTTTCCATTTTTTGACTAATTCTAGTTAATTCTGATTGCTTTAATATCAACGTTTATAAAGTTTTTCAGTTACTAATATTTTCTATATTTTTCTAAAAAGTATGGTCAAAGTATGGTCATTTTTCATTACGTTTGACACATTTTATTTATCAAGTATAATGATATTTGAAAGTGAATTTAAACAAATATACACCATAAACACAACGTACCTGCGAATACGTTGTGTTTTTTCTTTTTCAAAAAAAGACGCTTACCGCTGCGAAACAGTAAGCGCCACGTCGGCTCTAATGTTTATCTAGCCAATGACTAAATAATGCCAACGTTAAACCAATTAACAATGGCAAGAGCACGTGCTCTAAAGTGAATTCAAACAAATTATACACCTCCTTCCACAAAAATCTCTGTGGAAGCGACGAGCCGACATTTTATTATAGCATTATTGAATTTTATTTTTTACAACTTTTTATACAATAATCTATGAATTTTCACAACCAAGTTATTTGCAAATAATCTAAAAAAGCTACTCTTTCGAGTAGCCTTGAACGGATGTCATCATCTTGGGGGGTTTCAGAAAAAATTCATTTTTTATAGATTGTGTAAAATGATGACACTGTCATTTTACCACGATTGAAATTATTGTTTTATTACTTTTTTGACGTACAGATAAAAATAAAAAATACCACCCGAATGTGAGTGGGGATGATTTATGGAAAGTTGCATGGAATATTGTATTAACGCAAATATTCTTTCCAATCTATAGGAAATCCTATACGATCAATCGAAATGAAATCATCATATAAATCAATAAGATATTTCAAATTCTTTTTAAATAAAGAAAAGTATTCTTTATCTAAACATAACTTTTGACAAATTAATATAACGATAAATGCTCGATTATTTATAAGATTTTTTTCTTGTTCTTCTCTGGTCAACTTAGCTTGAATAGGAAATATTCTATCATATATTCTTCCATTATGCGCACAAATATTTCTAACTAAAGATAGTAGATAAATCCAATTTGCTAAATAAAAACTTCCTATACCATAGTTGCTTTTTGAAATACTATTTCTCAAAGGTCTTTTTATATTAGAAAAAAACTTAGATAAAGAACCAAAATCAGATATTTCTGCAGCTACCCATACAGGAAATATTTTTTCGTATTTTGTAATATAGTGTTCAGTATATAATTCTCTTCTCTTAGCCGATTGAAATATTAATTTTTCAAAATTTTTTAACCATGCTTCATGATATTCCTTATTTTCAAAATTCTCAGAGTTATAAAATCCAGTTGCAGAAGTTGCTAAAGCAAAATCACCAGATATCACTGATTTCAATTCTACTTCAATATGTTCAATTATTTGGAACAACAATAATCTGAAACGTTCATCAAAACGATAATTTTTATAAATCAAATCAAAAGTTACACCATTTTTAAATTTATCTTTTGATTCATAATAAGGCAAGCAATATCCTTTAAATCTAAAATAACCAATTTTTTTTAATGCTTTAATAGCAAACTCAATATTTTCTACTACTAAACCTCTTTCTTTCAAAATCTCTACTTGCCTTTCAACAGTCGTAGCACATCTATTGTATTTCATAGACATTCTCCTTGAACAAAAAAACGTCCCCACTTGGGACACTTGAGTCAGAGGTGTGTGGGGTTCTATTGATTACATTAAACCAAAGCAAAAACACGTTGTCAACTATTCTCGATTAAATTTATTTAACCAAAAACATCAAAATAGAAATACTTTTTATTATTTAATAATTTTCAAGTGTTTTTATCAAATAGATTAATTACGTACCCTGCAGGACTCGAACCTACGACCGGACGGTTATGAGCCATTATATAAAAAACCACCTCGATTGAGGTGGTTAAAGTTCAACATTATTTTACGATATTTACTGCTTGAGGACCACGTTGTCCTTCTTCAATATCATAAGAAACAGCTTGACCTTCATCTAATGTTTTGAATCCATCACCTTGAATAGCTGAGAAGTGTGCAAATACGTCATTTCCATCTTCACCAGTGATAAATCCAAAACCTTTATCTGAGTTAAACCATTTTACTGTACCGTTATTCATATATATTTCCTCCTAATACGTATATAATACGTGTTTTGTTGCAATTAATATTACTTGGTAAAAGGAGTTTTTATAGTGTGAATATATCGCTCAGATTACGTTTCAAATTAGATTACTTATTTAGTATAACATGGACGTATTACTAACACAAGGATAAATAATCGATATATATTTTCATACAAAAAGTAGGATTAAATGTTTAGAATAAATTGAAGAACAAAAAAACTCAATCAAATTTAAGTGGCTGTTTTTTAGATAAGAGCAAAAAATATTTATTTAAATTCAGCTGGATGTTTAGATAAATAATTTGCATAGTCAATGTCATGAATAATATCATAGTATTTATTATTAATTAGCTCAATAATAGACATTTTAGTTAGTTTTTCTAAATCATTAAAGTTAATATCAATAACATACTTATTCTCTTTTAAGGCAATTTTTCTTGCTAACCCTTTACCTGCATCCCACTTTCTCCCAGTAAATCCATATCTGGAGAATAATAGACAAACATCAAATTTATGCAGACACAATAAAGAGTGAACTTTCCCTATCCATGTTACATCTATTTTCTTTTGATAGTTTTTACACTCACCAATAAATTCTAAATTAGCCAAGTTAGGATAAAAAGTCTTAATTATGAGATTTGTTCCAGGTTTTATTTTTAACAATAAATCCACTTCATTTGTCGAGGTATGTAAATTTGTATCAACATGAAAAATATTTTTTAATGATAATATAGATTTAGCTAAAGATTCCAGCGCATGCCCTTTTTCCGTCGGTGTCTCAAAATCATCTGCCTCAATACGATTAATATCTTCCTTGAGTTTTTGAATATCATTTTCATTAAGGCAATAAGCAGCTAATAATCTTTGTTTCTCATCATAATTATTTAATTCTTCAAGATATTTAACAGTACGATCTAACTCATTTAACACTATTAATCACCTCAAAACATGTAAATATATGATCCTCTGTTACTTCTAAATCAATACCAGCTTCTTCATCATATATCTTTAGTGGTATATCTGCTATGCTATAATACTCACCTAACCATTTGCCAGAAAACGAAACAATAAAAATTTCTCTCAATATATTTTTTTTCAAAAATATATTGAGAATTTTAATTGTCTCATTATATGTCAAATCATGCTTATTTTTGAAAGAGGAAATATAAATATATTCTTTTACTTTATAACTAGAAAGATCTTCAAAAATTGTTTCTACCTTATACGGCTTGTCCAACTTCTTCAACTCTTCCCTGAGACTGGCTGCTAACAAACTCTTTGAGTAATTTTTTGGTAGCATCACGCATCCCCTCTCTTCCTAAAGAATGACTGTAGTAACTTAGAATAGTAACTTTTTGATAATAAAACAAATATTTTACTTCTAGTGTTCTCACCTTGGGACCTTTTGTGTCTCCCCAAGTTAGATTAATCCAGGGATAATCTGAATTTATTTTTATTTCTTCAATAAATTCTAACAACGATTTTTTTATTTCTAAAGTATCAGCATTTTTTGTAAACAGATTACTTTTTTCTTCTATAAACACTTCTAAATCACCCAAAATAGGTAAGACTAAATCTGTAGAATTCCCACTATTTAGAGTTGCTTGAGCACGTTTCTTAGTATTCATCGATTTACCCGTACATTTGACAGACGGCAAGTCCGTTTTGTTAGATAAAGCTAAAACCGTTTCACAGAAGTTAACCGGGTTTAATGCTTCACCTAAAATAAAAGATAACTTATTTTTAATTAAATAAATCATATTTTTAAAATAGTCTGGATCGTTTTGTCGATAAAATAACCTAATATCAGAAACAGAAACCTCTAAAAAAATTTGTTCATTAATCTTGTGAAAAGCTATCAGAACATTATTTGCTCTCTCTATAGTAACAAACTTTCCTCTCTCATCGATATGTTTAAAACTAATTAGATAATTCAATTTAAATTCGTTGTTTGATCTTCTAAATTTTAAATTTTGACTATCTAAATTATAAACTTCTATTTTTTTGTTTTCTATGGGTAACTTAGTCATTAATTCTTCAATTGTTACTTCGTCATTAGTAATTTCGAAAATAGCACTATACTTATATCTATTTTCGAACTCAAAAATGTCTATAGCTTCTAATACTTTTTGTAATTCCAATTTGTTATTCAAAGCGTCCTCTAAAGAATCATAATAAGCTCTATCAAGGTTAGTTAAATTTTTATATATAGCTTCAACTTCTTCTTTTTGAGGAATAGTAAGCTCGCTAAGATATCTACGCAACATATCATTAGTAAAATTCATAATAAAAATACCTCTTCTCATATATCTGCTAATATTATTAAAGCAAAAGAAAACCCTAAAGACAATAGCTTTTGGGTTTCTTAACAGATATAATCTTTGAAGATTATGAAATCACTTTAACATACAGGGAACATAAGTTCAAATTAAACGTTTATGATACAAAAACATTATTTTATGAATCTGCTTTGATAATATTGTAATAATTTTATTAATAAATTGTATAATAAGTTATATAATTTTTGATTTAAAAATTAGTTATTAAAAGCACAGATAAATAAGCTCAAAGCTCCCATAAATAAACTCCGGTGAGCTTTGAGCTATAAATATTATTATCTTATGTACCCTGTAGGACTCGAACCTACGACCGGACGGTTATGAGCCATTATATAAAAACCACCTCGATTGAGGTGGTTAAAGTTCAACATTATTTTACAATATTTACTGCTTGAGGGCCACGTTGTCCTTCTTCAATATCATAAGAAACAGCTTGACCTTCATCTAATGTTTTGAATCCATCGCCTTGGATAGCTGAGAAGTGTGCAAATACGTCATTTCCATCTTCACCAGTGATAAATCCAAAACCTTTATCTGAGTTAAACCATTTTACTGTACCGTTATTCATATATATTTCCTCCTAATACGTATATAATACGTGTTTTGTTGCAATTAATATTAATTAGTAAAAGGAGTTTTTATAGTGTGAATATATCGCTCAGATTACGTTTCAAATTAGATTACTTATTTACTATAACACGGAAGTAATGGTAACACAAAGATAATTGTTTGATACGTTTTTTATTACAAAAATTTAGACTAAGCATTTAAAATGATTAATTAAAGGACGAAAAAATTGAAATTGAAAATAAATGACTAACGCTACTAATATAATATTACATCGTTTACTTAAAACTTTAATAAATTTTACTTTTCTAAAATATTGTCAATTGCTTTTCCACAAATTAGTTCTTATTCTAAAACTGATTTTATTTGCAATGCACATTCTTTTGAAAATGGTTCAGCCTCTTTCCATGATCCTAATAGTGGATAATTATTGATTACACTTTTGACATATTGTTTGTTTTTTACTCCTCGTGTTTGTACTTCTACATAATACATAGTGATACCTTCTTTATTAGTTTTTTATGTAAAGACTACTCTTATGAGTAGTCTTATAGATAATAAATCGCAGTAAAACACAGGAGATCTTTGTGAAGTTGATCGTAGTTTACTACGAATTTTATTTTGTGCTACGTAGTTTAAACTGAATAATGCGAATACAACATGGAATATCTTGTAGCACATTATAATTATAATATATGAAATCAAGTTTTTTTATTTGTTTTTGTTATATCTAATATAAAAAATACCGCCTAATAAGAAAAACATTATATTTAATCAAAAACGTCAGAATAGAAATACAATCTATT
Organism: Enterococcus sp. DIV1421a; assembly: GCF_051711025.1. Classification (NCBI taxonomy): domain Bacteria; kingdom Bacillati; phylum Bacillota; class Bacilli; order Lactobacillales; family Enterococcaceae; genus Enterococcus; species Enterococcus sp. DIV1421a. The sequence continues at coordinate 458,557 of NZ_JBIOLU010000001.1, read as the reverse complement.
TTTTATAAAATATATTAATCTAAAGAAACTAGAAAGAGCTACTCTTTCAAGTAGCTCTGAATAGATGTCACCATAAATGGAAACGGGGTTAAGATTGTGTAATATGATGACATTATCATTTTAACATAATTAAATTTATTGTTTTTTATTTTTTTATACTTATAAATTAAAATAAAGAAATAAAGTGCATATCAAATATGTTTGAAAAATAATTTAAATTATAGATTAACTTCCCTATATAACATGTCAAAAAAACATAAGATATTAACCTATTGCAAAAAATAATAATATAAAATATCCTACAGGGATAATATTTAACAACAATCCACATACTGAGATAACTTTTTCAATAAGACTACTATTTTTACTTAATGACCAAATAGAAAGTATAAATCCTATTACTCCCATTAATAAAACAGGAATGAGACTAGAAAATAGCATACCAAACCAGTTTGTAAAAATTTCTATACTTACTAATATTCCTATTAATAAACTGAGAATATTGATAAATTTAAGTCTTTTATCCATATAAGTTCCTCCTTAATGGTAACTAAATTTTTATGTACCCTGTAGAATTAAAACCTACAATCAGATAGTTATAAGCCATCTGATCTGACCAGTTAAGCTAAAAGTACAAGGTGTCATGCAAATCTGATAGGGGACATGAAAGAGATACAAAAGAACATTCTACCAGATTTACATAATCAGATGTCAAAAAAAGAGGGAGTTGTTATAGAGACTCATTAGCTTGTATATGAGAGATAATTTAATAGCCAAAATCTCTATAACAATAATATATTACTTCAAACTTACCTTCAATAATTTTTTTTTAAAATTAATACCACATTTTTATAATGTTAAATAAATATCCCTGATACGCACATCATTCACTGCACCTTCACCATTTGCTTGATTACAACGACGGAAAATGATATCGATTTTCGTTCCTTTTTTCACCCAACTTAGATCCACAGTAACGTCCATTCCTAAAGCATCGCCACCTTTGTATCCATAGGTTTTCTTCACATCAGGGCGTTTGATCCCTTGGGAAGCCACACGAGTGATTTCTTTATTTGTGCCATGCTTCATAATAAGAATATAAGCACATTTTCCAATTGGACCATCTGGTTTATCTGGCACTAGCCAACCAGCAATTCGAACTTTTCCTTTACTTACTTCATTGAATTTGTCTAGTTTCGCCCATGCGTTACCTTGATGAACAGCTTTACTTGCTGCTACTGCTTTGTCATGGTCGGATGGTGTTTGTGGTTTTGCAACTGGTTTAGATTGTGCAGTTACTGTCTTACAACTAGAACCAAAACCATTCGCTATATCTCGTGCAAACTGTTCTTTGCTGATTCCCATACTTGCTAAATAGCCGTATGGATCCGTGTGGTCACCACCATAATTTTGTGTTACCCATTGATGGCTTTTCACTCCTTTTATGCCTTTTCCACCTGCATCAAGTGTTTTAGGAATACCGAATTGATTACATAAGTCGCGAATCAATTCCACATACACACGGTAATTTTTTTCAAATAAAGCTTTATCTGTCGTATGTTGTAATTCGATTTGCGCTGGTGCATAACAATTGGCATCTAATGCGCCCCAAGAAACATAGCCTGGTTCTCCAATCAAATAAACGATACCATCGCCTACAACATGAGTCGTATAAGCATTACGCCAATTATTTTTCATATAACTTGCTTCATTCCGCCCAGTTGCACGAGGATTGGCTGTTTCATGAGCGATAATGTACCAATTTTGAGTTTTTCTTGAATCGCCTTCGTTTGCTGCTAACATAAATTCTTTGTTAATTGTGTAACTCATTTTCATCGTCTCCTTTATCTAATTCTTTGATTCCATAAGTCGTTTGTTTCCATAATTGATCGCCATACACTGTAATTCCTACAGCCACAATAGCTACAAAAAAGTGAAATACGTTATACCCACCAAATAATAGTGGTGTACAAATACAACTAATTATCGTAAGTGCTAAAGGAATTCCCCAGTCGGGAAACTTAGGAATTTCCTTTAACACTTTTCCTGCCACATATAACCCACACATAGCGAGTATCATTTCAGTTGAGAATGATTCCACGATACCTCACCACCTTTCAAACATAAAAAAGAAGCACAGAATTATTTCCGTACTTCCTTCTCGATTTCAGTAACTTTGTCATCGATTCGCTTCACATCTGAACGTATAAATTCAAATCCTTTATTCAACTCATTCAACGTAGCCAAAAAGTCTCGTCGGTCCTGTTTTGAGCTTTCTCTTTCATCATGTAGTTCATTTCGATAGTAAATATTGATTCGCCAAGAAGCGAAAATAATAAACCCGATCAATATAACTGTTAATGGTAAAAAAATAAGCCCGTCGATTGCGACTAGCTTGTTAAAAATCTGATCGATACCTTTCATTTTTTCTCACCCTCTTCCTATTCAGTGAGAATTTCTTTCACTTTTTCATCTTCTTTTTTATCCAAAATTGCTTGAACTTTCTTTTTTAATGTTTTAGGTACGTCATCAATCGTTTTCTTTCCTTTTTTGATTCGGTCTGCATAGATGTTTTCCATGTTACTCACTCCCTAATGAATATTCATAAATTTAGGTCATTGCCACTTGTAAATTCGTAACTTGTTCATTTAATGATTGATTATTTTCTTTAAACGCTTGATTTTCCTCTTGAACTTGTTCAAGCTGTTGTTCGGTCTTACGATGGATTTCTTCCAACAACTCTAGTTTTTTAGAGAAATCTTGTGTGACAACTTCTTCCCATTTCCGTTCACTCGGATTCCAAAACTGACGATCTAACGGAATATCTGGTAATGGTGGTACCAAGGTATACGGCACTCCTTCTGGGAAATCATCTGGCATATTTTCCCATACCTTGCAACCTACTGGATACATATATTCATACATTGTTTTCATTAGTTATTCCCCCTATTAATTTGGCCACGCATCATTTGTAAAATAGCTGATGGTTCCAGAACACTCTTGATTTTCTGGTAAATTTGTAGTAGAAACCATCACAACAATTCCCGAAGCATTTGCGTAAACAGATAATGCAGGATTTCGATTGGTTTTATTTGCCAAAGTTCCACCCCAATCCTTTAGCGAAATCGGATTATATCCTCTTGGAAAAGGCATTAAAACTTTCCATCCAGCAAAATTTGCTGATTTATTTGTAATCGCAAAATTAGCCACTACACTTCGTCCACATCGTTCAAATCTGACTGAACTTTCATTGGTAAAATCTGTTGTATTCGTTGTTTTTACTGTTTTTGAAACAAAACGATCTAAAGCTACTGGTGTATCATTCACTGTTGGTGTTTGTCGAAAGTCTTTAAAACCATCAATAGATTCATTTCCTGAATTATGAACCACACAGTCTTCTCTCGCAAAACTCTTTTCTGTATACTCAGGTGTGATGTCCCAGCTGTAATCATTTGGATTAACACTATCTTTCAAGCCTTCACCGAAATATTTATAATCTATGATATTCGGAGTAGCTACATCTCCTTCTTCTATTTTTAACCACTCAATTGTGCAATTTCCAAGTGTATTTTTTGGTACTTGGTAAAGTTCGATATTGCTAGGATTAGCAGTAGCTACCTCATTAGGTGTAAAAGTTAAACGCCATGTATCAACTAAACCATTCACAGGGGTTAATGTGCCGTAATCAATCGAACCATTTCCAAATAGTTTAAAAGACTGATTGACTGGCTTCGTTCCTTTTAGTGTAATTGTCATGGTTTTCCCTATTTCCAACTTCTTTTTCATCTTTGCGGCATACAAATTATAAGTTGATGTATTTATTGGAAATACAACCGACTGATTTGCCAGATTTTCATTCAAAGGAATTTTGGATATCTGCCATGGTTTTTCAAATAAGTTGGGGTGATATGGCGTAGGTATTGCTCCTTCTTCTAACTTGATATATTCTATACTGATTGATCCATCCACTATTTGGGAATTACTATCTAAACGTAGATAAGTACGCTCTACTTGTTTCATCTCTGATACACTACCAGTCACAGAAATCATTTTTGTTTCTCCAACTAACGTATCAGCTAAGTTTGTTCCCAGCAGAATGTTACCTCCAGGAAATTTTCTATAAGTTAGTCGAACTTTTGACAAGTCTCCTACAAAATCCTCATTCACTGTTACCTTAGCAGAAAGCGTATAGGTTGTTTGGGGCTTGATTTGCATGACATTTCCTGTTTCAGCACCAAATCCAGAATTTCTAAAAGTTAATTTTACACCCCTATTTTCGTTGGTGATTGTTACATTATCTTTTGTTGTAAAATAATCACTAGTTATAGTGCTTAATAGATTTGGATTTCCACTATAATCATAGTCCCAGAAGTCGATGCTGTTACTGTACATCTTTTTCAGCTTTCCAAGGTTGCCTATTTGCTGATTAGTTTGATCAATACAGTCATTCGCCTTATCAATATTGGTATTGAGAGCTGCGATATCTTGATTAGCTTTCGTGATTTTGTCGTTTGTGTCTTTTAGTTTTCCATCAATCTGAGTTTCGGATTCCGCAATTTTTTGATCAATCTCTAACTTTCTATCAGCTAGAATTTTTTCAATTTTATCAATGTTTTGACTAAAACCATTGAAATAATAATCTTCTAGTTCTGGCATACTGTCATCAATTGGACTGCGTTTGATGTAAAAAGTAAAACGACCAGCTGTATCTAACGAGAGGTCGTTTGGAAAATCAATATATACGCTACCTTCTACTTTTCCGACATATCCTAAAATATTATCTTCTAATACAATAGATACAATACCATTCACACGATCTTCAATAGTGGCAAGATAGTCATGTTTTCCATATCCGCCTTCTGCTGTTTCAGATTTGAACCTCAATCGAATTGGAACGGTCGTCCCTTCCGCTAAACTAAGCGGAGTATTCTCTTTCATCAGTTTGAATCTTAGTTTGGCTGTTCCTCTGTCATGCGACCAAAAAACAATGTTTGTATAAATTGGTTTCGTAGCTTCCGCTTGAATACAAATGATTGAATCGTTAGTTTTATACATCATTAACCCAACACTAGTCCTTTCTTAATGTATAGACCACAACCAGTAACTTTCGTTTGCGTATCAGCAAAGCTAGTGGGCGGCTCGCGGCGTATCAAGCCATCGTCAGATTGCGCACCAACTACATTCTGTGAGCCGACAATATCACTGATAAGAATCGTTCCCATGAATTTCGCTCTGATAGCAATGTTTTGTTTATAAAAATACGTTCCGTTGTAAACATGACACTGTGAAGTACCATTTATACATATTCCCATGGACGCAGTATTTCGATTATCATTTGCAAATTTACATTTTACAACCGACATATAACCACTTTGATCAGCTAACAACTGATAGATACTACCTCCGTATGTAGGACCATTGGCAGTATCAACAAATTGTAATCCACTGACCTGAATGTAGCCGCGGACATAATAAAATGCGATACTTCTAACTTTAACTGGCAAATCCGAGGTTGAAACATCAATGTTATCTATATTGTCTCTGCATCGTACATATACTGATGTCACGTTAACGTTTCTAAGAACAGCATCTTCCAAATATACACCGGAATCAATCCATATTGTAACTGATGGGATAGTAATCAAAGGTACTTGGTTGAAAGCCATTTGAATAGTCGCAAACGGATTCTCTTCCGAACCGTCTCCAGTTTGATCACTTCCATTGCTTGCTGAAACGTAAATGTTAATTTGTGCAGCGGAACCACCTATGATTTGTTCAATACTCCCATTTAATTGTCCCACTTGTTTTTGCATATTTAGTTGTTTGTTCTGCAATTCGTCTATTTCTCCTCTAAATAGTCGTTCAGATGCAATCAAACGTTCTTGAAGAACGCTATACGTTTCTCCTTTATAATCGACTCTCCCATCTACTACTTCATTTGGCGAATCTCCACCAGAAGATAGTACAAGATTATCAATTCGATTGTTTAAATAATCGTCATTTTCTTTTAAGGAGGTTTCTAAGTCATTTAAACAATCAACATTATGATTAAATATTTCTTTCCATTTTCCTGTAATAAGATTAGTGGTTAATTTCTTTAATAACATCAAACTACTCCTTTCTTTACCATATTCGCTAAAATAGCCGTCATTGTCTTCTTTGTATTACTTAATGTAATTTCTGGTGGTTTGTTAGGAATTGCTGGATAAGTTTTTATTCCCACTACTTGTATATAAGTATTAATATTTAGTGGTTCATAAATAAATGGTACGTAATCTCCTTTTTGAGGATTGATTTTCCATTTTAAAGTAACTGATCCAGAAATACTTGGATAATCTTGTAAATCGTTTTTTAAACGTTCAAGCATATTTCCCGATATCGTATAGCGTTCATCAGTAACCGGATCTTGAATCCTAATTCCCCATGTTTCTGATTCCGGACTGGTATACGTGATTGGTGTAAACACATAATCACTATCTTTTGGATTTTCTGTGTTAATACCTTCTTTCAATTTTCCATAGCCTTTAATCTGAGTTTTCAATGAGTAAGTATCAATATCAAACGTAACATCATCAGTATTATATTTATAGCGAATTTGTTCTTCTACTTTCTGACCATACTCACTAATCGGATAAAACATAAGATGCTTATTATTAGGAATAACCACTGCATTATAATCTGAAAGAAGCTCATTAATTAGCTTCAAATAATTTCCATCACCAAAATTCTCTTGTTGAACAGTTAAAAACTTTTTATTTGGATCAATAACTTCCCATGTAAATCCTCGATTACCAGCTTTAAAAATATGTGTCAACAATTGATTAATCGATTTTGTACCTGTTACTTTTTCATATTGATAACCATCTTGAATTGTATAATAAATATGTGTTGCAACTATCTGTTTGGTTACTAATCCACCTACTACATTTTTAGTCATTTTTTTTATAATAAATTCTTGACCATTAAAAGTAATCGAGGATTCATACTCAATCAAATCAAACACTTCTTGATTGATCAAATTTGTTACTGATAGCCCAATTTCCCAAGTTTCATTTTGTTGCCAGTCCTCATAAAAAGAATCCTTGTCATACCTGACAAGGATTTCTTCTTTGGTTTGTTCATAATTTCGAACAATTATATCATCCATTTAATCACCTACTTATACAAAAAACGAAAATCCCACGAAGAATTTACTCGAGTAATATTTTGGATTTCGATTTCGTTTATCCCCTCTACTAAATTGATCAAACCGTGATTTGTATTAATACCACAACTTACACCATTTAATTTGGGAATCACTCCGTCCAAAATTAGCATCTGACCAAGATTCGTCGAAAGTGATGGATAGTAAATAAATCGATCACCAGTTGTTTTATTAAAGATTGTCACATTTCCTTCTGATTCTCCTTCTAATGTAATTCTTAAATAATGTTCTCGTGGATCAATTTCAAAGCTACCAGCATTATAAATAATAAAATTACTTGTTTTATGTTTATATTTATAGTCCTCAGAAATTAACCCCTGAGAAAACTGCCAATCATTTTCTAACGTAAAACCATTTAAAGTCGTTGATAAAGATTCAGAACAGCCAGATGGAACATCAAATGTAATCTCAATTGTAGAATAATCATTTGCTTCTTCAGTTAATTCAAAATTTTTAGGATTGACTTTAAACCTTTTACCAGGACTCAAATCATAACCAATATAATATTGATATCCTATAAAAATCATTTCATAAAGTTCAGTAAGGAGTAATTCCTTATCATATTTATTCTTATAAAAGATGTCTAAAGTCAAGACTAATTCAAAAGGACGAAAACTAGCATTTATTTCTCTGCTACCGTTCGTCCCTTGAAATTCTTCATAACTTGCCTCATATACTGGCGCCTGACGTTTGATTTCTTTACAAATAATCCTGTTTTTCTCTTGTGGATCAAATATATGACCATTTTGATTAAACATCAATTTATAAAACATTCATCATATACCTCCATTTATATATCGGAGTTTCGCTAAATCTGCCCCCATGTAACTATTTGCAGATTTACCAATATCAGAAGATTTAATAATAAAGTCTTTTCCTAAGATTGCTTTTAAAATGGCCATCATTTCGTTATGTTGTTGTTGCTGTTGTTTAATTAAAGCAAGTAATTCTTCAGAATGATTATCATTTTGTCCAATACGCATTATTTGTTTTGATTTGCCTGATAGGAAAGCGAGTACTTCCCCTACCAATTCAATAGCTCTCGTTTTTTTAGTTAACGGAACAACTACTTCAGGTTTATTTCCTTCCCCACCACGGAAAAGACCATCCTTCATAATCCAACCACCATTTTCATAACCAACTCCACGCCAACCATTTAATAAACTCCCATATCTACTCAAAGTATATCGAATCGAAGCAAGAATATTTGAAAGTGGATCATAAATATCTTTATTGTAGGGAGGAAGTGCGTAAGAACGGAATGTTGTATCAATTACTTGCATTAAACCTTTAGAAGGTATCCCAGCTGCTGCATTGCTATCCCAATTATTAATTGCTTTAGGATTTCCATTAGATTCAGTTTGCATTTGATGCAATAGAGCGTTTAAATTTGCTGAATTGTATTGACCAGTCATTTTTAGTGCTTTTATTGCTACAGAACGCCAACGCTCAACCCCCGTTGAACTTCCTACTTTAAAGATATTACCCACTCCCAAAAGTCCATTTAAATGAATATGATCAAAGTGATCACCATCTGGCCAAGCAGTCCATTGTCCACTTGCTCCTGTTCCAGACATACCGGATCTATCTCTTACTCGACCATTCGTAATAACATAAGCAATTTTCGATGGAAACTTCTCAAATGCATAATTAGCTGCAGCTGTATATCGACTATCACCAGAAACACCAGGATATGCTAAATCAATTGCTTGTCTTTTTCCATGATAGTATCTATCTCCAGGACGATATCCCGATGTAACAGTTAAACCTGGGAATTTGGCCATCACTCTTTGGGCAATATTAACTAAATACTGATAAACACCATTTGCATTTACTGCACCATCAAAATTTCCATGTGTAAAGAATTCACTCAATTTTGTTTGAAGAAATTTATTCGATGCTTTTGCCATTACTTTTACGCCAGATTTGGTCATATCTAGCCATAAATTAGTAAGATTACTATAATCAACTTTTCCATCTAAAAATTTAAGAACAGCATTTTCATTATCCAACAAATCAGCTAAATCGAAATTATTAGTACCATTAGCATATCTAGGAATATTTATATATTTTTTCAATTTTTTAGTAAGTGTTGCATTTAAAACTTGTGTTCCTTTTGGTAAATTAACCAATAAGTCTCGCCCTTTAGCAATGAAGCCTTTTCCGTTTGGCATTTGTACATATTCTTCATGAACTGGACCTTTTTGATCATTAATCATTGCTAAACCACCAGGATGTCCTACTGTTCCTTTTGCATACTGTGGTATTGCCCAATTACCAATCGTCTTACTTGATTCAACTTCTTTTAATACATAGTTAACGCCAGAAATAACCCCATTAACACCTTTTCCAATTCCTCCTACCATTCTATTAGCTACGCTATTCATAGTTGAGGATAGAGGGCTTCCCATTGAATTGATTCCATTAATCAAAGATTGCATTAAAAATAAACCTGCAGCATTAAATCCGCCATTTTTTGAACGAAGATTATTAATCGAATCGTTACCAAGCTGATTTACACGGGCTATGAATGATCCATATAATGAATTCCAACCATTAAGATTATTTTGTTGCCATGATCGACCGTTGTTGTATATAGGAGTATTGTAGTTTCTGAGCGTAACCATCACTTGATTACAAAACGAATTGATTGTAGCAATAAATGTCCCAGTTAAACTATTCCAACCTGTCATTAGATTTCGATTCCACGAAATACCTAAATTATAATTAGGTATATTTTGTGCTTTTAACTGGTTCATGTAATTTGAAACAAATATATTTTCATTACTTGTAAACTGTGGAACCATTTCATTCCAACCAATAATCATGTTAGATATCCATTCAGTTCCAATCAATTTATATTGATCATTTTGGCTTACAAGATTGTCTAGTGAAACTTGTTGTAATGATTCAGAAGATTGAGTGTTACTACCTAATGTTGATCCTGTATTATTTTTTAAGGTATTAATCAATTCTTCAATTGCTTGAATTAGCGAATTAAAACTAGTCACTGTAGTAATTTCACCAATTCCATTTGCATATTTAGGAATAAATTGCCTTGTTTCTTTAGCATTTAATACCTTGGATCCTTTAGGCAAATTAGGTAAGAAAACATTTCTCCCCTCTGGGATAAATGGTACGCCACCTTTTGGTAAAACTAACTCTTTATAAAGTGGTCCCCTTTGATCATTAACAATTGCTGGACCACCTAAATGATAATTCGTTCCTTTTTCAAATCCTAAAATTTTAGCAAAGTGCAGACCATTAATAACCTTACCACCAATATCTGCTACTACTTTTAATGTTTTAGTAATTACTGAGTCACCTTTTGAAAACTTTTCAACAGCTTCTTTAGCTGCATCAGCTGGACCACTAGCATCATCCTTAGCCTGCAAGGTTTTAGGTATAGGATTGTTCTTTTGAAAATTATTTAATGCATTTTCTCCAATCAAAGCTTCTCTTTGAATATTAGATGAATCACCTTTTAATTCTTTTTTGTCAGTTTTTTTCTCGTTAAAGTATTTTATTGCAGAATTAGCATACATAGTAGCATTAAATAAATTTGATGAATCACCAAGTAGTCGTTTCAAGTCCGGTAATACTTTATTAAAATCATCAATTTTTATTGATCCATCAATTAATTTCGTTTTTAAATCTTCATTATTACCTAAAATTCCTTTTATCGGATCTGGCAATCTCTTCCATGCTTCTAGACTTTCTTGTGATTCCATGACTTTATTCATCAAATCAGTATTATCTGCTAACATTTCTTTTTGAAAATTTGGTAATTCCATCCATCTTCGATATGTTTCTTCAGAAGATAAAACAGTAGCAGTTAACTCTTTATTGTCTGCAAGTAATCTTTTCTCATTATCAGGAAGTTTTGACCATTCACTCCACATCCGATCAGATGATAAAATGGTTTCAGCGAACTCTGAATCATCTGCTAATAAATATTTTATCTCAGGTGATAACTGATCGAAACGCTCAAGTAGTTTTTCAGAATTGAAGATTTTAGTTGCAAATTCCGCATCGTCTAGCAGTAGTTCTTTAGTAGGATCATCTAAACTAGCCCAAGCATTCAACTTTTCTTCCGATCCATTGATGGCATCATAAAATTTGTAAGTGTTCAAATCTAAATCTTTTACTTGAAGCTTATAAGTATCCCAAAGTCCCAAATTCACGAGAGTTTCACCCATAACTTCAGGAGTATTGGAAGTTAAAATTGCTCTTTTTGAAGGAATATCTAATTCTTTCCACTTTCCAGCGTTTTCTAAGGCTTGAACTACATTTTTAGAACACTCATCTTCAAGTAATAGTTCCTTTTCATCCCACTTCATCGAATCCCAATAGCCATTTTCAACAGCTGCAATAGAAATTACATCTTTTGCATTAGTTTTTAAATTAGCATCATGAATAACAGGTTTTAATTCGTTCCATTTTGTAAAGTCTTTTGTTGCTTCAATTATTACTTCCTGAACATTTGATTTAACTTTTCCTGTTTTTGGATCTAAAGTTAGAGAATTCCAAACTTTTCCAGCATGAGTGCTTTGATCAGCAAACATTCCTAATTCTTCTGCAGTCTTTTTTGCATTTTCTGCAATTTTATTAGAAGTTTTCTCAGCTTGTTCTAGAATCTTTTCATTATTAGCAATAAAGGTTTTAGTATATTGCCCTGTTTCATCTATGGCTGCAGCTGTTGCACTAAATAATTGTCCATTTGAAAAATTTACTTGACTAATCAAATTAGGATATTTCTCAGCAATTACTGAAATTTGTCGATCAAATCCATCATTAGTTGTTTTGATATAATCGTCCATTTCATCTTCTAATGCATCAATGAGTTCTTTGCTTGCTCCTGCATCTTTCAATGCTTTTTTCTTTTCTTCAAGCATTTCTTTATACTTTTCAGTTGTCTCAGCTTTTTGTTTTGCCAATGATTGAATCCATGTTTTGGCTTCTTCTTCTGTTGCTTGTTCTACATCTCCGTTCATTGCAGCTAAAATACTTTTACGTTCTTTAGCAGTGACATCTAAAGTTTCAATATAAGATTTTGAAGTTTCTGTACTCAAATCTTGAATAATTTTTAATTCATTTGCAGTAAGTTCTCTTCCTTCATTTGCTGCATTTTGACGAATTTGTTTAATTTTTTCGTTGTTTTCCTGAATAGTAGATAATGATTTACACATTGTTTCTTTTTCAGAATCAGCAAATTCTTTCATCGCTTGCTGAACAGTTTCAGGAAGTCCTTTTAATGATTTATCAATAGCAGAAATTCTATTTGTTAATGATGTTTCTAATGACTTACCCGCTTTTTCAAAGTTATCAGCCATTGAAGTAGCATCAGCTTCAGTAAATCCTTGTTTCAATAATTCGAACTTACCATTAGCTCCGGTCAATTTATCTTGAACACCATCTAACGTACCATCAACTTCTCTTCCTACATCAACGCCCCATTGTTTTACACGTTGAGAAGAGTTCCATGCTTCTTCTCCAAAAGTTTTCCAAGCTGCGTACCCTAGAGCTAGAGTTCCTCCAACACCAACAATTCCAAGAAGAATTGGATTCAATCCTCCAAGTGCTGCTGTCATTGCTCCAATACCACTAGAACCTGCCGCTGAACTAGTAGCACTACCAAGAACAGTTGCTTTACCTGCAGTTTCTCCTAAGTTTTTAGCTAAATTGCCCAAACTAGCACTTCCATTAATAGAAACAGTGCTAAGAAAATTTAAACCTTTTTCAGCTGCTTTCATTGCTGAGCGTTTATTTAATTTTGCGTTTAAATCAACGAATGCTTGCCCAAAAGTTGAAATTTTAGAAGCTCCTGATCCAGCAATTTTTAGAACTGGTCCTGCGGCTGTAGTCCACGCGATGAGTTTTACAATAGATTTTTGAACTTCTGGGCTAGTATTTGAGAATGCTTTTGCAGCTTTACTTAATGTTTCAAGTAATGGTTTTGAAGCTTTTAGAGCATCTCTTAAAGCATCTACGAATGGTCCACCCATATCGATAGCTATATCAACAACTTCATTTTTCAGCGCCTTCACTTTTGATTCAGTGGTCTCATAACGTTTGTTGGCTTCATCTGTTAAAGCAGTATTTTCTTCCCAAGCTTGAGTTCCTCGTTTTATTGCACCTTCAAAAACACCACTAGCATTAGCTGCACGTAATAAACTATCCCGTAAGCGAACTTCTTTTATATCCATATCACTCAGAATAGAAATTGCAGAAGTTCCATGTTTTTCTGCTTCGCCAAGCCCTTTTACGAATTCAATAATCGCTTGAGAAGGATTGCTCTTAAATAATTTGGCAAATTCATCTGATGTTCTTCCGGTTACATCCGCAAAAGATGATAAGCTCCCTGCTGATTCACTAGCATTTTTGTACATTTCTTTTAGATCTTTAGACGAAATACCTATTTTTTTAGAAAGATCTGTTAGTTCTTTTCCTCCCCAAGTAATAGCATGAACAAATTGTTCCCAAGAATAACCATATCTGCTTACCGTTTGTTTTAGCGGTTCTAAAGCTCCAACACCTTTTTCAACTGCTAACTGCATTTGTACCATTACTTTAGAAAAAGCAGTTCCTCCAGCTTCAGCTTCAATACCTACAGAAGACAATGCCGCTGCAAAACTCATGATTTCAGCTTGACTCATTCCAACCTGTTTCCCTGCACCAGCCAAACGGAGTCCCATTTCTGTGATTTCTGACTCAGTAGTTGCTAGATTATTCCCAAGATCAACAACCACAGCACCTAGTCGCTCAAAATCTTTTTGAGACATTTGTGTGATATTTGCAAATCTAGCAAAAGACGTCGCTGCAGTTTCTGCAGACATATTGGTAGATTCTCCTAAATCAATCATTGTTTTTGTAAAACTTACAACGTTGTCAGTTTGAATCCCTAATTGACCAGCTGCTTCTGCAACTCCTGCAATTTCCTCATGACTTGCTGGTAATTCTTTCGCCAAATCTCTAAGCCCTTTTTCCAAATCACTATAGGAGTAAACTATATTACCATTGGAATCTACAATTTCGTCATTTGTTTTCTTTACCCCGGCAAATGCACTTTCCCATTTGACTGCCGCAGTTGTAACTGCAGTAACGGCTCCGGCAATCGGAATAGTCACGCCATGTGTTAAGGAAGTGCCGATATTCTGTGCTGAATTTCCAGCTTTTTGCAGAACATCAGATGTCTTATTAATTACTCCAGTTATTCCTGTTATTTTTGTTTGTAATTCTGCATATGCACCAATTGTTTGTTTAATCTGTGCTTCATAACTCGCTTGTCTAGCTGTTGCTTGATTTAATTGATTCGCATATTTGATAGTAGCTGATGTTGCTTTTCCATTTTCATCATAACTTTTTTTATATCTATCAGTTAATATTTCTATTTGTTTTTGATTAGCTTGTAGTACATTACCTAACCCAGTATATTTTGCTTGTAGTACACCTAATTTATTTCCAGAAGCATCCATAACTTGCATTTGCGCCTTCATTGCTTTCATCTGGTAATTAACAGCATTTCTAGCACCAGTTAGTCCCCTAGTTAATTTAGAACTATTCAAGTCAAGATTGATAATCATATTACCGATTGGTTTTCCAGTAGTCATAGTTATCCTCCTTCCTATAATGATTTCAAGAAATCTTTCAAGTCCATTTCTTTTGGTTTTTCTTTGGCTTTTTCAGAACATACAATTTGAATCAAACGATTGAAATTAGTATTTTCAATATCATTTACAGACCAACCAGCCTGAACTAATTGTCTAAATAAATTCAATAAATCATTCTTTGCTTCTGTAGGACTTACTTTTTTTCATTCTCTTCTGATGAAGGATCGATTCCTAAAATATCTAAAATAGGTTGGTTCAAAGCACTAAAAGCTTCATCATTTGTCAAACCTTGTAAAATAGACTCACGAGTAACTTCGTCACTGTTAAATAAAGAAATGTTAAATTCAACAAGTTCGTTAAATTGTTTAACTGCCGTAGTATTTTCTGCATACATACGTTCCTGACATTCTAAAGCATCTAACACATCTCCAGCAGTTAAATTATTTTTTTCATGAACAACTTTTTTTCCATCTTTATCTTTTAAAACTAATTGAGTCTTATTTTTGATTGCCATTTTTTTCTCTCCTTCATTAATTCAATCTAAAAAACAAAAAGAGAACTAAAAAACTAGTCCTCTTTTTGCACATTATTCACTAAATTTAATAGATCACTTTTTAATGTAATGTCATTAAAATTAATATTATTTTCCGTTAGCCATGACTTAATTTCAGCAACCGTATTTTTTTCATTTGGTTTATCTTCTTTTTCAGCCCTGTCTATCTCCCTACTTTTCAAACTTTTCAAAGAAACATCAGGGCTTACTACTCCCCCGCTGGAAATGTTAATGCCTTAAGAGCTTTAATTGATTCTTGGTCAGATCCAATGTACTTACCTACCGTTTGACCTTTAGCATCCCCTTCTGCATAGTTTGCAATTGCAGAAAACACATACTCTTCCGCTTCTGGTTCAAAAGCTTCATTTGTTAATGTATTTAATTTCATAGATTCACGGCTAAATTTACCTTTAAATGCTGCCAACAAAGCAGTTTCTCCACTTAGGTCAGAAGATTCTAATAGCACCGCACAATATGGAGGTTCAGTATTTTCTCCCATAAAACTAATTTTTTGATCATTAACCTTGTAACCTAATATTTTATCATTGACATCCTCTGGTAGATCTAATAATCCAAAATTAATACTGACATCCCCAGTACCTTTTTGAGAAACATAATAAGCAATATCAGAACCATGTACTTTAGTTGATTCTTTTGCTAATCCTGTAATTTCAGCCGAAACCGTAGCACCTTTATCTTGTTTCCCTTCAATTACAAACTGATTTT
Organism: Enterococcus sp. DIV1421a; assembly: GCF_051711025.1. Classification (NCBI taxonomy): domain Bacteria; kingdom Bacillati; phylum Bacillota; class Bacilli; order Lactobacillales; family Enterococcaceae; genus Enterococcus; species Enterococcus sp. DIV1421a. The sequence goes on along the minus strand of NZ_JBIOLU010000001.1, from coordinate 442,464 downwards.
TTTCTGGAACTTTTCCGGTTTCATCAAATACTCCAATAGTTAATTTTTTAAATCCTACAAATGACATGATTTTTCCTCCTAAAAATTTAATAAAAAAAAAGACACAAAAATTTGCATCTTAATTCTTTAATATTTCGTATCATAAATTTTTGTATTTCCACGATATCTTCTTGCATCTACAAACCTATTTGTTTCTGCAAAATATTCATCAAGTCCTTGGCCACTTATTTGGCCAAATCCTATTTTTTTTAATTCATTTTTTATTTCATATTGAATTTGTTTACATGTGATTCGATATGCAGACTCTACATCTATTTGAATTAAATGTTCAACAGATAATTCTTTGTCGCTTCCATGATAAGCCTCATTTGGAACATCAACAGGTCTTATTGTGATAAATGGACCTGTTTTATCAGCTGTTTCTGGTTGTTGGTAAAATTTAATTCTTAGACTTTTCATTTTCTCATTATAGGTCATAGAATAAATATACTCATTTGAAACCAATGCATCATATATAATATTCAACATATCATTCATAAATTCTTTTTGACCTCCTCTGCAACTGTATTGAAATAAAGAGGTTCAGAATCTTTCAATGATTTAGTAATTACACCAAATCCTCTTGGTCTAATTTGTTTTCCATTTCTAGTATATCCCCATTCGTTCAAATGGATAATCCTATATCTTTCATGTGGACCATTCCAACCTATTTTTGCATTGGCCTGATTATTTCTAAAAATAGCTTCTGTTTTAACCACTTCATCAATGGTATAACCTTTATCTTTAAAAACAAGCATATCTTTTTGTAGTCTTTTCTCTACTTGTTTTGCACCTGCATCTACCGCTTCTTTAGTAATAGCTCTTATTTTTCGACTACCTAGTTTTTTTTCTAAATTTTTTAAAGTTTCTTGAACACCTTTAATTTCAACATCAGACATCATCAATCATTCCTAAAATAATAGTTATAAATCGATTTTCAGAAATATCGTTTCTGACATCTATAATGTTCCATTTCCCTTGAAGTCTATAATCCTCAATCTCAACATAATGTTTATTTGACGGAATATAAGAGCCACGAGTATCACGAATTACAACTGTTACAGCTTTTTTAGTTTCCTTACCATTCAGAATTTCCAAATCCTTTTTTGATGGATCATAAACTTCGGCACGAGCTTTATAAAGGATTACTTTTTCTTCATCTCCTGGTTCTGGACCTTTATGAGGTTGATATTCCCAAAAGCAAATAATCGTATTCATTTTTCCAGTCCTACTTTTCCTCATTTGTTTCTTCCTCCTTAAAAACCTTATATTCCGCTTTTAATTGAAGAAGAAGAGAATTGAAACCCAAGTCATATTCTCTAAGTACACCATTTTGACTACTGGATTCAATAGTTGCCGAACCTGCATGATAATAATGGTCTGTTAATAGCAAAATACCTAAATTTAATAAATCTATGGTTTCATTATCTTGCAAATAAAAAGAAGGCTTATCTTTTCCGATAGCCCCCTTTATATATGCAATTGCTGATCTAGCAGCTCGTATTATACCTATATCATCATTTGAATAGTCTTCTCGGATAGCTTCTTTTATCTCTTGTAAATCTAATTCATCCCTTGGATTTAAAATCATTTACATTCACCTAACTTAAATTAACGGAATTTTATTGATAATACGATTATTCTTCTTTAGATTCTTCTAATAAAGCAATTAAATCTTCTCTTTTATCAGAAGATTTATAAGAAATATTTTTCTCGTCTAAAAGATGTTTTAATTCCGAAACTCTCAAAGAAGTAAAATCATTTTTATCTGTCAAATTCGATTTATCCCGCGAATTATGAGATATTTGTTCAGAATCCCCATCTGTTGATGGGGTTACGCTTTTTTTATCGTAGCTAGACGGAACGCTGAAGCTAATTTAATTTGGTGATCAAACCACGCTGTTACCATGAAATAATTAATACCTTTATCATAGTCTTTGTATTGTTCATATAATACATCTGCAATATCGTAGTTCAAATGTGCATATGAGAAATCACCAACAACAGGTGTTGTAGCCGCATCAGTAAAGATTACTGGTTTACCTAAGACTTGCTCTGGTTGCGCATTGTATAATGTAGCACTTCCATTAGCTAAAGTTCGAATAATCGTTACATAATCAGAAAAACGCATATAAATTGTTGCATTTTCTCGAAAATCTTCGTGCAAGTCTGCTAAAGCATTAGTGATTGCTTCATATAAATCATTTCCTTCCACCTCCTTGATATTCACTTCGGTTTTATCATAGAAACTCATATGTTCTTCGCCACTTTTAGGTGAAGTAGCAAATGAAACTTTGCGTTCCTTTGCAGCAAGCCCTGCACGTAAATTATTTTCTACTGTTTGAACCAGGTTCGTATTCGTTCCCATCAATACTGTATCAGTAATTCCAGCTTTTACTTTTGTTTGAAATCGTCCAAAATTAACTGAATCTCCTTTTAGTTCTATTTCTTTAGCAGCTTCTCCATCTTGAATAAAATCATCGTCATCAATTGTGAATGAAATACGAGGAATTACAAGATTCGTAATTTGGGTTACTATTTCTTTTTCTCTCAACTGATTTTTTACTAGCGGTTCCGCAATAATATCATTTGTTAATGTAGAAGGCAGGAATTTATTTCCTTTTGTAGTTGAGTTATCTCCTAATACTTGCAGAACATCTGAATTCACAGGACGATTAGCCATCGTTGCTCGAATTAATTCTGCTTTTGCATCAATAATTTTTTGCTTAGGATCTGTGGCTTCTGTAAAGTTACCTTTCGAAAGGCTTGCTTTTTGTTCTACTTCCATTTGATCATGTTGATTCTTGATAATATCAAATCTTTGTTGTAACTCTGCTGCAGTTTTATTTAATTGATTTAATTCTTCAACAGTTACTGAAGTATCAGCTGCTTTTTGAGAAATTTCATCTTTAGTTTTTTGTATTTGTTTTCCTACCGTTGTCATATCTTGTTTTAATTCAAAAAGTGTCTTCATTTTTAAAGTCCTCCTAATACGTTAGTTATATATTCTTTATCTTTTTTTGCCTGTTCGATTATTTTTTTTCTTTCATGATCATCTATTTGATTTTCTTGTTTAGTCATTAAGAATTTCTCAGGAACTCTTTGATAATTACTAAAGAGTTTTTCGCTAATAGATGCTGCTATTTGATTCGAAGATTCAACAATGTCACATAAACCATAGTCAAATGCTTCTTTTGCTGATAACCAAGTTTCTTCAGCCATTATTTGTTTGATTTTTTCTTCTGTTAATTTCTCACCAGCTTTAGCAAGATAAGTTACAACTGATGATTCCGCAATTCTGTCAAGATCGTCAGCTTGTTTTCTTAATTCATTGGCATTACCTATAGCAAAAGACCACGGATTATGAATCATCATCATGCTATTTTCTGGCATAATAACCTTATCGCAACTAACTACGATTACACTGGCAATAGAAGCTGCTAGAGCGTCCACATAAGCTGTTACATATGCTTTATGTTGCTTTAACATATTTCCTATAGCAATTCCTTCAAAAACAGAACCACCAGGAGAATTCACATGTAAATTAATTTTTTTGACATCTCCAAGCTCTTTTAAATCTTTTTGAAAACTCGAAGCTGTTGTACCTGATTCATCCCATTTGAATGATGTAATTTCTCCAAAAATATAGATGTCAGCTTCATCTTGATCAACAGATTGTTTACATTCCCAAAACTTTTTCATAACTACCCTCCTTTCAAGGAAAAATAAAACAGACCTAACTATTTTTAGTTACGTCTGTTTCACTAGATTTATGCGATTTCCTTAATGTTGGATCCATTTCTTGCGGGTACATATCGCCTGAAATCCATAAATCAGCAGCTTTACCTCCACGTGGTGGCATTTCTTCAAGCATCCTTGCTTCATCTGGCGCCATCCATCCATCACGAATACCACCATGATAAAATTTCTGCCTAGCATCACTGTCCCCACGCAAGAGTCCCATCATATTGAACTTAAAGTAATAGCCTTTTATTCTTTCATTTTTTTGAAGTATCTTCTTGTTAAATTCTCTTTCATATTGCTTCACAATAGGAGTGAGAGTCATATTAACGAATAGTTGCATCAACTGTTCATTTGATGAGAAACTACTACTGTCGGAGTTCAAAAAAACACTAGGAACGTTAAAAACATTAGCAATACGATCTCGAGTAATTTCCTCAGTGATCTTCATGTCTGTTGCTACAAAGTTACGGTTCATTTCTTCAATAGTTATACCAGGCTCTTGAAAAAGTACACCGCCATTTTCTTCATAAAACCGTCGGAAATCTTCCACTACAGCTTTTTTCTTTTCTTCATCAACGCTAGTGTCATAAGTTAAAATGAATGAATCTCGTAATGATTGCATCTCTTTTAAAGAGAACTCACGAACAGCTTTATCAAAATCATTCGAATTTTTTAATACTTGTATTGGGCTAATTCCCTTCCAATTTCCATTTCCTGCAATGTGTCGCACATGAATAACATCAGAATTATGAAAGTAGAATGTTTTACCATCGTTATTCACTTGATACCATAATTCTTTACTACTCCTTTCAACAATAGGATTAACATAATTTGGATTGAACGGGATCAGTGATTCTAATTGCCCCCGAATATCTCGAACAATCAAAGCATAACCATTTCCGTTTGTATTTCTACTAACTTCCAATACATTAATTATTTGGTCTAAAGTTTGATTTTTATTAGGAAAATACATCAACCGATCCATCGATTCATCGAATTGCTGTTCACAATTCAAATATTTTTTAAATGGTAGACTGGATAATGTATTACTTAAACGAGAAATGATTGAAAATATATTTTCGTTAGTTTCAAGAGTTGAGTTTTCTAATCCAAAAAAAGTCTTTCCAATCCATGATTTAAAATTTTGATTTTCATAGGATCCTTTAATAATTGATTGTTTGATAAATTTAGGAGTTATTTTGTTAATAGTCCTTTGGAATTTATTCATTTATTAACCTCCTCTCATCATTTCTCTTATACTTATGAAGCCAACAGTTCCTGTTTGTTTTGATTTTTTAGCAAACATTTCCACTACACTTACATGACTATTTAACACTGATGCAAAACCGTCAATTTTTCTATTTTTTGATTGTTTCGTAGGCATCCAATTATTATTTCTATCTTGTACTAGTTTTACATTTGATAAATACCATCTAAAAATTTTTTGCTGATTATAAATAACTTTGCCATCTAAAAATCGTTCTTTTAAGTCTTTCATTGGTCCACCAAGAGTAGTGAATCCTTGAATAGCTTCTTCCATGACAAATCCAAAATCAATCATTTGTTGATTTAAAATCAGACTATTTCTTCGATCATATCTAACTTTCAACACTTTATATTTTTTTGATTGCTCCACAAACCAGTCAAAAACAAACTGATAATCAACATAACTTCCTGGTGTCACAGTTAAATCACCTGATTTTATCCAAGCATCCAACCGTTGTTTATTATTGTCGTTGTTATATCTTTCTTGCGAAATCCAACTATGTTCTAAAACTGCTATTTCTCCAGTTTCATAAATGGGAAATTCCAAATTAGCCGATGTAAAGTCTTGTGTTTCTGATAAGTCATATCCTCCAACACATTCTTCACCTTCCATCGTTTTCCAATCAATTATTTTGTTATTCTTATTAATTGTTTGCATATCTAAAAACGATAATTCGTCTATGTCAGAAAATAAATTAAACTGTTTTGTGAGCCAGTCAGCTTTCTCTTGAGGACTGTTACGTTCTGTTTTCCAGTCGGTTACTAAATCAACAAATGACATTAAGCCAATGTTAGGATTTGCTTTAATCCAGTTTCTTGGATCATCCGCTTCTGAAACATCGTCTAGTTTTGCTACAAAATAAAAAACCCGTTCATCCAGACCATCTTCAAGATGTTCTAAACAATCGAGTGCATTATCATAATATTGCATAAGTGGTCCATCAAGAACATAACCTGCTGTAGTTATATAAACTATTAGTGGTTGCCTTCGCGTACCGCGAGATTTTTTTATTACATTAATCAATTTGAAATTTATAAATTCATGGATTTCATCGAAAATCGCAAAATGAGTATTTAATCCATCGAGTTTTTTACTATCCGATGCTCGGGCCTCCATCTTAGAAAAAGTTGCTTCGTCTTTAATTAATGATCTTTGTGGCTTATACTTTTTGTCTAATCTAGGAGATTGCTTTACCATTTCCTTTGTTTTATCAAATAAAATTGATGCTTGATCTTTCGCATTGGCCAAAACATAGACATTAGCACCTTGCTCGTTATCATATCCCAACATATAAGCTGATAATCCGCTGATAAGTGACGTTTTACCATTTTTTCGTCCTACAAATGTCAAAGCTTCACGAAAACGTCGGATTCCTGTTTCTTTATGAATCCATCCAAACATTGAACCAATGATAAAATGTTGCCATGGTTGCAAAATAAATCGGTCAAAGTCTCCTTCAGTCGGACGGCAATTATCTTCAATAAATCGAATTGGACGATGCCCTACTTCTTCATCAAAAATCCACGGAAATTCTTCGGTTCCTTGTCGTTCTAAATCTAATATATGCCTTTTAGCAGCAAGAATATTTTCTTTACTCGCTGGTATAGATTCATCGATCAAACGTTCAGCGTACCAAGTAGTCAATAATTCTGGATAGGGTTCTAATAATATCCCGCCCCAAGAAGCTTGTTCCTCCTTGTAGTTTTCCCACCATTTTTCTAACTCAGAATAAGATAAAGAAGTCAATTCCATTCTGAATCATCTTCTTCATCTTGAGATAGTTTTATAGCTAATTTTGCTCTAGAAGCTGGAGAAAGTCCTAAATCTCCACCAAAAACACGTAAATTTTTGGAACATGTATCCATTTGTTTTGATAATGGATTCCCATACATCTCTGGTGGTTCATTGAATTCTTTACCACTTGCTTCAGCAAGCTCTTTATTTCGTTTGTATTCTTTTTTGTACTCTCTTTGCATTTTTCTATATTGCTTTCTTAATTCTACATATTGAGAGTACCAATCACTATACATAGCCATTAAGTATACATCTGGATTCATCACTAATTCGACTGATAGTAATTCATTTTTAATAAAATCAAACACTTCTTTTCCCTGCTTATCTAGCCACGAAGGAGCCCTGATTTCATCTGTATTCATTTTTAATTTTTCTTCAACTTCTGCTCGCTTTTTCAATTCTTTTGTATTTCTTTTGTTTGGATTTTTTTGGAGCAATTGTAATCTTGCACTTTTAGCTGGTCTTGGCATAATTTCACCTTCTTTCATTATTTTCTAATCGTCTAAAAAAATCGAAAAGCGGTATTTGTGTAAAGGAAGGGGCGCACCGGTCTTGGCGCCCCTCCTGTTTCTATTTTTCTAAGTAGGGGGGCTAGTTACCTCTGTATCTTTTAAGTTCTATTTCCACTCTTAAATTCTCACACACTAATCTAGGTGTCGCTAAAACTTGGTGATTAGTCTCGTCTCACGAGATACATAGATTGATTCTATAATTACAGTTCCATTCAAAACAGCTGATTTCAATTCATTAATTTCTTTAGTGAGATATTCTAAAGACTCAATCTGTTTATTTGCTACATTACTCTCTTGTTGCATAGAACTTCACTACCTTTCTCTTCGTCTTAACTTTCTTTTCTCCTCCTGATTTCTCAGGATGTTCTTTGTTATGGCAAGCAAGGCAAACAAGCTCTAGGTTATCTATGTCCCAGAACTTAGTTATATCTTCTCTTGCTTCGATTATGTGATGGACAACTACTCCTCTTGTTATTATCCCTCGGCGTTGACACTCTTGGCATACACCAAAGTCCCTTGCTATGACTAGCTTTCTAAGTTTCCTCCATTTGTTTGTCTTATAGAGTTTATCTATTTCGTCTCTAGGTCTGACCTCTCTCATTTAAGTTTCTCTCTCATGTTCTATCGTTCTTTTATCTAGATACTTTGTATTCGGACTATCATAATACTCAATATGTATTTTATTCTGTCCATTTGTATCATAACTTCTTGTATGCCAATGATATGAAATATCCACTAATCCTCTTGGTATTTTATCCAATCGTTGTCCTTTATAATAAATCTCTGGTACTGAGTCAGTATCTTTTAATTTAATCTCTAATAGATTGGCATCATCTTTTACTTCGAACAATTCAATTTCGCTTCTATCGCTTTGAACAAATAGATTTTTAAACATCCCCATGACTATTCTCCTTGCTATATTTCTCTATATAAACATTCACTAAGGCTTCTTGTACCTTAAATATTCCTTCAATACTAAGATTATTTACACTCAAGCCTAATTTTTCCTTTATAAACTTAGCATTGTGGTCTGCTTTAATTGTTTGTTCAGCAATAAAATAATTAAGAGCTGCTACTTCATCCATCTTTAATCCAACTAAACTAATGATGTTAATGAATAAGGTAGCTAGTTCATCCATATCTTTCTCTGCTCTTATCTTCTCAATCAACTTGGTGTAATCATAGTTATCATTCATTTGATGTACCTCTCAATGTTTTGTTGAATATATTCGTCTTTCCAATACCCACGTCCACAGTAACGAAGGTTATATTTGTCGATTTCTTTTGGTGTCGCTTCTCGTGCCATTTCAATGATTGAGTACTTCTTTTTTATTTGGACTGACTGGACCACTCTAATTGGATCATTATCATTTGGCTGTGGATACCTATTAGAAAGTGATACGTACCAGTAGTTTCTCATTAATTATTTACCTCCTCGATCATCTTCTCTTCAGCAAAAAAATGGATAGAAATAAAAGTATAATATATAATTAAATTTAAATTAAAAAAATTATAGAAGGTGAAGCTATGGATGAATTTAAAATGATAAAAAATACACTTATTTCGATAAAACAGCGTACATCATTGATAAACAACATTCCTAACGAAACCGATCTAAACGACATTATAAAACAGTTTAATGTTCGACTTATAGATAAAGAATGCAATAAAATAATTTCGATTGAGGTAGCTAATTATTTAAAATTAGAAAATAGGATATTAAATAAATATATCAAACAGATTGCTGAAGAACTTCACATCAAACTAGAAGGTCTTCATAATGTAAATTCTGATACTTCAGAAGCTGATGCATATTATATCTATCTTTAATCGATGTACTATAAATATAACTTCCGTCTTTAGAAATTAATAGACAGCGAGTGCTCTCAATTGATTTTGTATTTTCACATGATATAATAGACATAGAAAAAGGACGTGCTGGTAACACGTCCTGTGTAGAACCGTTAAAAAGACGGTGACGAAACTTTAATGTTTGATTAAATAAACCATCTCAGCTCGTCAAAGTGAGAGATGGTTTATTTTTTGTTATTGTCATCTTTGATAGCTAAAACTAACATCGCAAAAGCAATCATTAGCTGTAGCGCCTCAAACACTGACAATTCAGGCTCTCCTTTCCTTAAATTTGATACTTACATTCATAAGCATCACCTCCTAGAATGGATTGCCACCATCTTTTCACTTTTCTACGATACATATTATAAAACAAGGTTAGCTGGTTTGCTAGCCTTGTTTTTATGTAAAAACTACACCTCAGAGCAGCTCATGAGGTATAGTTCTAGCATGCTATAATTGAGATTGCCCATTCCTCTTGCAGTAGCTATAGAATGGTATATAGGTCAGATTGCCCCCACTACTGCTCAATCTCAAAGTCGCTGGAATGGGATCGCACCACTCATGTACTATTCCTCTCTAGTTTTGTACAAGGTCCCAGTAGTCCGCCATACGAAACCTACCTTCACCTTCGCGTCTCTCTATTTCCGCCACAGCGACATAAGTGTATTGCGAAATTATTTTTAGTCGTTATATAATTAATTAAGGAGGTTTTTCATATGCCTAATTATGTTATTGATACAACACCTACAAAAAATAATACTCACATACTACATGAAATAGACTGTCCATATGCCCCTGACAAAAATCATTCGATTGAAATTGGATACTATATAGAATGTTCATCAGCGCTCCGATATATTCGTATCAAAAAAACAAATTTAAATGTTTCTGGATGCAAATACTGTTGTCGTTCTTGTTGCAGTAAAAAATAATTGTATTGCTAGCTATCTTTTGAGGATAGCTAATTTTTTTATATCAAAACAGACAGCAACCAGTTGATATAGATAAACAATGGAAAGTAAAGGAGGTTTTCACTTCCTTTTTCGTATTTTTGTGATTGGTTAGTTGCTGTCTATCAAAGCATAATTACAACGATAAGGGAGACTGCCTCCCTTCGCTTATTTTGTCGAATTCCTCATCTTTCGACACTATCATAATATCACTGGTAAATGGCTAAAAACCGCCATCATTCCGCCAAAAAACCGCCAAATTATTTATAAGCAATTTTTTCCCCATGCCTATATGCTTCTGCAAACTCTATTAGAGCTTCCGACTTCATTCGTTGTATGCTTCTTTCTGAATAACCTACTTCACGACTAATCCTGTAGTTTGAGAAACTGTCTGGCACACAAAAACTATAGTAGAGTATCTGACGACTAATTAGACTAAGTGCCATCAAAGCCTTCAAAATCGCATCTCTTTCTGCTTCAGCATCTGCTAATTGGATCATGGCATCTTCTGCTTTATTTCCGTGACTAGGAACTTTAGGCATATCTGTTATAACTGGTGACTTAATATCTATCAAAGAGCGACCTGCTATGCGCTCTAAACGTCTAAAATTCTTTAAAACATTTCTGGCATTATCTCTTGTTTGTTTGAAATCTACTTCTCGTAATAAATTCATCAAGCAAAATCGCTCCTTTTATGGTATAATGAGATAAACTTTCAAACAATTTCCATTTTATGTAGCGACAGCCATTTACTGGCTGTCCTTTTTTATGTTCTTCTTTTTCTTATTCATATATTTTTTCTTAGCCGTCCCATTCTGAATCACCTTTTGTTCCAAACGGCGTTTTTTCTTCTTGATTTTCGATTTCGTCTTTCCCATTATTTCTTGTTCCCTTCTTGGATGATTACTAACATAGAAACGAAAAGCACAATAAAGATAAAAGGATAGATCATTCCGCTCCCACCTGTTCATCAGCATTAAAATCAACGTTACCCAAGATTTCTAACTCGCCGTCTGGATACACATCTAACCAGTCATGAGCACCATTAAAATCGTTATATGCATTCAAACCTTTTAACTTCCGTTGATGATTTACACCAAATCCTACTAATAAAATTTCACCAGCAGACGTACGAACGACATCATGATATTGAATTACTTTCCCATTTTTATCTTTTACTTCTTCAACACAGTTTTTGTAATTTTCGTAGCTCATCTTTCTTCCTCCTGTCCCAATCCCCATTGAGCGAAAGCTGCTAGGACTTCGATTTCTTGTTTACTGTCAAGTTGATGGTAGGCTAAGTTTGTATTTTCATCTGCTAATTCTGCTAATTCATAAATTGCAAGCATTGGAACTTTTAACGAATTTCTGTTACTTTTCAACCACTCCAGCACGATTTTCTGGTTGTCGTTGAGTTGTGGTTGCTGACTTGCTACCTCATATATTTTTTCAAAAAGAAAAAAAGAACTTAAAAATTCAATAATGTCTGAACCTAAAATTATAAACGGCTTAGTAAAAATGACTCCTTTTGGTAAAAACTTTTGTGCTACTTGTCTTTAGACAGGTAGTTTTTTATTTGTTTTGTTTCCTCCTCAAAAAAATTTTCTATCCATTTATTAAACATTCTCATGTGCCATTTCAACATGAGAAAAGAAACAATAAAAGAAGTTATTGAAGAGACTAAAACGACTATTATCAATCCACTCATCCTTCCGCCACCTCCTCATATAATTCGAATTTACTAGATGGCCAACTCAAACGCTGTTTATCGTCGTCAATCAAAACGATTCTGCCAGGCATCGAAGCATCTTGAACTATATAATATTCGTTGTCCAAGAAGTATAATGACACGCCTGATCCTATTTTAGTCACTACTTTGTCACTCTTTTTGAAACCCATCATTCTACCTCCTCCTTTTCATTTATTGACGATAATAACAAAATAGATAACATGAAAATATTTGACCACAACACAAGATTGTGATATTTTTTACATAGTTTTATTTATATGGGAGTGACGAAATGCCATTTATAGTCTTTTTCTTTATATCATTATTAACAATATATATTCCTTTACCAACATTATTAATGTATTTCCATAGACTCTCAGAAAAACATGACACTATAGTCACTATAGATAAACATATATTGGTTATACTTGTCTTATTAGATTATTATATTAGCTACTATTTTCTTAAAAACTGTAAGATTAAAAAGAGATACTACTTTTATTTAATTGGATTAAATTTGATTGAATGGGGAATACATTTAAGCTTGTACTTAAAATTCAACGCTACAGCATTAACTATAGTTTTAATTTTCCAAACGATCCTTTTAATTTGCATGTTTACCTTCCCATTATCTGGTAAATTCAGAAATTACATATTTAATCAAAATTGATCCTACAATTTCACGAGGTAGCTAGATACTCTTCATAAATACTAACCAGTGTGTTTTAGCTCTCTTATTTCCATATAATGGCACATAATCAATTGCATTCAATATTTCTGATAGCTTGATTTGATCCTCGTTCCATTTAAATACAAGAGTTCCATTTGGCTTTAATACTCTGAAACATTCTTTGAATCCTAATGCTAAATCTTCTTTCCAAGTTTCGGGATTTAATTTTCCATACTTTTTGACCAACCAGCTATTCTCGCCTGCTTTAAGCAAGTGTGGCGGATCAAATACTACATGATAAAATGATTCATCTTCAAATGGCATATCTCTGAAATCTCCAATGACATTAGGATTGATATCAACGACATGTCCGCTATTTAGTTCTTCGTATTGTTTCCGAATGTCCATAAAAATTACGTTTGGATTCTGTTTATCAAACCAAAACATTCGACTACCACAACATGCATCTAATATTTTAGTCAATTACTCTACCTCTAATAACTCTTTATTCTCGTATATATTCCCGATAACTTCATAGTCAGTGTGAAATACTGGATCATAATAAATTCGATATTCTAAGTCCAAGTCTACTAGCTTACAAATTAAGCCAGAATGACACCCAGAGGCTTGAACAACAGCTTTTTCATGATCTAAGTGATTAAAACCATCACTTACACTGAAAAGTACTATATCCCCCTCAAAAATCTCTACACCGTTCTTATCTTTCAGCCCTGTGGATTGCATGAGGATATATTTATCTGGAGACATTTCAGCATGAGTGATCAACCTTCCTGCTTGTCCATATTTCATTTCTTACCCAAATTTTTTACCTTTAAACGGTGTGTACCACGCTCGAAACTTCGGTATCATTCGCTGTCCTCCTACTTCTTCTCAGTCACCGTAAACGGCACAATACTTTCTGGCATGTAATTTACTTCGTATTTGTATTCATTGACCTTCGCGCCTTCTAAATCTTCAACCACATACATGTTCCAACTAGTCATGTTCACAAGATGTCTTTTGTACTGTTTCTTTCCTGTTTCAACTAGAATAACGAGTTTATTTTTATCTTCCGTATCAACATCTGTCGTAGACTGTCTTTACATATCATACAAATAGATAAATCCATGGTGTCTCATGTTCTGAGTCACATCAAAAGCATTCAACCTCTTGGTTAACTTCTGGAATGAATTTCTTTTTTCTGCTCATTTTCAAACCTTCCTAACCTTTCTTTTAAAAACGCTCTTCCTTGAACGTCTTGCCATATTTTTTAGCTAATATCAACGGCACTTGATAACGATGGCAGAACAGTTTCGCTTTGATTTTAAAATCTTTTGTCTGCATTCCTTTGACATCTACAACTTTCACAAGCTTACCGTTTTTATAAAACGTGAAGTCAGGAATATACTCGATTTTACGGTACTTCTTGCCTTCCAATTCAAATTTTGGCAATAGTTCAAATTTTTCCTGAAGCTTTACTTTCCAGCCGTTTGCTTCCGCTTGCCATACTGCCAGATCATAGTACTCTGCTTCTGCTACAGAATCGAATTTGATCTCACGATGAACCGTTTTTCGATTGCGATATTTGTTCATGCTGTCGCTCCTTTTACTGGTTTTAATCGTTTATCGGTTGTTTGAGAAAAGACCATCGTAAATCCATCAGAATTGACAAATATTCTTGATGTTGTCCTCATACCGTAAGCCTTTTTCAACTCTTCCCCAAGCAAGTTCGTTGTGATAATCGTTGCTAAGTTCTGTCGTGCATCCAAGAACGAATTCAACGTGTTTATGCCAAATGCTCGACTATCTGAAGTATCTTTTCCTAGCTCTGAACCGATATCATCAATGACGACTAAATCCGCCGTTTTGATATCTGCAATCAACGATCCCTCAATCGTTTTTCTAAGTTCAGGATTGTTGTACGAAAACTTGATTTGATCCAGCATTTCCTGTAACCCGATAAACAAGATTTTCTTGTCGTAGTTTGATCGCCTCAAAACTTCCCAAGCCGCTGCCATCGCTAGGTGACTTTTACCTGTTCCCTGTTTGCCAGTTAAAACAAGATGACTTGGATTTCCTAACAAGACTGAATTAACAAAGCGTTTGGTTACTTCAACCGCTTGTCTTGTTTCTTGATCAACGATTTGATAATTCTGCAATGTACAATCAAACAACGCTTTATTAGGCACGACAGAACCACCTTTGAAAAAATTGATAGCTCTTGCTTTCAGACTTTCGTTGTACATTTGCTCTGTTTGTAAGTCTTCCTGAACTCGCAATGCTTTATACCCACATTGCATACAAGTTGGTTTACAACGATCTGAGCCATCAGGATTCTTCGTACGCCATCCATACAAGGGCTGTCCGCATTCAGGACATTCGCCACGTTGGACAAGCACTTTCTGTATTAGTTTTTCCATGATTTCTCCAACGGTTTCCATGCCTACGCCTCCTCTCAAATAGGCAACTCATCTGTGCTAAATTTCTCGTATTCAAGCGTTTTATTTGCATTTCTAGGTGATTTTGAATAATGACCTTGCAAATACTTTCTCACTTTCTCAACGGTGTCTAGTTGCTTGTTTTCCCAGTTTTTTAGCACTCTATCGAGATAGTTATAATTTTTAGCACCATTTTTTAGCATTTCTTCAATCGCCATGATGACAATTTCATCTTGTCCTTGAAAATCATTTACCCAAAAACGAATAGATTCTAAAACCATTGGTGCTTCTGCTGGATTCACTTGATTTAGCCAATAGCTCTCTGCGATATTTTCTGAATGAATATCTATACTAGATCTAGAAGAAGATACTCTTGTTTCATTTACTTTACTTTTATTTCCTTTACTTTGGGGATTAATGTCAGCATTATCTCTTTCATCTTGTGTATTAATGTTTGCATTAATTACATATTTAGTTGGTTTTGGTGATTTTCGTCTTTTTGTCGCTTCAAAGTAGGTGGCTTGGATATTCTCACTCGTAAGCACCTCGACCGAGTCAAACAGTTGTTTATCAAAAAAACCCCATTTGACTAAGCGGTTCACTATTTGATTGAGCATTTCCTTACTTACTCCTGGCAGGCGTTTTAAAAGAGTAGCTTGCGTTAAATCATTCCACAAAATGAAATATCCTTTTTTATATATCGCACAAAGCAGTTTGATTACCGCAATTTCTCCTTTAAGTCCAAATTCCCCAGCAATAGCCTCTATTTTTTCATCTTCGAAAACATCAACATCAAGAGGAAAATAATCAAGACCTTCTTTTATTGGTCTTGCCACACTATCACCTCCTTAGATAAGCGAGGGGAAACTCCCTCGCTATAGTGGTGGGTTCATATCATCGAACAATGAATCCTTGTTCATCTGTATTTGCTGTTTCTTCGTATTCATCAAACGCTGATGACACGTCTTCCACTTTTTCTGCTTCTTTACGTTCTGGTGTATCTTCTTCAACATTTGTATCGGATAAAATATCACCGTTCTCATTGATATCTTTTACGACATTTTCATCAGTTACCGTTGCTTTTTGCATTTCCACTGATAGAATTCCCCATTTACTCAACATATTTCTTAAAACAGTTTTTTTGGCCATTGCATCAAAATCCTTCTTCCAACCAAAGTCAGATTTACTAAACTTTCGTTTATGCAATTCAATTTCTTGCTTTGTCCAATAAACAGTTTTTTTGAACCCATTCAATAATTCAAAATATCCAACATACCCGATGACTTTGTCAGATAAACGACCTTCTGGATCAAATTCAAACTGTTCCGTCAATCGATTCCAACCTCTTAATTCGCCTTCATATACTTCGATAACATTCAAAGACTGATATTGACCCGAACGTTGTGCTAACTGTATATATCCTTTGTATCCTAACTGAAATTGGGCTTTTCCTTTATATGGAATAATCCATGCGTATCCTAAATTTTTGTCCACTGGTAAATCTAAGGAAGCGGCAACCATTGCACTAGTAACAATGCTCATTGGATCGACAGAAGATAAATAAGAATCGTTATTTACCAAATTTAATACACTTGCCATGAAACCATCAGATTTCTCTTTCAATACTTCTTTAAATTTATTTTTCATTGTCGGTGTATTCATTAGAGCTTTAAGCCCTAATTTAGAAGGATCAACTGCTTGATTATTTTGTTCTGTTAGCTGATTCTTTAAATCTTTACTTGTTGCCATATCACTGAATCTCCTTTATCACTAATCTATTTGAAGTTGATAAGCTGTAAATTTCCTCATCTTTCATCACATCTGGATATTTCTCTGCTATTTTCTTCAAGTCTTTTCGTTTAGAAACGACTGATTTTAAACAAATAATCCGATTAAGTGTGATACCTGTAGAGGCATTCTTTATTCCAAGTTCCTGGATAATTTGATTGTCGATTTGTCGAATACTCTTCTCTAGTTCCTTCTTATTTTTGAGTAACTCTTCTTTTTGATCGAGTAGAACATCATAATCAGCATGAAGCATAATTTCAGTTGAATCTAATTCCGAATAACGCTCTTTTAGAAAATCTGACGTTGCTTTACTTCCATCGATCAGTGGCTCTTCTCCGCCGATAATGTTCGTTTCCCAAAAATCAACTAACCGTTCTGTGATCATGTCAATCAGTTCTTGATCTCGTTCAACTCGTTTCCATATAAATCTTTGACCACCAATCAACACAGCGATATAACAATAATCCTTGTTCAAAACATTCATGTAATGTTGCACTTGACACAAATAACTAAGTGGCACTTCTTCTCCTTCCCATTCTTTGCTAAAAAATTGATTCGCCGTTTTACATTCAAGAATGGCATTTTCTCCTACTACATCACGGTCAATATTTGCTCTTAAGAATGGGTGTAACGGATGTTCAAACACTTGGTTTCTTCTACGGACCTTTTTGCCTGTTCGTTCTTGAAATTCTTTGGCAACAACTTCTTCTAAAACATTGCCCCAATAAGCTGGTTCGCTCTCTGAATCTTTTAATTCAATTTGACCCGTTTTCTCAAGCCATAATTGATAAGGGGATTTGTATTTATTCAATCCAAGTACGGTTGCAACATCTGAACCACCAATACCTCTTTTGCGGTCTTCGAGCCATTCTTGATGGCTCATGTCTAAAGTTGATTTACTCATATTCATCCTCCTCGTCGATTGGTGCTTCATATGGTGGTTTAGCATAATCAGGATCAGTTAAATAATTGTCAAGATTTGCTAACTCATTCATGCTCAGTCACTCCCCTTAAGTGTAGAGTTGGCAAAATAAGTCAAACCTAAAGTAATGAAGTAAATCCAACCATAGTAAATATTAATTGTGGCGAAGCACATACCCACACCAACGAGGGCATATGCTCCTTTCACATTAATTCGTGTTTTCTTCACTGAAATTCCCCCTTGAGAATGCGAGTCATCACGTCAGCGAGATCCTCTTCGTTATCAATAACAAAGGTATGATTTGAAAATTGATTTTCTTCTTCGTTTTGTGCTTGTTTATAAGCATCTACAGCGATTCTACGCACAATATGTGCTGGTACTGGAAAATTATCATCTAAATGTTCTTCTTGCATAGCAAGGCAAAGTAAAATTTCTGTTGTCTCACCATAAATGATGCTCTTAAGTTCCCCTTCTTTTTGTGCTGTACAAATAATGGAAACACTTTGCTTTTGACACTCGCTTTTTAACTCTTCAATAAGATTTTCAATTTTTTCGTTCATATGTGATAACATCCTTTACAGTAATTCTTCTTCTGAAAAAGAACTTTTGTTGTTCAAATACGTTAACGGCATACTGATAATTTTCTTCATTCAATTCATCAAGGCTCTTAAATTCAAGTGATGACTTTACAGCCTCGTAAATTGCTGTTCTTTGTTGTTCGATGCGCTTAGAATCTTGACGTTCTAACCATTGATTCACTTCTTTACAAAACTTACGTTTGTAGTCTACTTTGAGTTTGTTTTGTTTCTCTAAAACATCTAATCTCTCGTTCATTCGTTCCCATTCTGCTTTAGAAATTGTCATCATTTCTGCCATTTGATTCTTCCTCCTAAATCAAACTTGTGGTATACTTGCTTTGAATTTTATATTGGAAATAGTTTTTCCACTGTAGTGCCAAGTATTTTGGCAATCTTTATTGCTGGAGCAACATTTGGTAGATGTTCCCCAGCTTCAACTCTCTGATATTGACGAGTTGATATGCCGGCTTGTTTTGCAACTTCCGATTGCGACAAGCCTTTTTTTATACGTAGTTCTAACATTTTTTTATTTTTCACATCAGCCCCTACTTTCTTATTTAAGACGACGTTTTCGTCGGCTTATGTTTATATGATAAGCGACGTTTTCGTCGTTGTCAATTATTTTTTGGAGGAATATATGATGACGACATTTAGTGAGAATTTGAAAAAGCTTCGTTCAGAAGCTGACATATCTCAACTTGTATTAGCAAAAGAAATAGGCACAACTACTAGGCAAATCCAACGATATGAAAGTGGCGAAAACGAACCTAAATTATCACAAGCTGTTTTACTCGCCGACTACTTCGATGTATCGCTTGATTATTTGGTCGGTAGAACAGATGAGAAATGATCGCTCAGGCGGTCTTTTTTTGTTACTACTTTTTAACAAAAGAGAGAATTTCCTCATTTCCCTTTTTGATATAATTCCCCTATCAGGATGAGAGACTGAAATATCTGATAGGGAGGTGATTAGATGGATTATCGAGATATTTTGACTGAGCTTAATTATTACTACCCAATAACTGGTAGCGCGAATTTAGGAACTATCAAAGCTGCATTTGCTACCACTGAAAAAGAATATATTGTTTTTCACATTCATGAGAACAATATCTATTCGATCTCAAATATGAAGACTGGCGAACTGTGGACAAATACAAAACTCAAAAAACTAGACGATGGAACCCTTTCTGTTTAGTTTTCCATCTATGGTACACAAGTAATTACTATTGTTTCCATATCACTCCTTGCTATTTCTGATAGCTTGGAGCTCTTTTTTTATTTCTTCTTGCGATACAATAATTTGTTGCTGTTGCTTAAGAAGCTCATTGAGTGCTACCATTTGTAATTCTTCCATTTGACTACCTCCATTTCTGAGTGATAGACTTAAGTTACTAGTTCTTATTTCTCACCGATTAGCGATTGCAGTTGCTAGTCGGTCTTTTTATTTCTAGCCACTTCTTCTGGCGTTCACGCCATTGTTCCCCTAACGATCTAGGTTTCATTTCTTCGTGATATTCCTGATTTAATTCTTGCATCAATTTCTGATGCTCTTGTAATGTCACAATCTAGCCTCCCTGTTTTTTATTTCTAAAAACCTCAAATCCTCAAGCTCAATTTCAATCAGGTTCGCTTGCCGATCTGTCAATTTCTTAGATTTTTTTAGCGCTTCTCGCTCTTCTTGCAATGCTTTTCTGCGCCATTTAATCAATCCAAGTATTTGATTTTCTTGTTGCAAAGTATATGCCATGTCACCCCTCCTTCGTTTCTCACCGTCACCACCTCCGGAAAGAGGAGTTGCATTATGAAAAAATAGTATTAGTAGCAGATATAGAAAGGAGAAAAATCTACAACTCCTCTTTTCGGAAGTGGTGAATGTAGAACAAGTTTAAATATTTAAATTTCAAAAGTTTCTTTTAAAAATCGTTGTAATTCAGTTCGTTCAATTCGAATATCTTGTTCACTCCATTGTTGAATCTTTAAACCTTTTGAAATCCAACCGCTTAATTTGTCATCACCAATTCTCAATATTTCTTTTACTTGAGACTTATTCGGGTAAGGTGGTAATTCAACAGTTTTAGTCAACAAGCTGGATCGCTTTTCGATTTCTTTCAAAACAATAAAAGTAATATTACTTGCTAATTCGTTTTGAATTACTTCATCTGGAATGTTTAGTTGCATAGATTACACCTCCTACGCTGGTTGTTTGACATCGTTAGTAAAAAGATACTCCAGCTCATATTCAGGAAAGAAAGTTTTCTTTAATTTCACTGCTTCGTCAAAGCTAAACTGTGTTTTCCCTTCGATTTTGTCAGAAATAGTAGCATACCTTTTATAACCTAATGCACTAGCAACTTGAGTTCGAGTAATATTCTTTTCGGTCAAAGCTTTTTCTAAATTTTTAAGCATTCTTTTCCCTCCTTTTCGTTACTCAATTGCGTATTAAAAGAGTAAAAAAATAATTAATTAACTCTGAAGTTAGAGTAACACGCAATTGCGTATTTAGTCAATACGAAAATGCGTTTTTTTTTTACCTTTTGTCATTTACATACGAAAATGCGTATGTTAATATTTCTTTAGGAGGTGATAAGATGAACAGAGAAGAATTTATTAAACAACTCATTATTAGTAAATATGGAACCATTAAAAATTTCTCCGAATTTATAAATGTGCCGTACACTACTATTCGTTCTATTCTAGAAAGAGGCATAGGCAAAGCTGGAATAGATAATGTCATTAAGATTTGTAAAGGACTTGAAATATCTCCCGAACAACTATCAAATGATTTTTCTCTCAATGAATGTATATCAAATACTCTTTCTACAATGTATTTATTAAATAATTATCACCAACAAAAAGTCTATAATTTTGCAAAAAGCGAATTGACTGAACAAAATAAATCGAACATTATTCAAGGTAGTTTTGGAAAAGCTGTTGATGAAGATGAAAAACAGGAAGTTCCATATGTCGGTTTATTATCAGCAGGACATGGTTGTCCTAATTATGATAAAGAGCGCCCGTTAGGTACGGTAACAATGAGAGAATCTCAAATTCCTTCTCATTATGATCTTGCTTTTATGATAAATGGAAATAGTATGCACCCCACTTTTGAAAATGGAGAAATAGTTTTTATTAAACTGACTCCACATGTTATGAATGGTCAAATTGGTGCTGTAGAAATAAATGGTGAAGCATTTTTAAAGAAAATGTATGTAGAAAATCGAAGACTACGATTAGTATCCTTAAATTGTGAATGTGATGAAAATGGAAATCGCTTGTATCCAGATTTCTATGCAGATGAATATGATGATCTTTATGTTATTGGCAGAGTGATTGTGTGATAACAACAAAACCACCTGGCCAATTCGGTTAGGTGGTTTTTATAAATAAAAAAGCCTTCGGGCTTTTCTTTTATAACGATAAGAACATACATTCGAAAGGAGAAAAACATGCAATATCAAGAATTCAAAGAATGGTTAGAAAACAATTCTAATTCAAAACATATATTTTTAACCAAATGGAAAAACTATCAAATATCAAAAAATAGTAAACGAACTGGAAAAACAAAAAAGTGGGATGATGATAAAATCATTCGTACTGGCGAAGAAGAATGGAAAAAAATTGTGGCAAATACCTATCAAAAACTTAAATCTCATTTAGGAATTCCAAAATACAACGGATATCAAGAATGGATTGATTTTATAGAAAAAAATGAGATTTTAGAATCATTTGATAACAGTATTTTAGAAATAGAATTAGAATAGGAGTTGGATTTTATGGCAATGATTAAACAATACCAAAAGAAAAATGGTGAAAAAGCCTGGTACTTCAAGACATATCTTGGTATCGATCCATTAACTGGAAAGAAGAGATATACAACTAAAAGAGGATTCAAAACACAAAAAGAAGCGAAAATCGCACTAGCTAGACTAGAAGTTTTAGCTACAGATAAAAAACTAGTAAAAGATAATAACTACACTTTTACACAAGTAAAAGATATGTGGATTGAACAATATAAACCAACAGTCAGAGAAAGTACTTACTTACGTGTTAAGTTTTTGTTTGATAAAAACATTTCAACTTTTTTTGGAAATAAAAAAATACAAAACTATAATATAGCTTACTGTCAAGAAGCTATCAACAAATGGAAAGAACAATATTCTACCTATAAAGCTTTAAAATGTTATACATCTGCAGTTTTTGATTATGCAAAAAAAATGAACCTAATTAAAGAAAATCCTATGAAAGAAGTAACTTTTTCAAAAGGAGAACGCAAGCAAAAAAAGACTAAATTAAAATATTTTGAAAAAGAAGAATTACAAGATTTTCTTGAATGCTGTCAAAAAGACAAATTCCCTATAACTTATTCTCTATTCAGAGTTCTAGCATTTACAGGAATACGAAAAGGTGAAGCATTAGCATTAACTTGGGACGATGTAGATTTTTTTAATAAAACACTTGAAATCAATAAAACTATCACGAGAAATTCAGATAATAAATTTATTTCTACACCACCAAAAACAAACACATCTATTAGAAAAATTTCGCTAGATGACGAAACACTAAATATTTTGAAGGCATGGAAAACTCAGCAAAAACGTTATTTACTTGCACATGGTCAACACGCTAAAACAAAGAATCAAATAATTTTTTCTTCTAAAAACAATAATTATATAGATATAACTCGGCCTAATATTATTTTATCTAGAATATGCAAAGAACATAATTTCAATGATATTACCATACATGGCTTCCGTCATACACATTGTAGCTTATTATTTGAAGCTGGTTTGTCTATCAAAGAAGTTCAAGAAAGGTTAGGACATTCAGATATTCATACAACAATGAACATATACACTCATGTGACTAAAAAACAAAAAGAAAGGTCTGCTGATAAGTTTGCGGCTTATTTAAATTTTTAAAAAGTATGGTCAAAAGTATGGTCAAAAAAATAAAAAAAGACTAAAAACCTTAAATATCAAGGCTTTTAGTCAATTAAAAATCAATAAAATTATTTAACAGTTACAGATGCGCCAACTTCTTCAAGTTTAGCTTTTAATTCTTCAGCTTCTTCTTTAGATACGCCTTCTTTAACTGGTGCAGGAGCTCCGTCAACTACAGCTTTAGCTTCTTTCAAGCCTAAGCCAGTTGCTTCACGAACTGCTTTGATAACTTTAACTTTTTGGTCTCCAGCTGCAGTTAATTCTACAGTGAATTCTGTTTGTTCTTCAGCAGCAGCAGCGCCACCAGCAGCAACTGCAGCTACAGGAGCAGCAGCAGATACGCCAAATTCTTCTTCAATAGCTTTAACTAAGTCGTTAAGTTCTAGGATAGTTGCTTCTTTTAACTCAGCAACAATGTTTTCAATGTTCATTGCCATTATAATTTCCTCCGTTTTAGATGTTCGTATTTTTATTTATGCTATGCGGCTATTAAGCTGCATCTCCATCTTCTTTGTCTGCCACTGCTTTGACAGCGTAAGCCACGTTGCGGACTGGCGCTTGTAGTACAGATAGCAACATAGATAGAAGTCCTTCGCGGTTTGGCAATTTTGCCAATGCTGTGATTTCTTCCAATGAAGATACTTTACCTTCGATGATACCGCCTTTGATTTCTAATGCTTTTGCTTCTTTAGCAAATTCGTCCATGATTTTCGCTGGTGCTACAACGTCTTCGTTACTAAATGCAACGGCTGTAGGTCCAGTGAATACTTCGTCTAAGCCTTCTAATCCAGCTTTTTTAGCGGCACGTGAAAGGATTGAGTTTTTGATAACTTTCATTTCTACGTTTGCATCACGAAGTTGTTTACGTAAACGAGTCACTTCATCAACAGTTAAACCACGGTAGTCAACTACGACTACAGAAGCTGCTGCTGTAAATTTTTCGCTCACTTCATCAACGATTGCTGCTTTTTTTGCGATAATTGCTTCACTCATTTTTGAGTTTCACCTCCTGAATTTTGATGGAAGAGTTTTTACACTTGATCATTGACCAAGTATTGTTCATCATCTACTCACTTCGTTCTTAGTGATTCAACATGCTTCGCTTGAGAGGGAACTTCGCTCACTCTGTTCGCCAAGTATTGTTCATCATCTACTCACTTCGTTCTTAGTGATTCACAATAAAAAAACTCTATGCCACCGTAGACATAGAGGGACTATTGAAAGTATTCAATAAACGTCCTCGGTAGGAAATTAAGGCTACGCCACCTACTGTCTTCGGTACAAGTTAATTATTAACCTCAACTAGCTTAGCATGCTAAACTAGTTGAGTCAAGAATTATTTTTCAGTTGGATCAATCAACGTTCTAATTCAAGAATTAGAAAGAAGCTTGGTCTACATGGATACCAGGTCCAAATGTTGTTGTAACTGTGATATTTTTCATGTATTGACCTTTAGCTGCTGATGGTTTAGCTTTCACTAATACATCATGGATTGTTGCAAAGTTTTCAACTAATTTTTCATTGTCGAATGATACTTTACCGATTGGTACATGGATGTTTCCAGCTTTGTCTACGCGGTAAGTAACTTTACCAGCTTTTACTTCGTTAACAGCTTTTGTTACGTCCATTGTTACAGTACCTGTTTTAGGGTTTGGCATTAAGCCTTTAGGTCCTAAAACACGTCCTAGACGACCAACAGTTGCCATCATATCAGGTGTAGCAACAACTACGTCAAAGTCAAACCATCCGTTTTGGATTTTTTGAACCATGTCGTCGTCACCAACGAAATCTGCACCAGCTGCTTCAGCTTCTTTTGCTTTGTCTCCTTTAGCAAAAACTAAAACAGTTTGTGTTTTACCAGTTCCGTTTGGTAATACTACAGCACCACGAATTTGTTGGTCTGCTTTTTTAGGGTCTACGTTCAAACGGTATGCAACTTCAACAGTCGCGTCAAATTTTGCAATGTTTGTTTCTTTTGCTAAAGCTACAGCCTCGGCAACAGGATAAACTTTACTTGAATCAACTTTTTTTAATGCGTCTTGCATTTTTTTGCTCTTTTTAGCCATTTTGGTTCCTCCTTGATTGTGGTTATAACGGTTGTACCTCCCACGTGTTCTATATCTTTCAATACAGAGCCAACTGAGAAGCTACTTTCTTAGGGTGTAGCGATTATTCTACAGTGATCCCCATGCTTCGTGCAGTTCCTTCAACCATGCGCATAGCTGCTTCGATGTCAGCTGCGTTTAGGTCTTCCATTTTTAATTCAGCGATTTCTTTTACTTGATCGCTAGAAACTTTAGCAACTTTAGTTTTGTTTGGTTCGCCTGAACCTTTATCGATTTTTGCAGCTTTTTTCAATAATACTGCAGCTGGTGGTGTTTTTGTAACGAATGTGAATGAACGGTCTTCGTATACAGAAATAACAACCGGAATGATTAAACCTGCTTGATCAGCTGTACGAGCGTTGAATTCTTTAGTGAATCCCATGATATTGATACCCGCTTGACCTAGTGCAGGACCTACTGGTGGAGCTGGAGTTGCTTTACCTGCAGGAATTTGCAATTTAACGATTTTTTCTACTTTCTTTGCCACGAGACATACCTCCTTAAGTCCGTGATGTGGTTAATTGGAGATGCATATTTCTCCTCCCACGTTTTCACTCATAATCCTTCGATTATCAGTCAAAATAATGCATATAACAATGCACACTGATACAGTATAGCAAATATATTCTTTTTTTCAAGATTTTTTTCTGATAAATGTTTAATTTATTGCTTGAACCTCTAAAAAAAAACTAAAAATCAACTAGAAGTCCCCCTCATCTTCCTTCTTTTGTGATACACTTACGCTGAAAAGAAAACAAGCGAAAATACATAAGGTATCACTACCGCTCACTCATTAGTAATTTAGAAATTTCTGCTTTCTTCTATTTAAAAATATAAAAATATTGTTCGATATATTTTCATAGCTATCATTGATGCGTTCCTTAGATTAATGCACGCTTGTGAAATATTTATTTAATTTAACTAATGTTGTTTATGTTTCAAAAATGATGAGGAAACGAGTAAGCGAGCTATACACAGTTCACTTACTTTTGCTGGGGTGTTTATCTATTTTAAAGAGGTGGAAAAATGAAAGAATTAAGATATCGTAGTGTTTTTGACATTATTGGTCCAGTCATGATCGGTCCAAGCAGCTCTCACACTGCTGGAGCTGCTCGAATCGGCAAAATCGTCCGTAGTATTTTTGGGGAACAACCAGATTCTGTGGATATCTATCTTTATGAATCATTTGCAAAAACCTATCGGGGACACGGAACAGACATCGCCTTAGTTGGTGGTTTGTTAGGCATGGAACCAGATGATGAGCGTCTGGCAGATTCACTGCAGTTAGCTTATGAAGCAGGAATGGAAGTTCTCTTTGTGCCTAAGGGTGAAAAAGCAGAGCATCCTAACTCCGTTAAACTATTGTTGAAAAAAGGAAAACGGAAACTTTCAGTCACTGGTATCTCGATTGGTGGCGGAAATATCCAAATCTCGGAATTAAACGGCTTCAAAATCTCATTAAGCATGGGAACACCGACCTTTATCATCGTTCATCAAGATGTACCTGGGATGATTGCTAAAGTAACGAATATCCTTTCAGAAACAAATACAAATATCGGTACAATGACTGTTACACGAGAATCAAAGGGTGAAAATGCCATTATGATTATCGAAGTAGATGATCCACAAGTAGATGACACTATAAGTAAACTAACGCAATTACCGAAGATCGACAGCGTTAATTATTTTGATTAAAGGAGGAAGAAAGATGTTTTTCTCTATTGAAGAGTTGGTTCGCCAAGCAGAAAATTATCCTAGTGTCGCAGAATTAATGATTGCTGTTGAAATGGATATAAGTGGTCGTCCACGAGAACAAATCATTGCAATCATGGAAAAAAACCTCAGTGTCATGGAACAATCCATCGCTGAAGGAAACGAAGGTGTAACGTCTGTGACTGGAATCACTGGCGGTGATGCCCAAAAACTAGCTCGTTACTTAAAAGAAGCCGACTTTTTAAGTGGTGAAACCATTTTGTCAGCAGTCCGCAATGCTATTGCTGTCAACGAAGTAAATGCAAAAATGGGATTGATTTGTGCCACACCTACAGCGGGAAGCGCTGGTGTTGTACCCGGCGTCCTCATGGCTGTCCGTGACCGATTGTCGTTGACCCACGAACAACAGATTGAGTTTCTTTTTACCGCTGGCGCCTTTGGATTAGTCATTGCCAATAACGCCTCCATCAGTGGTGCAGAAGGCGGATGCCAAGCAGAAGTAGGTTCAGCAAGTGCAATGGCCGCTGCCGCTCTTGTCTGTGCAAAAAATGGTACGCCCCATCAAGCAGCCCAAGCTATCGCAATTACGCTGAAAAACATGATGGGTCTGATTTGTGATCCTGTCGCAGGCCTCGTTGAAGTCCCTTGTGTTAAAAGAAACGCCCTTGGCTCTTCTCAGGCGTTCATTTCGGCAGATATGGCATTAGCAGGAATCGAAAGTGTCATCCCACCAGATGAAGTCGTCGCAGCGATGTATCAAGTAGGTCGGCAAATGCCAGCCATCTTTAAAGAAACAGCTGAAGGTGGCTTGGCGGTGACACCAACAGCAAAACGTTTAACAACCGAACTCTTGAATCACTAACAATAGTTTCATTATAAAAAATGAATAGTTATCTGTTTCATGTGAGGGTGTGTTGATTTCCCTCATCTTGAGTAATAAAAAGAGGCTCTTTTAAAATCGTTTTTCGCATTTTAAAAGAGCCTTTTTTTATTGTCAAAGAGTATTTCTATTTATAAGCCGTCGTAAAAACACATGATTTACACCCCCTTGCTCATGTTTGCTCATTATAGAAGAACTTTTTTTCTTTTTTTTGGAAAAATAAGGTGTTAGCGAACATTCATTTTCAAATAAAACGCTTTCTTTATTTTGTACACTTGTGGTATCAAATTAAAGGAGTGATAAAAAATGAAAAACAAAAAATTAACTTGGGGCTGTTGGTGGCTTGTCCTCTCTCTTTTGTTTACCACGATACTTCCGCCTAGCATCACGGCTTTTGCTACAGAACAAACACTTCAAGCCGCACGTAAAGAAGCGACAGTGCCTTTCACGTTGCCTAATACGCTTTCGCCACTCGAAGAACCACAAAAAATAGCAGAAATAGAAAAACTTACCTTTCAAAAAGGCTTCTCTTCGTTAACGAGTCAGCGAAACGTATTTGATAATTTGATCTTAAATGACTACTTAGATTTAATGTATGGCCCAGCGTTCCTACCGTTAAGTACTCGTTTCAATCTCGCACCGATCGCACCAATTATTCAAGCGGTCACCTTAGCAGAGTTTACTACCCCGTATCTCAAACCCGGTGCACAAGAAACCGCCCTTAGTCAAGCTTATCGTCTCACACAAAAGAAGTTGTTACGACATACCCTTGCTGTTTTTGACGAAATCATTGATCATCCAGAAAATCCTACCGATTTAGACGAATTTAGCAAAATGGAAATGGCTAGCTGGATTGCTTTACAAAACCAATTTATCGATTACTTAAATGTCAGTCCCGATCTGTCAGGCTATCAACTCATCAAAACCAAAGAAAAATTGACTTTTCGACCAAAAACAACTGATGGATAAAGTTTATTAGTTTATCTAGAGAATTCGATCAATAATTACTACCCCGGGAACATCAAAATTCCACCTAGGATCGGCTCATTACAAGAAATCACGTTTGTTCCTTCGATGTGGACCGATAAGCAAGTGAATGCTACTTTTGCATTTACTGCCTATGATCATGAGAAACAAACCTACAATAACTACAGTTCTAATACGATCAATATTGCCATCGAAACAGATTTTGCTACCTTCCTTAACCAAATGGACACACCTGAGACCGTACTACAGTTCTTTTTGAATCATGCAACCGTTCAAATAGGTGCGATCCCACCAACCGATGTCGATACCGTCAATCGGACAGGAAAAGACATCACCGGAGCAATGATCAAGGAACGAGATCAGCTGATTAACCAATTTCCCGAAACATTTCATACCAATTTCTTTCGAATCGTTGCCCAAGCCAACGGACAGGATTTAGTACTCAATCGAGAAGGTATGTTCGTTTATCGCGGGACACAAACCGTTGTGCCGATGGAACAAATCACGATCGGCTATAACCAACAAGTCATCTATTCTTTACGGAAAGTCCAGAAATTTTTTGGTATTTACGCTACATACTATGCATTAGCTGATGGCTTTTATGACGAGGAACGAACCGATGCCTTACCTAAAACCTTAAATGACGACACGGTAAATATCTTAGAAGAGATTGGTGGCAACGTCTTAAGGAACCTACCGAATTACGAAAATACCGAATTGCGCATCAAGCAATCCGAGATGAAAATTGAACCACTGGATGTGCTTTTAGTGGCGATGTGTCTGCCGTGGAGTGAGATGCGTTCCTTATTGACCACGGTCGAACGAGGAGAACTCCTCGGAGCGGTTGAAGTTGAAGAAGCACAAGTAAAAACGATTCTAGCAGTAGAAGAAGAAGCCCTTCTCAAAGGGTGCCCGAATAAAAGTATTGTAGAAAAGATCCAGCCTACAAAATATTTTAAACGGAAAACCCTCAATCATCTATCTGGCGAGGTCAAACCAGGAAAAAATGGTGTTCCTGATCTGTCAGGTGCGCATTCAAGACACCCAGATTTTTATAGAAAAGAAAGCGGCATTATCTACGAACCAGTCGGGAAAGTAACAGAAGGTATGCCTTATGAAGCAAAAGTAAAATATGCGGGGGAATACAAGAAAGCTAATTCTACTGTTTTTCCCGATGATTGGGGTGCAGAAAAAATCATGCAAGAAGTCGAACAAATCATTTCCGAAACGACCTTTAATGGCACCGGAAATAAACCATTCAGCGGAAAAGCAAGCAACGGTCTTTTTGAGATCCAAGGTCATGTCAATATCAAAGAAAATGGAAAAATAACGATTTCCACCGTCTATCCTCTTGTAAAAAAATAGAAAAAAGTTGGGACTTTGCTTACTCTAAGTCCCAACTTTTTTGATAGCGTCTTATTTCTGTTTGAAAATCTGCAGGAGTATATAAATGTCGCCAATAATAGTAGTTATAAAGGCTAAATTTATTCATTATTCTTAGGATTTCTTCCGTAAATTCTTGAGATAGTCCTAAGTATTCCCTGCTAGGGATTCCTCCTCTAAAATAGTCCCCATGGTACCCATAACCTAAGGAATAAGGGGTTGAAGCATATAAAATCGTATCCTCATAATAGACGGTATACTCTGTATCTGCTAGCCCCGCTCGTGGATCATCAGGATCATCCTCTTCTGGATCAAAAGGACACTCGGATAAAAACAGCCCATCTTCTGGGCCAAAATCAATAAAGTCCTCATGGTAGACCACGGACAAGTGCGGATCAAGCTCAGCTAATTCTTGAGCCATTTGTTCTGTGATTCGTCGGACAAATTCAGGGTCTCGTTGTTTTGGATCAATAAAAAGGAGTGTGCGCGCCTCGTTATTTGTTTTTTCGGGGATCAAGGATACTCTACTATTGATTTTATTGATTTCTGCTTGAAATTGGGTTACTGAATAAAGATCCCGCCAGTAATGAAGATTTTGGATCTGATAATCATGGATGAGCGATAAAATCTCAGGATCAATACGTCTCATCAAAGACCAAAAGGGATCTTTATCTCTCCCTTTTCTCGTATAAGTTTTATCTATGACCTCACTATACGGTGTGATCACATAAATAGGAAACCCATTTAATCTCAAAACATATTCATAATAAACAAAGTGTTCCATTGGATGATTCGGCACTCGTGGATCCCAATAAAGTGGAGCTAATTGGGGAAACA
Organism: Enterococcus sp. DIV1421a; assembly: GCF_051711025.1. Taxonomy (NCBI): domain Bacteria; kingdom Bacillati; phylum Bacillota; class Bacilli; order Lactobacillales; family Enterococcaceae; genus Enterococcus; species Enterococcus sp. DIV1421a. Next base: position 411,334 of record NZ_JBIOLU010000001.1, on the reverse strand, counting down.
CTTCTGGGCCATAATCAACAAAATCATCAAAATGTTCTAGTGTTAATCGTTCATCTATGACTTGGAATTTTTTAGTTAGCTTGGCGGTCATTTCTTGAATATCTTTTTGTGGTCTTCGTTGAGGATCAGGGAAAAAAACTCTCATGCTCATTTACTCCTTTCGCTAGCTTCTATCTTTTATTATTTCATAGAAAATGCTGAAACACGGGTACATTTTTCCTTATTTTTCGAAAAAAAAGTTCCTTAGAGGTTGAGCTAAAAACATTTATTATCCAAAGATTAGAAGGAAATTCTCGAAGGCGCTACTTTTGCATCTCTGTTTATTCGTTTTTATACATGCTAAAGAGCTCGGGACGACCTTTTTGTCCCAAGCTCAGCGACTATCGAATAATTAGAGGTTACTGGACTGATCTTCGTAACAAGCGCTACTTTTCTAAAAAATAGAAAGCGACTGAAAATCCAACATGCCATTCCTGCCGATTGTCATAGTTTTTTTTATGTTATATCGATAGTTAAAAAATATATTTATAGATATTTATATACTTTAACAACCTATTTTTTTCATTAGTCGATGTTCCAAAGAAACTGGCGCGTGAGGGCATCAACTTCTTTATTCTCATGAAGCATACTATGCGTTACGTTCTCCCCTGTGATCACTTTTTCTTCCACTTGATTTCCATGTTGCTTCAATAACGCATACACTGCTAAAGCGCTGCTTAATGGCACCGTCCCATCACTTAAATCCGTCTCACTCACTTGTCCTGCAATCAGCAGGATTTGTGTAGTGGTTGGCACATTGCCAATAAGTCGTTGGTAGTCTTGATAACGACTAGAAGCTATCGCTGGACCATTAGCTAATTCATCGCTGATACTTTGCCCATTATTTTCTTCAAAGTCATTGAATGGTGCGGCAATTGCCACGAATTTATCCACTTTAGGCAACGTTTGATCTTGTCCATAAGTAGCTAAATACCGAAGACCACTGACGCCCCCCATCGAATGTCCTACCAGATTCACTTGATTGATTCCATACGTCTGTTGCAAATAACTTAAGCAGTCTTTGATCCATTCTGTTTGGTTCCATTCATTATTTTTATTATCTACAAATAGAACTTGGATCATTGGATTATCTGCTTCTTTTGAAAGTTCTCCTTCTGCCTGTACATTGCCATTGACATCAACCGTCAATGTTAATTCTTTTTTCCCACTCTCTGATGATTCCAGGCGCTGGATCATTCCTTTGAATGAATTAACTGTCCCACTATATCCATGGAAAAACAAAGTAGGGGTAGTCGATTGCGTTTCCTTTTCTTTCGTTGCTTGCGTTGTTTCAACTGTCTTAGCAGCTTCAGACGACTGACTTGTTTCTTTTGTCTGACAGCCACTTATAAAAAGAACACTGATCATCAATAAAAAGCCGACGATTCCAGACTTTCTCCAATTTTTCATTGTTTCTCCTTTCTAATTTGATCGATCCTCTGACTAGCATTCTCAATTTTCCACTGACAAATCGGCTCAAATTCCCAACCTATATTAGTGGTTATTCGTGAACGACTTGAAAAAATAAACCGAAATATTGCAAAAATAGGTTAAACAATTTTTGCAAATCTCGGTTTCAATCTTTTAGTCGTGATGCTATCTGATCGTCGCATGGATTTCTATTTAAAAATCCATCCTCAGATAGTTGAATACTTAGTCGATTTTATCTACTTGTTCAAAATCAAGTTCAGTACTTGTTTCACGACCAAACATATCAATATTAACTTTTAGTTTTTCTTTTTCTTCATCTACTTCAGTTACTTGACCTTCTAAGCCTGCAAAAGCACCTTCGATGATCTTGATTACTTCGCCAACTTCGATCTCTAGATCTGTTTGACGAAGACTCATACCGATTGAACGTAAGATGTGACTTACTTCTTCTGGCAATAATGGAGCTGGCTTACTACCTGCACCATGTGACCCTACAAATCCTGTTACACCAGGTGTATTACGTACAACATACCAAGAAGCATCTGTCATAATCATTTCTACTAAGACATAACCAGGAAATGTTTTATGAACGATTTCTTTTTCTTTTCCGTTCTTTACTTCTTTCTCAGTTTCTTCAGGAACAACTACACGAAAAATAAAGTCAGCCATTTTCATACTTTGCGCACGTGATTCGATATTTGCTTTTACTTTGTTTTCATAACCAGAGTATGTATGTAGTACATACCAATTTTTTTCAAAAGATTCCATTAAAGGCTCCTCATTTCGTTGTAAAATAAAAAAACCCCAGTTTCCCGAAGTTTTTCTTCACGTTGATTATAGCACGATATCCTTGCTTTTACTAGCGACTTATTTTAGTAAGTAAGCAAATAAGCTTTGGATCGCTGTGTCCATTACGAAAAACATCACACCAAAGATAATTGATGTTTCAATGACAACTAGTGTGTCTTTGCGTAATTGTTTGCCACTAGGCCAAGTCACTTGTTTCATTTCATCTTTTACACTTTTAATGAATTTCATTGCGGGCCCTCCTGTCCTCTATTTTGTTTCTTTATGTAATGTGTATTGATTACAATATTTACAAAATTTATTGATTTCCAAACGTTCGCCACTTTTTCCTTCACTAACCGATTTGGTATAGTTTCTAGAACCACAAACGGAACAAGCTAATGCTGCTTTCTTCTTTGCCATCCGCTCCTACCTCCTCACTGAAAATCAAAATTATACTCATTTACAGTATCATGGAAAAGATTTTCTGTCAATTCGAGATTGAATAACCTATTGTTTTATAATTAATTATGATATGATTAATTTGAAATTAAGTAAAAATGAGATACATGGAGGTAACTTTATGCTACTAAAAACACTCGTATATAAGAAAAAAGATTTAACAACTGTCACAGAAACTAGTACCTTGGAAGAAGCCTTAGCGATTCTAGAATCCTCTGGTTATCGTTGTGTGCCAATTTTAGATGCTTCAGGAAATATTTTCCGTGGAAATATTTACAAAATGCACATTTATCGTCACAAAGCGAATGGTGGAGATATGACTTTACCCGTCACCCACCTCTTGAAAAATGCAACAAAATTCATTTATTTAGATACTTCATTCTTTAAAATATTTTTTACGATCAAAGAGTTGCCTTATATTGCTGTTCTTGACAATGACAATCATTTCTACGGTATTTTGACCCACAGTACATTGCTAAACATGCTTTCACAATCTTGGAGCGTAGAACAAGGCAGCTATGTTTTAACGATTGCTTCTACTGGAAAACAAGGAGATTTAGCTACGATCGCTAAAATCATCGCAAAACATAGTAGTATCGCAAGTTGCATCACTTTAGACATTGAAAAAGAAGAATACATCCGTCGTACACTGATCACGTTACCTGCACATACAGATCAAAAAGTTTGCGACACGATCGTGAACCATCTTGAAAAGAAAAATTACAAAGTGATCGAAATCGAAAATTTACAAAACCCTGAATAAATGTGTAAAGGATCAGTCAACTTTACGACTTTACGATAGAAAAAAACATACTAAGATTAGCGGATAGAACCAATAACGGTTGGTTCTATCCGCTAATTTTTCAGAAATAAAAACAGTAGCTAAAGATGAATTTCTTTTAACTACTGTTATCCCTTTTTATAAATATATTTTAACTGATTAACAGGTTTTCCTCTATCTACCTATTGATCGCTATACTCTTTTTTCAAAGTCTAGGGAACGATCCAAGTAATACATCAATGGTGCAGAAATAGCCATAATGATGAACTCACTCAAAGCTAGCGTACCGTAAGTTGTCCAAAATGCTTGTCCACCAGTTGGTACCAACATGTACGCAATCAATCCCATACTAATTGTAAAGAAAAGCGTATTTAATGCTAATCTTATTTTGACATTCTTTACTTTATTTTGTAGTAAAGCAGTCAACCCCAATGAAATCAAGGTTTGTCCCCCACCATAGACCACATCTAATATACCAAAACCAAAAAATGCGTTATAGACAATGACGCCACCTAACACGCCCCAAAGTAATTTCCGGTTGAAGACTACTAAGTGATTCAAGCTTTCAGAAATACGAAATTGAATAGGTCCAGAAGAGACTGGTGCCACTAAAATCGTAAGTGCCAAATACAAAGCCATAATGATTCCATTTACTACAACGACCATCAATCGTTGGCGTTCCATCGTTTTTTGCATAAAATATTCCTCATTTCTCCTAGTTTTTTTAATGCGGGATGGTTGATGAACCGCAGCTGTCATAAGCAAGGATTCATTATAGCAGATATCCCCGCGATTTGAAACTGCTCCTACAAAAAACGTTCTCTAAATATAAGTCTTTTGCTTCCATGCTATTTATTCAAATCAGGGTGAACTTTACCTCTTATTTATGCACGGTGCTTTTTCAAAATTCCTCTTCTCTGCTATAATAGCCAAGGATAAAAAATAATGTTTGTTTTCTTAGTATCGCTAAGACACAAACCATGTAAAATTAACGATAGAAGTTTCAGTTGCTTGTTCACTAAATGACTAAGCAAAAAATAGTTTGATCATTTTTTCTATTTTAATGAATGAGTGGAATGAGTGAGATTTACTCATCTTCTGAATCAGATGCAGGAGGTAAAAATGAATTTCCATTATTACTTATTGATCAATCCAGCTGCTGGAAGTGGTGCTGGTAAAAAAGTAGCAGAAAAAATGATTCCGCTATTTGCCGAAAAACAGCTTCACTATTCGATCCAATACAGTGAGTATCCAGGGCATGATGCTAAAATTGCCGAAGAATTAGCGAAAGAAACATTAGTTGAATGGACAGACGAACCACAAGAAAGCGAGTCTGAATTTCCCCTACTCGTGATCATCGGTGGTGATGGTACACTGCATCAAGTGTTAAATACCTTTTATCAACTAGATGTGGCATTTCCAGTAGCCTATATTCCCGCAGGCTCTGGCAATGATTTCGCTCGAGGGATTGGGTTACCTAGAAATGCCGAGAAAGCATTAGAAAATATCCTAAAGACGAACAAACCTCAAGAAATCAACCTCTTAACTTACGAGGAAAAAGTGAGTGACAAACAAGGTGTAGTAGTAAACAATTTTGGTATTGGCTTAGATGCGGCAATCGTCCATGCTACAAACCACTCTACTTCAAAAACAAAATTAAATAAATATAATTTAGGTTCTTTCGCTTACCTGTTCTCTATCCTACGTGTCTTTTTTTGGCAAAAAGGGTTTCCAATCTTAGTGGACATTGGCGGAAAACAAATCAGTTTTGACAAAGCTTTTTTATGTACTGCAACGAACCATCCTTATTTTGGCGGCGGTGTAGCGATTGCGCCGACAGCAGAAATTGCCAAGCCAACGATCGATCTAGTTGTTGTTGAACGAGTGAATTTATTCAAAATCTTGGGAATCATCTTCTTATTACTACAGAAAAAGCAAATGAAATCAAAAAATTTCCATCATTTTACTACTAGCAAATTGCGCATACTATCAACTGTTCCTCAGTATGGTCAAGAAGATGGTGAAGATAGCCAAAAACAACCTTTTGATTTGCAATTAGCTACCAAAAAGCAACTGTTTTGGTGTAACGTGTCACATTGATTTTGCCTATTTTATATACATTTTCTTCCATGGGGAAGATAACCCCATAAAAAGAGCTGGAGATATTAAAGAGACCGCAAAAGTCAGACTTGTTGGGCTAACTTTTGCGGTCTTTATCTATCTCTTGGCTCTTAAAAAATAAGTAACATTCTCATTAGGAGCGATTCAAGTGAGCCTGAGCCAAAACTTGCCTCAGGCTCTTCTACCTATCTCTAAAAACGGATAAACGGTGTTCAAACATCAGCTCCTTGAAATAAGCCTGAATTTTTCAAAACATGAGAAGCTGTTTCAAAAAATTCTTTCTTATTGTCATCAGAGCTACCCGATGTTTTCACGACCTCTGATTCACGGTGTTCAAAGAGCTGACCTTCGGCGATAAGTCAAAAATCTCAAAACATGGGAAGCTGTTTCGAGATTTTCACCCTTAATGCTCCTGTGATTACTCGTCGCAGTTTTTACTTGGTGAGCGCTCAGGTCAAGACACTCTTTTTACGACCTCTTGCTAAACGGCGTTCAAGAAGCAACTCCTCAACAATAAGCGATGATTTTCTAAAATATGAGGAGCTATTAAAAAAAATCCTCTCTTATTCGGAGCTAAACACTTCTTTCACAGCCTCTTGCTCCATCCCAATCATTGGATCAATCCACTGTTTTTCAATCGCTTCGGTTGTTAAAATATATGTTTTTGGTAGTTGCTCTGTTGGTGCTTCTTCCATCGATTTTGATTCGACAGACGTTTCGGTTGTGTCTTGTTCTACTGATAAAGTAAAGAGATCATCGCCAACATTTCCCTCCGTTGAATCTACGGCATTTTCTTGAGTGGCTTGTTGACTTGTCTCTGCTTTTACGGGATGAGCAGTTTCTCCCGCCTTGGTATAATTTCCTTCTTCAAAAGGATCATTACCTACAAGGGAATCTTCATAAGCGACAAGCTTCGTCCGTGTAACAAGACTCATACTGTCATTTTCTTCGATCCGCTTCTTCAATGTCGTCATTCGACTAGCCGATTCATTCGCAACGCAGGTAACGTACGCTTGTTCTTCTCCAAGTAGAATCAATAGTTCTTTACTTCTTGTGACAGCCGTGTAGAGAAGATTTCGTTGCAACATCCGTTGGTACTGATGAACCATCGGCAAAATGACCATCTTAAATTCGCTTCCTTGAGATTTATGGATCGAGCAACAATAAGAAAGGGTGATTTTATTCCATTCATTGCGTTTGTAAGTCACTTCATTCGCATCAAATTGAATCACTAATTCATCCACTTTATCTTCTGAATCTTTCGCTAACACGATCCCCGTGATCTCACCCATATCACCATTAAACACATTGAGTTCAGGTGTGTTCACTAATTGTAATACTTTATCACCGATTCGATAAACAGTCTCATTCCAGTGGACTTCTTTCCGCCCTGCACCTCCAGGATTAAAAATCGACTGCATCATTTTGTTTAACGCATCGATTCCAGCTGGTCCACGGTACATTGGCGCCAAGACTTGGATATCTTGTGCAGTGAAGCCTTTATTTTTGGCTTTTTCAACAATCTTTGCGATTAAAGGTTCGATACTATAGGCATCGCTTCGAAAGAAAGAACGATCTTTTTGGTTTTGCAAAAAATCACTTGGTAAATGACCTTCTTTGATTTCATGAGCAAGGGGGATAATACTCGATCCGTCTCCCTGCCGATAAATTTGATTCAATTCCACTTTCGGGATTTGGTCAATTCCTAATAAATCATGCAAGACTTGTCCCGGTCCGACAGAAGGTAATTGATCTTTATCTCCTACTAAAATCACTTGCATGTTGGTAGGGATGGCTTTAAATAGCGTATTAGCTAGCCATGTATCGACCATCGACATTTCATCGATGATCAACAACCCACCTTCTAATTCTTTCGTACTTACTGAAGGAGATTTTTCTCGACCATTCAAACCTAGTAGTCGATGGATCGTGCTGGCAGGTAATCCTGTCGTCTCATTCATTCGTTTGGCTGCTCGACCAGTTGGTGCAGCCAGTAGAATCGGAAAAATTTCTTGGGTATATTTGTTTGGATCTAATTCTAAGCCATTTAATTCTGCAAACAAGTTGACGATCCCATTGATAACTGTTGTTTTCCCTGTGCCGGGACCCCCAGTTAAAATAAATAAAGGTGATCGGATTGCTTCCGAAATTGCTTTTTCTTGCGATTCTCCATATTGGATACCAAATATTTTTTCAATTCGCCGAATGTTTTTCTGCACTTCTTTTTCGTCATAGTTGATTTCTTTTTTTCGACTAAGTAACCGTTGAATCGAGTTACCGATCCCCCATTCTGAGAAATACAGACTATTTTCATAGAGATTGGTTTCTTCTTGTTGGATCTTACCTTCTTCCACAAGTTGAATAATGACCGTCGCCACTTGATCAGGTTGGATCTCGATTGGTCGACTGGTTTCCAAAATTTTGATTGTTTGATGAAGAAGCGTTTCAGCTGGTACATATGTATCGCCAGTTTGAACAGCATGTTGAAAAATCTGATGTAAAACTGCAGCTCGAATCCGTCTTGGTGAATCAGCCGCGATCCCTAATTGTTCTGCAAGATTATCTGCTCTTTTAAAGCCGATCCCTTCCACATCTTCGACTAACTGATAGGGATTTTCCTGGATGATATCTAAAGCTTCATTTTTATATGCTTGATAGATACTAAAAGCTAACTGACTACCAAAGCCATAACGATTCAAGCCCATGATCACTTGATCCATCCCATGGTTCAAACGAATCGTCTCAACGATCATATCTCTTTTGGCCTGATTCAAGCCTGCGATTTGTTCTAATACGGACGGCTCTTCGATGATTTTTTCAATCGCTTCTTCACCTAGTTGCTCCACGATCTTCTCAGCTGTTTTCTTGCCAATCCCAGGAAATTTTTCACTGGATAGATAACCCACGATCCCGTTGACTGTTGTTGGTTTCTCCTGCTCATAGCGTTCAACCTTTAACTGTCGCCCATATTTAGGATGATCGACTAATTCGCCGTAAAAACGATAAAGCTCATTTTCTTGGATCTCACCAAAGCTTCCAGTGACCACAATTTCTTTTTCACGATAGTCAGCTGTTGTTTCAGTGAGCCGAACCAACAGTACTTTATAAAAATTACTTGGATTTTGAAAAAAGATTGCGGCAACTGTACCAACAAAATAAGGCATTTCTTCTGGCTGCATCTTGCCGCCTCCTTTCCAATTAGAGTAATGGTTCTGGTTTTGTCTCTTTTCCTAAAAAGTCAATTTCGTTCCAAACTTTTAATTCATAAGGCAACAAATTGTTGGGTTCTCCTGTTTCTAAAATCGTCAAACTACTATTATATAAGCCACCCATTTCTCTTAGTTGACTCAGTTTTTTTCCTGTCAACCATTGGATCGCCGCAGTTAATGATGCCCCATGTCCAACAAACAAGATCGGTCCATCATGTAAAGCAACGGCATCAGCCACAGCTGTTTCAATACGAGTAATGGCACATTCGATCGCTTCTCCTTTAAAAGGTGTCGGATCATAACGATCTAAGTGGTTACGTAGATTGGGAAGGTTTTCCGGATAGCGTTCGTACATTTCATCAATTGATTGACCTTCTAATTCTCCTAAACCCAATTCTCTTAATTTATCAGTATAAATAATTTCGACTGGATGCGCTAATTCTTGGTTGATCCCTTCGGCTGTGTCACGGGCACGCTTAGCGGTACTTGAATAGATTGCTTTAAATGGTACATACTTCACTTTTTTACCAAATGCTTTGATTTCCTCATAGCTTTCAGGTAAAAGTGGTGAGTCGCCTTGGCTTCCTTGAAAACGGCGTTCGAGATTCCATTGTGTTTTTCCATGTCGGGTAAAATATAATTCCATTTATATCGGACTCCTTATAGGCTCATTTAGACAAAGATGATGCTACTATTTTATAAAATTTGTTCCTTAAAAACAAAGAACTCCTTCAATAAAAAGTCCTTGTGATTATTCGTATTGAATCAGAATACTTGATAAATGACCTCTTGATAAACGGTATTTTCCAAGTTGATTCTGTGCATTAAGTCTAAACCAAGTAAAACATGAAAAGCTGTTTTTCTTTGTTTCTCCTTAATGCTTGAATCAGAGCACTTGGAAAATGACCTCTAGTCTAGTTTATCATTTTCATAATGGTGCGTTAACTCTAAATTAGGAAATCCTTGTTGGCGCAATGCTTCATAGACGATCATTGCAGCCGTATTTGAGAGATTCAATGAACGGACATGTTCGTCATTCATTGGGATTCTTAAACATTTTTCTTCATTTTCACGCATAAATTCTTCAGGTAATCCTGTTGTTTCCTTGCCGAATAAAAAGAAATGGTCTTCTCCATCAGCAAAATTTTCGTCACTATATACTTTATGGGCAAACTTCGATACCAAATGAAGTTTACGTTCCCCTAAATAAGCCATAAAAGCATCTAAATTTTGATGATAGGTAATATTGACATCGTTCCAATAATCCAATCCTGCACGTTTTAGATGTTTATCATCTGTTGAAAATCCTAACGGTTCAATCAAGTGCAAGGGCGTGTTGGTTGCTGCACAAGTTCGGGCAATGTTTCCAGTATTTGCTGGAATCAATGGTTCAAATAAAACGATATGGTTCATTAAGATCCATCCTCTCATCTATATGTTAACTAACTAGTAGTGATTTTGGCATAAAAAAAAACGTATCAACTCGGTGTCAGTCACTGCGAGTCGTTACGTTAGTGAAGCTCTTCTCACTAACTTTTATCAGAACAGGAACCTGATAAAAACCAATGAAAAAACAACTTGTCGTTACTATATCATCAACAAACTCTTTTTGCAACCTTTAGAAATGAATAATTTCATTGCAATCGTTTTCTCTTATTTCCTTTTAATAATTCTACGTCAATTGTAATCTTTTTCAAAGGATTCTGGTACACACGCTCTTTGACGTCTTGACTGACTTGCCATTCGAGCGGAGACATCGCTAACAAATCTTGCCGATTTTTTTCTGGGATATCAAATTCGTAGGTAACACGTTGACGTTCAGTCAATTCTAGGGACTCCGCAAACTTAGCCACCACTCGTTCATTTGAATACTGTTGTTTCTCAGGCTGGTCTGGATAAAACGCTTGGCGTAATTCTTTTAAATAATCTTGTTGCGGAACGATTTTCAAGACTTCCCCATCATCGGTTAGCACACGTTGAAATTCTTTATAGTGAGAAGGCGAAAAAATATTTAGAATCGTAGTAAATGTTTGGTCTTCAAAAGGAAGATTGGTTAAATCTGCTACACACCAAAACGCCTCGACCGGCTGAGCAGTAGCCGCATAAATACCTTCTTTAGAAAGATCAAAACCTACGGCCTTTTTCAATGGTTGCAGTCGTGCTAATTCATTTAAAAAGCTTCCTTCGCCACAGCCAACATCTAAGACCTCTGATCCCTGCGATACTTGTTGTGCTAACAAGTCGATCACAGGCTGATACATCCCTGCTTGGATCATTCTACGTCTGGGATCAAACATACTCTGATCATATTCCGTTTTTACCCCATGAGATAAAAAGTAAAGCGTGCCTTTTTTGGATAAGTCGAAGCGATGGTTCTGATGACAAACCAAACCGTTCTCAGTGACTGCTACTCCAGCATGGCAAAGTGGGCATCGGAACAGCTGTTGATTTCCCTTTAAAAATTGGCGACCTTGATCAATTTTTTTTAACATTTTTTTTGCTCATTTCTTGTTTTAATCGTTGAATATTGCTTTATTCCCTTTTCATCTTACCGTTAGAAGAAAACTTTAGCAACTACAAAAAATATGGTACAATTTTAGAAGAAGAAGGCGAATGATAAAGGAGCAGGCAAATGATCAAAGAATTTTGTGCAGAAAATTATACTTCCATTCCTCTAGCAATTGCTAAGGGAGCGAACCGGATCGAATTATGCGATAACTTAGCTGCTGGCGGAACCACACCTAGCACCGGAGTGATCGAAGAAGTTTTAAGCTATGCCAATGAAAAAGAAGTACCTGTAATGACAATTATCCGACCACGAGGTGGCGATTTTGTCTATAATGATATTGAATTAAAGATCATGCATACTGATTTAATCGAAGCGAAGAAATTAGGTACAGATGGCGTAGTTATAGGCTGTTTGACTCCTTCAAATTGGATCGATGAAGAGGCAATGGAATTATTGATCGAAACCTCAGAAGGTCTACAAATCACGTTCCACATGGCTTTTGATTGTATCCCGCAAGAACGACAATTTGAAGCAATTGATTGGCTGGTTGAACACGGTGTAGACCGTATTTTAACTCATGGTGGAGATGCGAACGCACCAATTGAAGCCAATTTTGACCATTTAAAAAAATTGATTGCTTATGCTGACGGACGTCTGATCATCTTACCTGGTGGCAAGATCGATTACAAAAATGCAGAACATGTTGCCAAAGAACTAGGCGTGAATGAAGTTCATGGAACAAAAATCGTTTCATTCGACTAAATTTTTTTAGTAATAATAAAAACGTAAGAAGCAAGTTGATTACTTTGCTCCTTACGTTTTTTATTTTTATCACAGACTTGTTGCACCATCTCAAAAGGAATGGCTACATAAAATACCCCATAAACAATGAAGCGATGTTGAAATAGATCAAGACACTAGTCAAATCACTCAAGGTGGTAATAAAAGGACCACTAGCCACGGCAGGATCAAATCCTAAGCGATCCATCAACATCGGAATCAAGCTTCCTGCCAAGTTGGCTACAGTAATCGCAAATAACATGGCAATCCCAATCACAAAGCCTAAAATAAAGTTATGCTTCCAAATTCCTACAATCAAAAAGATCGTCAAGCCAGTGATTGCCCCTGTCACAAGTCCTGTGAGTACTTCAGCTAGAATCAAACGGACAAAACCAGCATCTTTGTCGTCAGAAACAGCCAAACGGCGAACTGCAACCGCCAATGATTGGGTGCCAGCATTCCCCGCAGTTCCGGTGATCAACGAAATGAAGACGGCTAAAATACTTGCTTCACTCACCAGTTCTTCGTAATGGCTGATCAACGAAGCCGTAGACATCCCTAAAAATAATAAGGTGATCAACCAAGGAAGACGTCTAGCAGCTGACTTCACGGGATTTTCATTGATTTCCTCAACATTGACCCCTGCCAAACCAGAGTAATCACTTGCAGCCTCATCATCAATAACATCAATAATATCATCAACTGTTACGATCCCAAGTAGATGGTCATCGTAATCTGTTACGGGTAATGCTAGAAAGTCATAATCACGAAAGGTTTGCGCGACATCTTCTTGGTCATCCCCCACATGGACGGATAACACACGTTCGCTCATCAAGTCAGAGATCATTGCATCATCATCATTAACGATCAAATCCCGCAATGAAATAACTCCAACCAATTGTTCTTCTTGATTGACGACATAGATATAGTAAATGGTTTCAGCTACATCTGCTTCGTTTTTTAAGACATACATCGCAGAACGAACCGTTTGATTCGCCACGATCGAAACAAATTCTGTCGTCATGATCGCGCCAGCTGTTTCATCTTCATAGTGTAACAACTCTTTGATTTCACTAGCATCGTCAGCAGTCATTAAACTTAAATATTTAGCGACTTGTTTTTTATCTAAGGTATTTAGCAAATCTACCGCATTATCGGTATACATTTCTGAAAGCATTTCTGCAGCATAACTCGGACGCATTTCAGCTAAATACTCTTTCATATATTCATTGTCTTCTTCAATCACATCAAACATATCTGCCAATTCTTTAGGAGATAAGTAGGAATAGATCAGTTGACGATCCTCTTCGTTCAGAGATTGATAGAATTGCCCCTGCTCGTAAATATGCATTTCCAGGAAACTGTTTCTAAATTCCTGTAGGTTATTTTCTCTTAAATCCTGGAGTAACTGGGCAAATCGTTCCTCTAGTTCTTGATTTTCATCCAACTCTATCTCACCTCACCCTAACTTTCAAAATGCTGGAGAACAGTCGCCATATCTTTAGCCAAAGGCTGTTTAAATTCCAATCGTTCCTGTGTAAAAGGATGATCAAAACGCAGGTCGTAACAATGTAAAGCTTGTCTTGCTATTCCAAGATCCATACGCCCACCATACATTTCATCTCCTAATAGCGCACAGCCAATTTCTGAAAAATGAACTCTGATTTGATGGGTTCTCCCCGTATGCAGTTGGATATCTACCAAAGCAACCTCTGCGGTGTTTTTCGTTAACCAATATTCGGTTTGTGCGCTTCGCCCAGCTGTCGAAACCATCCGTTTCAGTAAAGAAGATTGGTCTCTCGCAATTGGAAGGTCAATCCAGCCGTGAGGTGCCAATTTAGTTATTTCGCCACTCACAAGTGCTTGGTATTTCTTCACAAATCGTTTTTCTCGAAGCTGTACATCTAACTTTGCATGAGCAAAGCCATGTTTGGCAAACAACATCAACCCAGAAGTATCCCGATCTAGTCTTGTCACCACATGAATGACTTGATTTTCGTAACCTTGTCGTTTGTAATAAGCTTTTACTCGATTAGCCATCGTATAGTTTGGATGATATTGTGCTGGAATCGAAGAGACGCCAGCTGGTTTATTCACAACTAAAAGATGTTCATCTTCGTAAACGATCTCGATCGGTGTTTCATCTAAAAGCACCGTTTCATGTTCGCCTTCTGCTGGAATGACAATCGTTACCTTATCATTGTACGATAGAGAAAACAAGACATTTTCAGTTTGACCATTTACTTTGATCTCGCCACCTTGAAATTTGATTTTCGCTAACAAACCTTTAGAAATTCCCTTTTCTTTTAAAAAATATTTTATCTGCTGCGGATGATTTTTTCCATACGTCCACACAAATTCCATGTTATCCCTCACCAATAAAGGAATCTTTTACACGATGCCAAAAATGCATATGGCGATAAGAAGCAAAATGAATTCGCTCTTTTGCAATGCGATAATAGATGGAACGAATATTCGATTCCTTAATATCCAATTGGTCGACTGTAACAAGATAATCCTCTGTATTTTCTAATTTGATTTCCAGCCATTCGTCTTGTGCGATGACCATAGGCGAACCGAGTGTACGAAAGACTCGATTATTTAATGAAGCAATTTCAGTTAACTGAAAGGCATTGATACTCGGATGAATAACTGCCCCGCCGATACTTTTATTATAAGCGGTTGAACCTGTTGGCGTAGACACAGCCAATCCGTCCCCTCTGAAACTTTCAAACAATTCATTTTTGATATATACATCGGCAACCATCGTCCGATTTGATCGTTTAATCGTGGATTCATTCAAAGCCAAGAAATGTTTTGCCGGCTTATCATCTAAATAACTGATCTTTATATCGAGCAAAGGATAACTTACACTTTGTTCTTGATTGGTCTGTAAGCTATTGACTAATTCTTCCAATTCATAGTCACGCCAATCCGTATAAAAACCTAAGTGCCCTGTATGGACCCCTAAAAAACGAACTTCATTTAATAGATGGCTATACTTGTGAAAAGCGGACAATAACGTCCCATCACCACCTACGGAAATCACTAAATCGGGGCGTTGTCCGTCGATTTGAATAGCCGATTGTGTCAAAAGAGCTTTCAATCGTTCGGTAACTTCAATTGTTTTCGCTTCTTGGTTATGAACGATCGCTACTTTCATCCGTGACCTCCTCTTTTTTCTCTCGATTTAATACGGTACGATAGTAAACGTCATCTCGTTTTCCTCTTCCATGGGAAAATAGACGTTGAGCTTCTTGGATTTCTTCCCGAATATTGGACATTTCTTCGTCCAATTGATAAGCCGCTTCTGCCGCACGTTGGAGTCTTTCACTCATTTCTTCAGGAAACACGCCTTGATATTTATAGTTCAATGAGTGTTCGATTGTTGCCCAAAAGTTCATAGCTAACGTCCGGATTTGAATTTCAGCTAAAATTTTCTTTTCGCCACTGATCAATTGAACAGGATATTCAATCACTAAATGATACGAACGGTACCCACTAGCTTTTTTATTTGTAATATAATCTCTTTCTTGAATCACTTTCATATCTTTTCTTTTACGAATGATATCTACTACTTGGTGGATATCTTCTACAAACTGACACATGATTCGTAATCCAGCAATATCAGACATTTCTTCTTCTAAACGACTCATCGGAATATGACGCAGCTGTGATTTTGTCACAATGCTATCGACTGGTTTGACTCGTCCAGTAACAAACTCAATCGGAACATGTCGGTTTTGTTCTCTGAATTGCTTACGGATCCCGCGTAACTTTACTTTTAATTCTGATACTGTTTGTTCATACGGTGCTAAAAACTCTTCCCAATCTCGTTCCATCGCTGATCCCTCTACTTCGTTAACATTCTTTTCTATTTTAACATATAAATGAAGTTTTTTTGTACCTCTCGGCTTTTTGTATTGACCAAAAAGGAAAAATTAGGCAGAATGAATGAAAGGGGCGATCATTATGTCTGAAATGTTAGAAATTGAATACAAGTCCATGCTGACGCAACAAGAATATAGTCAATTGATCCAGTATTATCAACTAAAACCAGAAGATTTTACGGTTCAAACGAATATCTATTTTGATACACCAGATGGACAGCTAGCACAAAAAAATTGTGGATTACGCATCCGATTACTTGAAGATCGGGCAGAATATACACTAAAAACACCTGCAAAAGAAGGAAAACTTGAAACCACTGATACTTTAAGCAAAGAGAAAGCACTCTCTTTCATTGAGCAACGTCAATTGCCACGTCAGGGTGCTGTTTTTCAAAAAATGTTAGAATTAGCTGTTCCTTCGGATGAATTGGGCAAAATTGGAGACATTACTACCAAACGTGCGGAATTTCACATTGAGGAAGGTCTTTTAGCGATTGATGAAAGTTTTGGAGAACAATTACATGATTTTGAACTGGAGTTAGAAGTATCTGATGCTACTCTTGGTAAATCTGCCTTTTTAGCGTTTTTGGAAAGACATTCTTTCCCTTATCGACCAGCTAAAAATAAAATTCAACGGATGCTAGCAGCGAAAAATTAAAGTTCTATCATTTTCACAAGGCACTTGAGTTCATTTTTTATCATTTTTCTGTTAAGTTATACGTTGTGAATAAAAGAATTCACGAGTTGTATAGAATCTATTTTGGGGGAGATTCATATGATCGAAATTTATTTATTTGTTAATCCTTTGGGGAAACATTGTTTTACACTAGAACAACAGTTATTACAATTTATTGAAGAAGAGTACGGAAAAACATCCAAAGAAAAGATGCAATTTCGTTTTCTGCCTTTAGTTAATTTGCAGACAATTGGGGATGTCATGCAACGTAACGGAATTTCTCAAAACGACCTCGTTACGCGTAACCACTTATTTTCAACTACCTATTCTGCTGCGTTAGACTATAAAGCGGCACAGTTTCAAGGTAAGAAAAAAGGACGTCAATTTTTGATCAAAATGCAAGAAGCTGTAGGTTGTAATAAAGTACCGTATTCTCCAGAACTTGCTGAATCACTTTTTGCAGAAGTCGGCGGCGATATCGAGATGTTCAAAGAAGATCGTCAATCCGAGTTTGTTAAAGAAGTTTTTTTCTCTGATCAAAAAATTGCTCGAGAAATGGGCATCACCAAACATCCTTCTGCTGTAGTGTATAACTACTCCTGTGAACAAGACTTTGGTGTCTTAATTGAAGGCACAAATACAGTCCGAAAAATAAAAGAACTTTGTAAGACTAAAAATGATTCTTATCAAATTTTTGATGGTGAACATTTACATACAAATGATTCTCGCTTACAACCAGGAAGTAGCCATTTATATTTACTCTCTAACTAATCATGTCAAGAACCATTCGTTTCACTAACTAACCGTTTTTCAAGTACTTAGATCGCTAAGTATTCGAAAAACGGTTATTTGGTGCTTGTAGAAAAATATGGGAATCTTTACCAACATGGACTAATAGCATCGCATCGTCTGAGGTTGAGATAAAAGTGTGTAGCATCAAGAAATAAGAAAGAGTTTTTCGAAAAACGACAAAAAGCAATCGCATCCTTCAGAAAATAGCTGATGCCATTTTCGACCGATACGACTGCTTTTTTAATGTTTAGGACTAAACTTTTCAAATTAGCTTCCTAGTGCTTCAACGATTGCTTCGTTAAATGCTGGAATATCATCAGGATTTCGGCTAGTAATCAAGCCTCGATCAATTACCACTGGCTCATCCTTCACGACGGCACCGGCATATTCGATATCTGGACGTACCGTATCATAAGCTGTCATTGTCCGTCCTTCAGTTAAACCTGTTTGAATAAATAATTGTGGACCGTGACAAATTGCAAATAACGGTTGATCATTTTTTAAAAAGTAAGAAACAAAATCAACGAATCGTTGATCTGCTCGTAATTGATCCGGTGAAAATCCCCCTGGTATCAATAGCGCATCGAAGTCTTCAGGAGAAACATCTGCAATACTTTGTTCGACTGTGAATTCTGCGCCTTTTTTTCCTTTGATTGTTTGATTTCCTTCAAACCCAATCAAAGTCACTGTATGTCCAGCTTTTTCTAGTGCTTCTTTCGGTGACGTTAGTTCCACATCTTCAACTAAATCTGTAACGATTGCTGCAACTTTTTTTGCCATTTGTTCTCTTCCTTTCTTATCGCTTAATTCAAGCCTAAAGGAATTTATTCAAGTGTGCAAATCATCTGTTTGGACTAAAGATCGGTTTTTGTCTCCGTCCATCTTGTTTCTTTTAGTCATTCATCGATGTGATAAACCGGATAACAACCAACCAAATGCGTAGGATAGCCTTGCTCTTTTAGCACTTCAATCAGCTCATTCACCTTGTCGATCTTGTCATCGATAGCAACATCGATAACAAAAAAGTATTCGCCTAACCTCGTTTTTTGTGGGCGTGATTCGATTTTTGTTAAATTCACTTGATTATTAGCAAAGACCGAAAGAACTTGATAAAGCGCCCCTGGTTTATTTTCTGGCAAATCCACAAAGAATGTCGCTTTATGACTGTTTTTTTGTAATTTTGCATCAACAGGCGCGGCACTTAGAACCCAAAAACGGGTCTCATTAGTTGCAATGGACTGGATATCTGATTGCACGATGGTCAACCCAAATTCGTTTGCAGCTTCTTTGGAGCCAATCGCACCTAGACATTCTTCTGGATGGGTTGCTACTTGCTGGGCTCCTTGGGCAGTGGAACCTACTTGTTCAATCTCGACCTTTGGAAAATTTGCCCGTAGAAAAAGTTGTGATTGGGCTAATGCTTGCGGATGACTACAAATCTTTGTGATATTTCGCCAGTTGGCTTGTTGTGTTGGATGGACCATCAATTGTTGTCGGATCGGCAGAACGATTTCTCCTTGAATAGAAGGTAATGTCTCATACACATGATCAAGTGTTGGCAAAACAGAACCTTCAATCGTATTTTCGATTGGCACCATTGCATAAGTAATCTCTTTTTCTAATTGTGCATCGATCAAATCAATCAAGGAATCATAAGAAAGAAAAGTACCTTGTTTGAAATAACGTGTGGCTGCACTATAAGTAAAGGAACCTTTAGGACCTAGATACCCAATTTTCATCATTATTTTCTACCCACTTTATGATTTCTGTGATAATTTCGTCTGGCGATTTCTTAGACGTATCTATCGTGATTTTTGCTAAACTTTTGTATATTTTTTCCCGTTCCCACATGATCTCACGTAGTTTTGTGTCACTATTCTTTAACGCTAACGGTCGAATATTTGTTTGATCTTGTCGTATCCGTTCGATCAAGATATCGGCTTCTCCTTTTAAATAAATGACTTGTTGCTGTTTTAATAGTTCCTGATTTTCTTTCTGTAAGACAACCCCGCCACCAGTAGCGATCACTGCCTTTTTTTGTAAAATTGTTTTTAAAAGAGCGGTTTCGTGGTCGCGAAACGCGGCTTCTCCGAAGGTAGCAAAGTATTGCTCAATGGAACAGCCTAATTGTTGAACTAAATAGTCATCCATATCGATGACTGGTTGATCCAATCGAGCCGCTAATTTTTTACTGATCGTCGTCTTACCAGCGCCCATAAAACCGATCAATACAAGTGACGTCATGATGGGTCCTCCTGAACCAATTTGGCTAGATCCGTAAAAAATTCAGGATATGAAATATTGACTGCTTCAGGATTGAGTAATTCGACAGGTTCTGCGGTTAGTAAAGCGGCGATTTGTAACATCATCCCAATTCGATGGTCCCCATGGCTATCCACTGTCGCTCCATGTAAAGGTGTTGGTCCGTGAATAATCAAACCATCTTCTGTCGGTTCAATGTTCGCACCCATTTTCGTTAATTCTTCCGCAGTTGCATCAATCCGATTTGTTTCTTTGACTTTTAATTCCTGAGCATCACGAATGATGGTTGTGCCTGTTGCTTGAGTAGCAGCTAATGCAATGATCGGTAACTCATCAATCAAGCGTGGGATGATTTCTCCTTGGATCTCACAAGCATGGAGTTGCGCAGAACGGACAATCAAATCTGCTGCTTGATTTTGCTCATCCAGCTGTCTTTCTTCAATATTAGCACCCATTTGCATCAGCACATCGAGAATCCCTGTCCGTGTCGGATTGATTCCTACTTGTTTTAAGAGGACTTCACTGTTTGCTAAAATACTTGCTGCGACGAGATAAAACGCAGCCGAAGAAATATCCCCTGGGACAGTGACTTCTTGTCCGATCAACTGCTGCGGTCCAGTGACTATAATTTCTTTTCCTTCCACTTGGATCTTCCCACCGAATTGCTTGATCATCTCTTCGGTATGGTTCCTTGACTGTTCTTTCTCGATGATTTTAGTGGTCCCTTCGGCTTGTAAAGCTGCAAAAAGGATAGCAGACTTCACTTGCGCACTAGCAATGGGCATGTGATACTCGATCCCGTGCAATGTATTTCCAGTTACTTTTAGTGGAGGAAATTCAGCTTCGGCCGTTCCTTGTAAATCAGCACCCATCTCACGCAATGGCTTCATCACACGTTCCATCGGACGGCGATTCAAAGAAGCATCCCCTGCAATCTCAGAAGTAAATGGACAGCCTGCCAAAATTCCTAATACTAAGCGCATCGTTGTGCCAGAATTTCCTGCATCTAGCCTAGAAGATGGTGCTGTTAATCCTTCAAATCCTTTTCCTTCAATCATGATTTGTTCATTTTTTTCGGTAATACGTACCCCTAATTGCTTAAAAACTGCAATCGTACTTAAACAATCTTCAGCTTTTAAAAAATTGTTGACGATCGTAGTTCCTTTGCTGATAGCACCAAACATGATGCTGCGATGGGAAATCGATTTATCAGCAGGAATCACTAATTCTCCATTGATCCCATTTTTAGCTGTCAATAGTTTCATGACTTCAACTCCTTATCCAACAATGAAATTTTTCGGCTTCGATCAGCTTCTGTCCTTTAAGTAAATCCGCTTGATTTTTAAAAGACAACTCTAACACACCAAAAATATCTTCTCTTGTTTCTTGGATGCTCAAGTTAATAATGGAAAGATTTGCCTGACTTAGTACGTTAGTAACTTTTGCGACAGCACCAGCGATATCGGGAATATCGACATATAAATCATAAAAAGCTGGAATCGCCCCTTGTTTTTTCCGGGGCAACTGATCCCGTGTTTGTTTTGCCTGCACAAAGAACTCTTGAATTGCCGATTGATTTTTATCAATCAGTTCCTGTTTTAACGTTTCCATTGCGACTTGCCAGTCTTCCATCAACTGAATCATCATTTCTTGGTTCGTCATTAAAATATCCGTCCACATTTGGGGATCTGATGAAGCAATCCGTGTAATATCCCGGAATCCGCCAGCAGCTAATTGTGAGGCACGTGGATATTTTTGATTCAGCTGCTCACTGATTTGTACTAATCCTGAAGCGACAATATGTGGCAAATGACTTAGCACCCCAACGATCTCATCGTGATCTTTGGCAGTTAAGCGAACAAACTTTGCTCGAGTAGGACGTAGTAAAGCGATCAGTTCTTCCGTACGTTCACTTTGGCAGTCATCCGTTACGATATAATACGCTTCTTCAAATAAATAGGGATTGCCTGCTTTTACTCCTGATTTATGTGAACCAGCCATCGGATGCCCACCAATAAAATCAAACGGGAGTTGCTTCGCTAGCGCCATTATCGTCGCTTTCGTACTTCCGGTATCACTTACTAATACTGTTTCTTTCAAGGGAAGTGTCGCCAAACAGTTGAGATACTCCAAGCTGACTTGAACTGGAACGGCAAGGATAATCACATCCATTTGACTAGCTGCCTCGATCCCTGTGACAACCTGATCGACTAACTGTGTTTTTTCCGCTATTTCTCTTGTTTCTTCTGAATGATCCCAGCCATAAAGGGTAATTGCTGACCCTTTGATCGCTCGGCATAAGGAAGCGCCAATCAGACCCAATCCTATGACAAACACCTTTTTTTTCATCGCTACCTCCGATTAGAATTCTTGGGTCATTTGGCGGTGATTTGCAACGGCTTTTTTTAATTCTTGCATATTATCTGCTGGAAAATGCTCAAGTATCTCGCAAACAAGAGTGGTCGCAATCACATGCTCTGCGACGACTGAAGCTGCTGGAACTGCCGTACTATCGGAACGTTCCACACTAGCTTTATAAGGTTCTTTAGTATCGATGTTCACGCTCATGAGAGGTTTATATAAAGTAGGAATTGGTTTCATCACGCCCCGAACAATAATCTGTTCTCCGTTGGTCATTCCACCTTCAAAGCCACCTAAATGATTACTTGCTCGGTGATAGCCGCTTTCGTCCCAAGTGATTTCATCCATCACCTGTGATCCTGGTAACGAAGCAGCTTCAAACCCAATTCCAAATTCGACTCCCTTAAAAGCATTGATGCTTAACATCGCTTGAGCTAACTTACCGTCTAATTTTTTATCCCACTGTACATAGCTCCCTAACCCTGCTGGCACATTTTCGACCCGAACTTCCACTACACCTCCCAAAGTGTCTCCTGCTTTTTTAGTAGCATCGATCAAGGCTTTTACTTCCTCTTCAATCATTAGATCTACCATGTTCACTTCGGAGATAGTCGTCTTTTCTTTGATTTCTGTCACGGTCAAATTCTCTGGCACATTCGCTTTGATTCCTCCAAGAATCGCTACATGACTAGCAATCTCTATATCTAAAGCAGCTAAAATCTGTTTTGCTAGTGCCCCGATTGCTACTCGCATCGTCGTTTCTCTTGCGGAAGAACGCTCTAATACATTTCTAAGATCATGGTGTTGATACTTCATACCACCAACTAAATCGGCATGACCTGGTCTTGGTTTAGCCACTCGTCGTAGATTTTCTTCTTTTTCAGAAACCGGAGTAACTGACATCACCGTTTGCCAGTTCTTCCAATCTTTGTTCGTGACAGTCATTGTGATCGGTGAGCCTAATGTTTTGCCGTGACGAATACCCGACGTGATTGTCACTTGATCTTTTTCAATCTTCATGCGCCCACCTCGACCATAACCACCTTGTCGTCTAGCTAATTCTTGATTGATTGCCTCAATCGATAAGGTTAAGCCTGCTGGAACTCCTTCAATAATCGCTGTCAAATTAGGCCCATGTGATTCTCCTGCTGTTAAGTAACGCATTTACTCACCTTCTTCTAAATAATTTTTGATTGCTTCAATTGGGATCGATTGGATTTTTGCCTGACCGATTTTTTCTAATAAAATAATTTTCAACTGTTTTCCCCGGGCTTTTTTATCATGAGTGATCGCCTGGAACAACGCCTGTTCATCCCATGGTTCGTAAGAAATGGGCAACTGATACTTTTGGATCATCTTGATAAGTTGTTGCGTCGTTCCTTCAGGTGTTTCTTTCCTTTTTTCAGCATTCCGACTGATTTGTACCATGCCGATCGCCACTGCTTCTCCATGACTAATCTGTCCATATCCCGCTGTTTGCTCGATAGCGTGTCCGATCGTGTGACCAAAGTTGAGGAACAAACGACTGCCTTGATCAAATTGATCTTCTTCTACTACTTCTTTTTTTACACGTAAAGCTTTTTCGATCACTAGCTCGCTATGTGCTACTAAATCAGCTACATCAATAAAACGAGCTAACTCTCTCCAAAGACTTTCATCCTTGATCGCACCACACTTGATGATTTCTGCAATTCCTTCTTGGATCCTTTTTACTGGTAATGTCGTCAGCGTTTCTGGATCAATCAACACACCGTCTGGCTGTGCAAATGTGCCAATCATATTTTTGGCGTTTGGTGCATTGACTGCTGTTTTGCCACCTATGCTTGAGTCTACTTGTGCCAATAAGGAGGTAGGAATCTGTACAAAAGAAATTCCTCTCATGTAAGTTGATGCCACAAAACCAGCTAAATCGCCTACAACACCGCCACCTAGAGCAATAATGCCATCACTTCTCGTCAATTGTTCAGTGGCTAGAAAATCATATAATTTAGCAGCCATCGACAGTGATTTACTTTCTTCGCCAGCCGGAATAACATAATTCACAACCTCATACCGATCGGCTAATTGTTGTTGTATCTTTTGACCATAAAGCGGAAAGACATTTTCATCACTAATGATCGCAATTTTCTTTTCTTGCCATAAACCGGAAAGCCAATCTGCGACTTGATCTAGTGCGTTTCGCTGGATGATGATCTCATAGCTTTTTTCGGGTAAGACAACTTCTAACATCCGTGTTTCTCCTCTCTATAAAGCGTTGATTTTCTTCATCGCTTCTACTAAGATGTCCACTTCATTCATCATTTTCAGGTAGTTTTTCTCATTCAACGACTGCTGTCCATCAGACCAAGCATGAATCGGATCAGGATGGATCTCTACAATCATTCCATCTGCCCCACTAGCAACACCTGCTCGTGCCATTGGTGTCACTAAGTCCCAGACACCCGTTCCATGACTTGGGTCAACGATGATCGGGAAATGACTTAATTTTTTGATCAGTGGTACGGCACTTAGATCGAATGTATTTCTAGTAGCTGTTTCGTAAGTGCGGATTCCGCGTTCAATGAAGATGATGTTTGAATTGTTTTGAACTGCAATGTATTCAGCGGCATTTAACCACTCTTCGATCGTACCTGAGATGCCACGTTTTAAGCCAATTGGTTTTCCTGTTCGTCCTACAGCTTCTAATAAACGGAAATTTTGCATATTTCGTGCGCCGATTTGAATGATATCTGCGTATTCACTGACCACATCGATATGCGCTTCATCCATCACTTCGGTAATCACTTTCAAGTCATAATGATCCGCAGCTTTACGCATCATTTTCAACCCTTCTTCACCTAATCCTTGGAAAGCGTATGGTGACGTTCTTGGTTTGTAGGCACCACCACGTAAGATTTTAGCACCACCAGCCTTAGCCATTCGTGCTGTCTCCATGATTTGTTCTTCCCCTTCGACAGAACAAGGACCAGCCATTGTCACAAAACTCCCATCACCGATTTTCACTCCAGCTACATCAACGATCGTATCTTGAGGATGAAATTCTCGTGACGTCAATTTGTACGTATTGGTAATCGGTACGGCACGTTCTACGATATCGTAGCGTTCAAACGGAACATCCCGAATTACCTTTGGATCTCCTAAAAGCCCTAAGACAAAACGATCTTTACCATGGTTGATCTGTACATCTAGCCCTTCTTCTTTAATACGTTCAATTACTTGTGTTAACTCACTTTCTTGGATACCTGGTTTAATGATTAGAATCATACAATAACTCCCTTTGTTTTTTATTTTGTGTTTCGCTTCATCGATTTCCTCGCTGTTTGATTGGATTACATAAATTCTTGCAAATCAATCGTTACTTTGCTTATACCTTGTTTGAATGCGTTTAGTTCCCCCTTTATGTAACAAAAAAAGCCCACCGTAGAAAATCCATCTACAGTGAGCCCCTGAATCAATCAAATAAAAAAGCCACTATAGATTTTTCATCTATGCGGCGAGCAAGTCATCTCAAACATCCTTAGCCATCATAGATACAAACAAACGCTGATGTTTGCACCCATAATCGTATGAATACAAACTTATCTAAAATAGCTAAAGTAATAATTATTCAGTTGTGAACTATGTGTGATTTTCATAATAATCGCTCCAAACTGATATAAGATTGAGTTTAAGTATAGAGATGTTTTTGAAAGAAGTCAAACAATTTCTTGAATAAAATGATCAAAGGGTATGAAAAAAGGGCTTTTACCTGATAAAAACTCCAATTTACCCACTAAATAGTCGCAGGAGAATGCTGAAAATACCATAGAAAAGTATCAACAGCATGTCCGGCTTCTACTTCTATAATCAAACGAGCCCAAAAGTGAGCTGAAATTGTTCTTTATTTTGAAATTTGTCCGCTCTTACAATCGTTTTTGTCCGTCTAACTTTTGGATCTCAGTAATATCTTGCGTGACTTCTAAGCACCCAAGATAATCACCTGTCTCATTTTTTAAAGCAAAGTAGCGAATATAAATTTTCCGTCCTCTCATATCAATCCAAAATTCTGCTGAATCCCTTGTTCCTGTACGGAAATCGTCAAGGATTTATTGGACTAGATGCATGCTTTTTGGTGGATGACAGTTGACGACTTCACGACCAATGACAGAAGTAGTTCTTGGAAAGACCCGTTTCTTTCCTTCTGAGAAGAAACGAACCCGATCCTCATGATCAACAAATGTCAAATCCACAGGCAACACTTGAAACAAGGCAACTAATTGCTCCAACTGTAACGCTCCTGTCGGAAATTGCACAACTAAATCAGTCATAGGTGCTGTTTCGTCTTGAACTGCCTCTGACGTAAACTCTTCGATCCCAAGACCAGCAGCAATACCATCGGTCGTTTCTTTAGCTTTTTTAATGGCTAATTGACGAGCTGGTTCCCGTTCGCTTTCTTTTTCGAGTGATTCTTGGCTTGGCTTCCATGGAAGTGGTTCAGGGATAAACGCAAAACCGATATCAAAGCTGTCATGAGCGATTTGTTCCCAATCTTTAAGGCTAAACACATCTAAGGTCATGGGTACCATGATCTCCTCTTCCTTAAAAATCATCTCTTCAATTTCTGTTTTTACTGCTTCCCATTTTTCGGATAGCGGATTATAAGCCGCTTTGTCTGTAGCTAAATAAACATTCAGCGCTTTGATCATTTCACGGATATCATCATCTACGCCCCACATTACTTTAGGTGGAGCTGAGATTCCGTATTTTTCCATATAAGAAAAGATCAACGTTTCTTTTCGTGCATAATGCTTGTCGATTTGTAGTAAGTCAGTTAAAGCGTGTTGCAATCGTTCCTTTTGTGACCAATCTCCTTTAGCCATTTTTGCCAATAATCCGTCAATTTCATCTGTCAATAATGATTGCAACACTTGATTTTCTAACTTTAAGGTATGGATCGGGTGTCCTGGTTGTGCATGTTCATAATTGGAATGATGGATCTCATTGATCGCTCCTTTAAAAACAGCAGCATGGATATTACATAACTTTTGAATTTCTGACGGATCGAGACCGCTTTGGATCAATGCTTTTTCCGCAGCAGTGATTTCTGTAACATCGACTCCCTCAAATTCTTCATTGAACAATCGTTTTGCTTCTTCAAAAGAACCACCTTTATGTAAAAGTGACAGGATTTCAACAATCCGTTCTTGTCGTTGATTCGTGGGTTTCATTTTACCAATCCTTTCACAATAAATCCTGATGTTTCAAAGGCCGTAACAATTTGTTCTAAAGGAATTTTTTTCATTTGAGCCCCTTTAGGAATCGTCATATAGCGACCAGCAGTTTGCAACATCCCAGGTTGGTTGATGGCATTAAATCCTAGCTCTGCCATGATTTGTTTGACTTCTGGATATTCAGTAACTAATTCAAATAATGTTTTGGAAAAATCGATCTCTCTCATTTTACTTCCTCCTTCATTGAGAATCGTTCTCATTCAATCGGATTCATTATAAACGATTTTGTGCACTTTTACACGATAATTTCAAAGCAAATCTTTTTTTACCATTCTAATGATGAGTATATCTAGGCTCATTCTTTTTTCAGTGTAAAACTTCCTAATGACTTTCTGATCAGCAAAAAATAAAATAACTTTTTTTATTAACTAATGAGGTCATCCAGCTGTTTTTTCTTTCAATTTAATTTTGCTTCAGATACTACCCATTTCTCTAAACGATAAAAAGACAAAAATCTTCTTCTCCACTGTTTTTTTACCCATTCCATCACGTTTTTTTCATTGACACAAAACACGAACATGTGTTCTAATCAATAAGAAGAGGTGACGAATATGATTCGAAATCAAAATCCAGTCTTTGATTACACAAAAGAACCTTCGAGAGATATTCTTTGCATCGATTGTAAGTCGTTTTATGCTTCTGTTGAGTGTGCCGAACGTCATTTAGATCCTCTAACAACCAAACTCGTCGTCATGTCCTATCCGTCAGGGAAAACCGATGAACGTGGGAGTGGCTTGATCTTAGCTGCTAGTCCAGCCGCAAAAAAAGCCTATCATATTACAAATATCAGTCGAGCAAGAGATTTACCCTTTCCCTATCCCGACGATCTTTATATGGTCCCTCCACGAATGGCTTACTACATGAAAAAAAATACCGAGATCAATGCTATTTATAAAAAGTACGTGGATGAAGAGAATCACCATGTCTATTCTGTCGATGAAAGCTTTCTTGATGTCACCAACAGTTTGAAACTTTTTAAAGTCAAAAGTGCTTGGGATCTAGCTGAAATCATCTATCAGGATGTCTACCAACAAACAGGAATCCATACAACTATTGGGATTGGTGATAATCCACTACTAGCTAAGTTAGCGTTGGATAACGGTTCTAAAGGAAAAGAGCGAAAGGCCGAATGGCGCTATGCAGATGTGGCAAACAACGTTTGGCGTATTCCTTCTCTCACCGATTTTTGGGGAATTGGACATCGGACAGCCAAACGGCTCAAACGACTGGGGATTCATTCTGTTCATGATTTAGCTCATGCGGATTATTACCAACTAAAAGAAAAATTTGGAGTGATTGGCACCCAGCTTTTTGCCCATGCTTGGGGAATTGATCGAAGCTTTTTGGGAGAAGACTATACCCCCAAATCAAAAAGTATTGGGAATAGTCAAATTTTGAATCGTGATTATACAAGGCGTGAAGAACTTGAAATCGTTCTTAAAGAAATGGCTGATCAAGTCGGAACTCGTCTGCGGCGTGAACATGCGAAAGCGCAAGTTGTTAGCTTGTGGATGGGCTACTCTTTAGGTTATCGAGATCGTCTAGGGAAAACTGGATTTCATCAACAACTAAAAGTTGAGCCGACAAATTCTAGTCATGAACTCAGTCTCATTTTATTGAATCTTTTTCGTAAACATTACCAGCATCAAGACATTCGCAGTGTCGGTGTCAACTGCTCCAAACTAATTTACACAGACAGTCTGCAATTGAATCTATTTACAGATCCCGATGAACAAGTCAACGATGCCAAAATCGATTTTGTCGTTGATCGTATTCGCCAAAAATATGGGTTCAGTGCAATTGTCCATGCCCATAGCTTATTAGAAGGTGGCCGTGCGATCGCAAGGAGTTCACTCGTTGGCGGACACGCTGGTGGTCATGCCGGTATTGAAGGTGAGGGCTATGCGTCGAACAAAAAAAGAATTTCTCGACTACAATGAATACCGAGATCGCCCATTCGGATTAAAATGGGGCACCGCATTCGCTATGGAAGAGCTAGTCACTGGGATCAAAAAAAATGAAGCGTGGGCAGTGAGAGAGATTCGTCCGTTGGAACAAATGTCTCGAGAAGAAATGGATAGTGTTTTATTAGAGGCTTTTCTTTACCATAAAAAAGTAAGTCTGCAATTAAATACCAAGGATGAATTTGGCCGCTACTTAGAAAGCATCGAGGGTTTCTTTACTGGTGAAGCTTATCACGACTATTTTATCCTTGAAGAACAGACCGTTCACTGGTGTGACGTCCGACATGTTCAAATAAAACAGGAAGATAAGTGGTTTGATGTTTCCTATTTTCCCCAGTCAGTCACACAACATGAAACGTTAAGTAACCGAAGTCTTAACGAAGAGATCGTTCCGATCAAAGATGAATTTTACCAAAGTTTTCCTGAAGAAGAGTAGCGTTTTGCCATTGATCAGCATAAAATGCCTATTTCACTAAACTAGAAAGAAGTGATTTTTTGAAAACAGTCCATCAACATTTTGAAACGATCGCTATCACTGCGTTTATTGCCAAACAAGAAATCATTGTCCGCTGCAAGGATAACAACTCTTATCGAGGATTTGTCCAACGAGACATGACAGAAAAAGGATTTTCCTTAGATGAGCAATTGATTCATTGGGTGGACATCGTTGAAATCCAATTGACCGATCAATACTTTCACTTTTGGGAAGATATTTTACATCTAAAGGAACCGACATCCTAACAAAGCCATATAATTGGAACACCTAATCCTATTATATGGAACGCATGGACTCCCCCCAAAAAACGTACAAGTCTTCTCGTAAGTGATAAACCTTTGATTATACGGATAAACTGCTCGTCCGTTTCATACGACAGCAAAAAATCTCAAAACCGCAAAAATGGTTTTGAGATTTTTTGCTTATGTCTAGGATGAATCAGTGAATCATTACTTAACGATCCAACTGTCTTTTTTTCAGTTGACAATGTAAAGTAACTGACTGCTTTTTCAATTTAGATATTTTTCGATCAAGTACGCTGGCGTACAGCTCCACGCATGGCAATAACTACTGATGATCGGGCTGCCATAAGGAGAAAAATCTGGTTCTTCTGGTTTAAAAGCTTCCCAAAAAGTGTCTGCTCCCAGCTGAATCATTTTGCCCCAATAGTTTTTCATTAACTGGATAGCTTCTTCTTGAAGTCCAGCTACAAATAACGCTTCGACTACATGATGATACATATAAGGTGTAGCAATCCCTGTGATCGGAAAATGATGCGCAATCATCGTCTCCAAAATTTCTCGATTCATTGGTTGATCAAAGACCTCTGCTAAAACCATCCAAACTTGACTCGCCACATTGATTTCTCCGGTTGTTTCAATAATAAACTGCTTTTGTTCTTCATCAAATAATTGTTGCTTCGCAAACGCAATCAGTTTCTCTGTTGTTTCTTGGTAATGACTCAGTTGTGGATCTTTCACTTGTTCTGCCAACTGGTTGAATCGTTTCATCGCATAGATCAACACTGCTTGCCCTGCTGTACTCTTTTCAAACTCATTCGACCAGTCGATAAATACTGGCCACTCTTCTAACAAATTCAGGCGTCCCTCTTCATCGACACATGTCAGTGCTAGTTCCATCTGCTTTTTCGCTACTGGATATAAATCCTGCAAGACAACTGAATCTTTCGTCTGTTGATAAAAATCAGCTAAGATCACTGCAAAAAACAAACTATAGTCGAATAAAAACGTATCATCTGGTGTCAATTGCGGGGCTGTGAAAACATTGGCTGGAATCTTCCCTTCACTGGTCGTCATCCCACCAAATAAATAAAGGCAACGTTTCGTTAAAGCTAAATCACCGAAAGTCGCATAATTCGCTAACGCTTGTAAACGTAAATCACCAATCCATAATCGGCGATCTCGTTTGGGCCCATCTTCAAAGACTTCTTGCATGCAATCAAATAATGTTTTAACAGAAACTTGGTAGATGGAAGCAAGTTCTTCATCAGCAATCACAGGCTTTGGTAATTGGTCGAGTGACACACAACTTTCTGCGATAAAAAGCGGATCAGAAAAACTAGCTTGCCACTTGGGTGAAGTATCCAACACCTTTAGCTCAATATAACGACAGCTATATCTTCTTGGTAATTCTAAACGTGCCGGCAAAACATCAAGATGAATAAATTCTTCTTGGATCCAAGACCTTGACAACCAACCATCATACGCACTAGAATCTGCCGCAAGTTCAGCGGGTACTTCCGCAAATTTCAGTTGTAAATATAAAGGGGCATCCATTGGCGAACCAACCGAGTCAATGGACAGACTAAAATGCCCAACATAATGATCCCCTAAATCTAAGATAATCGCTTCATCCCTTTTTAAGGTATAATCAGCTAGTTGTTTGATTTCTTTGTCACTGTTAATTGCTGAATACCCATTCAAACCATGTGGGTCTTCAACGACTTCAGTGATTGCTACTGGTTCGATCTTCGTTTTCAAAAGCTTTGGTACATGTTGTTGTGCTTTGGCCAGCAGTGTCTCGTCTTTCTTCCAACGCACATCTTGATTGATTTGAAAAGTAAATGCCATCTTGCTTTCTCCTCTTCTTTACTTGGTGAACGATGCAGTCATTTTTCCTTCAGCCAGCTCTTTATCCACCGGATCAATCACTGGGTATTTTTTCTGTAGACGCATCATGATTACTCCAGCAATTGTTGCTACTAAAACGATTCCCGCAAAGCCAAACATAGACGTCTGGATACGATCAGGAGCAACTAAGTAAGGGGTAACAAAAGCAAATAATCCACAACACATTCTTGAAAAACCATTGATGAACCCTTGAAGTGAAGCTCGTGTTTCTGCTGGGAAAGATTCTTGTGTCCACACTTTGTAGATTGCCTCTCCGGCTAGTGGATTCCCAAAATTATAAAAAGCAATTGTGATCGCTAATGCAATAAATCCTGCACCGCCACCGATCAATGCCATGCCTAACATTGCGCCAAATTGAACGACTGCCCCAATAAAGAAAGCTTTGTTTCTAAATTTACCACCTGCAACAGAGGCAAATGCAATCGTTGTTGCTAAAGAAATCACATTCAACCCGATCCCTAATCCTGTAGCTTGTGCTTGACTAGCTCCGGCATTTGTCAAAGCATAGGTTTGAAATTGTCCCCAAGTATTCGCTAAGAGGTTCCAACACACATAAAAAATCAAGATAGCGGCGAAAAAGCCAAGGTATTTTTGTTTGTTTTCCCCAAATAGTACTGTCTTGAAAGAAACTTCTTTCGAGTCGCTTGTCACTTTGGTCATTGCTTGTCGAGCAGCTCCGGCTTCATGAAATTGTCTAAACTTAGGTGAAAGTGTTCGCCATAACCAAGTGATCACTGCAAACGTAAATAAGATGGCAAAAACAATTCTTGCTCCTAACACACCTTCGATTCCCGATAAAAGAAACGAACAGATGTAAGAAATGAATATCCCCACTTGCCAAAAAATCTGTGTGGAAGAAATCAAACGAGCAGAAGTATGCTCATCAGGTGCATCATGAGAAACAACGGTCAAACTTAATGGTAAGTCTGCTCCAGATGCTACGCCCATGATAATCACGCCTAATAGGAGCATTGGGAAACTTGTGGCTAGAATACAGACCGCAGCTCCGATCGCGTAAAACAAATTGATCCAGTTAAATGAACGGATCAAGCCAAATGCTTTTGATATCTGTCCAGTAAACAGCGATCCGAAAGCGATTGCAAAAGTTAGCCCGCCAGAAACGATCCCGACTTGTCCAGTTGTCAGCTCTAGTCCCTTTTGCCAAACGGGAATCGTCGCTGAGAGTCCAACAATACAGCCAGATCCAAGCATGGAGCCAATTCCAGCAGCGACAGCTAGAGGCGAATACTCTTTGACCGTGGTAGTAGTTGATGCCTGTTGTTTCTTCATAAAAAACACTCCTTAAAATAAGTTTTATAAGTTCGAACAGTTAGAATTGTAAACGTATGAATTACTCAGGACTATAGCAAAAAAAGTGTTCTTTTTATCCAAATCACATTCGTATGCTTCAGCGAATCAAACAAGCGATTCTTTTTCGAACATTCAGGAAATGAAAAGAAGGTTCACACTTATCCAATACATTTGGAATACGCTTTCGTTAATCTTCGCTTTTCATTGCCAGTTCATGATTGGTCAAATCTTTTTTACAGATCACCTGAGAAAAAGGACTCGTTGCATCACAACTGCCTATTCTATTTTTTTAACAGACTATCTTTGAGTTCTTTAGGTGTCAGTTCTGTGTATTTTCCGACTAATTTATACAAAGAAGCAAGAGTTTCAAAACCAAGTTCATACGAGATTTCTTCAAAAGTTTTATTCGTTTCTCTCATCAACTCGATCATCGTTTTATAACGCAAAGAATTGACCAATTCTTGGAAAGAACTCCCTGTTTCTTTTTTCAATTTATTACTTAAATAATTTGCATTATAACCAAAATGTTTCGCTAGATTTTTCAGTGTCAGTTTTCGAAAATGAAGATCGATATATCGTAAAATCTCTAATAATTCCTGATTCTCACGTTGCGTAACATATTCTTCTAAATCACGGGTAAGTTCGATCAATAGTAAAGACAATCTCAGATTCAGTGCCCGCATATAATAGTCTTGTTTGTTGTAATATTCCAAAATCATTTTGTGCAATAACCCTTGCACTTCTAAGTTATCACCACAATGAAAATGGATAAATTCATCATGTTTTCCTTTTTCCTGCGAAGCATTTAATAGAAATTCATTGACCAATCCACGTGACTTCACCATATTGATCACGATGTCAGTCGTAATCGATTCCCCTTTCAATAAAATATTAATCAAAAGGTCTTCCTCTTCTAAAGGATCGATACGCTGAACGATTTCTTTGTCTAATAACAGCAATTCACCTTCTTTCAAGTGAATTTTCTTATCGTTGACATATTGGACACATGAACCAGACAACATATAGTTAAATTCAACAAATTCATGCGTATGTGCAGGCATTTCAGCGTAACGATGATGTTTATTGATAAAGATATTACCCTCTTTGAAAAATTGGTTTTTGGGCATTTTAGGTACTGCGACTGTCTCATAGGGCAACTGTTGGTCATTGATATTTTGACCATCAATTTGTTGTCGACACTCAATTTCGTTATTTTCCATCAAAAATGTTTTTAGTTGCTCAAAGGTAAACACTGGCATCCTCCCCTTTTTCTTCATTTTCAGTTAGCTTTTCGTCAATAGCAACCAGATCTTTTAGGTAATTAGGTAACTATCTTTCAGTCTAACGAACGAAAAAGCAGCAAATCAACCAATGGAAGGTTTTTCCTTAGTCGTAACAAATAAATAATTCGCTGGATAACCGATTTGGAAAACACTGAGCGTGATTAGGTAAAAAACAAGTGGTACTACAAAAGTAGAGAAAATAATGCCAAATGACGCGCTAGATAATTGCGCCTGATTCGCTACATATCCTGTATAGCTCAAGACAAATCCTGGGATAGCTCCACCAATCGCCATCGCAAACTTCATGATAAAAGAATTCAACGAAGCGATCAGCGCTGCTGTTTCAATTCCCAACTCGTGTTTTATTTGATCCACGTTATCAGCAGATAAACTATATTGCAAAGTATTGGTTAGCCCTAAGCCAACTTGGACAGCAAGATAAGCCCCTAAGAAAATCATTTTCGATTGATGCATGCCGATCATCACGATCATCGCTAAACAGAGTAAAGATAATGCGCCAACATATACTTTTTTCTTCCCCCATCGCTTAGATAAACTAGGAACCAACACACCTGCTCCTAAAGCACCAAACAGTCCTAAAAAACTAGCGAAACTTAGCAATTTTGTGTCATTCAAAATATAGTTCAAATAATACAAAAGCGATCCACTAAAGATATTGCTTGCGGCGGTAATAAAAAGCATACTGATAAATAGGGTCATCACTGGTCGAATTTTTAAGATAGCAAGCGCTTCTTTATAAGAATAGCCGCGCTCTTGCGATAATTCAGCGGGCTCTTCATTCCCTCTTTCTTTCAGTGCTAATGTACCAAAAATCGTGAAGAACAAGACGACTAGTACCGTTCCGACAATCAACAAGGTATACCCAGAAAGCCCATTATTGTAAGCGGAAAGGATCAACGGTGCCAAAATATTCAAACAAGTAGGTCCTACTGTATACGACACACCTTTTATGGACGACAAGATGTTTCGATCGGCTTCTTGATCGGTTAATACGGGGATCAAACTATTTAATGGGATATCCATTAAATCAAAAGTGATACCTAATAAAATATAAGAAATATAGATAACGACGATTTTTTGACTAGTAAAAAGTAACGGTGCAAACCAAACAAGTAAATAGTTGATACAACAAATTACTGTTCCCAGCACCAAAATCGGGCGATATTTGCCAAAGCGTGTCACTGGGAAACGATCGATCAAAAAACCTAATAAAGGATCACTGAAACCATCAAGTAGTCTGGAGACCAGAAAAAGCGTACTAACTACAGCAGGATTAATGCCAATTACATCGGTATAAAAAATCAAAAGGTACGTATTCAACAACGTCATCACTGGGATATTTCCGAGATTTGTTAAAGCAAAACCAATTTTTTCCTTTACACTGATTCGTGTTTGTTGCATTTCAATCCTCTCCTTTTTCAAATCAGTTGTTTGCTCTTAGTTGTTTCAAGGGAGATATCATAATTTTTTCCTGGCTCTAAATGAACCTCTTGCTGGTTGATACGGAGAATCCCTCCTTCTCGTGTCGTTGAAATGCGTAACTGTTCTTGTTCTTTATTAATTGTGACAAGTCCATTTTTGATTGGTATTTGCATGTTTAGACTTTCAAAGGCATCTAGATTAGGTTCAACGACGAAAGTTTGATATCCTGGTGAAAGTGGTCGGACACCTGCGAAATATCTGCCTAATAGATAGATTGGGCTTGCTCCCCAAGCATGGCATAAGCTTTTGCCAAAAGGATCCCCATACATTTCATACACTTGTTCGCCCGTTTCCTCAGGGATATATTCTTCCCAGAATGTCACTGCCCCTCTTTCAACCATTCCGCCCCAGTAATCACAGATGATTTGATACACTTGGTCTGTTTGACCCATTTTACATAGAGCATCTTGCTCGAAAAATTTGAAATAAGGTGTCGTGATCTGGGTAATTTCAGGGTTTAACAATACATGGGTTAAAATCTGTTCTTTCTTTTCTTGTTCCACTAAATCGAATAAAATGGCAAAAATATTGGCATGACGAGTTACGTGGCGCTTTTTCGATTCATAGGAATCAATAAATGCCTGCTTTTCTTCGTCCCAGAAATAGCTCATGACGTTTTCTTTTAGTTGTTGATACTTCTGTTCATAGTCATCTACTTCACCCAAAACAGCTCCACAAGTCATCATCGTTTGGTAAGCTTTAAGCAATAGAATTTGTTCTGCTGCCAAGGTTCCTTCTCGATCCATCTCCGTCCAATCAATAAACAACCAATCTTTTTCTCGCCCATAAATAAAGCCAAGTTCATTCGTTTGTGCTTGGAGATAGTCCATCATCGTCTTCATCTTAGGATAGATTTGTTTCAAGAAAACCGTGTCGCCCGTCATTAAATAGTGATTCTCAACAGCGATGATCCATAAAATCGAGTAGTCAACGATCGTATTCATATGTTGCTTGATTTCATTTTGCCCACGAAGCGCTAACATCGTTCGAGTATTGATTTCTTCATCGAAAAAGAGGTATTGATTGATAAAATAGCTTTGGTAAGCATCGCCTGACCAGATCCACCGATCTCGCTTGATCCCATCGATAAAGAACAACCCGCTACATAGGGTAAATGTTTCCACAGATACTTCCCAAATCTTATTTAAAAGGACATTGTCTGAAGAAAAAGCAGCATGATTGGTTAAAGGAAGGGATTCATGGATCGCCTCGATCTCAATTTCCTCCTTCGCAACATTTGGAACAAACAAATAGCGAAAAGCGCGCTTTCTTGGGATTGTTTCAACAGTAGCTGCTTTTTCCTTGTAATAGCACATCTCCACATCCAATGCTTCTGATGCAGATTCACCGTAGCAAATCATGATCGGTTGCCCATGTGTCATTTTTTTGATTGCCAGTGTTCCGTAAACCGCACGACCATAATCGATCAATACCCCATCATTCTGTTCGTTGATTGAAACAGGTGTAACCACTTTTTTTTCAAAATAGACATGATTTGGATCGTTTGCTTTATCCAAATAAAGTGAGCTCCAACCAGCTGGTAGTTCTTCAATAAAGTTACTTGCTCGCCAACCTAAATCACTCTTAATAACCTCTCCTTCGACAAAGACAGCGGGTAATCCAGTTGCGTTGCCTACAAAAATCCTGATTTTATTCTTTCCAGGCTGACAATTGATTGTTTCTTTAAGTGGATACTTTTTCCCATTCACTTCCACATAGCCAATCCCTGTTGCATAAACAATAAAAGAAGTTGGTTCTGTCAGTTCGTAGTAACGTTTGAATTTCACATTTTTATGACAATCATCAACGTTCCAATAAGCAGGCCAGTCATAACCTCTTTCTTCTCTTGAAAAATTTTGTAATAATCCTTGTCTGATTTCAAAATCTCCTGGGTACCATAACCATCTTGTTTGTTTTTCACTATTCATCTTCCACACTCCTTGGTTTTGGATCGTAGCAATGGTAATCATGCACGATTCTTTTTTCTCATTGTCAATAACTGATAGTCTAAGCCTTTTGAACACATTGATTAATAACAAATGAAACAGCCCCGTACGTCTCACCCAAACTAGCGAAAGTTAAGCCAAATGAACACATTTGTTTAGTCATTTTGATAGCTCACTCTACTTCAAAAATAAAGTTAGAGATTTCCATTTTGTACTTTCCATCACTTAAAAAAACAGAAACAGCCGTTATCAATCAACAGCTAAAAGATTTAAGTTCTCCTTCCTAAACACTTATGCTTTTTCTCCCTCTACATATTAACCGCTTTCATATTCAGGGAACAATTTCCAAAATCCAGAATGTTTATATCAAATCTACAGGTTTTTTGGTTAAGAAGTTGTGTTACATTAATAGCAAGGTAAGATGATCATCAAGAGGTGAAGTTCATGGAGAAATGGATCGCAGAGTTATTCAAAGAAACGGAAATCGAAAAATTGCAAAAAAAATCAGGTAAAAATATTAATACGATGAACCTCAACTATCATCGTTCGATCGTTCCAGAAATTCCTAAAAGTAAGTTCTTTGAGTTTGGATCAATCGCAATTAACAAACATCCAAGATTTTCTTACACACCCGCGCATACCCATCATTTTATTGAGTTGAATTTTTTATTCAATGGGCAGTGCACCCAGCGTTTGAACGGTGACGTTTTTCATTTAGAAAAAGGACAGTTACTTCTGTTAGATAGTAAGGTTATCCAACAAATCGATTATGTAGGAGCAGAGGATATCTTGATCAATTTCCTCCTTGATATTCCAGCTATTCAAAATATTCTATTGCCTAATCTACCAAAATCCAATAATCTAATCACAGATTTTTTCTTTCAAGCAACCCGTTCGCCTACTGAACATACTAGTTATATCCTACTAGACTTATCAATGAGTCCCTTAGCGTATCAGCTAATTAAAAGTCTGATGATGACCACTTATCAAAAAGAGTCTGTGCATAAGCAACTTTTGCTGAATTTATTATTTTCTTCACTGATGGTAGAAAGCGCCCAAGCACCAGTGATTATCACGAATAAAAAAACGATTCGTAATGAGCCGCTGATTCAAATCTTAGATTATATCAATGATCACTATGCAGAAATCACCTTACAGCAATTAGGAGAAACTTTTGGCTATAACAAAAACTATTTAAGCAACTTGTTAAAAAATAAAACCGGTAGTAGTTTCCAAGAGTTGATCGATCAAAAACGCTTATCTGAAGCAAAGCGACTCATGCTAGAAACAAACGATAGTTTAAGTACGATTGCCTTAAAAATCGGCTATAAAAGTGTCCCTTCGATTTTCAAACTTTTCCAAAAAGAAACCGGAAAAACACCTGATTATTTCCGAAAAAAAACGGATGTAAAAAGAGTAGTTTAAACATGAATGGTGCATCTTACTAATTCTAGCTGTAAAATAGTAAATAAAAGTTATTAACACAAAAAAATAACAAAAACCGCCTGAAACAATTGAAGTGTTTCAGGCGGTTCATTTATATTTTACGTAAAATACAACATGTCTAATGAATGTCTCTAATTGTTTGATTTTATTCTACAAATGGTTCTTCTCCCAATGCTTGTTGCGCGGCTAGATTGATCATATTCCATTGGCGATCAAAACCTGGTTGGAAGAAAAAGTCAGCTTCTGCTAAATCTTCAATCGTCAGTTTTTGTTGGATCGCTAGCGCTAGTACGTTGCCTTGAGCAGTCACATCATAAGTAGATAAAACAGCTCCGCCAAGGACTTGATGTGTCATTGGGTCAAAGAATAATTGGATTGAAACTTTCGTGTTCCCATATTCTTCAGGTACATATTTAGGACGAATAGTATCTTCATAATAAGCTGTGCGAATGGCTACGCCTGCTTTTCCTGCTGTAAAACTATTCAAACCACTAGCTGCAAAGTGATAATCAAAAACACTTAATGCCGAAGAACCTACAACGCCTCCAAATGGTTGGCTTGGTGTATCCTCAAATAGATGTTTGACTACATATCGTGCTTCTCTTCTTGCCACTGTTGCTAGTGCAATCGGCATTTTTGAGCGGGCAGGTATCGAATAAGCAAGGGTTGCATCCCCTACTGCATACACATCAGGTAAATTGGTTTGCAAATATTCATCGGTAACGATCCAACCACGATCATCTAAATCTACGACTCCTTTTAGCCATTCCGTATTCGCTTTGACTCCAGCTGCTTGAATCACAAGATCTGTCGCGATTTCTTCATCTGCTGTTTGAATCGCAGCGACTTGTTGTTCACCAGTGAAAGCAGTGATTTTCGCACCCGTCACGACTTTGATACCCTTTTCTTTTAAATGTTCGGTTAAAATATCCGTCATTTCCGGATCTAAATAAGTGCCTAATGGTCGATCAATCACGTCTAATAACGTCACTTCTTTCCCTGCTTTTTGAAAAGCTTCAGCGGCTTCGATCCCGATATAGCCTGCACCGATAACAGCTACATTTTTGATTGCTGGATCAGTTAATTTATCTTTGATTCTAGTAGCCCAATCGTACCCACGCATCAAATAAACGTTCTCTAAATCTGTTCCTGGTACTGGCAATGAATTTGGTTTTACTCCTGAGCTTAAGATCAATTTATCATATTCATACTCTTTGGTACTCTTATCTAAGATACTAGTCACCGTTACTGTCTTTTGGTCTGCATGAATCGCTTTTACTTCATGATTGTTTAAAATGTGAACATTGGGTTGTGGAAAGTTTTCTGGTCTGAAATTTCGTACATCATTAACATCTGTCACTTGGTCCTCTAAATATAATTCCATGCCACATGACATGAACGAAACATAATCCCCTGCTTCAAATAAGGTGATATCGACATTTTCACCATATCTAGATAGCAATTCTAAAATCGATTGATGTCCGCCATGAGATGCGCCGACAATAATAACCTTTGTTTTCTCCATTGATGAAACCTCCTTGTTCAATTATTTAGAATAACTCTAAACAATTCAAACATAACACTCGATTTTTTATAAATCAAAAGAAATGCCCAAATATTGGACAGAAAAAACAAGACTTTCTCTATTAAGTTTTTGACTTAAATGTTTATCAACTTTTTTTTAGATTGCAATATTTTTTATAAGAAATAACCGTACAGAAAAATAAAACGGTTATGCTATTATTTGTCAATTATATCACTTGACTTAACTTGTAAAATTTATATAAAAGACATTTTCCATACTAATAAAGTTAGTTGGTACTATAGACCTCCTCAACCATGAAATTAGAAAAAAAAACATACCAAAAATAATAATTGTACAAAAAAGATCGTTTCAGGACACTTAACATTTATAAATAAATATAGGAAAAAATTTTCGTTACTTAATGTTGTATAGTACTATAAGAGTAAAGAGGTGGTATATGTGCTCATTACAAAATCTAGATTACAAGGTGGTTCTGTAGTAATTACTCTACCATCTGACAATGGTAAAAAACCTTCAGAAAATCAAGAATATATTGTTGTCTACTCTGAAGATGGGACAATCACATTAGTTCCTAAAATCGAAGATCCATTTAGTGCTGGACAAGAAGCTGAGTATTACGAAAAAGATGAATGGAAAGACTTAACTCCTAAAGGGGGAGAAATTTTATAGTGCCTAAAGCTAGAAATTATATTCCTAAAAAAGGGGATATTGTTTGGATCGATTTTGATCCATCCACAGGCAAAGAAATTCAAAAAGAGAAGACCAGGCTTGGTTGTATCTCGTTATGAATTTAATTGCACAACAATGTTTGCAATAATCTATCCAATTACTTCTACTATAAAAAATCTACCGACACGCTATTCGCTTCCCAAAGATTTAAATACAAAGGGACAAGTACTTATTTCTCAATTAAAATCACTTGATTTCAAGGAAAGAAAACTCAAAAAGGTCGAAAATTTACCTTTACAAGATATGGCTAAAATTGATCAGATTATCCAGTATATATTTTAAGCACCTTAAATTGGATCATAATCTTTCGTTATGCCAAATAAAACTAAAAAATGTACACCATTAAAAAAGAAAAATGACAAATGTTCCTCTTTCAATCAACAAAGCAAACAAAAAATGAAAAACTTCGTTCAATAAAATGAACGTAGCTTTTCATTTTTTTTGATTATATATCAGCTAAAAAAAGGCGAATCCGTTGGCAAGCTTCCGTAAGTTCTGCCAAACTACTTGCATAAGAAATCCGAATATAGCCTTCACCCTCTGGTCCAAAAGCTGAACCAGGGATACAGGCGACTCTGCCTTGTTCTGCTAACTGTAAGCAAAACTCCCAAGAATTCAAGGTAACTTCTTTTGGCAGTTTACAAAACAGGTAAAAGGCGCCATCAGGTGGTATGACTTCAAACCCTAACTCACTTAATTGACCTAAAAGATAATCTCTTCTCTTCGCATACTGTTCTTTCATTTTTTCCCCATCATACATTCCGGTAGTAAGTGCCTCAACCGCAGCTTTTTGAGCCATTGTGGTGGCTGAAGTGACTAAATATTGATGGACTTTGATGATTTCATCAATCACATATTTTTGAGCAAAAATAAAGCCGATCCGCCAGCCGGTCATCGCATGAGATTTGGATAAACCGCTAATCACAATTGTTTGCTCCGGAAGATAAGACGCTGGCGAGACATGGTCTCCGACATAATTCAACTCTGCATAGACTTCATCGCTGATCACGAAGACCGATCGTTGTTTGATGACTTCAGCTAATTTTGCCATTTGTTCTGAAGTTAACAGTGTTCCTGTTGGATTGCTTGGATAGTTCAAGATAATTGCTTTGATCGAGTCGCCATAAGTAGCAAAGGCTGCTTCTAACTGTTCTGGTTGGCAAATAAAGCCTGTTTCTGACGTATCGATCGTGATCAATTCCGCTCCAGCAAGATCCACTATCGGCTGATAGCCAGGATAAGCAGGCGCAGGAATCAATACTTTGTCGCCTTCTTCTAAAATCGCTAGTAAAGAAGCAGCGATTGCTTCTGTGGCACCAACTGTCGTTAGTACTTCAGTTTGAGGATCGTATACCAACCCATAACGTTCTTTTTGAAATAAACAAGCAGCTTCACAAAGTTCGGGTAGTCCCCTCATCCCCGTATAATGGGAATAATTTTCTTCAATAGCAGTGATCCCCGCCTGTTTAACATGTTCGGGTGTTGGAAAATCAGGCTCTCCTAAGGTTAACTTGATGACATCGGGGATAGCAGAAATTTGTTGGTCAAAACTTCTGATTTGTGACACTGCTATTTTTGCAAGCCTGTGATTAAAACGATTGGTTAAATTCATGTGGTTTTCTCCTTTTTATCACTTCTTTGTCACTGATCCTTTTTTAGCAAAAGTCCTTTTGTATGAAGGATCGTTTGATACCAAGCGACACCCTTTTCTAACACAGCCATATCAAAATCAAATCGTGCATCATGAAGTGCTGGTGTATCACCGACACCGAGAAAGAAAAAAACACATGGATACTTCTGGGTATAAACACCGAAATCCTCTGCTTGCAAGACCGGTTGTTCAAGCTCATGTAATTTTTCTGATTGCTTCAAGGCTGTATATAAGTGAGGATCATTGATGACCGCTGGATATCCATCATTATAACGGAATTGGATCGATACCTGCGAATTTTTTTGAAATTTCTCTGCTAAATCAGCCAGTTGTGCTTTGATCGAATCTTGGATTTGCTGATCATAAGAACGGATGCTGCCTGAGATAGTCACTTCATTTGCTAAAACATTTCGAATCGTACCACCAGTGATCTGTCCAAACTTTATTAAACGTCGCCATTCTTTAGGTAAAGATTGTTCCAACTCGTATACTTCATCCATAAAACCAATGGCTCCTCGGATACTGTCGATCCCTTGTTCACTAGAGGCAATATGGACAGATCTCCCTTTGACAACGATATCTGTCTCACTACTTTG
This sequence comes from Enterococcus sp. DIV1421a, assembly GCF_051711025.1. NCBI lineage: Bacteria > Bacillati > Bacillota > Bacilli > Lactobacillales > Enterococcaceae > Enterococcus > Enterococcus sp. DIV1421a. The sequence continues at coordinate 367,344 of NZ_JBIOLU010000001.1, read as the reverse complement.
TGCCATAAAGGCGCCCGATCGTGAATAGATCTCGCCTTTGGGAAGACCTGGCCATAAATGAAACCCGAAAATCGCTTGGACTTGATAGTCCTCTAACAAACCTGTTTGAATAACACTTTCCGCTCCGCCAGATATTTCTTCCGAAGGTTGAAAAATCAGAACAACGTTGTACATTAACTGTTCTTTATGATCTGCGATATATTCCGTTAACCCTAATAACATTGCCATATGTCCATCGTGACCACACGCATGCATCATCCCTTCATGAGTAGAAGCAAAGGGAAGATTTGTTTCTTCTTGGATCGGTAAGGCGTCAATATCTGTCCGAAAAGCAATCGTTTCGTTTTGTTGATGATCAAAATAAAGCAATAAACCAGTCTCGCCGATTTCATGCAGGACTCCCCCAAGATCCTTGATTTGTTCATGCAAATACGCTTTGGTTTTAAATTCATGAAAGCCGATTTCAGGAATTTGATGTAACGCCATGCGATGTTTTGCTAACATCGACATTCACCATCCCTTCATAGAGCCCTTTAACGACTGTTTCATATTCTTCATTTTTTACCCCAATGATCAAGTTTAATTCTTGTGCCCCTTGGGATAAGATCGATGTCCGAATCTCTAGTTGATTTAAGATGGATAAGACTTTGCCAGAAAGTCCAATCAGTTCTTTATGTGGTCCGCCAACAACTGAGATCAATGCCAGATTCTCGATAATTTCGACTTCCTCGACACCCAAATTTTCTTTTAACTCTTTGGTAATCAAAAATAATTGATCTGCAATGGCTTCTGCTGAAACGACTACTCCAATATTGTCGATCCCCGAAGGAATGTGTTCGATCGAGATACCATGATTCGCAAAGACACTCATTGCTTTCCAAATAAACCCGATTTCATCAGACATATGTCGTTTAAATAGTGTTAGCGAAAGAAAATCTTTTTTTCCAGCAATCCCTGTTAAGCCATTTTCTTTTTCGACTTCTTTGCTGGAAATTCTAGTGCCTTGCGCCTCTGGATCGTTCGTATTTTTTATTTGAATCGGGATACCTGCTTCTTGTACTGGGAAAATAGCTGATTCATGGAGAACATTTGCCCCCATATACGCCATCTCTCGTAATTCTCTAAATGAAATTTCTTTGATGATTTTTGGCGTGTCAATGATTCGTGGATCAGCCATCATAATCCCGGAAACATCCGTCCAATTCTCATAACAGTCGGCATTCAATAGTTTGGCTAAGATTGCGCCAGTGATGTCGCTCCCACCTCGCCCCATCAATTTTTCTTTTCCAACTGGATTAGCACCATAGAATCCTGGGACTACTAGTGGGCCTTTTTCTTGATAAATAGTTATTATTGCTTGTTTCGTCCGTTCTTCATCGATCTCACCCGTATAATCAAAGAAAATCAGTTCTTTCGCATCTATAAACGTATAACCAACATATTCAGCTAATAACTTCGCAGTGAGATATTCTCCCCGACTGACCAAAAAATCTTGCGAGACTTTTTCTCGCTGTAATTTTTTTTGGATCTCTAACAATTCATCTTCAATCGGAAAAGTCAACGACAAGACATCTCTCACTTGAATGAATCGTTCACAGATCCTTTCCCACAAAGGTGTCCAGTCGACTCCATGATGAAGATAGGCATGAATCAAATACAAGAGATCCGTGACTTTGTCATCTTCTTTTGTTCGTTTTCCTAAAGCGGAAACAACGATCACACTTCGTTCAGGAACAGCTAAAATAATGGATTTTACTTTTTTGAATTGTTCTTCATGAGCCATCGATGAGCCACCAAATTTTGCGACTTTCATTGGATCCCCTCCCTGATTGGTGATAACAAGGCAGAGGCGATTTGTACAGCATTCGCAGCTGCGCCTTTACGGATATTATCCGCTACGGTATACAGCAACAGCCCATTTTCCAATGTAGGATCATGCCGGAGTCTGCCGACGTATACCTCATCTGTTCCTTTAGCAAGGATACTGGTCGGATAACTATGGTTGGGCAAATCATCCACGACTGTTATTCCCGGAAAATGTTGCAAACATTGACGGACTGCTGCAAGCGAAAATGGCTGCGCCAACTGGACTGCGATTAAAACACCATGACCAACTTCGATGGGGACACGTACACAAGTAGCCGAGACAGGTAAGTTAGGCAAATGTAGGATCTTCCTTGTTTCAGCCATCATTTTGTGTTCTTCTTTCGTATACCCATCAACCAACGATGCATCAATTTCGGGGATGACTGTTTGACTGATATCATGCGGATAAAGCGAAGGTTCCTGCCCTTTTTGAGTGGCGTGAAGATCAGTTAGCCCTTGTTGTCCCGAACCAGAGACCGCTTGATAGGTGGAATAGTTCACGCGGTTGACACCAAATGTCTGTTGCAATGCCTTTAACGGTAAAACGGCTTGGATCGTGGAACAGTTTGGATTGGCAATCAATCGGTTCATTTCATGATCTGCTAGATTGACTTCTGGAACGATCAACGGAATCGACGGATCTTCTCGCCAAGCAGAAGAATTATCAATGACGACCAACCCATGTTCTCTAGCAAGTGGCGCAAATTCAAGTGAAATTTCTGCTCCGGCTGAAAAAAGCGCTAAATCATACCCGTCAAATGATGTCTTTGTTAATTCTTCTACTGTGTATTCTTTTCCCTTAAACACACAGATTTTTCCAGCTGAACGCTTGGATGCTAATAATTTCAAACGACCTACTGGAAAATCATATTCTGCTAACACGTTCAACATCGTTTGACCAACTAAACCGGTTGCTCCAACGATACAGGTATCTATTTTGCGCATCTTTTTCATCCTCTCTATAATTCCCGTAATGCAGCGATCAATGCGGTGTTTTCCCTCGTTTGTTCGTCTTTGATCTTTAATACTCGGGCAGGCGTTCCACCCACTACGGTATCAGCGGCTACATCTTCTAAAACAACTGCTCCAGCCGCCACGACTGCATTTTTGCCAATACGGACACCTTCAACAATGACAGCATTCGCCCCCACCAAGACACCGTCTTCAACCACCACTGGTTGAGCGGAAGCCGGTTCGATCACACCCGCCAACACTGCACCCGCACCAATGTGACAATTTTTGCCGACAATCGCTCTTCCGCCTAAGATTGCCCCCATGTCGATCATCGAGTTTTCCCCAATCTCCGCACCGATATTGATGATTGCTCCCATCATGATGACCGCATGATCACCGATCGTTACTTGATCCCGGATAATTGCTCCTGGCTCGATCCGAGCATTGATTTCTTTTAAATCAAGCAGAGGTATGGCACTATTTCTAGCTGTTTCTTCTATTTCGATCTCAATGATTTTAGCGGATTCTTTTGCGAGGATTGGTGCGATTTCTTGGTAATCACCGAAAATAATTTGACTATTCCCCTGACCAAATACTTTACACTTTTCAAATTTAATTGGTTCAGTGACATTTAAATACACTTTAACCGGTGTTTTTTTATCAGCTGTTTGAATCAAACGTATAATTGCTTGTGCGTCCATTTGCTTTCTCTCCTTTATCCACCTAAAGTATCTGCTAATTGATAGTATCCAGCTGGTTGATTGCTTAACCAAAAAGCTGCACTTACTGCTCCTTCTGCAAAAATCTGATTGGAAAACGACTCATGTTTGATTGATAATACTTCATCCGTAGATGCAAATAAAACTTCGTGCTCTCCAGGTACAGAACCAATACGTAAACTGTGTACTCCGATTTCATCGGTTTTTCTAGGTTGATCTTTCCATTGGAAAACAGGAGATAGTTTGCGGACTTCTTGCATACTAGCGAGTAGTGATTGAGCCGTTCCAGAAGGCGCATCTTTTTTTTGGTCATGATGTTTTTCAATCAATTCGATTTGCCATGTTTTCAATAATTCAGCAGCCTGCTTCACTAATTGATTCATGACAAAAATCCCTAAAGAAAAGTTCGCACTGTATAAAATGGGGAAACGTTGCCCAAACGCTTCGATTGCCTGGAATTGTTCCTCACTATAGCCAGTCGTTCCGATCACGACTGGAAGTTGGTGTGCTGCTCCATAATCTAGCACTTTTTCCAAATTATCTGCGTGAGAAAAATCAATAAGGAGTGAGATATTACTCGGAAAAGATAAAGTAGTCGCTTCTTTAAGGGAGACCTTTGGAAAAACGACTTCATGCTCATAAGATTCAATGACTTCTTGGATTTTTTTACCCATTCGTCCATGTCCGACTACACCAATTTTCATACCTGTTCTCGTCCTTTCATAGGTAATAATTCCTGTAATACTCCTCGCTTGTCCTCAGACAGAGGAACAAGTGGTAGCCGTAACGCACCTGAAGGAAGAGCCATCATCTCCATTGCGGCTTTTATTGGGATCGGATTTGTTTCACTAAACAAGGCATGGATCAATGGTAAGGCAGTTAATTGGATTTGCTGCGCTCGTCGAAGATTCCCTTGCTCAAACGTTGCGACTAATTCATGGACTAATCTAGGCTGGATATTGGCCCAAACACTGATAACCCCACTTCCACCCACACTTAATATTGGCAAAATAGCATCATCGTTGCCACTATAAAGGACAAACGAGTCTGTCAAAAGACGACCAATTGCCATCACATAAGCAAGATCACCTGATGCTTCTTTGATCCCGCTGATTTGTGGATGTGTCGCTAATTTTTCCAGGACTGGGATTGGGATCGTCATTCCAGTTCTAGATGGTACATTGTATAAAATGATCGGTCGTGGTGATTGGTCAGCAATTGCAGTAAAATGCGCCAACAAACCTGCATCACTTGTCTTATTATAATAAGGCGTGATCACTAACAATTGATCCGCCCCAATCGCTGCTAAACGTTGGACTCTTTCAATTGTTTTTTTCGTATCGTTTGTTCCTGCGCCTGCGATGACTGGGATTCTTTTATTTACTTTTGCTACTGTAAAACGTAGAATCTCCTCTTCTTCTTCTGGCGTTAACGTCGAAGATTCCCCAGTTGTTCCTAACACTAACAGGCCATCTGTACCTTCTGAAAGATGAAACTCAATTAGTTTCTCTAATCCCTGATAGTCAATTTCGCCAAGCGCATCCATCGGTGTAATCAACGCAACGATCGAACCTTTAATCATACGACATCTCCTTTTGTGACCATTCATGAACAGCTGGTCCCGTCATTTGTATTTGTGTCTCCCCAGTAATCATTAACTCTCCTTGCTCTAAGTGAATCATGGCCTTAGCGCTTGCCAAGTACCCATGATCTCTAGCTACGACATAAGCCGCACAACAGCCAGTACCACAAGCCAATGTCCAACCAACGCCACGTTCATACGTGCGTACGATCAGTTCCTGTTCATTGACTCGTTGGACAAAATTAACATTGGTTTTTTCTGAGAATAATGGATGGTGACAAATCTGTTCCCCTAACGCTTTCATTTGTTGCGCTTTTGCATCCTCTACAAAAACAACAGTATGGATCGTGCCCATAAACAAACTAGTTAGCTGGACATCCACTTGTCCAATACGTACTATTTGATCCACGATGGGTTCTGTTTGATTGACCGCTAACTTTTCTGTTGAATAATCGGGTTGTCCCATCTGAGCGGTACAATAAAAAGGTTCTTTTGTCAAAATTTCAATGGAAATCACACCCGCTAATGTGTGTACGTCGAAAGGTGAAGTTTCTACCATAGCTTTATCCCATACATACCGAGCAAAACAACGAATCCCATTCCCACACATCGGCGCCTGACTGCCATCTTTATTGAAATAAAGCATCGTTAAAGGTTGCTCTCGAACGACAATCAACCCATCTGTATCAAATCGATCCTGTCCACACCACTTGCTGGCTAATTGGTGATAATCGATTCCTTCTTCATAGTCCATTAAGATAAAATCATTGCCGCAACCATTATATTTATGCAGGATCATTGAACTTCACCTCGCAATAAATCCTCATATTCTTGCCTACGTACCACTAATCGAGCAGTTTCACCGTTGACGAATACCACAGCAGGCGTCAAGGCTCGGTTATAGTTGCTACTCATTGAATAACCATAAGCGCCTGTGGCATATACCGCTAATATATCTCCGGGTTCAGCGATAGGCAAAAGAGCTTCTTGAATAACCACATCACCTGACTCACACATTTTCCCAGCGATCGTGACTTTTTCGGTTTTCTTTTCCCTTAATTTGGTTGCCAGATCACATTGATAGCTCGCTTGATAGAGTGCTGGACGGATATTATCGGTCATTCCCCCATCGACAAAATAATACTTTTTATTCGGCGTTTGCTTAATAAATCCTACCGTATAAAGCGTCGTTCCTGCTTCCCCAACGATACTTCTTCCGGGTTCGATCAACAATTCATTGATTACTAATCCTTGTTTTTTTAAAGCTTCTTCCGTAAAACGTACTAATTCTCGAACAGATTCTTCAATGGGTAATGGCTGATCACTTTCGGTATAACGAATACCGAACCCTCCCCCAAGATTTAGCGAAAGTACTTCATCAAAATCTTTAAGATAACCAACCAGTTTATGGATTTCTGCTATCCATGCCGATAGTTCAAAAATCTGCGAACCAATATGTGCATGAAAGCCTTCTAACTGTAAAAATTCACTACCCTGAATAAATTGGATCGCTTTTTGACACTCTTCACTTTCATAGAGTAGACCAAATTTTGAATCAATATGAGCGGTAACGACATATTCATGCGTATGTGCTTCGATCCCTACATTCAACCGGATCATTACCTGGAGTTCTTTTTGATATTCTTGGCTAAGTGCGACTAACAATTCAACTTCCATGAGATTATCCGCTACAAAATGAACAAGTCCATTTTCAATAGCATAACGGATTTCCGCAGGTGTTTTATTGTTTCCATGAAAATAGACCTCTTCCATTGGAAAGTCAGCACACACAGCTGTATAAATCTCGCCACCACTAACTACATCTAAACCTAATCCTTGTGATTGAATCAGTTTTAACATGGCGACGGTCTGAAATGCTTTTGATGCATATAAAATCTTTGTCTTAAAATGATCTGATTGAAATCCTTGTTTAAATGCCTTGATGTTCTCCACCATTTGCTTCTCGTCGTAAACATAAAGGGGTGTTTGATATTGTTTTACTAATTGACTAACAGGAATTTCACCGATCATTAATTCTGACATTCGAGACTACCTCTTTTCCGCAATGTTTTTTAAAATTTCTCTCATTAAGATTTGAATTTTATTTGAATAATATTAAACAAATTCTCAGTGATTGTCTACTATATTCATAAATTTAATAAAAAAAAGTGCATTCATACATTTTTTTGTATAAATACAAAACTAGCGAATAAAAGATTAAAAAACAATGGATATGCTCATAAATCTCACTATTTCAATCATACAATCTAGTGAAAGCAACTGCTCCATCAAATAAAAATACGTTTGGTTGCGATCATTCCATCGAAACCAAACGTATTTTTTTAATCCTTCGTTGTAAAAAAAAGAGCTATTCCTTTGTTCATCAGAAAATTCATTCTTAAATTGATTTTATTTAAACCACATACCCAAAGTAAACGGCTAAAAACATCAATGATGCACCTAACATCACAAATAAGTGCCAAATAACATGTGTGAATCTCTTACTTTTCATGCTATAAAAAATTGAGCCGATCGAGTAAGCTAACCCACCAGCGACCAATAAAAGTAAACCGGTCAAATTGATGTTTTGATAAAGTTTTGGTAAAACAATCACGATTCCCCAGCCCATCACATTATAAATAATCGTTGATACTTTAGAAACCTGACTGGCTTTCGCTAAAGTCAAACACTTGTAAATGATCCCGATAACTGCTGTTGCCCAGATTACACTAAGTAATAGTACACCAGAAAGTCCCTGAACGATTAACAGGCAAAAAGGCGTATAGGTCCCGGCAATCAGTAAATAGATCGAACAATGATCGAATATTTGAAACACTTTTTTTGCTTTTGTAAAAATCAAGCTATGGAACAACGTAGAACTGAAAAAAAGCAAAAACAGCGAACTGCCATAAATGATAAACGCAACATAATCGAGGGTTGAATGAGCTTGTTCCATCAGCAAGTCAAAACAAATGAGACTTAAAAACGCTGCAATTCCATGGGTGACGGCATTCAACACTTCATTCACTATTTGATACTTCCGACTAAATTCTACTTCCATTTTTGTATTTCCTCCAATCATTGATGCCTTCTTCTTATAAACCTATTATATACTGTTTGTAAGACTTTTACATCTAGTTTTCAAAACTATATTAAAACTTAATGTTTAAAATAGCAAATGAAACACACTATCCCGACCACTAGCAATCCAATCAATACGAATCCAAGAATCAAAAGAGATCGTTTTTTTTGGCTATCGATTTTCTTGACTTCTTTTTCAATGTCTTGATCTTCATAGGGAATACGGTGTCCTCGTACCAGCAACCGGTGACTATTGACCATATAAGGGGTACATGTTAATAATGTAACTAAATCCTGCCCTTTTTCAATCATCAGATCATCAAGATCTGTAGGCTCAATAATTTTGATTTGATCCACTTGATACGCTAATTTACCATTCTGACTTTCGATAAAAAACAAATCGTTTTTCTCTAGTTGATCTAAATCCGTAAATAGTTTGGCTTTGGGTAATCCACGATGACTAGAAAGAACGGCATGAGTACTTTCACCCCCAACTGGATAAGAGGTTCCTGCCAATAAAGAGGCACCTTTTTCCAGAAAAAAAGAAGTCGTTTGGTCAAAAATCGGTAGTCGCACATTGATTTTCGGGATTGATAACACACCAATGGTATGTTTTTGGATCGTTGATTGTGTTACCTTCTCCGGTTCTTCTTCGGCGAATGGGTCAGAGCCTGGGGAAGAATTACTTTTTGCAAGTTCTCGATTTTTTTCTAGATATTCTTGTTGGATTTTCTCTAACTCTTCTGTCTTTTGTTGTTGTGCTTGTTGTTGGTATTTTCTAATGATTTGCTGATCCAGGTAATCATTGATACGATCACTAACAAAAGGATACATAAAAATTACGATTCCTGTGATGAATAACAAGGTCATGAAACTATCCAAATATCGCCGCTTTTTGTTACTCATTGATCGTCATCCTTTTTTGACTCGTTTTTCCTTTTATTGATGGGATTTTTTTACTTTTACAAAATAACCAATTCCCATGATTAATAAGACTGTACCAATTGTTAGATAAAGGTAAATCCCTTTGCCACCTGTAGAAGGTAATGTTCCTTTATGCTTGTTTGGTACCTTTTCTGGTGAAATGACTTGTCCAGACAAATGATAAGATTGTTCATCGACTACAAATGAAAGGCGGTTAGTCAACTGTACATAATTTTCTGGTGCCTTGATTTCTTCTAAATAGTAGGTTCCATAAGCTAATCCAATGATGGTAATCAACCCATCTTTTTCAGTAGTAAAAACAGTCGCTTTTCCTTGCTCTTTCGTCCAATTAACGGCTTTCGTTTGAGGATCAATCAACAAATAGTTCGCCTCACTTGAATCTTGGTCTCGAACGACAAAGCTAGCACCTGCTAACGGTTGGTTTGTTGAAACCGCTCCATCAACTTTGATAAACTGCTTACCACCTGTAACTACTTCAACAGTTGGTGGTGTTTGGTCTTTCGTATAGTCGTTTTCTACATTTGCTTCATTTTGGTATCCTGTAGTTGGATTTGCTTGGTCATTCAAATACATATAATAAATAAATTTCAATGTTCCTCCAGGCGTTAAAGAAGGAATGTACGCTGGATCAACTGCCACCGTAAAGCCATTTTCTTGCTCAATCACTGTATAATGACTTGGATCGATTGTTGTTTCTCCATCGTAAAGTGCATAGCCATTGGCGCCATTGACTGCATGATGAAAAGTCAATGCTGCATCGTGTTGATCGATTAAATTGAATTTCGTGTATTTGTTCATTGAACCTTCTTTATCAGCAATTCCTTCGGGAAGATTGACCTTGATTTCATACTGGATCATTTCGCCAATTGCTACATCTTTGCCATTTAATTTTGGCGTACTTTTTTCAACTTTTGATGTATCATTTTTAATCGTTTTTTCGACAGGTGTTTGATTATTTTCGGTAATTTCAAATGCTGTTTTCGTTTGACTCTCAATCAATGCGGCGTTATCTGGTGCCTTCACTTCTTCCAAAAGGTAGTGGCCAACTTCTAACCCGTAAATTTCCATCTGACCTTTTTCACTGTTTTCTTCAATGAAGTCAGCTGTTCCGATATGATACGTTTTCCCAGTCAAAAAAGATTTAGCAGCGGTTTGATCAGTTGTCCAAGTATAAAGACCGTCTTTCACACTATGAAGGTATTTTTTTACTGCTCCTTCGGTTTTTGAAATGTTAAAGACTGCGCCATTCAATGGTTCATTTTCGGCTGTCCCCACTTTTTTGACTTGCAATACCCCATTATTAGAAACAAGATTTTTAGGATATAAATGAATCGTGTCTAATTCTTCTGTACCATACTGATAAGAGCCGTCTGGTTGTTTGATCATTTCATAAACAGGAAAAGCCAATACCATATTGCCAGCTGCGACTACCCCTGCTTTCGGTTCTTCTTTGATGACATAAACCGCATCTTTTCCGTTTTGAGATTTTGGCAATTCCAGCGTTACGCTTCCTTGTGCATCTGTCGTTCCCGACGTGATTGGTTCTCCAGGAGTCAGTTCTTGAACTGCTTGTTGCGCTTCTTCGACTGATTTACCATTATTTCGTTGTTCATAAAATTGATTCGTTACATTATAAACAGTAAATGATACATCTCCTAGACCTTGATATTGGTCAAACTCTGTCATCTCTTTCCCACTGTTTTGAATAACATTGGGTAAAGAAAGTGCTTTTTTCTTATGCAAGATCACTTGTGCAACTTCTTGATCGGTAGCTGCAAAGACAGGCGATTGCCCTACCCAGCTACCTAAAACAGCTGATAACACGAATAATATTCCCCAACAAATGTCGATTGCTTTCCACTCTTTTTTCATTTATTTTCACCTTTCTTTCTCCATTTCCACAGACTGATACTAACTAGTATTAGCCCAACGATGACATAAAACTGGCTATTTTTTTCATTTGTTTTAGGCAGCAAACCGAAATCTGCTTTACGATTCTTTACCTTCAAAGGATCCGACTGTTGTCCGTTTTGCTGAAACGAATTTTTTTCAACTACAAAAGGAATTAGCTCTTCACTTTTGATATAACCTTTCGGTGACTGGATCTCTTCAAGGTAATAATTCCCGTCGGTCAACCCTCGAACTGAAAAATTCCCTGATTGGTCGGAAGTTAGTCGATACGCTCCTTCACTACTCATTCGCCAAGTAACGCCTTCCTTCGTTTGATGAAGGTATTTACCTCTTTGATTTCTTACTAGAAATACAGCGCCTTGTAGAGGACTTTGATTTCGACTATCAATTTTCAAAAAATGCTTTCCTCCCGTACGGATGGCAGTTGATCGTTGGAGGTACTCACGTTCTGTAGTGACCGTGACGTTATTCTTCAATTCCTCGTCTGGAATTGCTGTCGCTGATACTTGCATCTGATAGGTAATCGAAAGTGGTTGTCCAACCATTTTTTGGAGTGTCTCTTTAGCCAATGTCAATTCAAAGCCATTTTGATGAGAAACCATCTTATACCCGGAATGTATTTCTTGTCCGCCAATTTTGAGTTTCCATGTATCAGGTAAGAAGAGCAAATGATCATCAGCTTCATCAATGAGTTGATAGCTTTGACAGTCAGAAACAATGGTATCTACTGTATAAGTGACGATTTCACCAAACGAAACACTGGAATCTCCTTGGATCTTTTTTTCCAAAAAAGAAAGTGGAGTCGTTTCTTCGTTCTTAGGATATAAATGAATCGTCTTCAATTCTTGACCTTGCTCATTATTAATTGGGAGTACCACAACTAAATTGGCTGATTTTTCTTTGACGTTTACTGGCGTCTTCGTTTCTTGAAAAAGATACACTTGATCTCTTCCTTGTGCATCTTGCTTTGGTAATTGAAATTGAGCGATACCAGCTTCGTTACCAACGGTTTTGGTGATTTGTTCTGTTACAAACGTTCCGATCTCTTGTCCCTTTTTTGCTAATTGTTGTTGCGCTGTTGTGACATCGATCCCTTGTTCTCTCAATTGATAGAAAGAAGCTGTGACATCATAAACCGAAAAACTCACCTCATTTATCCCCTGAGCTTCTTGGAAGAATACTTGCTCTTCACCCGTATTTTTTTGTGGATCAGGTAAATTCCCTTCCGTAAACAGAAGTTTATGCAAGATAATCTGTACCTGCTCATTCGAAGATTGATTCGGAATATGTTGAGCCGCACTTCTTTGCGATCCAATCGTCAACAACAGCGGAATGAGGAACAAGATATACCAGATTCTTTTTTTCATTACGCCACGCCCTTTCTTTGTTTTTTGAAAAAGGCAACGAAACATGTGCTGCTTATCGCAAGGAAACCAGCTAAATAGAACCAGATACGACCCATTCCGCCAGTCTCAGGTAAAGGAACTTTGACTTGATTGGTAATCGTTAACGTAATTTGATTATTTTCGTCTCCAGCTACTAATCCACTTTCTTGTTTGGACCCATCCACGGTCACTGTTCCATCTTCCTTCACCACGATCAAGACTGGCTTTTTCAATCCTTGATACCCATCTGGTGTTTTGGTTTCCGTTAACGTGTAAGAACCAGGTTGAAGGTTTTCAAATGTAAATGTATCCGTTGATTCACCTGCTTGAGGTAGTTCGACACTTGACCCTTCCCCCTCTAGTTTAAAGCTAGCCCCTTTTAATGATTGCCCGTTATCTTGTTTTTTATAGACCGTAAGATTAAAAGGTTTGAGATGGTTTTGATGCTGTAATGTCCACTGCGGATCTACCTCAACATTTTCATGTTCATAGTGGATCGTGCCATATTGATCAATCGTCCATTCATAATTCCCAACAATCGTATCATAGCCAACGGGTCCCTTCGTCTCTACCATTCGATATTCTCCTGGTTCCTCTACTGTAAATTGAGCCAGTCCCGTTAGTTCCGATACTTTTGTCGCTACTGTTCGATAACTATCAGCAGCATCTTTTTTCTGTAATTCAAAAGTAGCACCTGCTAAGTGGACTTTTTCTGACCCATGAAGCGTATATTTGTGAATCGCCAAAGGAATTTTTTTGAAAGGATTTTCGATCGTTAGAAGAATCGCCTGTTCCTCGATTTTTGCGGATTGTCCGTCGATCGTTACCTTTCCTTCGGCTGATACCGCAATCTTCCAGGTGTTTTTTTGAGCAAGTTCATGTCCGTCTGGTGCCTGTACCTCTGTAAGCGTATAGGTTTCCCCTTTCATTAGTCGAACATCAGCAGGCAAGTGATAACTGCCATCTTTGTTATCGATCAAGCGGATCGTTTTAGATTGACCAGTTAATTCGAAAACTGCTCCTACAAGATTTTTTGCTCCAGATGAAGAATGTTTGGTGATGTTCAAATCAAATGGTGTAAACTTTTTAGTATTTTTCCAAGTCGTATCGTTGACTTTAGCAGCCTCATAGCCTTCAACGGTCATTTCGTTACTTGCTTGATAGTTAAACGCTTGTCCTTGGTTATTAAATTTTGGCAACATCATGTTTTCTTGATAGTCAGTGCCATTACTTGCTGAGAGTAACTTGATGTTTTCACGTCTCCAAGTTCCCTCAGTATCATTAGTTGGTTTATTTAACTGGATAAATCCCGTTTGCCAACTATTTTTATCTGTTGTTGGCGTTCGTTTTATTTCATAAGTGATGTGATCTGGTCGTAGGCTAGTATCATGATCATATTCTTCCCATTCTTTTGTGAAAGACAATGTTACGCCTGGTGCTTTTGCGGAAGGAACGCCAAATTCAACAATTGTTGAAGCATCCGCCGTCGGTTGCAAGGTTGTTTTTTCATTCATTTGGTACCATACATCGGGTTTAAACGTTTTACTTTCAGTTTGGATTCGTACCTGATAATGGATTTGGATTTCCTGATCTTTCCCTAAATATAGTTGATTGCTTTGGATCGTTGAACCAGAAATACCAATCGTAGGCATTACTGCGACAGCATTTTTCCCTACATCTTTGATCGTGAGGGTATTTTCTTCGTAAACAAAGGGTTGAGCAATCGGATCAATCACTTTTCCATTACTGATGGTTCCAGCAATATGGACCGCTTTTTTCGCTAAATAATCAGAAATATCTGTGGCACGATCAGCCGATTCGTAATAGAATTGACCAGATTCATCCGTTGATACCATTTTCTTCATATTTGTTTCCACATCAGCTTTTGATAAGCCAGCTGGAATATCTGATTGCAATTGGATTCCTAAGCCATGGATCTTGATTCCTCGTTCTTTCAACGCTAATGCTTCGCCGATCGTTGCTGTAAACGTGCTCCGAATTTGCTTCTCTCGATTGTTTTGATCTGGAACATTGTAATATCTACTTAAAAGAGAAGTATTTCCGGCTCCTTCTCGTACATCGCTAAATTCAGTTCCATAATAACTACCATCTTGTTCTGTAAACACTTTGTTCACGTGATAGGAGTAGGTTGGCACACCATCCGTTAATAAAACAATCACTTTTTCATGATTATTTTGTTCAGCCAACATCTCACCAGCTTCTCTCAACGCTTTTTGAGTAAAGGTTCCCCCTTGTGTCGTTGAAGGAGTGATCGCTTTAATCTGATTTTTTACAGAATTGAATGAACTTAGTGGGATTGAACCGTTGTTATAACCCACACTAGAATACCCAATATAGCCAAGATTGATTTTTTCAGCTATACCACTATGGTCAAGGGTATCTACAAAACTATTGACCCCTCGTTTCACTTCGGCTAAACGATTGTCTTCATTCATACTGCCTGACCAATCGACTACTAATACAACGTCTACAGGTGAAAACTCTTTTTGAACGTTCCCACGTACATTAAAAAAAACATCGTATAATCCTGGTGTAGTCGTTTCTCGTGCATATTTACGAATAGCATAAGAGGATTCTTCTCCTGTTCCCCCGTATTCAATATAAGAATTTGACCGATTAGATGGGTCGCCATTCCATGACGTCACACCATCCCACTGACCATTTTGATTTCCTTGATGATTGAGAACCGTTTCGTTTCCTGTCGGCTGCCACGCTGCTTGTGGGTAGACCCCAGTAGAATCGTTGGTATAATTTGGTACGATAGGTGTGACAATTTGTTTATTATTTCCAGCAGAAAAGAAAGCGGGAAATTCAAACGGACGTACAACCTCTTCTTTTGTCTCTTCTTCAAGATCTTGTTCCTTTGCTTGCTGTTCTTCATTTCCTCTTTCTGTTGATTCCTTTGTATCTGCTTCGTTAGATTTAGTCGATTGCTCCGTTGTTTCCAGCGAAGTTTCCTTATTAATTTGTTGCTCTAAGGTATTATTTTCCAGAAACTTAAATGATTCCTTCACAATCGGCGTGAGTGCTTTTCCTTGCTCATTATCTGCCGTTTGTTGTTCCACTAAAACTTCTACGTCAACTGACTGATTCTGCTTGATGCCTGCAAAAATCCACTTCTCGTGATACTCTTGCTTGAAAAATTGGCTAGTTGTGAGCCATTTCCCACTAGTGTCATTAAGATATTCCGTATATTCAGTTGTTGGAATTGGTAGAAGCATTTCTTTTGTTTCTGAATCAATAACCCGTACCAAGTATCTATGTCCTTGGTCATTCTCAGAAAGCCCTAATTCGACGGTCAATTGTTCCGCAGATTGATGAGCTTGGACTTGGCCATATTCATTAGCCATTATTTCCATAGTAGCCTCATTACTTGCTTCGACAAGTTTCCTATTCTGAAAGAAAAAATTGAGTACAACAATGATTCCTAAAGACCCTAACAAAAAGAATAATTGTTTCTTTCTCATAGATATCCTCCTTAAAAATTATTTAAAATTCAGTTAGATAATATAAAAAAAGAGAAAAAACCTCTATTTTTTCTCTTTTTATTCTCATTCAATTTTTAAGTGGATTTTTTAGTTATATTAAATCTATAGAAGATATGTAAATAATAAATATATCTATAAACGTTCTGTTATTTTTATATAATGATGTAGTTTATATTTTCAAAATAACTGATCGAATAGACTTGGATTTGAAACACTGACTTTATTTTCATTTCTACAATTATTGAAAAAATATAAAAATCTGAGATACATATTTACAAGATGATAAAGATAAGTTAATAATAATAATAATACTAAATTAGAAAAGATGGTGATTTATTGATCGAGCAATTATTGTTAGATGATCATTCGCGAGGAAAATTAGCTGTTTATGGTCAACTATTGACGTTATCTCCAGGAGAGCACTTGATCGATAACCTAAGAGAAAACTTAGAAACAACAATCAGTATGGTTAAACTAAAAAAAATCCTTGTTTCTATTCAAGAAGACTTGGAAAAGATAAGTAATAAACAATTATTAACGGCTAAAAATAAGTTGATCATTCGTGAAAGAATGATCCATTACAATCAATATCAAAATTTTTTAACCACACAAAGTATCCCTTATCAGTTATTGCTTAGTATCATCAAGAAGCAAGATGAAGATCTTGCTTCTTTTTGTCAACGCAACTATATTAGCCGTTCCACTTGTTTTCGCCAAACCAAAAAATTAGCGCAGTATTTTAAAGACTATCATATCACTTTGAACTTAACGAACTTAACACTAACAGGTTCGGAAATGCTGATCCGGATTATGTTTTTTAACTTTTTTTGGTTTGTTTCATTAGGTGAAAGTCTAGATGATCTCTATTTTAGCGATGATTTAAAAGCACTATTTGAATTATACGAAGCGGAACATCTGAAAGATAAATATGCAATCGGCAAGAAGCAAGCTATGCTCCATTGTAAAATCAATCTTTTACGAATTAAAGAGGGTCATTTCACTGATATTTATGAATTAACTCCCACTTCTTTTATCCCTAGTGGAACAGATCTTGAATTTTTTTATGATTTCTTTCAACTTTCTAATTTGAAGCTCGATATTTTAGAAATCAATTCCCTTTTTTATTTGTTCTATTATTGGCCTTTTCTAAATTCCAAATCAGATGTCCAATTACCAATCGTGGAACATTCTTATCTGCAGGCGAACAACCATTTAAAAAAAGTCTTGGAAGAGTTTGAAACGCATTGTCAAAAATATATTAGTAATTTCAACTTTCATGAAGAGCCTTCCCTTCATGCGAATATCTACCTTTCATTGTTGAATTTTACTGTATTCAAACAAAAAATCCCTTTAACAACCTTTTTTATTTCTACGTATATCCAAAAGAAATATCCTATGATCCAAATTTTAGCTACTAAAATCGAAAGTTATTGGAAAAAGATTGCGAATCGTAAAAACTTCCTTTGGTTAAAAAATTGTAGTAGTGAATTAGCTTTCATCCAAGCTTGTTTACTTTATCCGTATTATACCAAGCTGGAAGAAGACTATAAATTGAAAGTTGGCTTTATCAACGTTTCAGAATACTTGATCACTTATGAGATATTTAATCTAGGTGAAAAGATTCCTTTTATCGAGATTGAAAAAGCCCATCTGCCACTCACGAAACAGTATGATTTTTATATTATTGGTTCACCCTTGCTTATTCCTCCAGAGCTAGACCCAGCAAAATATGCGGTTATTGATTTTTGTCGTTACAATGATTTTGAAACGGCATTGTATCAACGACTTTCACATGCCCACCATGAAAAATTAAAAAAACAGCTATAAATAAAGGCTTTTGCTCAAGTATCCTACTGGATCTTGAACAAAAGCCTTTATTGTTATTTTGATGCACGTTTTACGTATGTGCCTTCTGTTGTATTGATTTCAAGTAGTTCATCTGTTTCGATGAAGTCTGGAACGTTAACGACTAAACCTGTTTCCATTGTAGCTGGTTTACCAGAACCAGTCACGGTTGCTCCTTTAATTGAAGGTTGTGTTTCAACTACACGCAAAACAACAGTTGTTGGAAGTTGAACACCAATCACTTCGCTGCCGAAGAATTGAATTTTTACTTCCATGTTTTCTAAAATATATTTCATTTCTTCTTCTACAGTCTCTACTGGAATTTCATATTGTTCATATGTTTCAAGATCCATAAAGAATGCTGTGTCGTCCATTGTATATAAATATTGTACTGGTTTCGTATCAATATGTGCTTTTTCAAACTTTTCTTCTGGTCGGAAAGTTGTGTCATATGTTGCTCCTGAACGAACATCTTTTAGTTTCATACGCATCACAGTGTTTCCTTTACCAGGTTTGTGGTGGCTTGCGTCTAAAACTTTAATTAATTTACCGTCTTGAACAAATGTCATACCGGCTCTTAAATCACTTGCTGAGATCATTATTTTTGCTCCTTCTTAACTTAATCATAATCAACTTTATTGTATCAGACAACCGCTTAGAAAACTAGGGAATTATCTATTTTTAAGTTTTACTCTTTGACTTTCTCGTTTAATCATGCTATTTTTAATGAAATTCATTTTTGGAGGGACTTCACATGACAAACAGCAAATCAAAACAAATGAATATTTGTTGTTGTATGGTGCATAAAAGCAGCATACGATTTGTCATGTCTATTAATAGCCCTTCATAAATTGGTATTGCCTTCTTCCGTTTTCCAATACTTATTTCATGATTTTTTCAAGGAGCTGATTTAATAGTCAGCTCCTTTTTATATTCTATTTTTTTAGGAGGGAATTATGATCATTACAACAATCACCGAAGCAATTGGTTCCACCCCGTTTTTTAAATTTACTGCTAAAGATTATCCTATGCCCCAACATTCAGCTATTTATGCAAAATTAGAGTATCTGAACCCCGGCGGAAGTATCAAAGATCGACTCGGTCATTATCTGATCCAACAAGGGATTCAAACCGGACAGATCACAAAAGAGACAACAATTATTGAACCTACTGCTGGTAATACTGGAATTGGTTTAGCATTAACTGCTTTAAGTTATTCTATCAAAACAATCTTTGTTGTTCCTGAAAAATTCAGTATGGAAAAACAACAAGTGATGAAAGCATTAGGCGCAACAATCATCCACACACCAAGTGAACTGGGCATCGTTGGTGCGATTGAAAAAAGTAAAGAATTAGCGAAAACCATTCCTCACAGCTTTCTACCAATGCAATTTGAGAATTGGGCGAATCCCATGGCCTATTATCAGACGATCGGACCGGAAATTAGTCAAGAACTTACAGAACCAATCACTAGCTTTGTAGCGGGGATTGGTAGTGGCGGTACGTTTGCGGGCACCGCTAAATATTTAAAGGAACAAAATGCAGACATTCGTTTAATTGGTGTCGAACCAGAAGGCTCAATTTTGAATGGTGGTACTGCTCATAGTCACAAGATCGAGGGAATTGGCGTTGAATTTACCCCACCATTTCTTTCTGGAATCACCATAGATGGTTTTGAAACGATTTCTGATCAAGAAGGCTTTGCTTACACAAAGCAACTAGCCAAGCAACAAGGTCTATTAGTTGGTAGTTCTAGCGGCGCTGCTTTTGCGGCAGCCTTACATGAAGTCCAGCGATTACCTTTAGGAAGTTCAGTGGTAACTATTTTCCCAGATGGAGCAGACCGTTATTTATCAAAAGGAATCTATTCATAAAACAAATAGTCGTTTTGACCGAAATACAGATATAAAAAATTAGGAGGAACAAATAATGCATATTCAAACAAAACTAATACATGGCGGAATCAGTGAAGACCCTACTACTGGAGCAGTTAGTGTTCCGATCTATCAAACATCCACTTATCGACAAAATAGCGTGGGAAATCCCAAGCAATATGAATATTCTCGTTCTGGGAATCCCACACGTTTTGCCCTTGAAGAATTGATTGCTGAGTTGGAAGGTGGAATCAAAGGATTTGCTTTTGCCTCTGGTTTAGCCGGTATTCATGCAGTCTTCTCTCTTTTTCAATCAGGAGACCACATTTTATTAGGCGATGATGTTTATGGTGGTACTTTTCGACTCTTTGATCAAGTCCTAACCAAAAGTGGTCTGGAATATACAATTGTCAATACGAGTGATTTGGCACAAGTAGAGCAAGCCATTCAACCCAATACAAAAGCACTTTATTTAGAAACACCAAGTAACCCGTTATTAAAAATCACTGATCTCCAAAAAAATAGTCAACTAGCAAAAAAACACCAACTGATAACAATCGTTGATAATACTTTTGCCACTCCTTATTTCCAGAGACCACTTGACTTAGGGGCAGATATCGTCTTACACAGCGGGACAAAATATCTCGGAGGACACAGTGATCTCGTCGCAGGTTTGGTTACTACAAATAATGAAACCTTAGCGGATGCTATCGGCTATTATCAAAATGCCATTGGCGGTGTATTAGGGCCACAAGACAGCTGGCTACTTCAAA
Source organism: Enterococcus sp. DIV1421a (assembly GCF_051711025.1). Taxonomy (NCBI): domain Bacteria; kingdom Bacillati; phylum Bacillota; class Bacilli; order Lactobacillales; family Enterococcaceae; genus Enterococcus; species Enterococcus sp. DIV1421a. Next base: position 346,900 of record NZ_JBIOLU010000001.1, on the reverse strand, counting down.
GAGGAATCAAAACATTAAGTGTACGAATGGCAGAACATCAAAAAAATGCTTTTGCGGTCGCACACTTTTTAAAAGGACGTCCTGAAGTTGAACAAGTCTTTTATCCTGGTTTGGTCACTCATAAAAATCATGAAATTGCGCAAGCACAAATGAGTGGTTATAGTGGCATGGTTTCTTTTACACTAAAAAATGAACAGGCTGCGATTCCTTTCGTTGAATCTCTCCGATTGTTTATTTTGGCAGAAAGCTTAGGTGGTGTGGAAAGTTTAGTCGAACTTCCCGCAGTGATGACTCATGCTTCCGTTCCTAAAGAAAAAAGGGAAAAAGCAGGTATCAAAGATGGATTGATCCGCTTATCCGTGGGAATTGAGTATGAGGATGATCTTATTGAAGATTTAACTCAAGCATTTCAGCAATTAAAAGAAAATTAGCGAATGAAAGAAAAGATAAATTTCATTTCAGATTGCTACACCTACAAAGCAATAAGTGTTAGAATCTAATTGGAAGCACTGTGTTTATCGAAGTTTCTTCTAGTAGATGTGTACTTGATTCCGATAAACAAAAATGATTACCAATAGTTAGGAGCCTTAAGTCATGAAAATGAACGTAGAAAGTTTTAATCTTGATCACACAAAAGTAAAAGCACCTTATATCAGAGTAGCTGATAAAAAAACTGGGGAACACGGCGATGTCATTATCAAATATGATGTTCGCTTCAAACAACCGAATAAAGAGCATATGGATATGCCAAGTTTACATTCTTTAGAGCATTTAACTGCAGAATTGATCCGTAACCATGCTGATTATATTGTTGACTGGTCACCAATGGGTTGCCAAACAGGTTTTTACTTAACTGTTTTGAACCATGAAAGTTACGAAGATATTTTAGATGTTTTAGAACAAACAATGAAAGATGTACTTGAAGCGACGGAAGTCCCTGCAAGCAACGAGACGCAATGTGGCTGGGCAGCTAGCCATACATTGGAAGGTGCGCAAGCACTCGCTCGTGAATTCTTAGAAAAACGTGATGAATGGTCTCAAGTAGAAGCATAATTGACACAGCTATTGAGAAATCCATATATTCTCAGATATGTCATTTCAATGTTCTATAACAAATCGTTTCCTTATAAGCGATAAGCGAAACTTTTGACAAATAGTTACAAAATAACCATATTTATCAGTAGAAGATAATTTTTAGCTAAGCTCTAAACGAAAACAAATGATTTTGTTTGATGTTTGGAGCTTTTAAACTATCCTGAGGAGGAAAGATGATGAGTATTTATAATTTTACGGTTACTTTAGAAGATGGAACCTCTTATTCATTAGATAAGTACAAGAATCAACCGATGATCATCGTGAATACCGCAACGAAATGTGGGTTAGCTCCGCAATTCGAGCAATTAGAAGAACTTTATGAGCGTTATCAATCTCAAGGATTAATTATATTAGGGTTTCCTTCTAACCAATTCAAACAAGAAGTTGCTTCTGCCAGCGATGCCGCTCAAGCCTGTCGAAATACCTATGGCGTTACTTTTCCAATGCATCAAATCATTGATATCAACGGTCCAAAAGCAGACCCTCTTTTCGACTATCTAAAAAAACAAGCCCCCGGCACATTATCAAATGCTATCAAATGGAATTTTACAAAATTTTTGATTGATAAAGAGGGGAATGTCGTTGAACGTTTTGCTCCACAAACGACACCTATGAAGATGACCAGTGCGATTGAAGCTGTTTTATAATATTGAATAACAAAAAAGCAGATGAATTAAATTCATCTGCTTTTTACCATTTGCGTGGCGACGTCCTACTCTCACAAGGGGCAACCCCTCACTACAATCGGCGCTAAGAAGCTTAACTTCTGTGTTCGGCATGGTTACAGGTGTATCCTTCTCGCTAT
>NZ_JBIOLU010000001.1:0-342500 GCF_051711025.1 Enterococcus sp. DIV1421a | reverse complement strand
TCACCTTTCCCTCACGGTACTGGTTCACTATCGGTCACTAGGGAGTATTTAGCCTTGGGAGATGGTCCTCCCGGATTCCGACGGAATTCCTCGTGTTCCGCCGTACTCAGGATCCTCCTAGGTGCCTTCCAAATTTCATCTACGGGGTTTTTACCCTCTTTGACTGACTTTTCCAAGTCATTCGATTATCTGAAAGAACTACCATATCGGAGTCCTACAACCCCAATGAGCAAGCTCATTGGTTTGGGCTTTTCCCGTTTCGCTCGCCGCTACTCAGGGAATCGAATTTTCTTTCTCTTCCTGCAGGTACTTAGATGTTTCAGTTCTCTGCGTCTACCTCGAATGCGCTATGTATTCACGCAAACGTAACATCCTATAAAAGATGCTGGGTTCCCCCATTCGGAAATCTCTGGATCATAGCTTACGTACAGCTCCCCAAAGCATATCGGTGTTAGTCCCGTCCTTCATCGGCTCCTAGTGCCAAGGCATCCACCGTGCGCCCTTATTCACTTAACCTTATCAACCTTGCGGTTGGGTTTTGATCTTTCTTCTAGCGATAGAAGTCCAATCAAGAAAATAAGCAATTGAACTTATTAAAAAACTCATTCAACGCGGTGTTCTCGGTTTGTATTACTAATTTACTTCAAATATCCAGTTTTCAATGAACAAAAATATCTCTTTGAGAGTAAACCTCTCAAAACTGAACAAAGTGAAAAACAAACAGTGTAGTCTCCGTAATATTCCTTAGAAAGGAGGTGATCCAGCCGCACCTTCCGATACGGCTACCTTGTTACGACTTCACCCCAATCATCTATCCCACCTTAGGCGGCTGGCTCCAAAAGGTTACCTCACCGACTTCGGGTGTTACAAACTCTCGTGGTGTGACGGGCGGTGTGTACAAGGCCCGGGAACGTATTCACCGCGGCGTGCTGATCCGCGATTACTAGCGATTCCGGCTTCATGTAGGCGAGTTGCAGCCTACAATCCGAACTGAGAGAAGCTTTAAGAGATTAGCTTAGCCTCGCGACTTTGCGACTCGTTGTACTTCCCATTGTAGCACGTGTGTAGCCCAGGTCATAAGGGGCATGATGATTTGACGTCATCCCCACCTTCCTCCGGTTTGTCACCGGCAGTCTTGCTAGAGTGCCCAACTAAATGATGGCAACTAACAATAAGGGTTGCGCTCGTTGCGGGACTTAACCCAACATCTCACGACACGAGCTGACGACAACCATGCACCACCTGTCACTTTGCCCCCGAAGGGGAAGCTCTATCTCTAGAGTGGTCAAAGGATGTCAAGACCTGGTAAGGTTCTTCGCGTTGCTTCGAATTAAACCACATGCTCCACCGCTTGTGCGGGCCCCCGTCAATTCCTTTGAGTTTCAACCTTGCGGTCGTACTCCCCAGGCGGAGTGCTTAATGCGTTAGCTGCAGCACTGAAGGGCGGAAACCCTCCAACACTTAGCACTCATCGTTTACGGCGTGGACTACCAGGGTATCTAATCCTGTTTGCTCCCCACGCTTTCGAGCCTCAGCGTCAGTTACAGACCAGAGAGCCGCCTTCGCCACTGGTGTTCCTCCATATATCTACGCATTTCACCGCTACACATGGAATTCCACTCTCCTCTTCTGCACTCAAGTCTCCCAGTTTCCAATGACCCTCCCCGGTTGAGCCGGGGGCTTTCACATCAGACTTAAGAAACCGCCTGCGCTCGCTTTACGCCCAATAAATCCGGACAACGCTTGCCACCTACGTATTACCGCGGCTGCTGGCACGTAGTTAGCCGTGGCTTTCTGGTTAGATACCGTCAAGGGATGAACAGTTACTCTCATCCTTGTTCTTCTCTAACAACAGAGTTTTACGATCCGAAAACCTTCTTCACTCACGCGGCGTTGCTCGGTCAGACTTTCGTCCATTGCCGAAGATTCCCTACTGCTGCCTCCCGTAGGAGTTTGGGCCGTGTCTCAGTCCCAATGTGGCCGATCACCCTCTCAGGTCGGCTATGCATCGTCGCCTTGGTGAGCCGTTACCTCACCAACTAGCTAATGCACCGCGGGTCCATCCATCAGCGACACCCGAAAGCGCCTTTCAAATCAAAACCATGCGGTTTCGATTGTTATACGGTATTAGCACCTGTTTCCAAGTGTTATCCCCTTCTGATGGGCAGGTTACCCACGTGTTACTCACCCGTTCGCCACTCCTCTTTTTCCGGTGGAGCAAGCTCCGGTGGAAAAAGAAGCGTTCGACTTGCATGTATTAGGCACGCCGCCAGCGTTCGTCCTGAGCCAGGATCAAACTCTCATAAAAAGTTCGAACAATCTTGCGATTGTTAAGCTCAATTGTTTGCTAGCATATTGCTTGCTTGTTAAAAATGTTTGTTGTCTTGAATCAATCAAGACGCCCTACACATTTGGTTTGTCTTTGCTTTGTTCAGTTTTCAAAGGTCTACTTGATTAATGCTACTTGATTTAAAGTTGAAACTTCTTAACGAGCTAGCGATTAATCATTCGATATTGCCGTAGTAACTTTTATATCATAACAGATCGACGTTTGTTTGTCAACTATTTTTTAAAAGTTTTTTTGACTTCGTTTTTCAGAAGTGTTTCAGCAACTCATTTATCATAACTCATCGTTTGTTATTTGTCAATAACTTTTTTGAAGTTTTTTTCGATGAAATCAAGCTTCATAAGCTGTCGGTTTTTAACGACTCAGTTATCTTATCATGTGATAACTCACACGTCAAGAACTTTTTGAATCTTTTTTATTACTTCATTTTTTTAAAACGAGTAACTAAAAACAACAAAAAAGAATATATCATGTAATTTTACACATGTCAATAAGTATTTAAACCTTTGGTATAGGTTATACTTCAAGTTTCAGCTTTTCTATATTAAATAAGCCATAGTCATTCTACTGATTCTGGCTATCCAGATAATCGAACTGTAAGACTTCTTTCAGCTGTTGTCCATTTATGACATCTTTGGTTACTCCACACGGTTGCCCCATTGATGAACGTTCATCGTTTTCCCGTTGATCAATGAGGTTGTGAAAAGAGTGTCTTGACCTAAGCATTAAGGATGAAAATCTCGAAACAGTTCCTCATGTTTTGAGATTTTTTGACTTATCGCCGAAGGTCAGCTCTTTGAACACCGTGAATCAGAGGTCGTGAAAACATCGGGTAGCTCTGATGACAATAAGAAAGAATTTTTTGAAACAGCTTCTCATGTTTTGAAAAATTCAGGCTTATTTCAAGGAGCTGATGTTTGAACACCGTTTAGCAAGAGGCTGTGAAAGAAGCGTTTAGCTCCGAGCGAATAAGCGAGGATTTTTTAAAATAGCTCCTCATATTTTAGAAAATCCTCGCTTATTGTTGAGGAGTTGCTTCTTGAACGCCGTTTAGCAAGAGGTTGTGAAAAGAGTGTCTTGACCTAAGCGTTAAGGATGAAAATCTCGAAACAGCTCCTCATGTTTTGAGATTTTTTGACTTATCGCCGAAGGTCAGCTCTTTGAACACCGTTTATTCGTTTTTAGAGATAATAAAAGAGACCGAGACAAGTTTCTTTTAGAAAAGATCACTCACAAAAAAAGGAAATGAATAGCCATCCATCTCCTCTAACCGACTATTTCGTTTTTTTGCCACTGAGGTCATCCTGTATTTATTGGCTTGCAATTAATTTCTCCATTAATTCCTCATTAAACCCAACAAATAAAACATTATCAAAAATAATCAGCGGACGTCTGATTAGTTCTCCATGTGTTCTACACAAAACAATCAATTGTTGTTCATTAATAGTAGATAAATCAATTTCCAGATTTTTGAAACCTTGTGACCAAGTGGCGAACAGTCGTTCCGCGTGAACATTCTCAAACCCACACAATTCTTTTGCTTCCTTAACGGTTAGCTCTCTCTGATCTAAATCAATAAACTGATAAGAGAGATGATGTTCTTCTAACCACTGCTTTGCTTTTAGACACGTCACACAATGCGCCGACCCGTATACCTTCACAAGATTCCTCCTTTTTTAAATTTAACTGAAGATACTGTTTTGCATATAAATCATTCTTCTTGCAACTGAACGAATTTCTCTTGGAACAAACGAACGAATTTCATCTTCATTAAAACCGATCAATATTCTTTTTTCATCAATTAAGATCGGACGTCTTAGTAAAGAAGGATATTGTTTAAAAAGGACGATCATTTGCTTTAATGTGAGCTCGTTGAAGTCAATAGCTAATTTTTCGTATATTTTTGAGCGAGTAGAGATAATGTCTTCAACGCCTCCGTTAGTGGCTGCTAAAATTTCACGTATTTCATTTTCTGATATCGGCTCTGCAAAAATATTTTTTTCTTCAAAATCTAAACGATTTTCTTGCAACCATGCTCTTGCCTTTCTACAAGAAGTACAGCTAGGGGAAGTATATACTTTTATCATTCTCTCACTCCTTTTTAATTATAATCCCATTCTAACTGAAAGTTATAAAAAACACCAATTATTAGCTATTAAAATTCAGAAAATTTATTCTTTTTTGCTATTAAACCCTTTTAATCCTGTGTTTATATGAAAAAAATTAATTTATTTTGTATAAAAAAAAGAAGAAAAACACATAAAAAAAACGACATTATTAGTATTTTTTACCTAATAATATCGTTTTTTATGTGATTAAACATGTATTTTTTTAATTTTACAACCTGTTTCTCTAATAAATCTAGAAGTTTTCAATTTTCTCGTCCCCTTCATCAAAGGTATACACAAATAGAGACGATTCCTTGCTCGGGTCATTGCTACATAAAAAAGACGGCGTTCTTCTTCGACTGTTGTCACATGCTCTGCCTTGACCTTATCCAAACTAATGGCTGCTTTATCAGAGGCACCATTGTAAGGAATAGCTCCTTCATTACAACCAACTAAAAAAACATTGCGATAGCTTAAGCCTTTACTTCTATGAATACTTTGAATGCATAAAGCATCAAGTTTCCCTTGTCTGTAAGCGATTAAACGAGTTTTTAGTTGTTTCGCAACTGCTTGGATGTCTTTTTCTAAATGGTTGATTTTTTCTAATGTTGGAAATTGTTTGAGCGTTCCTAACAACCATTCACGCTCACTACCGTCTATTTCTTTAGTTGGTCGACTTAATTTAAGGTAGCTTTGAATTAAACGATCAAAACCTTTTCCGCCATTTTTATCAAAAGTATGAAGGTCCTTTACAAACCGATGAATCTCTTTTTCTTTTGTTTTTAAATGCGGCTTTACAGAAAGGATATATTCCACAATATCTGTTACTTTATTTCGTTGGGAAAAATAGTCCTCACATTCAGCCTTCTTGAAATAGCAATTAATCATTAACTGATAGAGTACTTGTTGATAACCCTGTGTCTTTTTTTGATAAGTAGTTGCATTTTGCCAGTAAAGGATCCTTTGATAGAACTGTTGAAATAGTTTTATCCCAAATATCCCTTCGTATGGGCCATCTGCTTCTAGTACAAAGGGGATATCCGTCTGTAACAAGTCTTGGACTAATTGCTGGGTTTGCGTTAACGACCGATATAAAACGATTGATTCTTTGTATTTTCCTTTATGTTTAATCAATGTTTTGATTTGTTCAATGATCCAGCGACTTTCAGCTTGTATGTCATCAAAAGCTAGCGCCTGCATAATCCCCGCCTCTTTCTTAGCTGGAATCATTGCTTTTTGGATACGATCATTTTTATTAAAAGTAATTAAGCGATTCGCTCCTTGAACAATGGTGGCACGTGAACGATAGTTGGTTAATAAAAAAAGCGTCTTCGTTGCGTACTCTTGGTCAAAATTTTTAATATAAGAAGGTTCCGAACCTCGAAACCCATAGATACTTTGATCATCGTCACCGACCACAATAAGTTTCATTGGTGTTTCCTTCGTGATCAGGCGAACAATTTCCCACTGTAAAGGATTCGTGTCTTGAAATTCATCAATAAATAAATAATCATATTTTTGTCCCACGAAGTTTCTGATTTCTTCGTTCTGCAAGGCTTGTTTTAAATTACTTAGAACATCATTGAATTCAAAAAGATGTTGCTCTTTCTTTTGTGCTTGCAGTTCTCGCATGAAGTGGGTCATTCTTTCGGAAATCGGCATAGTTGCATTCGGTTCAATAAAGTCAAAGTTTTCTTTTATCAACACTCGCGTTTCTTCTATTGATAAGTTCATATTCTGCCAATAATCAAGACGTGCCGCCAAATTTTTTTCTCCATATTGATCAAAAGCGTATAAATTATACTTACGAATAAGTTGTTGGATTAGTCCACTGACTTTGTATGAGGTCTCTTTTGAAAATTCTCCCTGTATCCCTTCAGTGACTACTTCTGGGAATTGGCGACAAATATCATTGTACAAACGAAAAAAGATACTATGAAAAGTTCCTATATGAACATTGGTCTTTCGTTGGCTAAAATTATCTACTCGCTTTTTCAATTCATTCGCAGCATTTCTCGTAAAAGTGATCATCAATATCCGTTGCTCATCTACCTGATTTTCAGTCATTAAATAGACAGCTTTTGCACAAATTGTTTGGGTCTTCCCACTTCCCGCTCCTGCAATGATCCTTAGATTTTTTTCCATATTGTAAGTAATCGCTGCTTTTTGCTCGTAATTAAAACGATTGTAGGAGCGCTTTTCCATCATATCGAAAAATGAATGACTATTATTCGTTTCTTTTTCTTCCTCAATCAGCCCAGGTGCTTCACCATAAGCTGCTTCATAGCTTGCAATGATCTCTTCTTGCATCCGGAAAATTTGTTGGAGCTTCTCATATCTTTTTTCCCAATGACTGATTTCTCTTTGTAAGCGAAGTATTTCTTTTTCATTCCCTTGATTGATTGTTTTCACATCTTTCTATATATAAATGGTCAATATTTTTCTTTTATACTAACAGACCTTTCTAAAAATTAAAATGACTTTAGCAAACACTGATCTTTTCTGAAAATTATCTATAAAATATCAAAAACATATAACCAATATGATAGAATAAAAAAGACAAATATATTAATTTGAAGGTGAATATAAATGAGTACTTCATTTCATGAAGGACGGACAATCGGACTTTTATTATCCTTTATCGGTGGCGCAATGGACAGTTATACATATATTCAATATAACGCATTTGCTTCAGCACAAACGGGTAATATTGTCTTAGCAATCATCCAAGCTTTCGATGGTGAATGGATTAGCGTTGGAAAAAAAGTTCTTTCTACTGTCTTCTTTTTTTTAGGGATATTACTGACAAAATTTTTGATTGATTATTTCAAAAAGAAAGAAAAACACTATTGGCGTTTGTATGTTCTTTACTACGAAGCAATTATCTTTTTCTTAGTCAGTCTGACTCCAATCAGTATCCACCCAGCCATCGTAACTATCATGATTGCATTTACAGCAGCTATTCAATGGGTCGCTTTTGATAAAATCGATGGACGAGCTTATACTAATCTTTTTACTACGGGGAATCTAAAAGGAGTTGCTACTAACTTATACGATTCTCTTGTCACAAAAGAAAAAGCAGCGTTCGATCGTTTTTTCCATTTTCTGACAGTTGTTCTGGCTTTTATCAGTGGCGCAGGCGTTCTCGTTTTTTGCCACCATTTATTTGGGCATTTTGCTATTTTATTAGTGGCTGTTTTATTTTTAATCATAGCAATTGTTCAAAGCATTCAAGTATGGAAATTTTACCAACGTCATATAGTCTTATCCAAAAAATAAGGACAAGCGTGTTCACTTTAATGACCAACTAAAAAAATCACTATACTAAAACACAACAAATAGACTGATTTACAGGATACTCGGACAGTACCTCAGCCTATTTGTTGTGTTTATGTTTATTTTTATTCATTCCATTATCGCACTTGATTTTCGAACAACAAGTTGCCAATGCAAACTGTCGGCAGTCTCATTATCTTCTACTGCACATTTGATGACCCGGATCATCACGCTGTTTTCATAAACTTTTTCAATTTCTCCTTTGATAGGCGCTTCAAATAAATCTGAAACAAAAGCACCTGTTTCACCAACTTCAAATAATTGCTCATCCATTTTCTCCATTACTTGTTCATTCCCCATGATAGTTCCTCCAATATTTTTTAAGTCAATCAATTTTTAACACACTTCTAGGCAGAGAACACATAAAAATCATAAAAAGCCCTTTTCATGTCAAAACCGTTCACTTTTTTTATCTGCCATTTATAAAATACTCAAAAAAGAAAGATCTAACTGAATTTTTTGATCTTTTTTTTACGGTTTTGATGTCAAAACAACCTTTTATGAATCGAAACACTATTTTTAACAAATTTAGAATAAAATCGTTATTGGAGGTACGTTGGATGAAAAATAAAGTTGTAAATAGAATATTAGACACATTATTCAGTGGTGAAAAAATAGAAGATGAAATGGTTTATCTCCAAGTAAAATTTGCCCTTGATGTATTAATGAATAACCTTGGCAAATTGGCCGTTGTTTTAGTATTTTCTTTAATAACCGGTTCTTGGGTCGAAACAGGATTGACCTTTCTTTCTTATATTTGTATCCGTCGCTATGCTTACGGACTTCATTCTGATTCTGAATTTGTTTGTTTACTATGGACTTTGCTTTATTTGTGGGGCGTTCCCCTCTTAATGAAACACTTTGATGTGACCATCTCTTCCCCACTGAAGGTCATTTCATTGATCATCTGTTTCTTATTGTTGCTTCGCTATGGATCAAAAGGTACAGCAATCAATCCCATTGAACCTGAAAAACGCCCACCACTGTTAAAAAAAGCAATTTTCATGTTTCTTCTATTTGCAATAACTATTTTATTTTTCGCTAATTCTTACTTTTCTACTTACTTGCTTCTCGGGATTATTTTAGAAATAGCTACGCTGCTTCCAATTACGAATTATATAATGAATCTTGGAGGAATTTTCTATGAAAAAAACAATCATTAAACAACTTACTAATTTGTCTGACTTCTTTGTGTCTGGATGCTGCTTTGGTATGAGTTCAGAGTTTAAAATCCCTGAAAAATTAAAAAAATAATTCAATAAATATGCTATAATCTGGTAAAAATCAATGGGAGCTGTACTTTATATTTTTGTGGTCCATAGCCTTGCAATATTTAATTTACACAATTTGTGTATTACTCATTGAACACCAAATTAAAAAGAAATACTTATTCGTTACCACTATTTTAATCTCTTGTGTCTTGTTAGGTTTTATGTATCCTTTATTTGGGATATTTACTGCTTTATTTGCTATAGGTATGCTGATGCTAACATTCTTCTTCTTTTCTACTTCCCCGCAAAAACTGGTTTATGCTCTTCCTTGGGGATTGCTTACTTCGCTTTTAGGAGACCATTTGACGAGCATCAGCGATTTTTTTATTTTGAAATCTGCTGTCATTGAACCAGGAGATTCCTTGCAGTATATTCATATCGTCATTTCTGCGACGTTATCGATCTTACTTGCTTTAGCCTTTAAAAAAGCCTTAGAAAATTTCCATGGGTTGGATCGCCGAATGATTGGAACCGTTGGCGCGTTGATGTTATTTACCTATTATATCGTTATCTTTTATACACGTTTTTCTGGCGAGACTCCCCAAATTTTAACTATCAACACTGGCTTTTTCATTCTTTATCTCTGTGGCGGGCTGTTTATCCTCATTTATTATTGGAAAATTTCAAAGAGAAAAATGGCAGACCAATTGTTAGAACAGCGTATGCAAATGCAACAAGATTACATCCGTGATCTAGAAAAAAACTATCAAGACCTTAGAGAATTCAAGCATGATTATCAAAACTTGCTTTTTTCAATGAATAGTTATCTTGCTGAAGGTGACCTAGAGGGATTACGTAAGTACTACAATCAAAATATCTTACCCACTCGTCAAATGATGGATCTTTTCCCAGCAAACCTTAGTCTGTTAGATAACATAAAAATTCCTGAAATAAGAAGCTTATTGTCTTTGAAATTAATGATGGCACAAGAAAAAGGATTATCCGTGCATCTTGTTATTCCAGAAGAGATCACTTTAAAGAAAAAACACACAGTAAACATCGTCCGAATGTTAGGTATTATTTTAGATAATGCGATTGAAGGAGCTTTAATTACTAAAAAGAAGAAAATTGAACTCTTTGTTTTAAAAAAGAAAAACTCAGTGATTATTCGTGTCATCAATACAACGATGAATACACTTCCGTTAAATCAATTAAAACAAAAAGGTTTTTCAACAAAAAAAGATCCTAAAAACGAAGGACTCGGTTTATTCATTTTGGATGAGCTGTCAAAGGCCAATCCTTATATCTTTTTAGAGACATCTATTGAGAATCAACGTTTTTCTCAGACAATCTATATACAAACAAAATAAAGGAGTATTCGTATGATTCCAATTTATATTTGCGAAGATGACACGAAACAGTTGGAAGTAATTTCAGCAGTGATCAAAAATCGAATTATGATTGAGAATTTGGATAGTTATGTCCATATCGCCACTTCTGATCCAATTGAACTTCTTCAAGCAGCTAGAGTACGAACCTCATCTTTTGGTATTTATTTTTTAGACATTGAATTAAAAGATAGCGATCTAGATGGTATTATGATCGGAAAACGCGTAAGAGATCTAGATCCTTTAGGAAAAATTATTTATGTTACTTCTCATACGGATCTTTCAATGTCTATCTTAAAGAGTAATATTGAACCGACTGATTATATTATCAAAGAAGATATTTTTGATTTAAAAGAAAATGTGGAACGTATTTTAAGTAAGATCTTTGAAGATGTCAAAGCGACTCCTTTACAAAAAGATATTTTTAAAATCGAATTTAACGATGAAATAAAATTTCTTCCGATCAAAGATATCCAGTATTTCTCTACTTCCCCAGGAACGCCACATAAATTAGAGGTTCATTTGACTCATGCGCAAATGCAGTTCTATGATAAAATCAAAGAAATAGAGAAAATGAACCGTCATTTTATCCGCTGCCATAAATCATACGTGATCAATACTCAAAATGTCCGTACGATCAACAAAAAAACTCGTGAAATCACGTTAGCAAATGGCGAAGTGATTCCGGCTTCTGTACGTGGTTTAAAAAAATTGATCTCGTAAATCTCAGACTTCTCCCCAAAAACAAACAAAAAAAATGAGCAAAACTCGTCTGTTTGTTTTGCTCATTTTTTCTTATTTATCTTTTCTTGTTCTTATTTTGTAGTTTAATGTAACAGCATTTCTTGCGCAATTTCTTGCCCACTCATCTCCACTGGATAAAAAGTTGGCCAATGATCCATTTCTGCCAGTAAACTTTCTTGACTTTCATTCCCTAAATAGATATGAAAATGTTCCGAATCTGTTGGTGCAATCGAATGATCACTGAATTGTACATATCGATAAGCGCCACTTTCTGGCTCTACTGCTTCAAATAAGTAGCGTACGCCTCGATTTCCTGCAGCGTAATTCAAAACTCTTTTACCTGCATATCGGTAAGATGATTGCTTCGTCTCACCATTTTTAAAAGTAAATGCCATTCGATCTCCGTCAATCTTGATCTTTTCGACATCTGTCTGGTACCCGACGGTATAATAATCTTTGTACTCTTTTGCTGATTTTTTTGGATCGATTTTTGCCTTATACTCAAATACGGGATCTAAGGTTCCATCAGCTAAATAGTTATCGACCGTTTGCCATTGCCCTTTCCAATCGGACAATTTGCGGTCTTTCACAGCTGAATCTTCAAAGTAACCATTATATACATTTTTTTCTTTTTCTGGTTTCAGTGTGGCTTCCAGTGGATTCACTGTATCTGTCGTTTTTTGTAACGTCTTGAGGTTTTCTTTCATTATGGTTACATAGTTTTCACCATTTGCAAGTTGTTCTTTCGTTAAACCTTCTAGAGGATTCAAGACAGCCAAAGAAACGCCGGCTTCATTTGCTAGAGTTCTAGCGATACTGTCTTTAGCATTTTCTTCGAAATAAATATATTTGATTCCATGATCTTTTACAAACTGTTTTAATTCAGCTATTCTTGCGGCTGAAGGTTCCTCACTTGAGGATAAGCCAGCTATTGACACTTGATTCAGTCCATACTCCAATGCCAAATAGTTGAATGCGGCATGTTGGGTAACAAAAGATTTTTGTTTTGCTTTACTTAAGGTATCCTGATAACTCTGATGAAGTTCTTGTAATTTTTCTAAATAATTCTCCGCATTTTTAGTAAAGGCTTCTTTTTTATCGGGGTATTTTGTGATCAGTTGATCCCTTATACTTTTTACTTGTTTCATTGCTAAACTTGGAGCTAACCAAACATGCGGGTCTAATTCATGAGAATACCCTGCTTCGCCATGACTATGGTCATGTCCTTCTTCACTACCCGGTAACAACAACATCCCTTCAGTCGCTTTGACTGCTAACACACTCCCCTCTTTCAATGTGTTTTGGATTGCTGGTACCCAGGTTTCCATATTTTCGTTGTTATAGACAAAGACATCCGCATTTTGAATTTTTGCCATATCTTTTGCTGACGGCTCATAGTCGTGTGAATCTGTCCCAGCAGGAATCAATAACTCAACTTCTCCTTCATCTCCCACTACTTCTTTCGTGAAATCATACATTGGATAAAAAGTCGTCATCACCTGCAATTTTTCTTTTTTGTTCGCGGCTTCTTGTTGATTGCCACAACTGGCAAGTATACAAACAGTAGCTACTATCCCTAATAAATAAACCAAACGCTTCATTTGACGGCACTCCTTCATCTTCTTTCATTTTACGATTAAAGTTACCAAATCGTAACCTTTACGCTTTATCAACAGGATTTAATTTATCATATCGCTAAATAAATAGTCAAGCGTTTTCTTAAAACTATTTCTTTTTATTTTCTAGCCATTTCTGAACAGTATCATTTTCTTTTTGTCACTAGTTCCGACTATAATAAGATAAATCAGCTTGACGTTCCTGATAGGTAAAAAACAATTTCCTTTTACTTTTATCTTGAACTTAGAGCGATTTAGTACATTGAAAGGAGTAATAAATTGAAGAATAATTCTAAAGATCAGTCACGTCTGATACGTTTTCTAGGAGGAACGACTTCTTATTATGTATTAGGGTTGTTGATTATGTTAGCTTTAGTGATCTACTTTTTTCAGCAGATCGGTTTTATTTTTAAACCATTTTTCGTGATTTTTGCGACGACACTCGCCCCAGTACTATTTGCGTTAGTTTTATATTATTTACTAGACCCGTTGATCAAACGTTTGAGCCGAAAACTATCTAGAAATTTATCTGTTACTATCGTTTATGTCATTATTTTATTTTTGATCGGCTTAGGGAGTGTTTGGTTAGTTCCTTTCTTGGAGCAACAAGCCAAAACACTAATGACTAGTTTTCCTGATTTGTTCAACGATTTTATACAAACTTTGAAAAACTTCCTAGCGCAAACACCTTTTGCGGACACATTCGATCAATTCTTTTCATCGATTGATGATTGGACGTCTAATTTTGCCTCGTTTATTGGCGATTATTGGGAAAGTGGCGCACAAAGTATCGGGAATATCTTTTCAGCAGTAACATCTACCTTTATTACATTGTTTACTGGTCCAATCATTGCGTTCTTCTTATTAAGAGATCCTCAGAAATTTTATCAAGCTGTGTTAGGGATCGTACCACCCAAGTTCCGTACAGATTTTCGCACATTGACTAAAATCGCCAATCAACAATTAGGTGATTTCTTAAAAGGGCAAATCATTGCTTCTTTCATCTTAGGAGCTGTTTATTGGGTCACATTTTTATTGATCGGCTTAGAATTTGCAAGCATACTAGCAATCGCAGCTGGGATTTTATGTATCATTCCTTACATTGGACCATTTATTGCCTTCTTTCCTGGATTGTTTATTGCTTTCCAAGATTCGACATTCATGGCAATTAAGTTTGTTTTGGTCTGGTTCATCGTTCAATTACTTCATGGGGACTTAGTTATCCCTCGAGTTATGGGCAATCGCCTTCAAGTCCATCCAATCACTATTTTGATTGTTTTATTAGTGATGGGTGATTTACTAGGACTCATGGGTGTAATTTTTGGGATCCCCATCTACACATTGATCAAATTATTGGTTGTCTTTACTTTTAAAAAGTTCAAACAACGCTACAACAAGTATTATGGCGATCAGGGTGTCTACCAAAAAGCAGAATTTTCGGAAAAAGACTACTTTGAAAAAGAGTAAAGAAAGTCTGGAACATCTCTCAAAAAAACGAGGGACTAGGACGATCAAGTTTATTTTTCTTACTGAAGAAGACTATTGTCCCAGTCTCTACTAAACAGACCTTTGTTCCTGTTTCTATGTAAAACAACAAGAGCTGCAATCCACATTTAGGAGTGCAGCTCTTCTTTTGTATGCTCATCAATCGCATAAAATGATTGGGGTTTTTAATTTATATCGATTCAATGACTAAGTGATTCCGTTTATTGAAGTGACCTGTTACTGAAATAGTATAATTGCCTTCTTCCAAAATAAGCAATTTATCCGTTATTTCTATATTGACCACTGATTGATTGGTTCAGGGCTCATTGGTAATGTAAATCGCACAAGCAATGGCTGTGTCTTGATTTCCTGAATTTTACCGAGTAAAACAATAGATTATTCCATCACGATCACCTCGCTAAAATTATAGAAAAAACAACTAAAATCGAGAATTTTTAATCGATTTTAGATATGCTAATAATAATCAAGACAGTAAAGTTTGTGACGGTGGCTATCCGATTGAAAGTGAGGTGGTGCGTATGTGCGTACTTCCAAAATCTTACAGAAAGGAGAAGCCTTTTGCCTGTTGAAACGGCGTTAGGATTAATGATTGGTTTCGGTTCTTTAATCGCAACAATCATTTTTGGAATCTTGGCAGTTGTAAACAACAATCAAAAAAAATAACCGTCAGCTTTAGCCGGTCGACGATTATTTTTCAAAAATAATATTAAACTGGTCACCGTCTTAAACGGTGCTGTTAAGGAGTTGTTAGCGCAACTCCTCTTTTCGTATTCATTATATCAACTTTATTGATCTTTTACAATCAGAATGGGAAATCATCATTGCTAATATCATTGTCCATCCAATGGATTTTGTGAAGCGTTAAATCCACTGTTATTAGTCATCGTTGTTTCATGTTGTTCAAAGGTGGTTGTGATTGGAATCTTGGCAGGTTGATCAGTGTGATTACTACACAACACTAAGTAACGCATAATTTCACATCATATTTATTTTTAGATATTAATGTCCAGAAAATGGAGATTTGAGCGACACAATGACAATAGATATTTTTAAACTAAAAAGTAAGAATAGAAAGGGAAAAACAGCTAAGTTCACAAGTTTAAAAAAGAAGAAATCCCTGATATAATGTATTTTTTGTGTGTCACTTTTCTTTTGAAATGGCATAAATTTTTAATTTTATTTGACACAAAATATAAACCTCTGTACACATTCCGGTATTCATCATTTAGCTCAACCTGTTTTAATTTTGAGCGTATCTTAAATCAAGAAAACTGAGACATTGATCAGATTTTTTCTAATCAATGCCCCAGTTTTTAGACTTACATAAATTTATTTTTCCTTAGTTTACAGAAACTGTTTGGTTTTCAGCCAATAAGTTGCCACTGCCATCATAGAAATTCATTGTTACTTGATCATCAGCTTTGATTAGGTCTGGCTTCACATAATAACTGATTGCCCCATCCTTAAAGCTCCCACCTTTACTGATCAGTTTACCATTGACAAACAAGTGTCCTTGGTGGACCTGGGTATCAGAACCATAGGCTCCTTTGATCGTTTGTGTGCCAAGTTTATAAGTCAATTCGTTGATTTCAGCTGTTGGTGTTTGAATAGTGACATCAATCTCTGATCCTGGAATTTGTTGTCCTCGATTGTTGGCACCCATCAAGACTACCTGATCGTCTTCTGACACTTTAAGGTTTCCTACATAATAACTGAACTTGCCATCTTTGAAGCTACCGCCTTGACTAACTTTTTCACCATTGACCAATAAGATTCCTTGGTAAACATCGCCTGTGTAGTTTCCTTCGATCACTGTACTGATTCCCACACGATGGGCTTCTGTTAATTGACCCAGTTGTTCTCCTATAGTTACCGGTTGTGGATCACCTAGTGGTGTATCAAATTTATCATAGCCTTGAATCGTTGCTTGATCCCCTGCTTTGATGATTTGAGAGTTCACATAATAGCTAAACTTACCATCTTTATAGGTTCCGCCCCAACTAACGACTTCTCCGTTCACTACTAGTTTTCCTTTATGGATATCCCCCGTATAAGATCCAGTAATGGTTGAATCACCTAGCTTATAAGTGTCCACCTGATCAATTGATCCTGAAGATTCGGAAATCACTTCAATCTCTTTTGAATCTATCAATTCCTTCTCTTTGTTGTAGCCATCTAATACGACTTTGTCGCCGACTTTTAATTTTCCAACACCGACATAATAGCTGAACTGACCATCTTTGAAGCTACCGCCCCAGCTAACAACTTTGCCATTAACGGTTAATCGGCCGAGAGACATATCCCCTGTGTAGGTTCCAGTGATATTGACATCTCCTACATGATATTCTTGTGGTTTCAACTCACTTTTCACTAGTTCTGCCACATAAGTTCCTGCCGTTAAATCCCCAGTGCCGTAATTTGTCATAAAGTCAGCAGGTGAATAGCCTTTGGACTGACCATCTTCACGAATCCAATTTCCTGTCAGCTGATCTCCATCGTTCAATGCTTTCGGTGCTGATAAACCAGTGTCTCCAACCGCTTTAAAGTGATCGCCTAGTGTTAATTTAGCAAGAGGTGTGTCCTTAAACATATCCTGCATAGTTGTTACGTTACTAGTATCAAAAACACTTAAATCTAGACTTGTTACGCTGCTTATATTGTAAAACATATTCTCCATAGTTGTTACATTACTGGTATCAAAACCACTTACATCTAAACTTGTTACACTGCTCATACCACGAAACATATTAGCCATATCTGTTACGTTACTGGTATCAAAGCCACTTACATCTAGACTTGTTACGCTGCTCATACCGGAAAACATATGTTGCATATTTGTTACTTTACTGGTATCAAAGCCACTTACATCTAGACTTGTTATGCTACTCATACCTTTAAACATTTTACTCATATCTGTTACGTTACTGGTATCCAGTTGACTTAACCCTTCGATTTCAGTTACATTCGTAGGTTTGTCAGCCGAGGTATTTCCACTAAATAATAAAAAAGAATTTTCTGGAGCAACTACTTTTCCAGACAAGACAATTTTTTTGATTGCTTCAATATCGACTGTTCCGCTGTTCCATGGTGATTCTTCATAGCCACTTAATTCACCTGCTTCGATCGTCAATGTCCCTGTGTTTTCATCAAAATTATACGGACTGGTACCCCACAATCCCGTAGCAGAAACGTACGTGCCAGCAGTCAAGTCACCGGTGCCATAGTTTTTCATGAAATCTTTTGCTGTATAAGCCTTTCCTTTGCCATCTTCTCGCTTCCAAGCAGAAGTAAGCCCTGCGTAGCTTCCATTTTTTTCTACAAATTTAAATGTGTCTCCTAGAATTAATTTCTTAGGTGAAGTATCAGCAAACATATAACTCATAGTTGTTACTTTACTGGTATCAAAACCACTTACATCTAAACTTGTTATGTTACTCATATCGTCAAACATGTAACTCATAGTTGTTACTTTACTGGTATCAAAACTACTTACATCTAGACTTGTTACGCTGCTCATACCGGCAAACATAGCAAACATAGTTGTTACATTACTGGTATCAAAACTACTTACATCTAAACTTGTTACACTCTTCATATTGTAAAACATATTACTCATAGTTGTTACGTTACTGGTATCAAAACCACTTACATCTAAACTTGTTATGTTACTCATATCGCCAAACATGTAACCCATAGTTGTTACATTACTGGTATCAAAACTACTTACATCTAAACTTGTTAAGTTGCTCAGACCGGAAAACATATTACTCATATTTGTTACGTTACTGGTATCAAAACCACTTACATCTAAACTTGTTACACTGCTCAGACCGGAAAACATTTTAGTCATATCTGTTACTTTATTGGTATCAAAACCACTTACATCTAAACTTGTTAAGCTGCTCAGACTTTGAAACATAGACTTCATATTTGTTACGTTACTGGTATCAAAGCCACTTACATCTAAACTTTTTATGCTGCTTATATCGTAAAACATATTCTCCATAGTTGTTACGTTACTGGTATCAAAACCACTTACATCTAAACTTGTTAAGCTGCTCAGAGTGCTAAACATAGAAACCATACTTGTTACGTTGCTGGTATCCAGTTGACTTAACCCTTCGATTTCAGTTAAATTATTAAAGTTAACATTACAAAATAAGCGTTCAGAATCTTTCGGAGCAACTACTTTCCCAGACAAGACTATTTTCTTGATGGCTTTAGGTTCTACTTTTTTGTTTCCGTACCATGGCGATTCTTTATAGCCACTTAACTCACCTGCTCCGATTGTCAATACTCCTGTGTTTTCATCAAAAGTATACGGACTGGTACCCCATGTTCCTGTTATCTTAGAAGCTGCTGCCACGTTCGCTTTTTGCGCTACTTTTGGCGCTTCAGCTGTTGGATTAGTTGCATCCCCTTCACTTTCGGCAGTCGCTGCTGTTGCTTGGTCTTGGGTGTCATCCGTTGCTTCATCAGTTGTTGCTAATGAATCACTAGTTGTAGTGGTTGAATCCGTTGGGTTTACTAACGGATCTGTGACGTTTTGTATCGTTTGATCGATGACTTCTTTTGCTTCATTCGCCTGTGTTTGTTCAGTAGCAGTTTCAGCTGTTTGTGTCAAAGTATCCGCTAATGCCATCGTTGGTGCAATCCCGGTATTTCCCATCACCCCAGCCACCGCAAACATCGTTAATAGCTGTTTTTTACGTTTTGCTGTTAATTTTTTCTTACTCATATTTACTCCTTTTTTGCTCTTATTTTTGATCATTACTTTCTCGTCAATACCACTTCATCAGCTTTAGGTGTTTCCCCTGTTTTCAATTGATGTCTCTTTCCAATGTCTTGTTACCGAAGCTGAAAAAATCGTATTGATTATCTCCCCTGTAGCGTTTATTTTACTTGTTCTAAGCAATCATAAACGCTCAATATTCCCAATTAATATTCTTGAATTTTGATCATTTACCATAACGTTTATATATATATTTCTTTCATTGATCGAGGAAATCAATCAAGCTTCTTCTACTACTTATCATCTGAAGAAATATTTCACCTGCATGTTACGCTTTATGTAAAGGTTAATAGGTAAAAGAAAAAGAGAGTGGGACAATAGTCAGAAAAAAATCTGATTATTGCTCTACTCTCTTTTTTATTACATTTTTAAAGCTACTTTCAAATGTTGTTTGCTATAATTAAAAAAAGGTCTTTAAGGAGAACTAAATAATGCTTTTAATTAAATTTATGTTTACTTTAATATATTATGGTAGTTTTATTTATACAGTCTACAAAGTCAGGCAGATCCAACAGGAGTATTCAGATATCATGGCTCTATATAAACAAGAAAGAGAGCGTACTTTTCCAAACCTAACTGAACAAGAACAAAAGAAACGAAAAAAAGCAATCTCACAATATTATGAAAAAAAGGATCCTTCTTTTGCTCTAAAAAGAAAATTTTCATTTATCATTTATGTTATTGTCTTTTTTATTTTGGAACGTGTTATTCACTACTTTTTCCCTATTGAAGACGTTCCTAAAAATTTGAATTATATAATTCCCTATTTGGGAATAGCCCTTACCATCAGTGCTGTTACAGGTTTTTACTTAATTAAATCCAAAAAAAAAGGAACGCGAAATATTTAAACAGTATTTAATAGACCATCCCAAAAACGAATTACAATTTGTTTGGGTTTCAGAAAAACTTCAGGCAAGTTTTATGCAAAATACAAATAAAAGATTTATAGTCCATCTTACACTAGGTCTATTAATGATATTGTATCCTCTTTTTTCTTAGATGAGAGCATACATTAAATGGTTATTGCTTCCATCATATTCTTTGATTTGCGATAATCAATTTTATCCTTACTCAATCGATTTTTTCGTAATTCTTTTTTCTTATCTCACATTTGTTTTTAGACAAAATAAAAACGACCTTAATCCAATAAATCATGGATTAAGCGTCGAATGTTTTACCACCAGCTGATGGTTCATTAAAAATACAATCTTCTTTCGAAATATCTCGTGTAAAATTTTATCTGCAACCGATTCATCGTTTTTTTCAAAACAGTTGCTCATAAAGACATCAGTAATTTGTCAATCTCATGAAAGTTTTTTTTACTTTAGAAACAAAGATCATGCTCAGTTACTATCGGCTCATCGTTTACCAATTTTTTTCTCTTGATCTTTTATTTACTGGATCAACAGGGCGATCGCTTGATAAGGCCTTAGGGTCAATTCCTCTTGGATAAGAGTATTGGCATAATTGCTGATAAGCGGTTGGGCACTAGCAAATTCTTCTGGGATCGCTATGGTCGTTTCATTTTCGTAAAAATTAGTTAAAACCAATAATTTTTGTCCGTCTAATTGTCTTAAATAACCGTATACTTGAGGATGATCGGGTTCATAAGCTTGATAGTCCCCTGATGCAATTACAGGATATTGTTTTCGCAATTGAATCAATTTTTTGTAGTATGCGAAAATCGATTGTTCAGATGTACGTTCTTGTTCTACATTGATGACCTCATGATTTGCTGCTAAACCTAACCAAGGTGTTCCTGTGGTAAAGCCTGCTGTTTCATCACTTGTCCATTGCATCGGTGTCCGAGCGTTATCTCTGGATTTCGCCTTGATTCGCCGAAAAGCTTCTTCTTCCGAGAAGGATTGGTTCAGCATTTCTTGGTAAGCATTTAAACTTTCTACATCGACGTAATCATCGATATGCTGAAAGTCTGGATCGATCATCCCAATTTCTTCCCCCATATAAATATAAGGCGTCCCACGATTCAAATGGATCATCGTCGCTAACATTTTAGCCCCTTCTGTGCGGTATTTATCAATTGCTACAAAGCGGTTGAGGGCTCTTGGCTGGTCGTGGTTATTTAAGAACAACGCATTCCAGCCATTTCCTTTACTCATCGCTTCGCCCCATGTATGAAACAGACTTTTTAAAGCTTCAAAATCAAAAGGTGGCGTACTCCATTTGTTTCCATTTTCGTAATCAACCTTCAAATGATGAAAATTGAACACCATCGAAAGCTCATTCCGACTTGGTTCCGTATACAAAATACAATTTTCAATCGTCGTTGAACTCATTTCTCCAACTGTGATGATTTCTGGATCTTGACCAAAAGTTTCCCGATTTAATCGTTGAAGATACGTATGAGTAATCGGCTTGTCAGTATATTCTGCTTTTCCTTGGTTCTCTGCATTATTTTTGAGTTCTTCATCTTTCCCGATCACGTTGATTACATCAAAGCGAAAGCCTTTGACCCCTTTAGACATCCAAAAACGAACAACTTTGAACAACTCTGTTTGCACTGCTTCATTTCGCCAATTTAAATCTGCTTGTGTTTGATCATAGAGATGTAAATAATACTTATCCGTATCTCCAAAAGGCGCCCATGCATTACCACCAAATTTAGATACCCAATCGGTTGGCTCATCTCTTAGAATAAAAAAATCTTGGTAAAAACGATCGCCAGCTAAAGCTTTTTGAAACCATTCGTGTTCTATTGAGACATGGTTTAAAACCATATCAAGCATAATCTCTATATTATAGCTCTTTGCTTGTGTGACTAGTTCTTCAAATTCTTCCATCGTTCCAAATAGTGGATCAATCGCTACATAATCAGAAATATCATAGCCATTATCTTTTTGTGGACTCGGATAAATGGGGTTCAACCAAATCATATCGACCCCTAGTTCATGCAGATAAGGTAATTTTTCTTTGATCCCTTTTAAATCGCCAATCCCGTCACCATTACTATCACGATAAGATTTAGGATAAATTTGATAAACTACTTTCTCATTAAACGACATCCTCATTCGCCTCCAATCAGCTATTATTCCAACTTATATATACAAGTTTACAAATCCTATTATAAAGGAAAAGGAAGCGTTTATCAAGGACAGAGCTAAGTCCTCTAATAGGAAGACCTCACCCATTATAAACTGTCGCACATCCAACAAATTGGCATAACAAAACCTGCGTATCATTTTCCCTACACCAAATTTTCTTTTCATCAACCAGTTACCTAATAAAAAAACTTCTTGCAAAAGTCTACTCAACTTTTAGCAAGAAGCTTTTTTTATTCGTTTGATTTCAAAGCATCAATCATATTGATATTTTTCAGCTTGAAGTGGGTCGCTATCATAACGATAACTGTAAATTCAATAGTCAAAACAGCAGAAAGAGCATATGCTTTCCAAGTGATCACTAAGGGGAAGATCACCGTCTCCATTGAAGCCTGTTGTAAAATAAAGTCAGTTAGGACGTAGCCGATGCCAAACCCACCTACAATACCAACTAAAGTAAAAATAATATTCTCCCTCACAATATACATCGTTACTTCTTTATCAAAAAAGCCTAGTACTTTGATCGTTGATAATTCCCGCACTCGTTCAGAAATATTGATATTGGTTAAATTATACAACACGATAAACGCTAACAGCCCTGATAAAACGACAAAAATCACAACGATTGAATCGAGGTTCGCAAGTGATTCTTCTTGGGTTTCCATTTGTTTCGAAACAAATGATGTATTTGTTACTGCATTGGTTCCCAATAGCTTTTCTGACAAAGCATTCTCTTGTTTTTTAGACATTGGGTCAGCTTGAACTAAATAAGCATTTGTAGAAGCTTCGTTTCCTGATACTTTTTGATAATAGGCAGGGCTCATATAAACAAAGTTTCCTAAATAGTTTTGAGCAATGGCTTTCACCGTAACCGATAACTCTTTTTGGTCATCCGTGTACAATGAAAGGCGGTCTCCTTCAGATACATCAAACAGTTCGGCAGCTTTTTGTGTGAGGACGATTCCTGAATCATTCAACTCCATGTTACGTCCTTTTAATGAGATCAAGTGAATAAACGGTGATAGACCTTTTGACGTTTCCGGTATGATCATCGTAACGCTTTGAGTCGCTTGTCCTTGTTGCCGAAGCTCGATCGTTTGCATGTTTACTGCTAGCAAATCAGTAATTTTCGGATCGGATTCTAACTGTTCCTTTGCTTTTGTTTCACTGTTTTCTGTTTCTCCATCTAAAGTGACAATTGCTTGGTAATTCGTAATTGGGCCAAATTGTTTATCAGAAACAGAGCTTAAAGAGTCTTTCAATCCTACGCCTGCTACCATTAAACCAGCACAACCAGCAATCCCAACGATTGCCATAAACATTCTGGATTTATAACGGAACAGATTTCGATAACTGATTTTCTGATTAAAGCTTAATCTTGACCACAGTGGTGTGATATATTCCAATAATATTCTTTTGCCTGGTTTTGGCGCTTTGGGTTGTAATAAAGCTGCCGGTCTTTCTCTTAAATCTTTGAATAAGACAATCATCGCTGCACCAAATGCAGCGATAAAAAACGCCACTGCCGCTTGTAAAATCGGAGACCAATCATAAAAAATGACTGCTGATCCGATATCATAGCGTTCATTCGATAGTTCAAAAATAATTCTTGGTAATAGATTGGTTCCTAAGACGGTTCCTAAAATAATTCCTAGACCAGAAGCTAAACTTGCATAAATAGCATATTTTTTTGCAATTTCAAATTTAGTATAGCCTAATGCTTTCAACGTACCGATTTCTCGTCGGTTTTCTTCGACCATCCGTGTCATCGTCGTAAAAGTGATCAATGCTGCAATAAAGAAGAAGAAAACAGGAAAAACATTAGCAATGGCTGCGATCCGTTCAGCTAAATCACCAAATTCTTGAAAGCCCACATTATCGGAACGCTCTTGGAAACGATAGGTTGGTTTTTCCAAACGATTGATCTTTTCTTCATTTTCGGTAATTTGGGCCTGTGCATCATTCAGTTTTTCTTGTTGTTCAGCGACTTGCTTTTCTTGCTCAGCTAGCTGTGCTTCTTGCGTAGCTAGTTCATTAGTTGCTACTGTTCGTTGTACTTCAGGCAATTGTTCGAGCATTGAACGTTGTTGCTCTAGTTGGGCTCTGGCAGCTGCCAATTGACTTTGTGCCAGACTAATTTGTTCTTGACCAGCACTCACCTTTTCTTTTTCTGGTTGTAAAGACTCCTTAGCTTGTTCCCTTAGTTCAGTTAAACGTGCAGCTGGTCGATCTTGGAAAAGTTTCTCCACGCTTTTTTGGTTTTGTGCCATTTTGTCCCGATATTCTTTACTATAAGTATCAAAGGATGAAACATTTTTAAACGTTAAGTAAATAACCGATTGAGTGTCTGTGTTAAATTCTGTTTCAGGTAAATAAACAAAATAATCGATTGTGCCGTTCCCGACATTGGCAAAACCACGTTCTAAATTATTGATGAAAAGTGGCGATCGTACAAATCCAACAATTTGATAGTCTTTCTTTTTCACGTTGTCAGAATCGATCGTATACGTTTCGCCTATTTTATAGCCTAGACTTTTTGCTTTTTCATCTAGTACGAGTTCGTCTTTATTCTTTGGTAAATGCCCATCTACTACTTCTAAAAGGTTTTGTTTATTTGATTTTTTATAAGAAAAAACTTGCACAACTTCGTTTTTACTTGAGCTGGAATAATAAAATTGTTTTCCCGTTTCCAGTTGTGCATCAGGGATTTTTTCGGCTCTAGTTACGTCTTGTTCCGTTAAACCACCAGTTGAAATGATTTGTAAATCCGATAGATTGCCTTTTTCAACATAGTGATCCATCGTTTTTTGCATAACCGGCCCCGCCGTTTTAACGCCTACGAATAACAAGGTCCCTAGCAAAATGATCAATACAATGGCAATAAATCTGCCTTTCGATTGTTTGATTTCTCTAGCACTTGCTTTAAGATATGTTTTTGTTTTCATAGCCCCTCCTTACCACACAATCTCATCAATGGTTGAAGGATGATCGTTTGTTTCAATCGAACGGACTTTCGCATCGTTGATATGGATGACACGATCAGCAATCGGTGCTAAGGCAGAATTATGAGTAATGATCAACACCGTATTTCCATGTTCTCTACTCGCATTTTGTAATAACTTCAACACCTGTTTCCCTGTTTCAAAATCCAACGCACCTGTTGGTTCATCACATAGAAGTAATTTCGGATTTTTTGCTAATGCTCGAGCAATGGAAACACGCTGCTGTTCTCCTCCTGAAAGCTGTGAAGGAAAATTGTCCAGCCGATGTGCCAGACCTACTTGTGTCAATACCTCCACTGGATCTAACGCATCTGGTGAAACTTCTGTTGCCAACTCGACATTTTCTTTTGCTGTTAAATTCGGTACCAAATTATAAAATTGAAATACAAATCCGACATCTGTTCGACGATAGGCGGTCAATTGTTTATCGTTGAACTGAGCGATGTCTGTCTGATCAATGATGATTTGCCCTTCATCTGGCTTATCCATCCCGCCTAATATATTAAGAACAGTTGACTTCCCTGCACCACTTGGACCAAGTATAATGACTAGTTCTCCTTTTTTGATCGCAAATGAAATATTATCATTTGCGGTAATCGTTGTTTCTCCCATTTTGTACCGTTTACATTCGTTGATTACTTCTACATAGCTCATCCTTCTTCTCTCATCTCCATCTCTTTACGAATAAAGTCGCTACTTTTTATTTTACCATTGAAATGAATCAGACTAAAGATTTGATAGACGATTCATTGACAAATACAGAAATTATGTTTTACTTACATGGAAAACGATCTATTTATTGAAAGAAGGAAAACCCATGACTACTACAAAATCACCTATTCCACTCGAATTAGCAAAAACAGCTTTTTTACCGATCGATCTCCAAAAAGGAATTGTGAATTCTGGGCAATTATTCCCTTATGATGCAACCACCATCCTCTCAAACAATCAACTGATTGCTGAGCAGTTAAAGCATACACCTGCTTGGAATATACTAGTCAATGTCGATATTACCAGCTTTCAGTATTTGAGTGCTAAAAATGACCGAGCACAAGCAGGTTCTTTTTATACCCCCCCTAAAGAATTTACTGATTTATTACTTGAACCTACCACCAAAGGAACACAAAACACACTCACGATCACTAAACATAATCCAAGTGCTTTTTTTGGAACGTCTTTAGATGCCCAACTTCGTCGAAGAAAGATCGATACGCTCATTCTTTCAGGTGTAGCAACTTCAAACGGTGTCTATGCCACCGCTTTAGATGCTTTTCAACATGGTTACCATGTTATTGTTATCGAAGATGGTTGTAGTGATCGAGATCTAGAACTTCATACGCTCTTTTTTGAAAAAATGTTTCCAAAAACAGCACGGGTGCGTACAACCAAAGAAATCCTTCAAGCAATCGAAGAAGCCAGATAAAGGAACCAAACACGCCTTGTTTTTCATTTACATTGCTGGTTTTCCATGGGAAAATAAAAGTAACCGTTAGATAGGAGTATCAGAATGAAGAAAAAGAAAATAACGATTAAAGACGTGGCAAAACATTCTGGTGTTTCCATTGCCACTGTTTCATTGATTTTAAATGGTAATGAAGAAAAATTCAGCGCTAAAACAGTTGAAAAAGTGCTTGCTTCAAAAGACATTCTCGGCTATCAACCTGACTATGTCGCTCGCCAAATGATTACGAAAGAAACAAAAACGATTGGTGTCCTCGTGCCGGATATCACCAACCCTTTTTTTAATACGCTAATGCGTGGAATTGAAGATGTGTTATACAAACAAAACTTCGTGACGATTTTATGTAACGCTGATTCTGACCATCAAAAAGAAATTGAGTATTTAGCTGAATTAGCACGACGAGGCGTCGATGGGTTTATCATAGCTACTTCCGCTGTTTCGACTACAGCAATCAATGAAAATCTCAAGAAACAAAATCGACCTTTTATTGTGTTGGATCAAAAAAAGGCTGAAGGATTTAGTGATGCGATCAGCACAGATGATTTTCGTGGAGGATACTTGGCTGGTACACACTTACTTCATTTAGGTCACCAATCCATTGCGCTCGTTTATCCACAAAATCCCCCTGAAAACGTCTATCGTAGGATCGAGGGTTTTAAACATGCACTAGATTTTTATCAGCTCTCGCACGACAATTTATTGTTACTACCTACTCATTTTTCTAAAAATGGTGGGTACCAGGTCGTTCCAACGATTCTTAATTCCTCTGCGACCGCAATCTTTGCCTTAAACGACGAGCTCGCTTTTGGTATTTATCGTGGGTTGGAAGAACATGGAAAGAAAATCCCCGAAGATTATAGTGTGATTGGATACGATAATGTGGATATGTGTGAATATGTCAAACCAAAATTAACGACGATCGCTCAACCAATTTTTGAATTAGGACAATCTGCTGCTCAATTATTATTAGCCCGTATCCAGTCACCTGAAAAAGAATGGAGCGAAAAATTATTACCAGTAGAATTGAAAAAAAGAGCTTCAACTAAGCGTGTAAGTAGCGTTTGTGAATAAATTATGAAGAAAAAAATAAAACATGATGAAGTATTTTTGTGTTTTATTTTTTTTTTGTTTTTTACGGTCGTTATTTTTACAAATATTTTGTAGAAATCTATCTCCTTTGGTACAATTTAAGTAGTATGACCATTTCCCCCAAATTTGTTCTCCCCCAACAAATTAATGGCATGCAGAATAATTAAAATGTTAAAGCGAAGCGACTTATTAGAAAAAAGAATCGTAGCTTATTAATCAAAAAAAATCAGATCTTTGTTATGTATTAACAACAGTTGCATGAGCATAGAGACTCGTCACAAGCAAAAAGAAAAGGAGTACCGCATATGAACAAAAATAAAGCAATACGCCTACTTGCTGCATCTTGGCTGATTGCTCCAACGATTTTATCGACTCAAGCTGTTTTTGCAACAGAAAACCAACCAACAACTACAAGTAGCTCACTTGTTTCGGGAAGTGATTCTGTAACTTCAACAGCCTCAAGTACAGACACAACTGAATCGTCCACCACAGATTCATCAGCCACAACTGGCTCAACGGGCGAATCATCAACCACTGATTCATCAACGACTGAAACAGGTGAATCAACTGAGAAACCTGCGGAAGAAGTTGCGACACATACACTGACAGTTAATCCCGAATTACTGGGGAAAATTAAGCTGTCTGTTATCAGTAACGCCCCTCGAGAAGAAAAAGAGTTGACCATCCAACCTAATGGCACGGTCAGTGGATTGAAAGAAGGAACGAAAGTGTTCTATGAAATCACCCCTCCTAAAGGTGAAAAATTACTTTCTTTCCAAGTAAATGGTGCCCAAGAAGTGAATTATCAAAAAAGATTCTTTGTCGTTGGTGTAATGGATCTATCATTGACTGCTTCATTCAACACACCAACTGTTCCATCTGAAGACTCTTCTACTCAGGATACGACTAATTCAGCTGGAAATACGCAAGATTCTTCTCAAACGACAAAACCTAATGATACAACGAAACCTAGCACAGATAAAAATAAACCAACTGATAGTTCAAAAGAACAATCGAAACCGTCAACGTCAACCAGTAACGATTCAGTTGTTTCAGCGAATACCAATAATTCTTCCAATCACCAAACAAATGACAAAAATAAAGGTCAACAGGCAGGAATTGAAAATCCTGTAGACGGGTCCTCCGATTTTGTCAGCAAAACACCGATTGAAACAACTTTACCAACAAACACGACAGCAGTTCAAAAAGAAATCGTGAAAGAAGCCTATAAATATTTAGGCAGACCCTACGTTTGGGGAGCAAAAGGACCAAGTACATTTGACTGTTCGGGTTTAGCTTATTATGTTTACATGAAAGCCACTGGTCATTATATCGGTGGATGGACAGGTGAACAACAATACGCTGGAACACAGATTCCAGTAGATCAAGCACAACCAGGTGACTTAGTATTCTGGGGACCTTCCTCAGGTGTCACTCATCACGTTGGGATTTATATTGGTAATGGACAATTTATTCATGCCCCTCAACCAGGCGACAAAGTTCGGATTACTTCAATTGCTGATTTCAGACCAGATTTTGCAGTACGTGTCAATATCGCAGGTCTACCAAGCGTGACTGACCAACTGAAAAACCAGTCGATTTTAGATGGTTTAAATGATTCATTCAACTTTACAAAAAATCAAACAACAGATCAGTTTTTGAAAAAAATTGCTACAAGCGCGCAAGAAATTGGTCAAAAAGAAGGCATTTACGCTTCTGTTATGATGGCTCAAGCGATTTTAGAAAGTGGTTCTGGCAATAGTTTGTTGGCAAGTGAACCAAACTATAATCTGTTTGGCATAAAAGGAACTTATGAAGGAAAAAGTGTTTTGTTCAATACTTTGGAACAAGACAGCAACGGTGCAAATTACCAAATCCATGCAACCTTCCGTAAATACCCTTCTTATAAAGAAAGCTTAGAAGACTATGCGAAATTGATCAAAGGCGGGTTGTCCAATAATAAAGATTTCTACAAACCAACTTGGAAATCTGAAGCCAAAAGTTATAAAGAGGCAACGAAGTATCTGGAAGGCCGCTATGCTACAGATAAACAATACGCCAAAAAATTGAATGCGATCATTGAATCGTATGATTTAACTAAATACGATGAACCGAAAAAAGAAGATAATAAAGAAACCAAAGTTAAAAATGTTTCAAAACCTTTGGTAGTACCTGTGTCTTGGGATAAAAATGAGATGTCGCTAGTTGACGTAGACACTTGGTCTTTAAAAACAATTACGAAAAAACCAGAATATCTTTCTACAATGAAAACACCAAATTACTGGGAATTGTACTTGCAACTATCTGCCAGAGAAATTCCAAAAACGACTGTCATTAAAGTCAAAGCCGACACCATTCCTTTATTGAAAAACTTAGCGATCATCCATCCATCATGGAGTAGATTAACTTAAAAAAAGCTATGACAGAAGTGTCTAGCTCTGAAAACAAGCCGGAGATGAGGTTGAGACAAGTTTTGTCTCAGTCTCTTCTCCGGCTTATTCATGTTTAGAGTGAACGTGTGATGTCTCAGATGTTTCTTGTTTTAGCGTACACAAAAAGCACACAACCTTGTAAGATTCAAGTAACGAACAAAAATCAAAGGAGTGTGCCTTTTGTTAAACTATTGGATCGTCCATCAAACCACTTCAGTAATCCATATGGAAATTTATTCCAGAAGCTGATATTACCTAGTCAATACCTCAGATGAACCAATGCTTCTTTTTCGTCTCTTTAACAAGTGCTATCGATGAAACCAACCAATTTCACCTATTTAGAGTATTTTTATTTCTCTCTTTTCAAAACAATACTTGTATATAACCAAACAGTCAATACATAGTAAATAAAGTACATGACAAAGAAAATTCCGAATGGTATCAACACATCACGATATGGATCATTCATTAAAAATTCAAATAGTCTTAAACCAAATAAGACATGGATCGCTCCTAAAATACCAGGCGCTAAGAATAAAACACCAATTTCTCGTCGAATCGATTGTCTTAATAAGCCACGAGTCGCACCGATTTTTTCTAACATCGTATATCGACCAATATCGCTCTTACTACCTGAAAGAATCTTAAACATCAAGCAACTTGCTAACATCGCTAAGAACGCAATTCCTAGGAAGAAGCCCATAAATTCCATCCCTGAGAAAATACCATTCACTTGTTGATACATTTCATATTTTTGTCCACTCATGGCTTGGTAATCTTTCAACTCTGGATTGACTTGATTATTTTCTTTCACTAATGTTTCGATACCTGGTAAACTTGCTTCAAAATCTTTGACTGTAATTAATTGTAACGTTGTTTCTGGCAACGCTAATTGATCGAATTCACTCGCACGAACTAATTTTATTCCCTTCGCTTGTTGCGTAGGTAATTCGTTTTGTCTTAATGTCTCTTGCAATTCACTTGATTTTGCGATTTCTTCAGCAGTTGCTGTCTTTACTTTGTTATCCGCAAAAGTGTTCCCACTATATGCAATATATCTAAGCGGCTCTTTTTCCCATTCATCATAATTGTAATAAACGTATTGTTCATCTTCTTTTTGAGCATAGATGTTATTTGACGTTGGATTTAGTTCTCTGACTTTTCCTTGGTCAATCTTTTGTGCATTGTTTAGAACTAAATCATAAGCGTTTGATGAATTGGTCAATGCGGAGATTTGATTTCTGAATCCTAAACCAACCGTTAACGCTCCTAAAGCTAAAGCAAATAAGATCGCTACCATTGAAAGCATTTGCGTATAGTCACGAATCCTAAAGCTTAATTGTGATAAGGTAAAGTTGTTCAACTTTTTCAATGAGATACCTTCTGATTTTTTCAGTAAAGACAAGAAGAAAATAATCACTGAATGGAAAATGAAATAGGTTCCCAGACAAATCGTTACGAGAGAAATCCCTAAACCAGACAATCCAATACGTGCAATTTCTGATAGAACGTAATAACCAACGCCTAATAAAACAACCCCTAATACAACTTCAAGTAAAAATAAAAATTTATTTTGTTTCATTCGTGTTGGTGTAGCTTCCGCACGAATCAATGTAAGAATTGGCTTTTTCACAATTGAAAAAGCATTGGTGATTGCTGCTAATAAAAACAAAACAGCAAAAAAGAAAAGAGTGATCAGAATACCCTTTACACTAAATGGTGTAAAATGTGTAATTGAAATGTTTAATTGTTCAACGAGTATTCGTTCCACAATACTTGTTAGCCCTACACCAATCGCAGAGCCAACGACGGTCGCCGTTGCACCCACAACAAATGTTTCGGTAAAAATCATTTGTGCAATTTTTCTGCCCTTAGCCCCTAACATCATAAACATTGCATAATCTTTCTGACGCATCGCCATTAAAAATGAATTAGCATAAAGGATGTATACAAAAGTAATGATTGCTAATAATACCGAGCCAAAATGAAAAATTAAAACAGTTGATCCAACGGTAGAATTACTTTCTAAAAACGCTTCATTGCTTGCGATTGACTCGAACATATAAAAAATAGCTGAAGTCATAACCAAACCTGAAAATAAAACAATATAATCTCTTAAACGCCCTTTAATCCCAGTAAGCGATAATTTCCAAAGCATGTTTTTTCCTCCCCTTACTGTTCTAGATTTCCTAAGATCGTTAGAATATGACGATAAAACTCATCACGGCTTTGTTCGCCACGTTTGACTTCTTCGTGGATACCGCCATCTTTGATAAATAAGATTCGTTCACAGTAGCTAGCAGAAAATGGATCATGTGTTACTAATAGAATTGAAACATCATCTTTTTGATTCAATTCTTTCATCGTATCTAGCAAATCACGCGCACTCTTAGAATCTAAAGCTCCAGTCGGTTCATCACCTAATAAGATCGTTGGTTGTGTAACCAAGGCACGAGCTGCTGCTACCCGTTGTTTTTGACCACCTGAAATTTCAGAAGGATAACTTCCCATGATATGAGAAATCGATAAACGTTCTGCTACTGCTTTGACCCGTCGCTTGATTTCTTTAGGTTTAACACCTTGTAAGGAAAGTGGTACTGCAATGTTTTCTTGTGCAGTTAAGTTTTCTAGTAAATTAAAATCTTGGAAAATAAAACCAATCTCTTTCGCACGAAAGTCTGCTAATTGGTTTCCCTTTAACTTCGTTACATCGTTTTGATTGATTCGGATATTTCCGTCTGTGGGTTTGTCTAATGTAGATAAAATATTTAGTAACGTTGATTTACCAGATCCAGAAGCCCCCATGATTCCGATAAATTCTCCTTTTTCTACTGTAAAGCTGATCCCACTTAAGGCTTGTGTTTTCTTCTCATTATTCTTACCGTAGATTTTTGTTACATTTTGAACCTCAACAATTTTTTCCATTTTCACCTATCCTTTACTTAGTTTTTCTTGTGCTAACTTAGGTATATCGTTTTGTTTGACTTCCTCATAAGAAGTGACACCTTTGCTTTTATTCCATGTAATCTCTAAATAGGCTCCTTTTCTTAAAGGACGAGGTTTTTGTCCATTAAATGTTAATATTTTTTCACTTCCCTTTTCATCATATCCGGGAAGAGTATATTTATATTGGATGGTTATTTCATTACGATTATCTTTTATTTCCTCTTTTTCTCCATCTGTCGTAATTTTGACATAGTAGCTATCGCCACCCATGATCATTCGATCCGCAATTTTTAGGCCCCCAAAGATAAAAACTACCGAACCTAATACCAACGCTGCAATGGAAATGCCAATCCCGACCAGTAGTTTCTTCATTTCCTCTCCTTCTTTCACATATGATAGGGCAATTATAAAAAAAAAGACCGTATTTTACCTTTGATTTAACTGTCAAATATCTTTCAATATTGTCATTTATCTATCACAAAGCAAAAGAGTGATCCGCAAGCTTGAATCGAATCGTTTTTTATTCAGACGATGGTTCGGTAAATTTTATAAAAAGAATTTTAGATAAAAGTGTTTAGCATCAAGAAATAAGAAGGAATTTCCGAAAACTGCTTCTCATATTTTTTGAAGATGCTACTTTGGTCTTACTGTAAACAAGAGGTCAGCTCTTTGAACGCCGTGAATCAGAGGTCGTGAAAACATCGGGTAGCTCTGATGACAATAAGAAAGAATTTTTTGAAACAGCTTCTCATGTTTTGAAAAATTCAGGCTTATTTCAAGGAGCTGATGTTTGAACACCGTTTAAAGCAAGAGGCTGTGAAAGAAGCGTTCAACTCCGAGCGAATAAGAGAGGATTTTTTTAAATAGCTCCTCATATTTTAGAAAATCATCGCTTATTGTTGAGGAGTTGCTTCTTGAACGCCGTTTAGCAAGAGGTCGTGAAAAGAGTGACTTGACCTGAGCGTTAAGGATGAAAATCTTGAAACAGCTCCCCATGTTTTGAGATTTTTGACTTATCGCCGAAGGTCAGCTCTTTGAACACCGTTTATTCGTTTTTAGAAATACTAAAAAAGACTGAGTTTTGGCTCAGTCTCTGACTACTCTACTGTTCTATTATAGAAAAAATACAGTTAAAAAATTCGTTACAATCAT
Organism: Enterococcus sp. DIV1421a; assembly: GCF_051711025.1. Taxonomy (NCBI): domain Bacteria; kingdom Bacillati; phylum Bacillota; class Bacilli; order Lactobacillales; family Enterococcaceae; genus Enterococcus; species Enterococcus sp. DIV1421a. Next base: position 308,310 of record NZ_JBIOLU010000001.1, on the reverse strand, counting down.
ACGATATTTACTCAATAATGGCTATTTTTCTTTCACTGTCCCTGTATTAATGACTGGTTGTGTTCCTTTATCTGTAATAATCGAAACAAGTAGGTTATTGATTAATTGGACTTTCCGATCATCTGTGAAATTGATTTCTTGTCCTGTTTCAATTTGTTCCAATGCCATTTGTGTCATCGTAACTGCTCCTTCAACGATTGTTTGCCGAGCAGATAAAATAGCTTTTGCTTGTTGTCTTTGTAACATTGCACTAGCAATCTCAGTCGCATAAGCTAGATGATTCAATCTCGTTTCAATCACCTCGACCCCAGCAACAGATAACCGCTCTTGTAGCTCGTTGGCTAATTCATCAGAGATGGCAGTCGTATTGCCTCGCAAAGTCAAATCTTCTTCATTGAAAGTATCATAAGGGTATTGGCTGGCAATATGACGAATCGCTGTCTCACTTTGAATCTCAACAAAGTCTTGGTAATACGCCACATCGAACAACGCCTTAGCCGTGTCAACAACTTTAAAAACTACGACGGCAGATATTTCGATGGGATTGCCATCTAAATCGTTCACCTTTAAAACCGAACTGTTAAAATTTCGTACTTTTAAAGATAAGTTGATTTTTTGTGCAAACGGAACCGTTAAGAAAAAACCACTTTCTCGTATCGTCCCAATGTACTGTCCAAAAAACAAAATAACTTTTGCTTGGTTGGGACTAACAACCGTTGCGGAGCTTAGTAGTGCAATAGCAATCAACCAACAAACAAAACCCATGACCGTCTGGAAGATCGCTCCACTTGTCATGCCAAAATAGAATAAGAAGCCGCCGATACCAACTAATAACACCAAACCGATCAATCCAATATACCCATTTACATAAACCGCTTTCTTTTCACTCATCACTTAGTTCCTTTCTTAGACCATTCCTACATGATTGGTTTCTTTCTAATCCGTGCCATCACTCCCTCTAATTCTAATTCCTTATCTTCTGTGATATACCAACCACTCACTTGTGGTCCTCCGGAAGTTTGGGGTAGATATTCTAACCTTGTGCGTACCCAATGTTTTTCTTCAGTAAAATAATCTTCCACTAAAATCTCTAAATCAATTCCTGCAGAAAGAATCAAATTCTCTCGAACTGATTTGAACACAAAACGCTCTTTTTCTTCGTCGTACTTTAAGATCCCTGTATCTAAAATCGGCAAAGAGTAATAGTCTAATTCCCTCTTTACTTTCAATAAATGATGGAATACTTCATTGTAAACTTGTTCTAATTGCCGACCTTCTGAGTTATTCGGGTAATCGATCATCACACGTTCTTTTTTTGTATCATAATATTTATGATTAAGTTCCGTGAGATAATTATGTAATTTTGTTATTTCTAACTGTAGCTCTTCTCGTTTCGCTTCATCTATTCTCATCTATTTTTCCACCTTATTATCTCAGCTGTGTTTTCTCTATTTTCTCTTATTTTACTACAGATTTGTAAGTTAAGCGATGAAAAAAATCGTTCTTCCCCATGATACTGCCCGATGTCTTAGCATCCTAACAGTCATGTCTGTTATATTAGCTAACCTATCTGAGAAACTATCTATCAAACACCTATCCGAGATAAAAGATGTAAAATCGTTATCTAAATGTGAATAAACCGTTATTCGAAAAAAACTTTTACGTGGATCATCATCCATAATCAACGACCGCCATTCAAAATCTTTTGAAAAAAATCGCTTAATCAAAAAATCGAAAAGTTCCAAAAATAGTTGCACCTATCTTTGAACCTCTTCGATTTATTTCTCTTTACTTACTCTTAATGACAGACTTTATCCTTTTTAAACATCATACTGATGGTTTTCGTCAGCTATCACCACACTACTATCATAACCAGTGATTTTTATATTGTTTTCTCCTTTGATCACTGTTTTGATTGGTAATTCTTCATTATTTTTTGTGACAGTTGACATCCCTAATAGATCAATATCTAATCCAATCTCTCCATTATCAAGAAAGTCTACATAGCAATTTTCTAACATAACTGTTCCTTTGGTATTTTTGAATCCATTTAAGAATAGATTCCCATACTTGGCATTCAATTCGATGTTTGAAATATCTGAATTATCAATATTTACATAACTTTGCACAGAATTTACTTTAACTTTTTTTCCATCAACTTTATTAAATGTAATGTATCCACCATTATTTGTAACGGAAACATTCTCACTCACTACGTCATTTAATAAAAGTTGTCCTTGCTCTCCTTCTAACACAAGTTGATCTAAAGGAAGTTCGCTAGGAACTGTCAGGGTGATTTTGGATGTGTTATTCATTACATGAAACAAGACGTTTTGTTCACGACCATTTCCGTTAATCGTCAAAGTATCTCCTTTAGTAGTGACTTGAGGTTTACTTGCTTTTTCATACGTAGAGTTAACTTCAAAATTTTTGCCACGTTTGATCTCAACTTGTTGGTATTGTGCATTGACCACTATTTTGTTGATTTTTTCTTTTGTCGATATCACTTGTGAGTCATGGTTCATTTCGACCAATTGAGGGCCATTTTCCCAAGCAAGGCTTCGGTGCGTCCCAAACGCATAGGTTGTCCCAGCAAGTAAGCCACCACTAACCATCAAGCCTAGACCAGCCATTAAAAAATATTTTAATTTCATCTTCACACCTCTTTTTCTTATAACTTCGACGAATGAATCGCACGTCTCGTTACAAAACGACGTCCAACCCACTTCACAAAATTCATCATCATTTTAAATATCCATTTTGTCATTTTCAGAAGGAGCGGCGCACAGAAGACGACGGTTCCGGTAGCGAATAGCCCTAATCCAACGTAAAATAATCCACTTTCTATCGACTGCCCCAACACACCAATACCCGAAACAACTGAAAATAATCCAAGCCCTAAAACAGTAATACAACCGACATAACCACCTACCAGCAAAGCGACTAATAGACATAATAACCCCACGATCACTGCAACAAAACCAATCGCCAAAGGAATCAACAGAGGGGAGGCACATAAGCCAATCACGATCATCCAAATCAACCGAATTTGTCGTTTAGAACTTCTTGGGTTGACTTCATCTGTTGCTGAATCATCTTGTTCAGAGAAATAATTGATTTTCAATTTAAGCGCAAACTGTTTAGGCGTACCATATTCTTCAATGATTTGATCAATTGTTTTGCCAGAATCTAAAAAATATTCTTCATAATATTGAATCAAATCGAATCGGTCATCTTCAGGAATCTCTTGGATTTCCTCTATTACCTCATCTAAATATTCATTCATGTTTATTATCCTCCAATAATCGATTTAAGGAATCTCGAAAGACGATCCACTCATCAATAATATCTTCTAACCGATTATACCCCGCTGGTGTTAATTGATAATATCGACGATTTCTTCCTTCAAAGGGTTCATCATAAGTATCTAAAAATCCTTCTTTTTTTAACCTTCTTAAGACGGGATACATCGTTGACTCACTTACCGACAGGCTTTCCTGTACGATTTTAGTCAACGCATAGCCATACATATCTTCTTTACTCAATGCAGCTAATACCGTGCCATCAAGTAATATCGTTGGAACTTGGATGTGCATTCCTTCACCTTCTTTTATACAATATCTTCTTTCATAACATATTATACTACATATAATATTGTTTTAAAATATAAATGTTGATTATTTTTAAATAAAACAGCATAATAGTCAGATCTAAAATCTATGAATAACGCTCCGAAATCAATTGCTGCTTCAGATTATTAGAGTTGAGCCATTTGAGAAAGACAAAAACATACTAAGATTAGTCGACGGAATACCTTACCACTCATCTTAGTATGTTTCTTTTATCACGTAATTGATCTGGTTTTAGTTCATAATAAAACAATTGAACAGAACAACTACTTCATCATTAAAGTTTAGCTTTTTATTTTTTCAAGCTGATCACAGCTGTGGTTCCTACCTCAGGAATGCTGTTATAGCGTATCGTACCCTCATGCAATTCAAGGATTTTTTTTACCAAAGACAATCCCAAGCCATTGCCAGCCATCTGACGGCTTGTGTCTCCTTGATAAAATTTTTCAAAAATGCGATTTTGAGTTTCTTCGTTCATCCCTACACCTGAATCCGTTACTTCCAATAAAATATCTGTAGCATTTTGAGTCAAACGAATTTCGATCTTGCCATCAGGTTGATTATACTTGATCGCATTATCCATGATATTCAACCACACTTGGTATAAAAATTCTTCGTTTCCCTCATAAAAGACCGTATCCAAATCGATATGCAACTTCAACCCTTCCCATTTAGGTTGCAAAAACACGATGACTTCTCGTATTTGTTCATCTAAACGAAATTTATGCTTTTCGATTTTGACACTTTGGTTTTCTAACTTATTTAGTTTCAAGATATTTTCAGTCAACTGTGAGAGCTGAGTAATATTTTCAATCAATCGTTGCAAAAACACTTGCTTCTCTTCTTCTGGAATATCTGGTGCTTGTAACAATTGGACATAGCCTTGGATCGTCGCTAGTGGTGTTTTAAACTCATGAGAAACACTCGAAACAAAATCATTTCTTAGCGTTTCGATGCTATTGAGTTCTTGGACCATCACGTTGAAATCTTTATATAACTGTTGGACTTCTGCGACTTTGGGAGGTTCCTCCATTCGAATAGAAAAATCACCTGTAGCTACTTTACTCATATTTTTACGTAATTCACTGATTGGCTTCAAGATCCTATGACCGACAAAGCCAGAGATTACCGTGCCGACGATCATGCTAAAAAAAGCAAAAACGAATAACGGATAGAGTGTTGGTCGTTCAGATGGCGTAACATTTTGATGAGAAAGCAAAAAAATAAAGCCTAAGAAGCACAGTAGAGTCACTAATATTGAAACAAACACAATGCTAGCAAAGTAGATCCACAGTTGAGAGTATAATTTCTTTTTCATCTTTTGACCTCCGCTTTATACCCGAGTCCTCTAACGGTGATGAGCTGAAAATCTTCACTTGCTTCAAAACGTGTCCTTAATCGTTTGATATGTACATCGATCGTTCGTTCTTCTGTATTTGTATCCAACCCCCAAATATCGTCCATCAATTGTTGTCTCGTAAAAATCTTATTCGGATAAGCTAACAGTTTGTAAAGCAAAAGAAATTCTTTCTGAGGTAGCACACTGACCTTTTCATTTTGTCTTACTTCATACGTTTCCTGATCTAAGGTAGTATTTCCAATATTCAATTGATTACTATGATTGATTTTTGCTCGCCTTAATAACGCTTCCACACGTAAAACCATTTCATTGACATCTACGGGCTTCGTCATGTAATCATCCGTTCCTAACTGGAAACCGCGTTTTTTATCTTCAAAATCGGCTTTAGCCGTGATCATCAGCACAGGAAGCTCTATTTTTCCATCTCGTAAACTTTCCAACAATTCATAACCATCCATCTCAGGCATCATGATATCGGTAATAATCAATTCTACATGAAAATTTTCCAATCGCGCTAGTGCTTCTGTTCCACTACTAGCTGTGACTACCGAAAAACCAGCATGTTCTAATACTGAACGATAAAGCAATTGTAAATTTTCATCATCTTCTACTACTAATATACGGTTCATTTTATTCCCTCGATTTTTTGAAAAATTTCTTGTTTCTTTCTGATTGTTCATATTGAGTTAACATTCATTGATTATACTGCGTTTATTGTTCTGATATACTTTTAAGTATACCGAATATTCTAATAAGAAAGAAGGACGAATATGCTACAACTTAAAGATATAAAGAAATATTATAAAGTTGGCGAAACAACGACTAAAGCATTAGATGGCGTATCTGTTGCCTTTAGAAAAAAAGAATTTGTTGCCATTCTTGGTCCAAGTGGTTCAGGAAAAACAACGATGTTGAATGTCATCGGTGGCTTAGACAACTATGATTCCGGAGATATGGTGATCAACGGAAAGTCCACAAAAGACTTTAAAGATAGCGATTGGGATGCTTACCGAAACAATTCGATTGGTTTTATTTTTCAAAGTTATAACTTGATTGGACATTTAGGAATCATCGAAAATGTTGAATTAGGGATGACACTTAGCGGTGTGGCAAAAGAAGAAAAACGCCAAAAGGCTGAGGAAGCCTTACGCCGTGTCGGTTTAACGGATCATATGCACAAAAAACCAAACCAATTATCTGGCGGACAAATGCAACGGGTCGCAATTGCTCGTGCTTTAGCCAACGATCCAGATATCCTCTTATGCGATGAACCAACTGGAGCTCTAGATACCGAAACAAGTATCCAAATCATGGAATTGATCCAAGAACTATCTAATGAGAAACTAGTAATCATGGTTACACATAACCCTGATCTTGCTCATCAATATGCAGATCGAATCATTGAATTTTCAGATGGTAAAATCTTGGCAGATTCACATCCTCATATCGAACGACCAAAAGATGATCAATTCAATTTACGTCGGACAAAAATGAGTTTCTGGACAGCCTTGAAACTTTCATTTAATAATATCCGCACGAAAAAGGGGCGAACATTTTTGACGTCCTTTGCTTCAAGTATTGGGATCATCGGGATTGCGATCGTCTTGGCATTATCTTCAGGCTTCCAAAAACAAATTGATAAAACACAGTCTGAAACGATGGCAAAATTCCCGATCACTATCTCCAAAGTGACAACCAATCGTTCAACAGATTCTGCTTCATTGGGTACTAGTAAAGCGGATTATCCAAATACAAAACAGGTAACTGCTAAAATCAGTGATGAAGATAAAGCACAGCACACCAATAAAATCGACCAATCTTATGTAGATTATGTCAAAGATATCGATCCTAATTTAAGTAATAATATTGGCTTTACTCGTGCTACTGGTATCAATATGCTTCGCCAAGTTGATGGTAAAGTGCAACCAGTAAGTTTCTCTAACCAAAACCCTGAAAACGAATCATTATCGTTATCAAGCACGATGTCTGCTATGACGGGTGTCGGTGTTTCCAGTTTTCCAACACAGTTAGACAATCAAAAAGAAAACTTTTTAAAAGCGAACTATTCACTTCTTTCAGGCAGTTATCCTGCTTCTGCGAATGACGTGGTCTTGATCGTAGATGGTAACAACAATACAAATATCAATGCTTTGAAAAACCTAGGATTTGACGTAAAAGACGGTCAAAAACTAGACTTTGATCGCATTGTTGGGACAACTTTCAAAGTGATCAACAACAATGATTACTACACGAAATTACCTACTGGCAACTTTATTCCAAATACTGATTACGATACGATGTATGCTAATTCAACGAACGAAGTAAAAATTGCAGGGATTTTACGAGTGAAATCTTCTTCAACAATGAATCTTCTTTCCCCTGGAATCGCATATAGTGATCAATTAACGACACAAATCGTTAACGAAAATAAAGATTCTGAGATTGTAAAAGCGCAAAAAAATAGTGATACGAATGTGATGTCCAACGAAAAAGTGGATGAAACAGCTAAACAATCACTGATCAGCTATTTAGGCGGTGACAGCATTCCAACTAGCATCATGATCTATCCAAATAACTTTGGTGACAAAGAAAAAATCCTTGATTACTTAGATGCTTACAACAAAGGAAAAGCAGAAGAAGATAAAATCATTTACTCTGACTTAGCAGGAACAATGACTGAATTGACTGGTGGTTTGATGGATGCCATCACTTATGTATTGGTTGCTTTTGCTGGTATCTCACTAGTGACAAGTATGATCATGATCAGTATTATCACGTATACTTCAGTCATCGAACGTACCAAAGAAATCGGGGTGTTAAAAGCATTAGGGGCTCGTAAAAAAGATATCACTCGTGTCTTTGATGCAGAAACTTGTATCTTAGGAATTTCTTCGGGCTTATTAGGTGTTTTGATTGCTTGGTTAGCAACGTTCCCAATCAATCATTTACTCTATCAAATGACTGATCTAAAAAATGTGGCTCAATTGAACCCACTCCATGCACTGATCCTCGTGATCGTCTCTACGATCTTAACGATGTTAGGTGGGCACATCCCAGCAAGAATGGCTGCTAAAAAAGATGCAGCGATTGCTCTGCGTGCAGAATAAACGATTGATATTGTTTGAAAGAGATTGAGAAGTCCTTAGCAGCAAGAAATAAGAAGGAATTTCCGTCAATTGACAAGAAACACAAATACTTGTTTTCCCTGTTGATTGTCGTCTACTTGGTTCTTCTCAAATTTTTTGGACAATTTCGGCTTATTGCCGAAGGTCAGACTTTGAACACTATTTATTCTTTTTTAGAGATACTAGAAGAAACTGAGACAAGTTTTAGCTCAGTTTCTTCTTTATTTTTTAGTCAGTAATATTATGTGTTAGAAACAACATAGCATGCACTGTTGACTGGATTGTAAGAATAGTAGATGTACCACTCTTGCGTGTAGACCCCCCAGCACATATTGCTTCTCCAATTGCAACTTTAGAGCTGTAGGTATTCCCTATTTCTGTACCTATGTTTTTTACAGTTAAATGATATAATATGCATCTTTTAGAAAACGCTTAAATAGCCAAAATTATTTTTATGTATTTGAAACTTTTTCCTATTTATTTGACTCTAATAGATGTAAGAGAAAAAATCTTTATGAAGTGGGAGGAAAATCGTGTGCCCAGTGATTTATTTTTAGTAAAAAAAGCAAAGGAGGGAGATAAAGAGGCATTTGTCCAATTGTTTAAAAGTTATGAAGCTGTTCTCTATAATACAGCGCGTAAGTTTTTGAACAATTCAGAAGACATTGCAGATTGTTTACAAGAAACAGCATTGACGGCCTACAAAAATATCCAAAGCGTGCAAAAACCAGAATATTTTAACACCTGGTTATGCAAAATTCTCATTAATAATTGCAAAAAAATTCTCAAAAAATCAAAGAAAGAAACTTTTTATGTAGAATACGAGGAAGAAAAAAATACAACGATACATTCAATGGAATTAAAACACATGCTACAAAAATTAGATTTGAAATATCGAATTCCGTTGGTGCTCTATTACTATAATGGGTTTTCCATCAAAGAAATCAGCACGATATTATCTGAACCAGTCAATACAGTGAAGACACACCTTGCTCGAGGGAAAAAACTACTAAAAATAGAGGAGAGCTAGGAGGAGAAAAAATGACTATTTCTGAAAAGAAATTTATGGAAGAACTCAAAAAAGAGGAACGCTTACCCTCAGAAGTACGAACCAAATTAGAAGCCACCTATGACTCTATACGAAAGGAGAAACAGGTTCCACTTAAAAACTACATAAAAAAACGGGGTTATTTGATAGCTGTTGCCGTATTTCTCATAAGTATCTGTTTGTATGCTTACTCACCCTTAGGCACTGCAACTGCTAATTTTTTACGGTTTGGGAAATTTACTTCTGAAACATTGAATCATGAAGGGTTTATTTCCAGCCAACAACTTACAGCTTATGATAAAAAAGCAGATATACAGTTAACAGAACTCTATGTAGATAAAAATGAACTAGGGTTACATTTTACTGTTCATCTTCCAAAAAACTCGGAGCTTTTAAACAAAAAATGGGAGAAATATGGATTAAATTTTGGGATCAAAAATGGGCAAGATCAGTATTTGATTGATTTTCGTTCAGGACTAGCAGAAGAAAAAGAAGACTTGTCGCTATTCCGTTCGATCAATGAGGAACAGAGCATTGATCGAGAAACAAACACATTGGAATTTATTTACAATCTACATCCTACAAAAACGGGCTCGGTTCCCTCTCTTGAAGAGACAACCATACAAATCAATGGCATCACAGCCTACAGAACAAGTGACCCAAAAGCATATTCTATTTTTAAAGGCGAATGGGAACTACCTATTGATACAAGTAAGATTAACTATTTTGATGAAATAAATTTTACTCCAAAAAATAATCACCTTTTACCGATTGAGCAAGCAATGGCATATCCTACTAATTTTGTCATTCGTTTTAAAGACGAACAAGACTTTTTGAAAAAGTTGCCAAAGCCAAAAAGTAATGCCGACAACAATATTCAATTAAAAATAGTAACTGAAAAGACGACAACCTATTACCCATATTCTAAATTTACTTCTGTTACTGAAGGGTCACATAACTATTGGGATATGACTTTTGACTATTCTGGATATGATCAACAAGCCTCGATTTATCTCGAATTGAAAGGAATCGGAGAAATTGAGTTAGAAAAATAGATCGGATTGTTGTAAATCCATCATGTTAGTTATAAAAAATGAGCAGAAGACAACTATCTTCTGCTTTAATTTTTTGGAATCACTTCTACAGAAACGATATCACCGATGTCTTTCTCAATTTTTTTACGAATATCTTTACGTATCCCTAAGATGTAGCAAATTGTTCCATCTTCGTTTTTCACCCCCATATTCACAATACTTCCCTCATATGCTACTCCATCAAATGTCGCTTGAACTTTGACTCGGCCTACACCAAACTCTTCTCTGAGATCATAAGGAAAAATGATATATGCGCCACCCTTGCCTATTTCAGAAGCATAAATTTTTGACTGAAAAGAATATTTTTTTTGCATTTCCCCACCCCTTTTTTGTTCAGTATAACAAAAAAAAGGACCCTCCACAGCTGATCGTTCAACTGTAGGGAGGAGCCCTTTTTGAAATTAACTGATTCTTGCACTTACTTGATTAGCTGACTATTTATTTGCTTTGACTTCTTCAACTAATTTCGTTAATGCTTGTTGTTGGAATTGCGTTGCTAATTCTTTTGACAATGTTGCTTGTTCTTCTGGCGTCATGGCTGGATTTTCAGTCATAGCTTTCATCAGACCTTCTTGTACAAAAGCCTTTGCGTCGCTTTCCATCGTACTTTGTTGTTCTTTTACTCGTTGCGCTAATGTTTTTGCTTGATCCGTACTTAATTCGATCCAATCAGCTGGAATTTTAAAGGTATTTACACGACTGGCATATTCGTGGTTATTATCCGCTAGATTGAACCAGAATTTATACATATCATTTTTATAGACCCAATAAGTTGTTTTTGCTACTTTTTGCGCTTGACCAGTCGTACGTTCTACTTTATTGGTTTCATTATCAGTACCGGTAGCTTTTGGTTTCTTTTGGTCTTCACTCGTACGGTAAAGGTAGACTTTTTCAGTTCCGTCACCTAACGCTTGATATAAAAGCATATTTGCACTATCTGAATCAGCACTTGATACGATGTTAGTGGTTTTCGTTTCAGTTACTTTTTCCATACCAAAATGGTTGGATAAATTAGCCACGATCAACCCTAAGGATGCCACAAAGACTAACCCAAAAAGTAATGATACAATTGTTTGCCAAGCTTTTTTTGCAAAGATATTCATTAGGGCAAAAGCCACTAAACTAATGATCAATACGAAAATAATCATGCTTTATCCCCCGCTTTCGCTAGAACAGGTTCTTTTCTCTTCAATAAGAAGGCAATCACAAAACCAATCACACCAAAGACGATCGCCACAAAGAATGCTGCGTGGTAACCAGATAATGTCGCATTGATCGCTTGGTCTTTATAAGTTAAAGGCGTGCTTTCTAAGACTGATTTTGCAGGTAGATTATCTTTTGTTACATTGGTCAATACACTGATCAAAATAGCTGTCCCAATCGAACTAGCAATTTGTCGGAAGGTATTGTTTACTGCAGTCCCATGACTGATCAGTTTGTTTGGTAAAGCATTCATACCAGATGTTGTTACTGGCATCATAACCATAGAGATCCCAAACATCCGAATCGCATAGAGAACAACAATATATAAAATAGGCGTTGTTTTTGTTAAGAAAGCAAATGGTGCTGTTGCAGCGGTTAGCACGAACATCCCGACAATCGCTAAACGTTTTGCACCGTGTTTATCAAAGATCGCACCTGTGATCGGCATCATCGCCCCCATAATCAAGGCACCGGGTAGTAACATCAAGCCAGAATGAAAAGCTGATTCACCACGGATATTTTGGATATATAGAGGAACAACCATTTCAGCACCGACCATCGCCATATTCGTTACACCAGCTAAAACTGCTGCAATTGTAAAGGTTGATGATTTAAATACACGCAGTTCCAAGAATGGATTTTCCAAACGAAGTTGGCGCCATGCAAATAAGGCAATAAATATTACCCCTACGATCAAGAAGCCGATCACTTTCGCACTGCCCCATCCAGCATCACCGACACTTGAAAAGCCATAAAGCAAACTACCAAATCCAATTGTTGAAAGGATAGCAGATAGAATATCGATACTTGGATTTGATAACGGAATAACGCTTCGCATCAAGAAAAAGGCTAAGACCAAAACTAAGACGACAATTGGTAAGACCATACCAAATAGATCACGCCAATGATAGTTATCAATAATATAACCTGATAATGTTGGTCCTAAAGCTGGAGCCAATCCAATAACGATCCCTGACATCCCCATGGCAGATCCTCTTTTTTCTGGTGGGAAAATCGATAACATAATATTTTGTAATAAAGGCATTGAAACACCCACACCACAGGCTTGGATCAAACGTCCAATCAATAAAGTACTAAAGTTAGGGGCAACAAAACAGGTAATTGTTCCGATTAAAAAGACTGACATTGCTGATAAATATAAACTTCTTGAACTAAATTTATTGATCAGCCAAGCAGTAATCGGAATCATGATTCCGTTAACCAATAAGAACCCTGTTGTTAGCCATTGAACACTTGATGCAGAGATATCAAAATCTTTCATCAGCGTAGGAAAAGCTGTAGTTAATAAGGTTTGATTTAATACCGTACAAAAGGTACCAATCAATAAAACGACAACTAATAGTGTCCGATTATATGGTTTGCCGTAAATATCTACGGGTTGATTTTTATTCATATTTCTCCTTCTTTCTGAATTCTTTCTGAAACCACTTGAATACTTTAGTCCTATTTCGTTCATTTGTCAACCTACTTGACACATAAGTTATCCCAAGTATAATTAAGGAAAGTTAGACAACAAAAGGAGGGACAAAAATGGTAGGAGCATCCCTGAAACGTTTATTAGAAAATGATCATTTACTGGTAGGAATCAGTGAACTAAGTGAAATTGTCGGTGTGTCTCCACGTCAGTTACGATATTGGGAACAAAAAGAATTCATTCGTTCCGTTTCTACTGGTGTGAATTGTCCTCGAAAATATCAATTACCTACTGTTATCAAGGTTGAGATTATCAAAAAATATTTAGATGAAGGCTATACGTTGAACAAATCAGCTGAAAAAGCCGAAGAACGTCTAAAAAAAATGAAGCATGTCCGCAAAGTTTTTTCCAAAGCAATCAAAGAAATCGAATTGATTGATGAAAGATATACTGTTTTATTAATCGGTGATTTCAAAGAGACAACTGAAGACTCAAAACTTTATATCATCCACGATGAAGCAACAGATGAACTCACGTATAAAATTGTCCCCGTAAGCGAAAAAATTGATTTCGAACAATTATTGAAAAATCTTTAAGCAATGGAAAATAAAATGTAGTCAAATATCCCAATTTCTCATGTGTTTTACCAAAACAGTTTAAGAAATTGACGATAATCGACTACATTTTTTGCTTCTTTTCTATCTTTTTCAGTTTGCTACTATCAATAAAATAAAAAATAAAATTTATTTTCTATTCTCTATTCCATTTATTATCTCTGTCTTTTTTGCTCTTCTAATACGCTCGTCAACCAATTCGCATATTCTGTTTCTCGATTGATCGCATGGGATAAAATCAAATAGTGCCCATAATTTTCTTCTTGTTCTTTTCTTGTTGGAAATATCCTCTCTTGGCGTGCCAATAGATGTGCTCGCTTTTCTTCATGGAGATCCCGTTGCTGCTCAATGATCTCTCTCAACATCGGATCATTCACATCTTTCACAAAATATAATTTCAACACAAACTCGTCTCGATTGACTGGTAATTCATTCGTTGGCGTCCGAATCCATTCGTTTAACAATGCCTTTCCTTCATCCGTTAATTGATAGACTTTCTTCTCCAATTTCATCCCTGTAATTTCAACTTCATGTTTGATGATCCCTCGTTCTTCCATTCTTGCTAATTCAGGATAAATTTGACTATGCTTCGCTTGCCAAAACTCACCGATTTCATTTTTGAACGATTGGTTTAATTCATAGCCTGTCATCTTTTTTTTACTCAACAATCCTAACAAAATATAGCGTAGCGTATTTTTTCTCGCCATGCTCTCTCCTCCTTGACAAATCCTTTTATTCATTCTATCATAATCACGTAATCAAAAACATGTACTTTATTACATGTTTTAATTTAAAAGGAGCTGTTGTTTCATGAAAGAATTTAAAGAACTAGAAGATTTTATCGGTACACACTTTATTTATACGTACGATAATGGTTGGGAATATGAATGGTATGCTAAAAATGACCATACTGTCGACTATCGAATTCACGGCGGAATGGTCAAAGGCCGTTGGGTCAAAGATCAAGAAGCAGATATCGTTAAGTTAACAGATGGCGTCTTCAAAATTACTTGGACTGAACCAACTGGTACTGACGTGGCCTTGGATTTCATGCCCAATGAAAAAAAATTACATGGAACGATTTTCTTTCCTAAATGGGTTGAAGAACATCCTGAGATCACAGTTACTTTCCAAAATGAACATATAGCTGAGATGGAAGCAGCACGTGAAAAATATGAAACTTATCCAAAATTGTTAGTACCAGAGTTCGCTAACATTACTTATATGGGCGCTGCTGGTCTCAATAATGAAGATGTCATTAGTGAAGCTCCTTATGAAGGAATGCCTAGTGATATCCGAGAAGGTCGTTATTTTGATAAAAACTATAAACGGATAAAATAAGAATCATTCGTAGATTTGACTATTAGTCTTATACGAATAGGGAAAAACAACCATAGCATCTCATACTATGGCTGTTTTTTTAATTAACTATTGATCTAAATAAAGCGAGCAACAAAGGATGTATTTTGAAAATTTCCTGTAATAATGATAATTTTTTTCATATTTTTTCGAATTTCTTGCCACTCTTTTAGGTAAGCTTTATGATTAAATAAGTTACACTATCAAAAAAGGAGTATGACAATTGAAAAAATATGTTCCGTATTTGACAATTTTACTATTTGCATTCTTATTTGTTATGCCAAATATCCTAACACATGACCTTATCATTGGAGCAGATGCACCATTTCATTATAACCGTTTTTACGATGCCGCTGAACAATTCGCTAATTGGGATTTCCATTATTTCCCTTCCATGTATGGATTTCAGCAAAGCGGGCGTATCGTCAATGCGATCTATGGTCCGTTGTTTGCTTATTTTCAAGGCTTGATCGTTTTAGTTTCAGGCAGTTGGTTCCACTATCAAATCTTATCAAACTTTATTCTCTTTGTGATTTCTGGTTGGTCGATGTTGACACTATTGAATTATGTACAGGTGAAAAAATGGGTCAGCATACCAATCTCGGTATTATTTATGACGACTTATTCCATTCAATATTGGGCAATCAATCAGGGCTTTACCAGTTGGGGCACCTGTTTTTATCCCTTATGCATGATTCCATTAGTGGACTTTGTTGTTCATAAAAAATTTCCTGTCTTGAAAGTTACCTTTTCAATTGCACTGATGACTCAGATCCACTTACTGTCCACCGTTATGTTGGTACTGATGTATATCCCTTTTTATCTTTATTATTTCTTTACTCAGACAGAAAAAGGCAAAGCAATCGGGCAACTGATCAAATCTGTCCTCTTTTATTTTGTACTAACAGCAAATATTTGGGCAGGATTAGCTATCGTCTATGGTGGAAATAAGATTTTGCCACCTTTTGTCAACCGAGAAATGAGCCAAAAAGCAATCAATCTGGATGGCAGCTATTGGCTAGCGTATCCCAAGATTTTTCCAATTTTTTTATTGATCGGACTAATACTGTATCTTCTTTTCCGCCGTCACTACGACATTTTTACAAAGTTACTTTTACGCACAAGTCTTGGATTCTTCCTACTTTCAACCAGTTTGATCCCTTGGACAACACTAGTGGAAAAAGAGGTACCTTTCGTAAGCTTGATCCAGTTTCCTTTTCGTTTCTTTGTCCCATTTACCTTGCTCTTTCTACTCTTTTTAGCACTTGCGCTAAATCAATGGGAAAAGAAAAATTGGTATCGTGCGTTGAGTGTCCTATTTCTCTTTGTCGCTTCTGCACAAACGATCCAAAACCTCTATCAGCATCTGGATAAATGGCAAGACGAAACATTTGTCAGCCGTCACACGTATCTCTTTGATACACCAGCAGAGGCAAGAAAAACATTTTATGACCATGATATGTCTACTAGTTTATTCGTTTTTCAAAAGACAACACCCGATTATCTACCAATCTATCATGAAACTAAAGCAAATAAATATGATCGCTATAATGAAGAAATCTTGGAAGGAGAAACCACGTTCATTAAATCTCATCCTGGAGGACGTTTAACGATCAAATGGAAAAACACTGGGGAAGAAACTGTCCATTTACCAGTCATTGTCTATGACCGCACAGTGTTACTGCAACACGGCAAAAAATTGACAGATTATCAATTAACAGATATCGGTACTCCTATCGTCAAACAGCACAATGGAATCAATGAGATCACTCTCTATTATGATTTACCAATTTTCTTTTACTTTGTGATGGCATTCTTCCTGATTGGTTGGTTCGTTTTGATCGGACTCTTTGTCAAAAATCGTTACCAGGTTGGGAGGATAACTAAAAAATAAGGGACTTGCTTCTGTGGATCAAAAAGAGAAATTCTCAACACGGAAGCTGTCTCTTTTTTATACCTTTTTATAAAATAGCAAACAAATCGTCAAATATAGTAGTCCTAATAAACGAATCGTGTTAGTAGCTACTTTTTTTTCTAAACATAAGAAAAAATATTTATTTACTCTCTTCTTTTATAAACTATACTAGAATACAGAAAAGAAGGAGTGATACATATGCCTCAAACAACGAATCGACAATTGACTTTGAAAAAAAAAATCGGACATGCTTTTGTTCATCAATCTACGAATACTACCCTTAATACTGAGTCTCACCTTGAAATGATACTTAAAGATCTACCTGAGGATTCGCTATCAATTAAAGAATCAACTAATGAACAGCTGTATGAGCTGCCAAATAGTAAGACTGAGCCGCTATATGTAACTGTAATTGGTGATCGATCACCTACGCCCATTTCAAATGTTCGGTCAACGAGTGAATCAACTTGTATTAATGACCAAGATTATTCTAAAAGAAATACCATTTTAGACATTTTAAAAAAAACTGCAAACTCTCCTGAAGAGGTAAAAGAGCTGACAAGCATCATAGAGCAGTTAATTAATGAACTGCCACATCGTGAGCCTAGCGGTGAAGTTCTGCAACCTCATGAGCCTAAAATCAAAGATTCCCTCGTTGTACTTTTGAATCTTTTAGATAACTTGCCAATTCTAACCGATTCCGATAAAGATCGATTTATAGACCATTTTGATATTTTACATGAGGAAGTACTACATAATACCAATTTACAAAAAAATACACCGGTAACTAAAGAGTCCGACTCCTTGAAAAATGTCCGAGAATTCATTTCTGCCAATCGGAAAAAAAGTCCAGCCGAGTTAAAAAAACAATGCAGAGACCAAAGAAACAGAGAATTTTATTGCCTTCCTCCTTGGTGCTTCCCATCGCACTAACAGTCATTTCATTATCTAATCAAATTTCTGCACGTAGCTGAAGCTGCTGCAATCAAAAAGACCCATGGAAAGAAAGGATTTATCCATTTTTCTTTCCACGGGTCTTTTTGATCATTTTTATTGAATGGGGCTGACCGTTATCTCTACTCCATAATGGTCACTTACAATGATTTCTTGTTTTCCATCAAAAATACTACGATAAAAAGGAACTGAGAATTCCTGTGGTACATAGATATAATCGATTCTTAACTGCTCTGTATTCGTTTCCCATCCATCGATTTTCTGTTCAATGGTTGCCTGACCATGAACTTCTTGGGCAACAGTATAGGAATCGACAATCGCAAGAGGGCTTTTTTCAACCAAGCGATAGCCTGCCTCTCCTGCTGGGTTGTTAAAATCCCCCATTAAAAACAGCGGATTTGAGAGATTAGCTAAGTGTTCCATCAAGCAATGCCATTCAAAAGCAAAGCCCTTCGTTTCATCTATCCACCAAGAAAAATGACAGCTTGCTAGAGTGATTGTTTGGTCATCGATCATCGTCTGACAGATCAAAATTTTCCGAGTGTGGTAATCCTCTTTTTGCTTTGTTTCAGAAACATAGATTGCTTCACTGGTTAGTGGTGTCTTAGAAAGCAGCGCATTCCCCTCTTCATAAATCCCATAACCGACATGACTCATTTCCCAACTCCAATAATAGTCTTTCCCTTGTTTGGCTAAGTAGCGCACCAAACAATAAGCAAAATTATCGACATGGACGGGCGATTGTTCTATAACTGGACAAAATTTGTTTAATTCTTCATTCACGATACTTTCGGAAGTGATTAATTGATTGACTTCTTGTAAAGCAATCACATCATAATCTGCTTGACAGATTTTATCTACGATCTGGCGCATCTTTTCTTCTGGTGATTCTTCTAACCAGCTATGTGTATTCAAAGTCATCATCTTCATCTTCAATTCTCCTTATTTATTAAAACTTACTTCATTTCTTTTATGATAGGATAGCCATGGATTATTAGCTGTGATTGTTTACCCGCTCGCAGATATTCAAAAAAATAAGTCTGAGAACTCAAAAACGAAGTATAGCGTTTTCGTGTTTTCAGACTTATTTGAGAAACAGAAAAACTGACTATCGGGAACCAAATAAGGAATTAAATTTGGTACTGGTCATCTTACTCATTATTGTTGAGTCACTTTATAATGATCACAGTTTTATTTCGCCAATTACTGTTCTTAATTCCGTTGGTCCTAAATGTTTGAGAATCATTTCATTGACTTTCCCATCTGTAAATACCACCATAATCGTTATATCTTTTCCTTCATTTTTGATTTCGGTTAGATTCATTTGTGCCAGTTTTGCTCCTGCTTCAACGGTTTGACCTTCTGTTACCAGGATTTCAAAAGCTGGTTGATCCATTTGGACTGTGTCGATTCCCATATGGATTAGTACTTCTGCACCTTCTTCTGTTTCCATTCCAATAGCATGTTTGGTTGGAAAAATACTAACTACTTTCCCAGTAATAGGTGCCACAACTTCACCAGTCGTTGGAATAACAGCAAAGCCATCCCCCATCATTTTCTTTGAAAAAACAGGATCATTGACTGTTGCCAAGTCTATCACTTCACCAGCTGCTACAGTCTGCAACTCTTTTCGTATACCTAACGTTTGATTATTAGCTGTTTCTTTTTCAACAACAACTTCTCCTACTGGAGCTGGGATAGGCGCCCCCGATTGAAGCAAATCTTCGATATCTGATTTTAATACATCGGCTTTTGGACCATAGACAGCTTGTACACCATTATCTTTGACGATTAGCCCCATAGCGCCTGCACGTTTCCATTCTTCTTCTGAACCTACTTTCTCACGATCAGCTACACTCACACGTAACCGTGTCATACATGCATCTACATCTTTGATATTATCTTTCCCGCCTAATAAGTGAATGATTTTGATGATTTGTGGGTTTGACGTGCCAGCTTGGACTGTCGTTTGTTCTCCATTCCCATTGCTATCGTTACTGTCACTATCATAATTACCATTACGCCCTGGTGTAGCAAAATTGAATTTTTTGATCATGAAGTTTGCCACAAAGTACGTAACGACTCCAAACAAAATGACGCAAATGACGAAGTTAAGCAAATCGCCACCAAGTCCCGCTTTCATCGCTAGAGGAGTTCTAGTTAACAATTCGATGTTTCCAAAGGAATGAACACGTAACGGTAATAAATCTGCCATTGCAAATGCTGCCCCTTGGATCACAGAATAAACAATATAAAGTGGAACTGCAGCAAACATAAACATAAATTCTAATGGTTCAGTAACCCCTGTTAGAAAAACAGCTAATGCAGCTGAGAAATACATGGAACGATAGCGTGCTTTTTTATCAAGATCAACATTTCGATACATAGCTAAAGCTAACCCCATCAAAATACCAGAAGAACCAATCATTTGCCCCACTTTAAAACGAGCTGGTGTCCAGTTGTTCAACACAAATTCATACTGTGATAAATCCCCCGCACCTTTTAAATTCACCAAATCAGTAGCCCAAGCTAACCATAAAGGATCTTGTCCAAAGACTTGCGTTCCTGCTTGTGCACCAGATAAGATTTCATACGTGCCACCTAATTGCGTATAATTGATCGGAATCGTCAACATATGATGCAAACCAAAAGGTAACAATAATCTTTCTAAGGTACCATAAAGAAATGGCGCTAAAACCGGTGCACTTTCTTGTGACTGAGCGATCCAAAGACCAAAATTATTAATACCTGCTTGGACATTTGGCCAGACAACAGCCAATACTAAAGCTACAATCGTTGACCAAAGAATCACTACAAATGGAACAAATCGTTTTCCATTAAAGAAAGATAACGCATCAGGTAATTTACGATAATTGTAATATTTATTATAGGCCATTGCACCAACAAAACCAGCAATAATCCCTACAAACACGCCCATATTCAACGCAGGTGCCTCTAATACGCTAGTAAAAAATCCTTTGACCATGATCTTCGTGCCAAATAATGTATGGGTAAAGGCATCTTCATTTGCTAGCATCTCACTCGTCACTCCGAAAATCGCTCCCGTGATCCGGTTGATCAAAACAAATGAGATCCCTGCTGCAAAAGCACCACCTGCACGCTCTTTTGCCCAACTTCCACCTATTGCTAAAGCAAACAACAGATGTAAATTCCCGATGATCGCCCAACCAATATTTTCAATGACACCACCCGTTGTTACTAAAAAAGCTAAATCGGGATCAATCAATGGAATAGATTTCCCGATACTGATCATCAAACCCGCAGCTGGCATCACTGCCACAACAACCATTAAAGCTTTCCCAAATTTTTGCCAAAACTCAAAATTAAATAATTTCTTCATAACTCCTACTCTCCTTTATGCAATCGGTTTCGTTGTTAGTTATTATAGCCCTTGTTTCTTTTTTTGTAAATGCTTTATTTTTGATTTTATTCACTTTCCACCCAAACAGTCGCTATCAGAAGAATCATTTTCTTTTCGCATTTAGTAGTAACTTATTAACAAAACAGTTAATGTTTTCCAGGAAAATTATCTTTTCATTTCTTTGTTTTAAATCCCCGCTAAAAAATTCTGCTTTATTTATATTGACTTACGCAATCGGTTGCGTTTATTATAAACGTATCAATGAAATTATCTAGGAGGAGTACAATGAAACAAATCAAGCGCCTATTTCAAATTGATCCTTGGAAGATCAGCACCAACACATTAGATCGGGAAAATCTCCGTTTACAGGAATCTTTAACTAGTATTGGTAACGGATACATGGGCATGCGAGGGAATTTTGAAGAAGCCTATTCAGGTGATCATCATCAAGGAACTTATTTAGCTGGGGTTTGGTACCCCGATAAGACTCGTGTTGGCTGGTGGAAAAATGGCTATCCCGAATATTTTGGCAAAGTGATTAATGCAATCAATTTTATTGCCATGGATATCTATATCGATGAGCAATTATTAGACCTTGCTACAATCGAACCAGAAGACTTTTATTGGGAATTGAATATGAAAAACGGCGTGTTATCACGTAGTTACACAGTAACGACTGCAACTAACAAACTAAAGATCACCTTTGAACGTTTTTTAAGTATCGTCAAAAGCGAAACTGCTTATATTCGTTTAACAGTTACGATGCTCGAAGGAAATGGCACGGTCAAAGTCATCTCTAAATTGGATAGTAACGTTCAAAATGAAGATAGTAACTATGATGAACATTTTTGGAATGAAATCGGTCGAGGTACTTCTGATGAAACAGCCTACTTAATGACCAAAACGATTCCAAATAATTTTGCGATCGAACAATTTACCGTAACAGCTGCCATGAGACATTTCGTGAATGAAGAATTAGCGCAACCAATTTACCACGAAGATACATTAGCAGTCCTTGGGGAATTTTCTTTCGACTTAACAACGAATCAATCCGTGACACTTGATAAAGAAGTGCTTGTATTGACGAGCCGTGACATTCCCGAAGCACAGCAAGTCCAACAGATCCTCCAAGAATTTAGTGACTTACAAAGTCATTATCTGCAAGCAAAAGCAGAACAAACCACTGCTTGGAGCAAACGTTGGGCACTGGCTGATGTGGTGATCGAAGGTGACGAGGAAGCACAGCAAGGGATTCGTTTCAATCTTTTCCAACTATTTTCTACTTACTACGGCGAAGATGAACGTTTGAATATTGGACCCAAAGGCTTTACAGGAGAAAAATACGGAGGTGCTACTTATTGGGATACGGAAGCTTACGCTGTCCCCTTATATCTTGCTTTAGCAAAACCTGAAGTGACAAAAAATCTGCTTAAATATCGCCATAATCAATTGCCACAAGCTATTCATAATGCCCAACAACAAGGATTAAAAGGCGCTTTGTACCCAATGGTTACTTTTACAGGAGTCGAATGCCACAACGAATGGGAAATTACCTTTGAAGAGATCCATCGTAACGGTGCGATTGCTTATGCGATTTACAACTATACGAACTACACAGGTGACACCGATTATTTGAAAAAAGAAGGGTTAGAAGTATTAGTTGAGATTGCTCGTTTTTGGGCAGATCGGGTTCATTTTTCAAAACGTCATAACAAATATATGATCCATGGCGTGACTGGTCCGAATGAATATGAAAACAACATCAATAACAACTGGTATACCAATACGATAGCTTGCTGGGTATTAACGTATACCCGGGAAAACTATTTAAAATTCCAAACAGAAACTACTGTAACGATCACTGACGAAGAACTAACGAATTGGCAAACCATTGCAGAAAATATGTATTTTCCTAAAGATGAAGAATTAGGTATTTTTGTCCAACATGATACATTTTTAGATAAAGAATTATTGCCGGTATCAGAGCTATCTCCTAGCGAGCTTCCATTAAACCAACATTGGTCTTGGGACAAAATTTTGCGTTCTTGTTTCATTAAGCAGGCGGATGTGCTACAAGGAATCTATTTCTTCAACGACTCGTTTAGTAAAGAAGAAAAACAACGAAACTTTGATTTTTACGAACCAATGACCGTTCATGAGTCTTCCCTTTCACCAAGCATCCATGCCATTTTAGCTGCTGAATTAGGTATGGAGGATAAGGCAGTGGAAATGTATCAACGGACAGCCCGCCTTGATTTAGATAATTATAATAACGATACCGAAGACGGCTTACACATCACGTCGATGACTGGTAGTTGGCTCGCAATCGTCCAAGGATTCGCTCAAATGAAAACAGATCACGAACAGTTACGTTTTGCTCCTTTCTTACCAAACACGTGGACAGCCTACTCCTTCCATGTGAATTATCGTGGTCGTTTATTATTTGTTTCGGTGTCTAGTGAACAGGTGCAATTGACCTTAGTATCAGGCGAAAGTTGCCCATTAAAGGTGTACGAAAAAACGTATCTTTTAGAAGACCAGTTAAAGGTACCTTTGCGTAAGGAGGAATTAGATGTTTAAAGGAGTTTTGTTTGACTTAGATGGGGTGATTACAGATACTGCGGAGTTTCATTATCGCGCTTGGAAAAAATTAGGTCAGGAAATCGGTGTTCCCATTGATCGAACATTCAACGAACAATTGAAAGGGGTTAGTCGAGAAGATTCACTTCGCTTATTGCTTTCCTACGGACAAAAAGAAAGTGAGTTTTCCCCACAAGAATTTCAAGAATTAGCGCACAGAAAAAATGAGTACTATCTTGAAATGATTCAAGCGATCACGCCTACAGATGTTTTTCCAGGGATATTGCCATTACTTGAAGAATTGAGAGCAAACAAGATCAAGATTGCCCTTGCTTCAGCTAGTAAAAACGCACCTTTCCTCCTTGCTAAAATGGCATTAACGCCATTTTTCGATGCAATTGCCGATCCTGCAACGATCAAACTGGGTAAGCCGGCTCCCGATATTTTCTTATTGGCCGCAAAAGAAATTGGCTTATCCCCACAAGAATGCATCGGGATCGAAGATGCACAATCTGGGATCAAAGCAATCCGTGCTAGCGGGGCATTTCCAATTGGTGTTGGACGAATAGAAGATCTTGGAAAAGATATCCCAGTCGTACCTGATACGACTTGCCTTACACTAGACTATTTAAAAAATGAGTGGACACAGTATGTCTAAACCTTCCATCACTGTGATCCCCATTCCCAACACCAACTTGAAGCAAATCACATTGAAGAACGACGAACTCACAGTCGTTCTTCTCAACTACGGGGCAAGGCTTCATCAAATTCTAGCTCCAGATAAAAATGGTCACTTAGAAAATGTCTTATTATCTTATGATTCCTTAGAAGACGTTTTAAAAGATCAAAGCTATTTTGGGGCAACGATTGGACCAGTCGCTGGCAGAATTAAAAATGGCTCTTGGGCTGATCATCAGCTAGAAAAAAACGAAGGAAATCACCATATCCATGGTGGTTCAAACGGTTGGGCATTTCAGTATTGGGAGGTAGAAGTTTTTGAGACTCCTACAGCGATCGGTGTTGTTTTTTATTTGCAGGATACTTTTTCCGGTTATCCCGGTCCGATCACCGCAACCGTTACGTATCAGATTGTTCAAAATAAATTAGAAATGATCACCAAGACAAGCAGCTCGACTGAAACCATCTGCAACCCAACGAATCATGCGTATTTCAATCTTTCTGGCAATGGCAAACGAGATATCTACGATCATGAACTAACGATCCAAACAGATGGAATATTAGCCTTAGATCACGAAAAAATACCAACTGGTGAAGTGATCGCTCTCAGCGACTTACCGCTTAATTTTAAACACCCACATTCGCTAATGGAAATTTTAACGAATGATCCAAACGGACTAGATGATGCTTTTGTTTTAAGTACGCCTAAACGAACGAAGAAAATACTTACCTTGACCGAAAAGCAAGCTGGTCGCCAGTTGTCTATAGCAACGACGAGCAAAAGTATGGTATTATTTTCTACGACTGGATTTGAAGCAGATTTTTTAATCAATGGCCAAAAAATGCACTCAAATTATGGGTTGGCAATTGAACCACAAGAACTTCCTGATGCCGTTCATTTCCCTGAATTTGGGTCAATCGCATTATATCCGGGACAAGAAAAAATTTGCTCTACCACTTATCAATTTCATCGTTTAAATGAAAAGCAAGTCTAGAAAAGAGGTGTATCGTTTATGGCGATCACAGTGAAGGATGTAGCCAAAAAAGCTGGTGTTGCGACCTCGACTGTTTCACGGGTCATCAATGACCATCCAAGCATCTCAGAGGCAACCAAAAAGAAAGTACGAAAAGTCATGGATGAACTAGGCTATGTACCAAATATCACTGCTAGAAATCTAGGGAAAAGAATTTCTAGCGCAATTGGCGTCATTCTCCCACCCCTTGATTCAAAAGAACGGATTGGGAATCCTTTTTATCTTGAGATCATGGAAGCGATCAATGAAGAAGCACGCCGTTATGATCTGACAACTGCTATAGCAACAGCCAAAAATTTTGATACTTTATTAGAAAACGTGCAACGGATGCATCTGCAAAAACAAGTCGATGGGTTTATTTTAGTTTATTCCGACAGTGAAGATCCTGTCATAGATTATCTCTATACGAATGAGATTCCTTTCACTTTGATTGGTCAGCCTTACCGACATGAGAATGAAATCATTTATGTCGATAATGATAACCAATTATTAGGTAAACAAGCCACGGATTTCTTGATTCAAAACGGTCATGAAAGCATTCTTTTCGTAACCAATACAACCCACGAGAGCCTTTACTTCGAACGTTATTTTGGCTACCAAAAAGCCTTGATGCTAGCTGGACTTACAGTTCATCCTAGTGTAGTGATCGAACAACCCGAAGATTATTTAGCTTTTGATGCCATTTTGAAAAAGTCCCAAGCAACAGCGCTGGTAGTCATTGACGATATTTTTGCCTTACGAACGATGCAACTAGCACAGATGTATGGCTATCGAATTCCTGATACCCTATCGATCATCAGCTTCAATAACTCTATTTTCGCTACATTGACTCACCCTTATTTAACCAGTATCGATATCGATATTTCTGAATTAGGAAGGGTTGCGATGCAAAAATTATACGAATTGATCCATGATGAAATCAGCAGCGGTGTTCGTTTAGTCATTCCTCATCAACTCGTCAAACGAGAAACCGTCGTACCTCGCTTACAAGAAAAAAAATAAAACAACTGTTGAACACACAAATAAACTATTTGTAGTGTCTTCAGTTGTTTTTTTACTATACAGGTTCATTTTTTAAGAATCTACACTCTTCAAATAACTTTTTCATGAAAAAGAAACTGAGTATAAAAAGCTATTTCGATTCTCGTTCTCAAACCTTGATGGTGCCTAGACTATTCACTGGTACGTTTTTTCATCTTTTGATTAAGCCAGAAACCACTCAAAATCGTAAAAATCGGTGCTAAGATCGAGAAGAAAGTAAATGGTAGATATTGTAATGCGCTGACTTTCATCGTGCCCATAATAAAGGTACCACTAACTCCCCACGGAACGAGTGAATTAACGGTTGCTCCAGCATCTGCCAAAGTTCTGGTAAGATACTTTTTATTAACGCCCGCACGATCGAACGATCGCTTAAAGGTTTCGCCTGGTAAAATGATCGACAAGTACTGTTCGCCTACGATCAAATTGATCCCGATACAGCTTAATGCTGTAAAGCCAACCAAGCGAGAAGGCCGATCCATTTTTTCTCGCAATTCCTGAACAATCGTTTCCACAATCGTATATTTGATCAATAAGCCACCCAAAGCTAAAGCTAGAAGAATCAAGCTTGCTGAACCAAGCATACTAACAATTCCCCCTCTTGAAAGCAATTCATTGATTTTAGGGTCTGCTGTATGGGCAACATAGCCGTTCATTAAAATATTAGCTACTTTTGACATCGTTAAATGTGGTTGATTGATGAAGGAAAGAACAATCGCAGCAGTTGAACCAACTAGTAGTGTTGGAATCGCTGGAATTTTTTTAATCGCTCCACCAAACAAGATCACTAATGGGATCAACGTCCATGGAGAGATCCAGAAACCTGCTTTCATGTTTTGGATCATATCCGTGATCGCATGTAGATCCGCTGTGTGACTTCCATTCCCAAGAAAAACATAAAATAACATAGAAATTAAAAATGCCGGCAAATCAGTGTAACGCATTTGAGCGATATGCTCAAATAAATTTACTTCTCCTATCCCTGCCGCCAGGTTCGTAGTATCAGATAACGGCGAACAATTATTTCCTAAAAAAGCCCCCGAAACAACTGCTCCTGTCGTCATCGCATCACTAAAACCTAAAATATGACCGATTCCTAAAAAAGCAATACCGATCGTTGAAATCGTTGTAAATGAGCTTCCCACCGTAATCCCGACGATTGCACAAACAAGAAAAGCAGTCGGTAAGAAAAAGCGAACCGAGATCAATTGGAAACCATAAACCATGATCGTTGGAATCGTTCCAGATAAAATCCACGAAGCTACCAAAACACCAATCAATAGAAAAATCAAAATTGGGATGATCCCTGGAGTAATTCCTTTGACAATCCCATCATGAATCTCATCCCATGAGAAACCTCTAAATCGTCCATAAAATAACAAACACATGAAAGCAATTAGTATAGGAATATGCGGAGACAATTGAAATCCAATAATCAGTATTCCTAATATCGCCAACAATATGAATAAAACTGCCATACTTTCTTTCACAGATATTTTTTTATTCATCGTATCTTCTCCTATTTTTTTACAAAAAAAGCCCTACCTAAAAAAAAGCGTTCTTTTGGTAGGACAACTGGTCATAGCATCATTTTTTTGTTTTAGCGGATAGACGATGCTAATGACGATTATTTTCTCAAATCCGCTGAACCTTATGATTAGCGTTATTTTCGCAAAGGTTCCCTGATTAAAAAGCATACATTTGGCAAACCATGCTGTAACAGACATGAGCAACTTCTGGAACACCGTTTGTTAGGAATAAGGGACTGTGACAAGATTTTTGTCATAGCCCCCTTCCCTATTTACATTTTTTACTTGCTTCTTATTTATTCTATTCTTTTAAACTCTTTTCTACTTCGCTTCCCCAAGAATCATTTTTAAAACGATTGATAATCAAAGGAATGACAAACATAACGATTGCAATAACTGCTACCAATAATGCATCCGTCAAGGTAGATGTTCCTAAAGTGGATACAACTACTGCAATGATAGAGAAAATCAACATGCAGCTAACTACCCAAGCCATTCCATTTCCTTTTTTACCAATTCGATAAGGACGTTCTAAATCTGGATGGCTTTTTCTCATTTTGATCAATGAAACAGCAATCAAAATATAGACGATACAATAAATAACAGTTGTAGCATTTGTTAATGTTAAGAATACAGCACTGACGTCATCCATTACGCCGTAAAGTAAAGCGAATAATGAAATAACGATTGATTGAGTTAATACGACATTACGAGAAACACCATATTCATTTTCTTTATGGAATCCAAATTTAGGTGGTAAGAAACCTTCACGTGCTACTTGGATAATCGTTTTAGATGGTCCAGTTACCCATGCAGATAATTGAAGTAACACACCGATAAACACCATAAAGCTGAAGATGTTCCCGATAATTGTTGGTAAGCCAAGGATTTGGCAATAAATCAAGATTGGTTGCGTAATGTTTGCTAATTCCATTTTTCCATTTGGTACAACATTGGCAACTAACATTGCATTGATCACGTTCAATAAAACAAGACCAATCAACGCAATAAAGACCCCTTTAGTGTAGTTTTTCGTTGCATCTTTTAAACGAGGCATGTAAACAGAACTCATTTCGATACCAACAAAAATAAATGTGATACCTGCAAGATATTTCAATGATTCACTATGTTGTAAATCTGGGAAAGCTTTTGACCAAGAAAAATCTCCTAAGTAACCATTAGATACTAGACCCACTTTGAATGCGGCGAATAAACCAAGGACAAACATGATAACCACTGGGATATACACACCTAACCAAACGCCGATGTTCCCACCAACTTTGGCCATATCAAATTTCAAGTTCAAAATTGTAATGATCCAATAAATAACTAAAATACAACCTAATACAAATAAATGATTATTGCCTAATTCTACGTTCCCGAATGTATTTCCTAATAATGGACCTAATGTTGATGCAACCATAACCATCCCTGGGAACATTTGAACCCAAAGCAACCAGGCAACAACAAATCCCCATTTACTTCCTAAGGCAGTTTTGACCCATAATTGTGGTCCACCTTCTTGTGGAAGCATCGTAGAAAGCTCACCAGAAACCATCGAAATAGGACCGGCAAAAAACAGTACGGCAAAAATTGAATAAAAAATCAATGTCCAACCAACGGCTGCTAAAGTCGGAATACTCCGAACTGTCGCACACAAAGCCATCGTCAGACCGACAAAGGTCCCAAGACCCATTTTACTTACTTGTGATTTACTCACTGTTGACACGCTCCTTGTTTTTTTTGAATAAAAAAACGTTGTCTTCAAAGTAATCCCAAGTCGCAAGACAAAAGCCAAGAGGTTGTTCCCCACAACTTTTTTAGTATAAAAACGATGCTTAGTGACTGGATTTTATTAGTTATTATTTGCTAAAAAAGAAAAATCTGAAATAGTCTTGTGTTCCATTCGCTGTATTTGTATTGAAGCTTTTCGATCTTTCTCTTCATTCATACCAAATACCTAAAAGAGCGCAAGCTATTTCATTACAACCTCGGCTGTTTTGAACAGATTACTTGTATCGCTTCAAAGACAACCTGTAAAACAAAAAACACCTGAGCAGATAACAGAAGTGCTGAGCTCAGAAAAACCAGCAGAAGAATCTAAAAAATAACTTTTTGTATTTTAAAGATCCTTCAACTGTATTTTTCGATTGAGCTACCACCGTTTATTCGGTTTTATAGCATACAATAAAAGTGACTTCTACTTCTTATACTCAGAATGTTTTTTATTTTATTATTTTTCTTCGCTTGCTAGTAATTGATTTGCGTAGATTTTTTCTAATTTTTCTTGAAGAGCTGCTTTGATTTTTCCAGCATATTCTTCGAAGTTTTCTGCTTTATTCATGTATGGTGTCATTACACTTGCACGTAAAACAGTTACTTTTCCTGCACGGTTCCATTCTTCATCTGAGAAACCTAATTGGTTCACAAATTGTAATGGGCTGTTGCCATAATCTGGAATAGCAAAGTCAGTGTGTGATGTCAAGAATTCATTACCATAGATGCTACCTTTAACGTATGAAGAGTAGTCATAAACGTCATGATTCAATTTGTTCATTGCAACTAGATCGTCGTTGCCTTTTTCTTTAAATACATAGTCAACCATATTGAAATCTGGGTAAGTTAATGGATGTACTTCGATTTCTTTATCGCCGACTTTAAATGATAAATCTTGTAAGAAGTTATAGAAACGATGTGCTCCTTCGATTGAAGCTCCCATCAATTTACCATAACCAGTTACATTAAGTGGTAAGACATGATGTGCAGCCCAAACACTAGCAGCAGTTGCTCCTGCTTTTGAACCTTCTAAAATGTATGCACCAAGTAATGCTGGGATATCTGCGCCTTTTTCAAACACGTAAGTAGCAAAGTAAGAAATAACGTCGCGCATACGTACGTCTTTGATGACGATCCCACCAGCTGAGTAAGGAACATAACCCATTTTATGTGGATCAATTGTTACAGATTCTGCTTCTTCAATTGCTTTGAAGGCACTGTGTACATCTTCTAAGATATAATCTTTGTTTTCTGTAAATACATGATGTTTTGCATGAACATCTTTTAATTCTTCAAATGGAATAAAGTTATTTTCTTCGTCTAAGAAAATGGAACGACCATAACCGCCGTAAGCAGCATCAACATGCAAGTAGAAGTAAATACCATCTTTTTCTAATACTCGACGTAATGCAACGATTTTATCGATACCGTCAATGGCTCCTTCTTCTGTCGAACCAACAACACCGACTACACCCAAGATTGGTGTTTTTTCAGCTGCTAGTTGACGAACGATTTTTTCAAGTTCGTTGATATCCATTCGATAGTTGTGATCAACTGGTACAGGGATTACTTGATCTAACCCGATACCGATGATATCAGCTGCTTTTAGCCATGAGTAATGTTTCGTTTGTGGTACTAACCATTTTCCTAATTGTTGTAAATGTTTTCCGCTACGTGCAGAATGTGCTTTGATGTCATCAATTTTTTCTGGAACACTATCTAACAAGTCCATGATTTCTTTTGTAGACATGTTCATCAATTCCCAGTCACTTTTTCCTGAGACTAATTCAGGTGCAACTTCTTTCATTGCAAGTGGAAGTGATTTGATGTTACGTGCATACCAAAGACCTTCTAAGTTAGCTAAAGAACCATCAGCAACGATGTGTCCCCAGCCATCTTTATAGCCCATTAATTTCGCAAACTCTAGTCCTACTTCTTCTTCCATTTGACTTGTTGCTGGAGAAGATTCGTAAGCAACGTTGTTACCATTCCATAGCATTGCGAAATTATATGCTAGTAAAGATGGCATTAATGTTTCAGAGTTCATATGACCCCAATAACGTCCAGCTGTATGCCATGGTACTGAGTGAGTACGCATACGAGCTGAGATTTCAGATAAAACATCTTTTGTTTTATTGACTGTGTGCTCAAAACTTGCACTACTTTGTTCTTCTGGTGTAATAACTGGCATGTCTTGTGGCATGTAGTTTTGTCGCCAGCCTAAATGTTCATCTACTAAATCGTTCAACAAATCTTTATAGAGTTGGCCGTTCTCCGCTTTGTCTCCGATAAATAGTGCATTTAGGTTTAATTCATTTGACAATGATTCCATGTGAAACCCTCCTAAAAAATATTTAAATTTTGTCGAGCCCTACATTACACCTGTTTTTTATTTCTGTAAACTAAATCACAAGTGATTTTTTAATCATTTTGTAATAATTATCAATTGTGCGAATTGTTTACACATTTAAAAAAATTAAAAAAAACGAGGGAATTTACAAAAGTAAATTCCCTCGTAAAGATTGTATTAACGAGATCCCACGTCACCCTTTTAGGTTGGGTTTC
The DNA here is from genome assembly GCF_051711025.1 of Enterococcus sp. DIV1421a. Lineage (NCBI taxonomy): Bacteria > Bacillati > Bacillota > Bacilli > Lactobacillales > Enterococcaceae > Enterococcus > Enterococcus sp. DIV1421a. The sequence continues at coordinate 275,989 of NZ_JBIOLU010000001.1, read as the reverse complement.
AAAATTGGAATCTTGTAATAGAGTTGACCATTTTCAAGCCAAAAAATTACTAAATTCTAATCAACTACTTTGGCCAAAAAGTAATTTTTCTTACCCTTTCGAATAACCACAAACTTACCATCAAATTCCTTCGATGGATCTATGACAAAATTTAAATCGGTAACACGGTCACCGTTAATACTTATAGCTCCGTTTGAAACATCTTCACGCGCTTGGCGTTTTGATGGTTCAATTTTTGTGGAAACCAATAATTCCACGATATTTTCAGGTTTGCTTGAAATTTCAACGTTTGGCATTTTACCAAATCCTTGAGCGATCTCAGCTGCATTTAATTCTTTGATGTTTCCAGAGAACAATGCTTCTGTTATTTTTTGTGCTTCTTTCAAGTCTTCTTCACTATGAACGAATCTCGTCACTTCTTCTGCTAAACGTCGTTGTGCTTCACGTTTTTCAGGTTCAGTTTCAACTTTTTTCGCCAAATCTTCAATTTCTTCTTGTGATAAGAAAGTAAAGAATTTCAAGTATTTCACAACATCTCGGTCATCTTGGTTCAACCAGAATTGGTAGAACTCAAATGGTGATGTTTTCTCAGGATCTAACCAGATAGCGCCACCGGCAGTTTTACCAAATTTTGTCCCATCCGCTTTTAACATCAATGGGATCGTTAAACCGAATGCTTCTGCTTCTGGTCCTTCTAATTTACGGATTAAGTCTAATCCAGCTGTGATGTTCCCCCATTGATCAGCACCACCGATTTGTAGTTGAACATCATATGTTTTGTGTAAGTGTAAAAAGTCAATTGATTGCAAGATTTGGTAAGTAAATTCTGTAAATGAGATACCGACTTCCAAACGACTTGCTACGATATCTTTCGCTAACATCGTGTTAATATTGAAGTTTTTACCGTAATCACGTAAAAATTCAAGTAATGAGATTTTTGATAACCAATCATAGTTATTTACAAACGTGATGTTTGCATCTTTCCCAAATAATTTTCTCATTTGGTTAGATAAAGCATCAACATTATGTTGGACTTGTTCCATTGTTTGTAAGACACGTTCTGTCTTACGGCCACTTGGGTCTCCAATTGTACCTGTTCCGCCACCGATCAGAATGTATGGATGATGTCCTGCCAATTGAAATCTTTTCATCATCATAAATGGAATCAAATGTCCGATGTGCATAGAATCCCCAGTTGGGTCAACTCCGCAATATAGTGAAATACTCTTTTCGTCAACAAGTTCACGAAGTCTTTCTTCATTCGTTTGTTGGTTAATGGCATCACGCCAAGTTAATTCGTCGATAATATTCATGTTAAATCCCTCCGTATCATTTTATTGTGAAAGCAGGAACCTGCTATCATTCATACTAATTAAAATCAATAAAAAAAATCCCTTGGTTAACTAACCAAGGGACGAAATCTCGCGGTACCACCCATTTTATATGTTTCATTCAAAACATATCACTCAAACATTTAACGCTGTCACGTGACAAATCAATGCCAAAGGCTCCTAAAATGTAATTCGTCTTAAAGCTTGTACTAGTTCTCAGCAACCACTAGCTCTCTGAAACATTGGCTTTAATAACTACTGCGTTTTGATCATTGCCTGTTATCAAGTTAATATGTGTCTATCATAGAACGCTATTTTTTCTTTGTCAATAAAAAAGATAAAAATTTCTTTCTATACTTCTTCAACAATGGAATAAAACAGTAAAATCCGAACATTCTTTTTTTAAAATTATTTGCATCCAATTACCTAAAATAACTCATTGATCCCTTTATTTCATCCGTTTTTTCTAAGATGAATGATCCATTCAATTGCGCTCATTTGACCATCAAATGAAAATTTTAAAAATTTTTGAAGCTTAAGAAAATTTTATAAACTAGTATTTATCAACGACAAATTTACTTCTTTTATTTTATTATTTTAACGTTTTCGATCATCTAAGCGATCAAATACCTCTTTCTCTCACCCTAATTAATGTTATTATTTCCCATTCAATCGAAAGTATAAAGGCATCAATTCCTGCATACCATCTAAAATCAACTTTTCAGCATCTTTTAATTCATTCGGATAAAAATAAAGCTTACCAAGTTGGAAGGTTTTATCCTCCATTGCTTTTTTTAATTCGATTTGTTTTTGCTTATCCGTCAAATAGGTGGCTAACGGCAGGTGATCCACCAGTTCATGTTCTGGTTGCGGCCAAATATAATACTCTTCAACTGGGATGTGCTTACTCCATTCCTTTAAAACCGTTAGTAGATGATTGAAGGACGAAATACTTCCTTGGCGTTCTTCACTTTTATAATGTTGAAACATCAAATAGATTTGAAATTGTTTTTTATTTAGCAAAGTAGCTAAACAAGCATTTTCCTGTTGGCGTCCTTCACTACGGTACGCACACCAAAAATGGCTTCTGAGATTCCAACCATTCGTCCAACTTTCGATTTTTGGTTTTCTCATCTGCCATTGCAAGGGGGTTGCTTTTGCCACTTGTTCATTCATTTTTTTCCACTTTTGCCAGTGTGTTTGATACCTCACCTTAAGCTGTACTAATTCTTCAGTAGTATAACTTTCTTTTAGCTGCTTAAAGGTATACATCGAACGATCAAACAATTCATAATCACTAGTTAATAAATCCATTCCGCCACTTCTTTCTTAACGATTTCCCTATCCTACATTGTAAAGACTATCAATGAGAGAAACAATAAAAATAGCAAGAAAAGAGTGAGCATGGAATTATTTCGGTGAAAATACTCGATAATCATCTTCCTTTATCATTTAAATCTTGTTTTGCTTGTGTAATTGGTTGTCTATTAACTGGATTCTGCTTTGTTGTCCCATTTTTCTGTACTTTGTCTTTTAATTGAGCTTTTTGTCGCTGTCCATTTCCTTGTTCTGATTCCATATGCTTTTCCAGAGAGGCGATCAGCTTATCTGTATATTCTATATCTTGTTTTACCAATCCTTTAAAACTATTAATCAAAGGCATCATTTTGGCAACCAGAAGTTGTGATTGACTCTGAGTAGTGTTTTCCAGTTGAACATTCAAATTTAAAAAACGCTCTCTTTCCTTGCTCACATCTTTCTTTAACTTTTCAAGACTTTTTGTTCCTAGAAGTTTTTTCCCTAATGCTAACTTAGCTTTTTGAGCGTCAATTTCTTTTTTCAACATATATTTTTGTAACCAATTCACACCTTTTGCTAATTTTTCTTCGTTTTTGTTCATACTATCCTGCAATTTATCGATTCGTTGAGTCAAATGAACCTTCATATTTTCCTGATCTCGTGGTTCTACGTCTAATTTTTTTGCATGATTTAAATAATTTAATCGATTCATCCGTTCTTTTTTCAAATAAGAAACTCGAGCATACTGCTTCTGTCTTTGCTTATCTAACTCTAGGATCGTTTTATATGTATGTAAAAATTCCTTATCCAATAGCATGGGAATTTCCATCTTTATACTCTTTTTTTTATTTCCATTTACCTCAGTTAATTGGTAAATCTTGGCATTTTTTTTAGATACTACTTCTTGTTCAACAAGCTGATAAATTTTTTCTTTTGTTTTAACCTCTTTTGCTTTTGGTAGTATTGACATTTTTTTACTCCTTATCATTTAGTAATCGAGATATTTCGAAAACGAATGCGTTGTGCCTAAACTTAGACGAAACGTATTTGGACAAACAAAACTTTCCAAACATATTACTAATTACGTGAATCGTGTTCAGGCGTTGATCTTTGTTGTTTCTCTGGTTGGCTTTGTTGTTTCCCTGGTTGGCTTTGTGGCTGCGTAACTCCTTCTATCAGAGTATATAATTCACGTGGACCATTTGTTTTTTGTTCATCATTTATTTTTATTGTTTCATGCACTTCATTTGTTTTTTGTTCACCATTTATTTTTATTTTTTCATGCACTTCATTTGTTTCATGCACTTCATTTGTTTCTTGCTCATCATTTCTTTCCATTTCAGCTTGTACTTTATTCTGATATTCATGTAACTCCGCATTTAGTACTTGTGGGCGATGATTCTTGATATTTTCAAATCTCTGCTGTGTCTCTAAGAAATTTTTTTCGGTCGTATAAATTGAGCGAGCAAGTTCGCCTAATAGCGGTGCCACGTACGGAAATAGACTGGCTGATACTTTATTATTTAAATCTATAAAACCTTTCTTCACCATACTAAATTGTTCATTCATATTCAAATCAGAATATTCTTTCGTTATTTTATTTATCCATTTCTTCTTTATCTTTTTACTATCAACCTCCCCACTCAAACTATAGCCTTTCCCATAAAGTGATGATAGATCAGACTCCAGTTTACCTTTTATAAGCTTTTGTTCATTTTCCAATGAACGCTTCTCTTTTTCCAATGCTCCTATTTCACCTGTAAAATAACTTAAAAATCTTCTAAACGGTGAAGCTTTGATCTTATCGATTTCATCAGTCTTCTCCTTGATTAGTACTGGTATTGCATTTAACCGATCCAATTTGTTATCCATGTTGTTTTTTTCACTAGTGTAGCTAGTCAATTCTACGCCTATCTCTTCTTCCAACGACTGAATTTTTATTTTTATTTTGTCTTCATCACTCTCTAAATTGTTTTGCATACTAATTACTGACCTCATGTCTTTATTTAGTTCAAAACACTTTTGTACTTCATTTTTAGGAACAACTAATGATTCCTTGTATGAACCAAAAGAATATTCGCTCATTAGACGTAGATCTGATTTTTCGTGTTTTTTCAACAGGTTTTGTTTGTTTTGTTCAATTGACGCAATTTTAGCTTGGTCGTTAGTGACATACGCTGCTATACATTCCTTTTTATATTTCTTAAATTTATCTTCCTGTTCCATTTCTAAACTAGATACTGCCACATTTTTATTTTTGTTATTTAAATCCCCCATATCTGCTTATCTCCTTTATTACTTTAGTGTGTTAAGAATAACACGCGCGACAACTGTTATTTCTCCGACATTTTCTCAGTTTGGAAATTTTTGTTTTAAAATTGTTTATCCTTTGTTTTTTTGATTTGAAAGCATATTCTCATAAGTGTTCTGGAATAGAAAAAAACTGACTTTTGTTCCCATTTTTACTGGTTAAAAAGTCAGCTATATAAATATTTTGTTATTTATGATTCTATATTAGTTAATAAAGTTTCAAAGAAAATAGCACTAGAAGCTGCTCCGGGATCGATATGGCCAATGGCTCTTTCCCCTAGATAAGAGGCACGTCCTTTTTTAGCTACTAAATCTTTTGTATGTTCCTTCGCTTCTTCAATCACTTCTTCTGTTAATCGATTATTCTTCAAGGCTTCAGTAACAGGTAACCAGACATCTAGCATCGTTTTCTCTTCTGCTTCTGCTTTCCCTCTAGCTTGAATCCCATTTTTTCCTTCTTCAATGATTTTCCCTAATTGTTCTTGTGATGTAATCACATCAATGTCTTTTGTAGCCTTCATCATATTCATAAAGGCAGAACCATATAATGGTCCAGAAGCACCTCCAACTTTTGAGATCATTGCCATCGAAAGAACCTTGAACGTGTCACTGATCGTTTTCGGTTGTTCTTTTTGAAACGCTTCTTGATAAGCCGTCATCCCTCGCCCCATATTATTGCCATGATCGCCATCACCGATCGGCGTGTCGAGCTCACTCAGATAACTTTTATTTTCATCGATTTTCTCTGTAAAATCCGTTAACCACGCTTGAATTTCTTTGACCGTTAGTTCCATTATTCTCCCACCTTCTACCACGAAATTGTGTGAACTTCACTTTCCAATGCTTCCTGCCATTTCTTAGTTGTTAGGTCAATCATCGTCAGAGATAATCCTTGCATGTCTAAAGAAGTCATAAAATCACCGACTTTATGAAATATCACTTTGACTGCTTCTTGATCGAGTAATGATTGGACATCATTCATAAAAACAAAGAGTTCCATCAATGGCGTGCCACCCATCCCATTAACTAGCACTCCAACTTCTTTTGGTTTCTCTGGGTAGTCAGCTAAAATTTTTGTTACTAATTCTTCAGCTAATACTTTAGCAGGTTGCAACTTTTCTCTACGATAACCAGGCTCGCCATGGATCCCTACTCCGTATTCGATCTCATCTTCGGCTAATTCAAATCCTGGCTTTCCTACTTCAGGAACCGTGGCCGCACGCAATGCCACACCAATCGTCTTGATCGCTGGAACTAGTCTATCTCCTAGTTCCTTCAATTCTTGCAAGGATGCACCTTTCCTAGCGGCATCCCCTAAGATTTTATGCACAAGAACTGTTCCAGCCACTCCACGTTTTCCAGCAGTATATGTGCTATTTTCCACCGCAATGTCATCATCCACTACAACACTTTCTACTTCAATCCCTTCCATAGCCGCCATTTCTTTAGCCATGTCAAAATTGAGTACATCTCCTGTATAATTCTTGATGATCAATAAAACGCCTTTTCCTTGATCCGCTTCTTTGATAGCTATCTGAATCTGATCAGGTGTCGGCGAAGTAAAAACATCTCCTAAAACTGCAGCACTCAACATCCCAGCACCAACAAAACCTGCATGCGCTGGTTCATGACCACTTCCTCCCCCAGAAACCAAGCCAACTTGTTCTACTTGATCATTTTTTGCTACTACTCGAGAATCAGCTACTTGGTGAATCATTTCTGGATAACTTATCACTAAACCAGACAACATTTCTTCTACGATCGTACTAGGATTATTCATGATTTTTTTCATTTCACGTCCACCCTTTCTTTCCCGCATTCTGTGCTTCCGTTAGTATTTGTTGAGGATCATCCGTGATACCTGCTGTGATCGCTCCAGCAAAAGCCCCTTCAACAAGTGGCGCATCCACAAGGTAGTATTTCTTTTGTTGGTCTTCATCCAACATTTCCTTGGCCATTTCAGCGTTCAAAACCGCACTCCCGATATCCGCAAACACAAAATACATGGCGGAATCAGCTGATTGGTTGATCGCATCGATGATTTTCATCGGATCAGAACCAATTCTTCCCTCTACTCCTCCTAAGGAAAAAAGTAACACATCTTCTGATTGTTGCATCTGTTCAATCATTTCTTTGAGTCCATCCGTTAACTGTTGACTATGGGAAACAAGTAAGATACTTTTTTTCATGCCATTTCTCCTTCTTCCTTTTGTGGTCACACCAAGTTTGCGCTTTCATTCTTTTGATCATCAACTACATTCTTTTGCATAGTTCCAGTATATAATAGAATGTCCATTTTTTGGAAATGATGCGCTGTAATTGACTAGCTAATTCCAATTGCGACTTAAGAAATAAATTTTGATATACTATTTTTAAAGAAAGGAGTGATCAAATGATCATTACAACAACAAACAACGTGGAAAATAAAGAAGTAACAGCATATAAAGGCATTGTTTTTGGTGAAGTCATTACTGGAATCAACGTATTAAAAGATATCGGGGCAGGATTTCGCAATGTTTTTGGCGGACGTTCAAAAAGCTACGAGGATGAATTGCTTGCTGCACGTGAAGAGGCCTTAGCAGAAATGCAAGAGCGTGCTCGATCATTAGGTGCAGATGCAGTCATTGGGATGAAAATGGATTATGAAGTATTGGGGAGCGATAACGGAATGCTAATGGTCACCTGTAGTGGGACAGCGGTGACATTAAACTAGTTCAGACATGAGGTTGTGAAAAGAGTGTCTTGACCTGAGCGCTCACCAAGTAAAAACTGCGACGAGTAATCGCAGGAGCATTAAGGATGAAAATCTCGAAACAGCTCCTCATGTTTTGAGATTTTTTGACTTATCGCCGAAGGTCAGCTCTTTGAACGCCGTTTATTCGTTTTTAGAGATACTAGAAGAGACTGAGATAGAACTCTCACTTAAAAAATATTCCGAACCTGTTCTACCAATACACCGATTCAAAAAACAGATGGATATAAAATAAGGTGTTTCCTAAAAAATATACGTAAAAACGTTAAATTTTAGGGAACACCTATGCTCTTTTTTCCTAAATTTAATTGATTATCCAAGTAAGATACTGCTATCTAATTATTTATGTACGTTGCTCTTTTCATCAATGGATTATTTTCTATTCTACTATCTATGATTGCTGGCATTTCACCATCCGATTATCCTCTTGAAGTTCGATTCGTTTTATTGCTATTTTGCATTTGATCTTTTTTATCACCTCGGTTGTTGAGCTTTTCTACCCGCTGTTGAGCATTCTCTTTTAATTGGTTTATCTCTTGCTTTCTCACTAGAAGCTCTTCTTTAAATTTTTCATGTTTTCCTTTCCAACCTTGTACATTTCTTTCCAGGTCCTCAACCTTTTGCTCCATGATGTTTAATTTTCCACTAATTTTCAAGTTGTTCTCTTCTGTGTTTACTAACATCTCGTAGTCCCTTTGTCTTCACTTCAACAACATCGTACTCTGCTGACAGTTCACTAAGTTTCGCTTTAGGAACGTTAATTTCACTTTTCACCTGATCACAGACAGCTATATTCTTATCTAAATTCCCAGTGACCATTTTTTCTAAGTTACCCTTCTGATTAATATCTTCAATCAGTTGATTATTCGTATTTTTAATATCCTCAGTAACTGTTTTTACATCTTGTGTTAATTTAGTTTTTTCTCCTGTAAAGATGTTAAACAACTTCCGTACAAAAGGATTGTTGAAATCAGTGACGGCTTGGTTCTTAGTAACGAGATCCGTATCTAGTTTTTTTTATCTCGTATTTACCTCCCCAATAGATGTATCTACCTCACCTATTTCAGCTATTTGTTGATCGTCTTTTTGAACAGGCGATAGCTTTTGTTCTATTTGGCTAATCTTATCTTTAAATTGGGATTCAAAATTATTTACCTTTTTATCTAAATCATCAATTAGAGGATTATCGAGTTGTTCTGATGCTGCAGCCATTCTCTCCAGAGTTTTTTGCTATGCTGATTTTATATTGTTTACTTTTTTTATGTCTTTAGAAACTTTTTCTTTAATTCTTTTATTGTTCTCTAATGCATTATTGTATTGTTTTTGTGAACCTTCAAAAGCTTTTTGATTCGGTATAGTTTTCTCATCTGTAAACTTTTTTTGCTTCTTTAAAATTTCCCTTTAGAGTTTCTAACTCCTGATCGCTGTACCGTGCGGTTGATGGTACTTGAGTAACTTTTTTTATCGTGACTTTCCATATTTCATTTCACTCCTCTGTTTTTCGTACTAACATATGTAATACAAGAGTATCAGGAGTTTATTCATGTTATTTACTAATAATTTTTTTGTTTGAGAATTTTTGACGATGCCTTGCTAAGTTACTATGCCCTTGAATGTTTTTTACTATTAAGCTTCTGACCATTTTGCATGTTTAGTGAGTCCGGTTGATCCAAGTATATAGTAGCTTTTTGTTGTGCTTGATTAATCTTTTTACGGATTTTTTGAGGTTTCTTCGAGTTGTCGTTAATTAGTTTTCGGGCTTCAAGTTGTAGTGGTTCTATTCCATCCTTTAGCGTTGTCACCTTCCTTATGATTTCAGCATATACTTTCATTGCATAAGGTTTAACTGCTTTTACTTTTTCCTTTTGTACTTTATCTAACTCTTCTTTGAACATTTTTATTTCTTTTTCTAAGCCTTTTTTTACTTGTTTTGCAATTTCATCTGTAGATTCTATTGTCTTAAAACGTTCCTTAAGATTATTCGGAAAGCGTGCCTTAAGTTCTTCTGGAAAACGTTCCCCAAGTTTTTCCTGAAAGCGTTCCTCAAGTTTTGCCTCAAAGCGTTTCTTAAATTCTGCCTCCCAATCCTTAGTTTTCAAGGTTGTTTGCTGTATGGGGTTCCTTGGTTGCTCTTTTTTTCCAGTAAAAAAATTAAGCAAGCGTTTGAAGAATGACGGTTTCTCACCAACTTTACTACTTAAGCTATCTACTAGATTGTTATTTACGGGTTCTAAGGAAGATGTCTTCAATTTACTAAGCTGATTCTTTCTTTCTTTTTTTATTTCTTTTTTTATTCCTTCTTTTATTTCTTTTATTTCTTCGATTTCTTCTTCTACTTCTTCTTCGATTTCTTCTTTTATGTCTTCTTCTGTTTCTTTTTTTATTTCTTTTAGTTCCTTAATAACATCCCTATTTGGATACAAGTCTTTTATAATATTTTTTACTCTAGTCTCTGATTCCTTGATTTGTTGGTCTATTTCCTCCTTTTGCTTCCGTGCATTAGGACCAAACTCCTCAACTTCTGGATCTCGCTTACTATCGTCAATTTCACTTTTTGGTTTTGTTTTCGGTTTCTCTATAATAGGTATCTCATTATATTCTTTAATAAAAGCATCTGTCCCCTCAGCGAATTCATCTTTAAGGTCTTCATGTACTCTTTCTGTCCTCTTACTAGCTTTCGAAAAATAATTAAGACCCTCTGCCTTACTCCTTTTCTGCCATGCAGCGTCAATCTTGTCTGATAGATCTTTAAGGTTTTGTAATGCTTCATCCTTAGAAACTGGCCTTCCCATTCTTATTTCACTCCTTCGTATATTGATAAATTAAGCGTAACATGACAATAAAAACTTTATTTTTTAATAATTTCTTTGTTTGGAAATTTTTAAAAAAGTTTCATTCTTCTAGAATAAAAAGACACTTCATCGTACCCTTAAAAATTCTGCGAGATCAAACTAACGTTTTTCAAAACAAGTAGCATTTAGTATCCTCTATCTGTATTTACTCTTCAGCATTAACCAATCGTTGACTTCACCTCCGAAAGCAAACAAAAAAATCAAGAAGATCAAAAGCAATTTTTGCTTTTCCATTCTTGATTTTAATGCCAATCCTATATTTTTCTTATTTACAGATTCAAAAGATGCTCCTTCAATAACAGACCACTTTTTTCTTCAGAAATCTCTTGTATCACTTGATACGTATATCATATCTTAGTAAAACATCAGGCAAGATACCGCCACATATTAGAGAGTACAAAATTTTATTCTCTATAATGTATGTACTTCTCTGCCAATTGATTGATTCGTTTGGTTATGTACTTGTTGAGATTGCCGGTTGCGATTTTTGTTATTTTTTAACAACTTCTTATTCCAGGCATTCGTTACCAATATTCTATACTTTTGGTAATCAACAGATTTTTTCGGTGACTGATCCACTTTTTCTGAAGGTTCCTTATCTTTAAGTTCCAGCATCATCCAAAAACCCAATTGTTCTTTTATCTTTGGTTGTTGCTCCTTAATAAATTTTAAACTTTTCTTTATTTGAGCAGCTAGTTCATTATTAATCTTTGGATGTTCTTCTCCTGTTGGATATTTATTTTTCAGCTGTTTCAACTGGCTTTTTAAATCTGCCAATCCATTGTTAACATGATCAACTTCCTTTCTTGCCTTGATAAAAATTCTCTCAGCCTGCTCATTCTTTTCTGTTTCAATCCTTTTTCGCTCAATGAGTTCCTTTATTTTATTCTCAAAAGTTGTCGATAAGACACTTTTTTTGGCAGTGTACTTTTCTCTAGCTTTTATATGTTTTTTAGTAAATCGACTAAGAAATCGTTTTACTCTCGGCTGATCGCTATTAATCATTTTTTTCGTTGATTTTTCCCAATCCTTATGTATCTTCGCAATTTCTTGGATAATTTTTTTCACAGAATGACTTGCCTTATCACGCTCTTGTATCGTTAAGTCATATAATTGTTTAAAGTCACTGGAAAAGATATTTTGAACTTTCATATCTAATTCGGTGCTTTTATGGACTAAATATTGATACAAACCAGGTGCATTTAATTCTTCAATACGTACATTTTTATTTCCCAATTCAGCCGAAAGTTGATTGGTAAAGATATTTTCTCTTTCATTCAAATGTTTGCTTTTAGCATTTTGTTCCCTTCTTTCATTTGTTTGATTTACTGTTTCGATTACTGTTTGATCTATCGCTTTGCTTATCAGACGAATAAATCCTTGTTGATCTTTACTTTGTTCTTGCTTACGGTATTCGTCTATTTTTTGCAGATTTTGTGTTATACCTCCCACAGTACCTTTAACTTCTTCTAAATTCTTCTGTAAATTTTCTATTTTTTTCGTTAAAGCTTCCCTATTTACCTCTTTTGGTATATTTTCCTTTACTATTTCATAATTCTGATTTAAATCATTCAAAGTGGCTCCTATGTTTGCACACTTTTCTTTCCACCCCTCAAATATTTCATTACTAGAGAAAACTTCATTAAGGATATTCTCATTTCTTGTGTAAACTGTTTGTGCTTCTTCTATTTTAGAATTCATAGTATTAATTGTAGCTTTTTTTGTATCTAAATCTGTTCGTAATTCGGCCTGTTCCTTAGTAAAAAAATTAATGATTTTTCTAAAGAACGACTGATCAATCGCTTTAATTTTCGATTCTATTTGTTCAGCATCTGATTGTAGAGATAACTTTTCAACATAGCTATCCAAAAAATTTTTTTTGGCTTCATCACGTTCTCTTATACTATTTAAGATATTTTTAGTTTCTTCGTCTAGTTTAGATAACTTTGTATGTGCTTCTTCCTTTTTACTTTCTAACGGGCTTAATTTGTCGATAACTTCAGTTTCTACTGTCTCATAAAGAGAAGAATCTTTTTGTTTAAAAAATTCTCGTTCTTCATCTACTGATAATCTACCTTCTTGGACTATTGATTGAGTTTCTTGCTTACTTTCTGGTATCCTCGCTTCTTCATTATTAGGAGAATGTTTTATTTTTGCACGTTCTCTTTTATCTTGAATTTCTCTATTTGTTTCTTTCATAATATGTAAATCCCACTTTGCTTTTAAGTAGTCATTCTCTACTTTTCTTGCTTTATCATTATGAGGATGGGTTGAATAAGCGTCATAAATTGAGAAGAGCTGTGCTTTTAATTTTTTTTGCGCCTTCAATTCTTCACGACTATATTCCTTATCTGTTGCTTTAATTGGGTGTCTTAGCATCATTGCTAACTTTTCCTCTTCTTTTTCATGAATACGAGCTGCGTTTTTATAATTTTCTCCGTGAGGATAGGTAGCGTGACTATCCATTGTTTTATAGGCGTTCTCTACTATTTTTTTTTGCTTATCAATCTCTGCTTTTGTAAATCCTCTACCTTCTGCTATTTCTGTCATTAGATCCCCTTCTCTTATTTGATTAATAATCTGAATGTAACACAAATGTAGAGTTTTTTTAGCCAAAAATTTCTAAATAACAGATTTTTTGTTCTATGCTAATGATATTTATTCCTAGCGACTTTCTTTATTGATGAGAATCGCTGAACCAATAACTGTTTTTTATCTTTATCTCCTCATCATTAACTACAAATATTATTTTTTCCTTCATAAAAAATATCATTCGTTTGTTTTTTTGGAACAATCTTCGATGTTGAATATTTAGAATATTATTTAGCAAGTAAAAAGGATGTGATTTTTCGCCCCATCAAGCAAAAAATCACATCCATATCATGTTAGAACATCTTTTTCATTCACTTTTCCAACGATCCTTTTCAAAAACTATCTTTTAGAACAAGGATAGCCGATGAATCAGCATGAGTTTCATTCACTTTTACTTCGCCAAACGGTAGATAGCATCTGCATAAATGGCAGTTGCTCTGAAAAGGTCATCCAGACTCATAAATTCGTTGGCTTGGTGCATTGTATCTGTATAGCCTGGGAACATTGCGCCGTAAGCTACACCACGTTTCAATAGTCGGCCATAGGTTCCGCCACCAATGATTTGTTCATAGCCTTTTTCGCCTGTATGGTCTTCATAAACTTGCAATAAAGTTGCTACCAATGGATCTTCCATTGGTACATAGTGAGGTTCCATGACACGTGCGCCACGAGTAACTGTTGCTCCTTCTGCTTTCATCGTTGTTGCAATGTCATTTTCTAAGCCGTCAACGGTAACCCCTTTTGGAAAACGGAAGTTCATGTTGATATAGTTATCTTCTTCTGACCCATTTTCTTTAAAGGCAAACAATCCAGCGTTCATGGTCAATTTACCCATTTTTTCGTCTTCATGGGCAACCCCTAATTTTTCTCCATAAAAATCTTCATGGACATAGGCTGCTGCTACATGGATGAATTGTTTAGCAGAACCGATAAATTCATAATCGTCTAAGAATAATGCTAAGAATGAACCGGCATTGATCCCTGATTGAGGACTTGCACCATGTGCGCCCTTTCCGATCAATTCGATTTTCACATAGGTATTATCCGCTTCGATCGAACCACTTACTGGGTTTGCTTCAACAAAACGATAAAAAGCTTCTTCCATTTGGATCGCAGCTTCCGCACTTGGTACTTCAAGAGTCGCTGTTGCTGTTCCAGGCACCATGTTTTCACGTAAACCTGAAGTAAATGTCTTCAAGACATAATCTCCTGCGTTGTCTCCTTGGAAACGTAGTGCGAAAGAAACATTTCCTTTCTCACCATTGATGATTGGAAATTCTGCATCTGGAGAAAAGCCAAAGTCAGGTTCTTCTTCATGTTCAAAGTAGTAAGCCATGTCTGCCCAACCACTTTCTTCATCACTACCAACTACAAAACGAACTTTTTTGGATAATTCCAAGTCAAGATCTTTGATGATCTTCATGGCATAGTAAGCAGCCATGCTTGGTCCTTTATCATCACTAGAACCACGAGCAAAGATTTTCCCATCTTTGATTACTGGTTCATAAGGATCTGTATCCCAACCATCCCCTGCTGGTACTACGTCCATATGACCAAAAATACCTAAAGTTTCATCGCCTTCACCAAGATCAATATGTCCTGCATAGTTATCAACATTTTTTACGACAAACCCATCACGTTCGCCATAAGCCAACATATGTTTTAGCGCATCTCGAGGTCCAGGTCCAAAAGGTGCATCAGGAGTTACTTTTGAATCATCCCGTTCACTGTTCACACGTAAAAGATTTTTTAAATCTTCAAGTAGTTCTTCTTTACGTGCTTCTACTTCTTTTTGCCAATCGATTGTCATAAAATCAATCCTCCACTCATTAAGTCTACCTGTCCATCATACCATAAATCCTGCCAAAAAAACGTGCAAAAAAATTTGTGGTTCCTTAGCCAAACGGTATTTTATTTAAAAATACTCAGTTATAATACAAGAAAGGAGGCGGAAAAATTGTTAATAGATAGCGATTTATTACAAAAAGTAATTCAACCACGCCCAGAAAAGTCACATAAAGGAACTTTCGGTCGTACTGTCTTGATTGGCGGTAACCATCAATTTGGTGGTGCGATCATCATGAGTGCACTAGCGGCTGTACACAGTGGCGCAGGATTAACGACTGTTGCTACAGACCAGCGGAATCAAGCACCACTTCACACCCATTTACCTGAAGCAATGTGCATCGACTGGCAAGAAAAAGAACAACTGTTAGCAGTGATGGACACGGCAGACGTTCTATTGATTGGTCCAGGATTAGGGGACTCCTCATTGAGTTTAGAATTATTAGCATTCACTTTAGCACATCAAAAAAGCCATCAGTGGTTAGTGATGGACGGTTCAGCATTAACATTATTCGCTAAAGAAAATCTAACCCTCCATTTTCCCGAGCAAACCGTCATGACTCCTCATCAAATGGAATGGCAAAGAGTAAGCTCACTTAAGATCGATGAACAAACGCCTGAGAACAACCGCAAGCAGCAAGCCAAATTAGGCGCAACGATTGTTTTAAAAAGTCATCGAACCACGATCTACGGGCAACAAGAATGCTATCAAAATACTACTGGCTCTGCCGCAATGGCCACTGGAGGTACTGGTGATACATTAGCTGGTATGATCACTGGATTCTTGGCACAATTCCCTAAAAACGATGAAACAATCGCAGCAGCTGTCTACCTGCATAGTTTTATTGGGGATCAACTGGCAAAAAAACAATATGTTGTTTTACCGACACAAATCAGTCAAGCAATCCCTCAATGGATGCACTATTTTAGTCAGAAAAAAGATGGAAACAAGGAGTTCTAATGATGGAAAAATTTACTGGATACACGCGTGAGCCGTTTTACTATGAAACCGATCAAATGGGGATCATCCACCACAGCAACTATATCCGTTGGATGGAAGAATCTCGTGTTGCTTTATTGGATCATTTAGGTTTCAGCTATACAAAAATTGAAAAACTAGGAGTGATCATCCCTGTTTTAGAAGTCACTTGCCAGTACAAAGAAATGATTCGTTATGGTGAAACTGTTCGTATTTTGCCTAAAATCGAACAATATAGTGGCACAAGATTAAATTTTAGTTATGAAATCTACGGTTTAGATGACGGAAAATTACGAACAACTGGCTCTAGCAAACATTGTTTTTTACTCGCTGACAATCAGAAGTTAACCAAACTTGAACGGGTAAATCCTGCATTAGATCGCTTATTCCACGAGTATGCACAGTTGGATAGCTGAAGAATAGTCTTTACCTCTTGTATTTTTTAGGATTTCCATTACGGATTTTCTTAAAAAAAATCAAAAAAGCTGCCTTTTTTCTTGTGTTGGCTTGATTCATCCGTATAATAAAATAAAAAGCAGGTGATCATCATGTATGTTGTGAAAGTATTGCACGGTTACATTGATAAAACAGGCTGCCGCACAAGAGAAAAAAATCCAGATAACTTATTGATTTTCAAAGAAAAAAAAGCATCAGAAGCTTTTGCTAAATCGATCGGAGGGCGTGTCAAACAACTGCACGAAGTACGCCCTGATTGAAATAAAACCTCAATCATTAGTTAGTCAACATGGTTGAGGTTTTTGCTTGTCCAAAAAATTTCTTTAAAAAACGAGCTTACCAAAAAGAGTGATCCTTTTGGTAGGCTCGTTTTTCTTACTATTTTCTCTCTTCTATCTTGAGAGGGTTAGTTTGTCACCAGTTAATTGAATATTAACAGCATCTACTATTTTTCCTTCTTTTGACAAAACAGCAATATTTATGCCCGCTTTATTTCTTGCAACATTTATATCGCCCACTTTTATCGCAGCAAACTGTTGGTCAGCATACGGTGTAAAACTTGAAGATACTGAGATCTCTTTCCCATTGATTTCTTGGCTAACAGAATTATAGTTCTTTGTCTGTGAAAATTCAGGATTTTTTCCTAACAGACGGATACCCGAAAAATTCCAAGAACTTTCTGAATCCCCATTTTTAAACTCAGGGAACAGCTTACGGATCTCTTCAGCTAACTGCTGGTTCATTTGTGCCTTGTCTCCTGCACCTGCCATCACAACCAAATAATCAGTTTGACTTAATGCTTCAAAATAGGTGTTAGCATTCCAAATACTCATCCATTTTGGATCTCCCTGTTGATAGATTGTTTCCCAAGCCTCTTTTGGTACTGAATGAATGGACTCTAAACCAAAATATTTTGCATTCGCTCGATTGACTTGTTTCGTTATATCCGTTTTTACGTGGGATAGTCCTCCCGAGTAAGCAGTATGACCAGTTTGATTATAAATCGTAAAGTTGGCAATCACCGGATTCAAATTCCCTTGTTTTTTTTGCTCTCTGACGTAATTGTATTGTTGATTGATCTCTCTATAAGAAAGTGCTATGTCATTGACTCCTAAAGCAAAAGTAAATAGAAATTGGGTAATCAATACGCCACTAATCACCCCATAAAACGCTCCCTGGGTAGATTTCAACACTTTATCTGGCCATTCAAACGCCATCGCCATAATGATAAATAAAACACCACCAAAAAATGATCTTCCCCAATCAAGTCCAGCTGGTGAAAGAGATAATACATAGATCGTGGCTATCCCTGCAAAGAGATAGATATAGGATAGTCTCAACCATTCTTTGTGTTTACTAAAGAAAATTCCCAACACGATCAGAATCGCCATCAACACAAAAAGAGCGAAACTATTTTCATATAGCGTTTTTGTGATTGAAAAAACACCTGAATACAATTTCCGAGGTAAAGACCACTGGCTACGAGCAAAATAAGTAGCTCGAACAGCATTTCCAGGGGCTGTTACCATCATGAATAACCCAAAAATTGCTCCTAACAATCCTGTGAACATCCATAGTCGTAAAGGCTTTTTCTTTTGATAATAAAAATAGAGGTAGCCAAGAACAATCAAGATCATCCCACCAGAAGTATTTTCATTACACCAACCAGCTAAGATTCCTAAAATGAGTAGCAATATGCTATTTACTATAGGATTAAAAGACAATTCTTGC
Organism: Enterococcus sp. DIV1421a; assembly: GCF_051711025.1. NCBI lineage: Bacteria > Bacillati > Bacillota > Bacilli > Lactobacillales > Enterococcaceae > Enterococcus > Enterococcus sp. DIV1421a. The sequence continues at coordinate 257,842 of NZ_JBIOLU010000001.1, read as the reverse complement.
TCTTTCTCATAATAGCGGTGGTAAAGAAATAGGAAACTGACAACGATGATACCTCCCCATAAATAGTTAGCAGCACCAGTTTCCCATAAAATTGTTTGACCGAAAGCTGGGACAAATAACCATAAAAATACATTAATTAAAAAATATTTGAAGGAATAAAACGTAGTATTATCTTTTGTGGTCATTTTATAAATCAATAATGTCAATAAAACATAGATCAGTGGATTGACCAAATTAAATACTGTTTTAGGCATCAACAAAAACAAACGTGCAATGATATGGACAACGGATCTTCCCGTCCAAGTCATATATTGTGTGTATTCATCATGTAAAATAGATGAAAAACTACTTGTTTTATACATATACTCAATATCGTCCGCAATTAACGGTGTCAAAAAATTTAAAACAACCATGATAACATAGGCAGAAATAAGAACTAAAATTTTTTTATTATTGCGGATAGTCTCTTTTATTTGTTTCACTTCGCTCCTACTTTCTTCTTAAATTTTGCTATAAAAAGGGTTCCTGTGATTCACAAAGAAAATTATAGCATTTTTTGATTCAACTTACATTCTTACTTTTGTATTCGACTGCCACATAGATCAAATAAGGAAACAACCATCAGTAATCATGAATGCGTGTTATGTACGAATAATCAAAGGACTAACCCTATTCTCCGCCCCTGAAAAAGGGAGATAAAGACCAAACACCTGACCTGTTCGTTATTCGAAATAAGACAGCATAAGCAAGATTATCGCAATAGCAAGAGGCTGTGAAAGAAGCGTTCAGCTCCGAGCGAATAAGAGAGGATTTTTTAAAATAGCTCCTCATATTTTAGAAAATCATCGCTTATTGTTGAGGAGTTGTTTCTTGAACGCCGTGAATCAGAGGTCGTGAAAACATCGGGTAGCTCTGATGACAATAAGAAAGAATTTTTTGAAACAGCTTCTCATGTTTTGAAAAATTCAGGCTTATTTCAAGGAGCTGATGTTTGAACACCGTTTAGCAAGAGGCTGTGAAAGAAGCGTTCAGCTCCAAGCGAATAAGAGAGGATTTTTTTAAATAGCTCCTCATATTTTAGAAAACCATCGATTATTTTTGAGGAGTTGCTTTTTAAACGCCGTTTATTCACTTTTAGAGCCACCAGAAGCGACTGAGGGGAGTTTTGGTTCAGTCTCCTGTCGTTAAAGATACTAAAGAAAAGATGACCTTCTATTTTTGAAAAAGTCTGGGTCAATTCTGTGACAAAAGAAAAACCCCGCTCGATAAAAGCGGGGTATACGTTGGTTTAACAACGTTTATTTGATTATTTAGCTAAAGCATCTTTAGCTTGGTCAGCTAATGCAGTAAATGCTGCTGCATCGTGGACAGCTAAGTCGGCTAACATTTTACGGTTGATGTCGATTTCAGCTAATTTCAAACCGTGCATCAATTTTGAGTAGCTCAAGCCATTCATACGTGCTGCTGCGTTGATACGAGCAATCCACAATTTACGGAAGTCGCGTTTCTTTTGACGACGATCGCGATATGCGTAGTTGTATGAATTCATTACTTGTTCTTTTGCTGTTTTAAATAAAGTGTGTTTTGAACCGTAGTAACCTTTTGCTAATTTTAGCATTCTTTTACGACGTTTACGAGTGACTGTTCCACCTTTAACACGTGCCATGTTTAATTCCTCCTAATAAAAATAAATCTTCAAATTTCGATCTTTTTGTTTTTTTTATTTCATTTTTGCTAGTTGTTGGCGAATACGTTTGAAGTCGCCACTAGAAACCATGCTTGCTTTACGCAATTGACGGCGTTGTTTTTTAGTTTTACCGTGGAAACGGTGACTTGTAAACGCACGGAAACGTTTTAATCCGCCTTTACCAGTACGTTTGAAACGTTTTGCTGATCCGCGGTGTGTTTTTTGTTTTGGCATGACTATATTTCCTCCTCAAAATCTTTCGTTATCCGACTATCGACTGTCCAACAGTCAGTGAGTCATTCAAATTACTTACTGTCGTTTTTCGGTGCCAGCGTCAAGAACATGCTGCGTCCGTCCATTTTCGCTTTTTGCTCAACTGTCGCAATATCAGCAGTTTCTTCAGCTAAGCGATCCAAGACTTTTTGACCAATTTCTTTGTGGGTAATGGCACGGCCTTTGAAGCGGATAGAAGCTTTCACTTTATCGCCCTTCTCTAAGAACTTACGTGCATTACGAAGTTTTGTATTGAAGTCATTCACGTCAATTGTTGGACTTAAACGAACTTCTTTAACATTGATCACTTTTTGTTTTTTACGCGCCTCGCGGTCTTTCTTTTGTTGCTCGAAACGGTATTTTCCGTAGTCCATGATTCGCGCAACTGGTGGCTTCGCACTTGGGGCAACTAACACAAGATCTAAATTTGCTTGTTCTGCAATTTTCAATGCTTCTGCTTTTGTCTTAACTCCTAATTGCTCACCATCTGAACCGATCAATCGTAACTCACGTGCACGAATGCCGTCGTTAACCATCATATCCTTTGCTATGGTCATTCACCTCCAAATATTATGAGAGAAAGAAAAGCGTGCCGAATATTCGGCAATAAAAAAAACGAGTTCTCTTCCAGAACCCGCACGTACTTCACCTAATTCAATAGATGAAAACTATCTAGCCCAGTGACTGAATCAACTAAGGCGAGAAGCGGGTGCTTCTGCTTTTATTTCTCAACTTCAATAGTATAGCAAATCTATATTTTTTTGTCAATCTTTTTCACTAGAGACTCTCGAAACATTCCCTAATCAGTTAATTACTTTAGTTATATACTTGTCCAAATAAAAAACTTTTAGCTATCGAAACACACCCTTCATCAGACACTCAACTTTTTTGGTGACCGTCTTCCTTGAAACTACCGAATCCTACGCCACAATGCGATCAGCATCCAAACTGACAATATCAGACTGATGAATAAGGCGATCCCCCAACCAAAGACAGAATGTGTAAAAGGCAATTGTAGATTCATACCGAAAAAGCCTGTCACAATGGTAGGAACGGTCAGAATCAATGACCAGACTGTCAAAAATTTCATCGTGTCATTTAAGTTGTTGTTCAACAAATTATTATACGTTCCCGAAAGTTGATCAAGGATCTGGGAGGCCAAATTGGTCATTTCCACTGCCTGTTTTGCTTCAATCAATGCATCATCCAATTGTTCCTTCTCTTTTTCAGTGAGCTTTCGATAAATCGCTAATGCTTTGATTTGTTCTAATAATACGACATTTTGTTTTGTACCAGTCACTAGATAAACTAAACCAACTTCGAGGTCAGATAAAGCTAGTAAATTGCGGTTCGTAGTTTTTTCTCGCAACTTTTGGTTTAAGCGTTGTCGTTCACTATTCACTTCTTCGATCAACGGGAAGAAGGAATCTGAAATCAGAAAGAGCGTACGAAAAAGTAAACTGTATACATTTATCTCGGAATCCCGATCTAAGATTGAACGAATCAGGCGAATCACATATTCTGTATTTTGAGTCGTAAATGTAAATAGACCATTTTCTTTTAGAATAAATGCTACTGGACTTGTTTCATAGTGGTTTTCGATTTTTTGTTGATGAGGAACATTGGTGACTAAAAGTAAAATATCATCAAGAGTATCATATTCCACACGAGCACGTTCATTTTTGTCTAAAGAATAGGTAAGCATCTCATCACTAATGCCATACTCTTCCTTAAGATTTTTGATTCCCATTACATCATCTCTAGGCACATTCAGCCAAAAATTTTGATCAAAATTAAAAAAATGTTTTTCTCTCATACCGTCCTCTTCTTCCTGCTTCGATAGATTCATTAGGTATCTCACAACGATTCTTCTAAGTATTCTTGGCGAATTTACAAATCGTTAGCACTTCTGACCGCTGTCTCGCTTTTAAAAATAAATAAGCCGATGAAAAGCGAAAATAGCTCTCCTATTTTCAATTTCTTCGGCTTAGCTATCGAAGTTAGATCCTATCTTCTTTATACTATCATTTTTTATTGGACTCAAGAAACAAAGACTTCTTGACGAATTTCTGCTAACTTTGCTTCAATCATGTTCAGCACTTCTACTTTTGCTTGGGGATCTTCCACAAAATTGAATCGATCCCCATCAATTTGAATTTTGGGACTTTCATTGTACTCGTCATACCATTGATCATAGCGACGATTCAATTCTTTGTAATAATCATATAAGCTTGGATCGAAGGAAAGTTGTTCATATGATCGTCCTCTTTTTTCGATCCGTTCAAGCATCGTATCAAATGAAACCCGAATATGAACCAATAAATCCGGATGTTTTTTATGTGCGGCATACGGCAACTCTTCCATCATATTGGCTAATAGCTCGTCGTATACTCGAACTTCTGTTTCAGTTGCCCGCCCCAAATCAGCATTCAAATGAAAAAGCAAAGAATCTTCATAGATCGAACGATCTAAAACATTGTTGTCTTCTTTCATTGCCTGCTTGATACTTTCAAAACGTTTATTCAAAAAATAGATTTGTAACAAAAACGCATACTGCTCAGGATTGGCATAAAATAAAGGCAATACCTCATTATCCTCGATTGACTCATAAAAAGCTCGACTTCCAAAGTGTTCAGCCATCATTTCTGTTAAACTTGATTTTCCAGCGCCAATGGTACCTGCTAAAACAATCACACTCATTAACCTCCAACTCACTTTATCACTAAATGTTGTGTCTTTTTCCAATTCTTTTTAAATATACCCCCAATATCTGGTGGTGTCAATTAGGAATAACAGGATATTTCCATTCATAAAATTCAATAAAATCTTAAGAAAAAAGAGGTTTTTCAACAGAAAACGTATTCTTTATTTTACTTCTGGGAAGGTTTTAGTAAAATAAAGATGAATTGTTTTTTGAACTTCTATGTTATACAATCTGTTCGTTAGCGCAAAGGATCCAAGGCGCTTTATTTTTTGCTCAAAAAAGTTATGGGAATAAAAGAAGGAGTTAGATTATGGCAAATTATGGCCAAGGGGAATCAAATGGTAAAATTATTCTGATGGGCGAACATGCAGTTGTCTACGGCGAACCGGCAATCGCTTTTCCTTTTCAGGCAGCAAAAGTAGTTGCTTCCTTGAATGAACGCATCACTTCGTCAGGAGATCAGCTTGTTTCTTCCTACTATACAGGAATACTGCGTGATGCCCCACATTCGTTAAAAAACATCAAGCAGTTAGTATTCAACTTAAAAAAGGAACTGCAAATTGAGCAATCATTAGAGTTAACTATTCACAGCACTATCCCTGCCGAACGTGGAATGGGCTCAAGCGCTGCAGTAGCTACGGCAGTTACTCGTGCCTTTTACGATTATCTCGAACAACCACTTTCTCGCGAACAGCTCTTGACAAATGTCCAAATTTCAGAAAAAATTGCCCATGGTAATCCTAGTGGTATCGATGCTGCGGCAACAAGCAGTTTAGAACCAATCTACTTTGTGAAAGGACACCCGTTTGATTATTTCTCTTTAAATATCGACGCTTTTTTGATTGTCGCTGATACCGGAATCAAAGGTCAGACGCGAGCAGTGGTCAAAGACGTTGCTCATTTATTTGAAAAAGATCAGCAGAAAGTTGGACAAAAAATCCAACAACTAGGATACTTAACAAGGCAAGCCAAAAAAGCCATTGTTAAAAATAACCCCGAGCATTTAGCCCAAGCGATGAATGAAGCCCAACTAATTTTAAAAAATTTAACGATCAGCAACGATTTTCTTGATGTATTGATCGAAACCGCTAGAGATTCAGGCGCTTTGGGAGCAAAACTAACTGGTGGTGGTCGAGGTGGCTGCATGATTGCGCTAGCTCAAACAAAAACAAAAGCCCAAGAAATCAGCGAAGCCCTCTTACAAGCGGGAGCAGCTGCAACTTGGATTCAAGGATTAGGAGTACATACCTATGTTTAAAGGCAAAGCACGAGCATATACGAATATCGCCCTTATCAAGTACTGGGGTAAAAAAAATGAATCGTTAATTCTCCCGATGAATAACAGCTTATCACTCACATTAGATGCATTTTATACGGAAACTGAAGTCAGCTTTTCAGAAGCTTACACAGAAGACCAATTTTATTTAGATAATCAATTGCAAGATGAAAAAGCAACCAAAAAAATCAGTACTTTTTTGGATATTGTGAGAGAAAAAGCGGGTACCACGAAAAAAGCAAAAGTGATCAGCCAGAATTTCGTTCCGACTGCTGCGGGTTTAGCTTCTTCTGCCAGCGGCTTAGCGGCTTTAGCCGGAGCATGCAACGAGGCATTGAAATTAGGATTAGATGATCAAGCTTTATCAAGACTGGCTCGTAGAGGATCAGGTTCCGCTTGTCGGAGTATTTTTGGTGGATTTGTTGAATGGGAAAAAGGACACGATGATCAAAGTTCGTATGCTCATCCAATTTCCTCAGACGGTTTTGAAGATCACTTAGCGATGGTCTTTCTATTGTTGAATGAACAAAAAAAGGATGTCTCAAGTCGTGATGGTATGCGCCGAACGGTTGAAACTTCAAGTTTTTATCAAGGATGGTTAGATTCTGTCGAAGCCGATCTTTATCAACTAAAACAAGCAATCAAAACTAAGAACTTTCAACTTCTAGGTGAAACTATGGAACAAAATGGGTTAAAAATGCATGGAACGACATTAGCTGCACGTCCGCCATTTACCTACTGGTCTCCTGATAGTTTAAAAGCCATGCAAGCGGTGCGGGATTTAAGAAACCAAGGGATTCCTTGTTACTTTACTATGGATGCTGGCCCAAATGTGAAAGTGCTAGTTCAAAAAGACCATCTAGATAAGGTCAAAACAACATTTAGTGACTTATTTAGTAGCCAACAAGTCATTTCGGCTTTTGCAGGTCCAGGAATGACGATTATTGAATAAAGGGAGATTTTTATGATTGAAGTATCTGCACCAGGAAAACTTTATATTGCTGGAGAATACGCAGTTGTTGAAACCGGACATCCGGCTATCATCGTAGCCATTGATCAGTTTGTTACTGTAACCGTTGAAACCGCACGAAAAGTCGGCAGCATCCAATCTGAGCAATATAGTGGCATGCCGATTCGTTGGACTCGGCGTGATGGTGAACTTGTCTTGGATATTCGTGAAAATCCATTTCATTATATCCTTGCTGCCATTCGTTTGACTGAAAAATACGCACGAGAAAAAAATATTTTACTTTCTTTTTATGACCTAAAAGTGACAAGTGAATTGGATAGTTCTAACGGACGCAAATACGGTCTAGGCTCAAGTGGCGCCGTAACTGTCGCAACAGTCAAGGCATTGAATATGTTTTATGCGTTAAATCTTACACAGATTGAAATTTTCAAAATTGCTGCACTAGCAAATTTAACGGTTCAAGATAATGGCTCTTGTGGAGATATTGCAGCTAGTTGTTATGGTGGTTGGATTGCTTTTTCAACCTTTGATCACCAGTGGCTCCAAGAACAAGAAAAACAACATACGATCGTTGAACTCATCGAAATGGATTGGCCTGGTTTATCCATTGAGTCTCTTCCGACACCGAAAGATCTGCGTTTACTGATTGGTTGGACTGGCAGTCCTGCATCAACTTCTGATTTAGTCGATCAAGTCCATCGCTCACGTAAGGAAAAAATGGTAGCCTATCAAAAATTTTTACAAGATAGTACCTTATGCGTCCATGAAATGATTAAAGGATTCAAAGAGAATAACATTGATTTGATTCAAGCTATGATTAGAAAAAACCGACAACTACTCCATGAGCTATCGTCAATTACGGGCGTATTGATCGAAACGCCTGCTTTAAATAAATTATGTAGCTTAGCAGAAGAATACGAGGGCGCAGCAAAATCATCTGGAGCAGGTGGTGGCGATTGTGGTATCGTAATCGTGGATCAAAAATCCGGTATCTTGCCTTTGATGAGCGCTTGGGAATTAGCAGAAATTACACCCTTGCCATTACACGTCTATAGTAACCAACGAAAGGAAAAAGGATGAATCGAAAAGATGAACATGTCTCATTAGCTAAAGCTTTTCATAGTAAACAAAAAAATGAATTTGATACGGTTCGAATCGTTCATAACCCCTTACCTGAAGTTTCCATGTCAGAGATTGATCTACATACGACTGTTGCTGGCTTAACTTTAGACTATCCTTTATATATCAATGCTATGACTGGTGGAAGTGAAAAAACTAAAAAAATCAACCATGATTTAGCGATGATCGCAAAAGAAACAAATTTAATGATTGCCACGGGTTCAGTCAGTGCAGCTTTAAAAGATCCTGCTTTAAGCGATTCTTACACGATCATGCGTGACGTTTATCCAGAAGGAAAGATCCTTGCCAACGTAGGAGCCGGCACCTCTTTAGCACGAGCAAAAGAGGCGATTGAACTATTTCAAGCCGATGCTTTACAACTCCATCTCAATGCACCACAAGAATTGGTGATGCCTGAAGGGGATCGTGATTTTTCCAATTGGAAAGAATTGATCAAAGAAATCAGCGAAGGCATTTCGGTTCCTTTGATCGTGAAAGAAGTCGGTTTTGGTATGACTAGAGAAACGATCGATGAACTAGCCGAGTTGGGGGTTCAGACAATCGATATCAGTGGCCGAAGCGGAACCAGCTTCACTCAAATCGAAAATGCTCGTCGCAAAAAAAGAGAGTTAGATTATTTAGTCGATTGGGGACAATCAACGGTTACTTCTCTGCTAGAGGCAAACGAAGCCCGACATCAAGTAGAGATTCTTGCTTCTGGTGGTATTCGCAATGCCTTCGACCTCTTCAAAGCACTTTGTCTTGGTGCCAATGCAGTAGGCGTTTCTGGAACGATCTTAACGCATCTCATGACACACGGCGTGGCAGAAACGATCCAACTAGTCCAACAATGGCAAGCAGAACTTCAACGGCTATTGACCATGGTAGGAGCTAAAACTATCCAAGAACTTCATCACCAACCCTTGATCTTATCTGGAACTACTAAAGATTGGTGCGAAGCCCGAGGAATCCCTCTGACCAAATATGGCACACGAAAGAAATAAACAAATCGATTCAACTCAAAAAGGTTGTCCAATCATCGAAAAGATGAATGACGACCTTTTTTGTCTACAAAAATACAAAGTTCCCTTAGAATAAAGAATGAGATTTTCTTATGGCGTTGACTCTATTTTATCCTTCACCAATCACTTCATACTTTTGTTCTAGTTTTCATGCGATAAATAATAGGATACCAACTCTTTTTCATCTGATAAACAAAAATAAAACCTATGTATCTTTGACAAACGGCTATAATTCCATTCCTGGCATCATTGGCGGAGCGCTAGGTTTTATTATACCCATCCCCTTCCCTATCTCAAGATTACTCGTTTCACATACTTTCCCTAGTTCTTTGCTTATTAAATCAGTCAATTGTTTTTTTCCCTGCTGTTTTTCCTGAACTGCTGTTTCACGCTTAAAGTTATCTGGATTGGTTAGTAGATAACTATAAATATCTCTCCAACTCATCTGAAGATCTCGTTCTATTTTTTTTCGTTTTTTATCCACTTTACCACCACTAAATAGATTGAGCGTTTTTCCGCCAGGGTTAATCCTGAATCGTATAATTTTTTCTAGCTGCATAGATCTTTTAAGATATAAACGTATTATGACATAATAGTCTATTTTATTTTGATTAAAACAAGGATTCTTTACATTCCCTAATTTTTTTAACGTTTGATCTAGCTCCTTAAGATTGTGGAGATTATTTTTTAATTGTTGCTTTCGTTGTTTTTCAGTCAATTCTTTAGTAACCAGTTTTAGTTCTTTTGTTGTTACTTTTTCTTTTGCTGCTATATTTTTTTCGGTTGCTGCTTCCTCTTTTAGTTTGTCATCCTCCGGTGTATTTTTTTCATCTGCGACAACTTTAGTGTTCACCACGTACTTTAATAAAGAATGATCGATCCATTTTTCACCTCTCCTACCAGTTAAATACTGCATTTCCTTCGTCAGTTTTTTTATCTCAGACTTGCAATTTTTGATTTCTTTTGCTATTTCGTTAAGCTCTTTTTTTTTGCTCTTGATCGTTTCACCATGTACTCGCTTGGTGCTTTTATATAATGCATTTTTTTTTGCTTTCACTGCGTTTTGAAGTTCCTGCTCACAATCTTCCTTTTTTTTAATTTGAGAATGCTTTTTCTTATACCAATCCTCTCTTTTCTTAGCCCGTTCTTCAATTTCTCTCTTTAGTTCATTTTTCAACTCTATGTATAGCTCAGTGCATTTGTGTACGTTTTCAAGTGGTTCTAAGTTTTCCCGCAATTTGACTTCTAATGAATCAACGGTTGACATCAATTGTTCTTTTCCCATATTTTCTTGATTTTTTGTTTTCTCAAATACTGGTTTTGTCATCCTAAAAACTTCCTTCCTTTTTTCATTTTTACTTATCTAAAGTAACATGGTTCATCGGTCTTGATAAAACTACTTTTTCTAAAAAAGCGAATTAATCGTTTTTTTCTAACAAAAGAAATTCCTACGCTAGTTCTAACGAGATTGTTCCCCTTTCCGACAAAAAAAGGGACTGGGACAAAAGTTGTCTCAGTCTCTTCTGGCATCTCTAAAAACGAATAAACGGTGAGACAAAAGTAGCATCTTCGGAAATAAGCCGAAATTTACCAAAAATTTGAGAAGCAATTTTCGGAAATTCCTTCTTATTTCTTGATGCTGAACACTTTTGTCTCAACCTCTTGATTAACTATAATTGTATTGAATTAACCATTATAAGCATCAATAATGATTTGTTTTAGCTCACTGATCAATGGCTCTTTTGGATTTGCTGTTGTACATTGATCTTCATAAGCAAGTTCTGCCATACGGTCAACCGTTGAATCTAAGGTTTCTTGTGTTACACCTTGCGCCTTCAAGCTCATATTGATTCCAACTGATTGTCCTAATTCATAAACTGCTGTTGCTAAAGCTTCAACTAATTCCGCTGTTGTTTGTCCTTTTAACCCTAAGAACTTAGCAATATCTGCATAGTCTGTATCTGCACGGAAGTAATCATATTTAGGGAACATTGCATGTTTTTGTGGATCTTTTGCATTATAGCGGATGATATGTGGTAATAAAATGGCATTTGTACGACCATGTGGGATACCATATTCTCCACCAATTTTATGCGCAACTGAGTGACAAATTCCTAAGAAGGCGTTCGCAAATGCCATCCCTGCCATTGTAGAAGCGTTGTGCATTTTTTCTCGTGATTCCATATCAGGAGTTTTCACTGATTTTTCTAGGTAATCGAAGACTAATTTGATTGCTTGTAAGCTCAATCCTCTTGTATAATCAGAAGCCATAACAGAAACATAAGACTCAATCGCATGAGTTAATACGTCCATCCCTGTATCTGCCGTGACAGAAGCTGGTACTGACATGACAAATTGTGGGTCGACGATTGCTACATCTGGTGTTAATGCATAATCTGCCAATGGATATTTCACATGTGTATCACTATCTGTGATAACGGCAAAAGGTGTTACTTCAGAACCCGTTCCTGAAGTTGTCGGAATACACACAAATTGTGTTTTTTCTGGTTTATCGATCTTATATGTCCGTTTACGGATATCTAAGAATTTTTGTTTTGCTCCAAAGAATGAAGTATCTGGGTGTTCATAGAACATCCACATTCCTTTAGCAGCATCCATTGCAGAACCGCCACCTAATGCAATCACTGTGTCTGGTTTGAAATCAGCCATCAATTTCGTTCCTGCATAGACTGTGTTTGTTGAAGGATTTGGCTCAACTTCTGAGAAGACTTCGATTTTCACATCATTCTTACGTCTTGATAGTACTTCACGAACCGTATCACAGTAACCAAACTGCACCATACCAGGATCACAAACGATCATGACACGCTCTACGTTTTCCATTTTTTCTAAATAAAGCAAAGAGTTCTTTTCAAAGAAGATTTTTGGTGGTAATTTGAACCATTGCATATTATTTCTCCGTTTCGCTACAGTTTTGACATTGATCAAGTTGATGGCACTTACATTTCTAGAAACAGAATTTTTACCATATGAACCACAACCTAAAGTTAGTGAAGGGATCATTTCGTTGTAGATATTTCCGATTCCACCTTCTGCTGAAGGAGTATTTACTAAGATACGGCAAGCTTTCATCCGTAGACCAAACTTCACATGTAGCTCTTCATCCTCTGAGTGAATCACTGCAGTATGGCCTAACCCGCCTAAGTTCAACATTCCTTCGCATAATTCAAAGGCATGTTCTGTATTGTTTGCTTTAACCATTGCAAGTACTGGAGAAAGTTTTTCACGTGAAAGAGGGTAATCCGCTCCGACACCTTCTAATTCAGCTACTAACATTTTTGTCCCTTCTGGAACTTTGATGCCAGCTAGTTTTGCAATGTCCATTGCAGAATGTCCAACGATTGCTGGATTTACTGCGTATTTACCTTCATTCATCACTGCATCTTCTAATTTTGAAAGTTCAGCTGGTTTCACAAAATAGACTTGATGTGCTTGGAATTCTGCTTTAACTGCAGCATAGACTTCTTTGTCAACGATTACTGCTTGCTCAGAAGCACAAATCATTCCGTTATCGAACGTTTTAGAAACGATCAAGTCATTCACTGCTCGTTTGATTTTTGCTGTTTTTTCAATATATGCTGGTACATTACCTGGTCCAACACCTAAAGCTGGCTTTCCTGTTGAATAAGCAGATTTTACCATTCCTGCCCCACCAGTAGCTAAAACAATTGCGATCCCTGGATGATTCATCAACATTGAAGTCGCTTCAATCGATGGATGTTCAATCCATTGAATACAATTTTCAGGTGCGCCAGCTGCGATCGCTGCGTCACGAACGACACGTGCTGCTTCAGCAGAAGATTTTTGAGCACTTGGATGGAATGCAAAAACGATTGGGTTTCTTGTTTTCAACGCGATCATTGATTTAAAAATTGTCGTTGATGTTGGGTTAGTTGTTGGAGTTACCCCACAAACCACACCAACTGGTTCAGCAATTTCAATCAAGCCTTTTTGAACATCTTCATTGATGACACCAACTGTTCTATCGTGCTTGATGTTATTCCAAATATATTCAGAAGCATACATATTTTTGATCGCTTTATCTTCATAGATCCCACGACCAGTTTCTTCAACTGCCATTTTAGCTAACGGCATATGTTGATCTAATGCTGCCATTGCCATTTCATGCACAATATGATCTACTTTTTCTTGATCAAAGTTTTCCATCTCTTTTAATGCGACATTTGCTTTCGTTGCTAATTCATCAATCATTCCTTGAACATCAATAGTTTTTGGTTGTTCTTTCTCCATTACTTTAGCCATTGTCTTCCTCCTAATGGGTCATGGTTGTTTGTTAATTAATTCACATTCTCATCATACAACAAACCTTTTCAGATGTAAACCTTTATTGTGATTTTTTTCACAGTTTTTTAAATTTCGATTAAATCCTTTATTTATCAGTATTTTTATTTATTATCCTAATTATCCAAAGTATTTTATCAAAAAAACAGTTTATTCAAAACTTAACAAAGTCAGAGTTTTAGGATAAAAAAAGAGCCCGAGACACCGTCTCAGACTCAACTACTAAGCTTTACCTATTTGTTTTCTTTACTATCTTCAGGTGTTTCAACAGTTTCAGTAGCTTCTTCTTTCACTTCTACTGTTTCAGCAACTTTTGGTTCTGTTTTTTCTACCGTATTTACTGTCGAATCATTGGTTACGACAGTTCCAGGTTTAACCGTTTTGATGGCTGCTCGATCGTATTCTAGAAAAATCCCTTCACAATCTATAACGACTGTGCGTTTTTCATTGTCGATCTCTGAAACAACACCATGTAATCCGCCGATTGTAACTACTTCATCGCCTGATTTCATACTGTCTAGTAAATTTTGTCGTTCTTGTTGTTGTTTCTTTTGTGAACGTGACATAAAATACCACATTGCTAAAAGAGCAACGAACATGACTAACATTGGTAATGATCCCATTTTTTTCACCTCACTAACATGTATCTACACACTCAACTTTAGCAGAAAAAGGCGTGAGACACTAGTTTTTTACATAAATTTAGTGAAAAAGATTAGAAACTTTTGGCATTCTCTTTATTAAACCCATATTCCTCAAAAAAGGCTGCTCGAAATTCTAATAAATTGTCATCCATGATCGCTTGACGCACTTGTTTCATCAAATTTAATAAGAAGTACAAGTTATGGTAAGACGTTAACCGTATCCCAAATGTTTCATCACATTTGATCAAATGACGAATATACGCACGTGTATAATTTTTACATGTGTAGCAGTCACATTTCTCATCGATTGGGCGCAAGTCATGTGCGTATTGTGCATTTTTCACGACTAAGCGTCCTTGTGAAGTCATACAAGTACCATTTCTTGCGATACGTGTAGGCAAGACACAGTCAAACATATCGACTCCTCTAATCACGCCGTCAATCAATGAATCTGCTGCACCAACACCCATTAAATAACGTGGTTTATCCTCAGGGATCAATGGTGTTGTAAACTCTAACACACGGTTCATTTCTGATTTAGGTTCGCCAACAGACAAACCACCGATTGAATAGCCAGGGAAATCCATTGAGATCAAATCTTTTGCACTTTGGCGACGTAAATCTTCAAACCCAGCTCCTTGAATGATACCAAATAATCCTTGACGATCAGGATTCAGATGGGCTTTTAAGCCTCGCTCAGCCCAACGTGAGGTTCTTTCCACTGATTTTTTGACATAATCATAGCTTTCATCAAAAGGAGGACATTCATCGAAGCTCATCATGATGTCTGATCCTAATTTATTTTGGATATTAATTGCTTTTTCTGGTGATAAAAACATCCGAGAACCATTTAAATGATTTTTAAAATGGACACCCTCTTCTTCGATGTTACGCATATCGCTTAGCGAGAACACTTGAAAACCACCTGAATCTGTCAAAATCGGTTGATCCCAATTCATGAACTTGTGTAAGCCGCCTGCTTCTTCTACCAAGTCTTCTCCAGGTCTTAACCATAAATGGTACGTATTACTTAAAATGACTCCCGCACCCATTGCTTTTAATTCTTCAGGTGACATGGTTTTGACAGTTGCTAGTGTTCCCACAGGCATAAACATTGGTGTGGGAAATGTCCCATGAGGAGTGATCAATTCACCAAGACGGGCACCGGTATGTTTTTCTTTTTTGATTAAACGATAACGAATGGCAGGTTGTGTCATTCAATTCCCTACTTTCTCTATAATAATCGCATTGACAACTCCCATCATCATAATCGTTCTAACTCTTTTTTGCAAGGGTTCATTGGGTAACAGGTGTTTATTTAACCTTCATTTTTTAAAGAAATTATAATAACAGATAAAAGATAAAGAAAGCCAAATTGTTTCTTCTTTGTTATACTTATGGCATAAATAAAAAGGAGTGAAACTCATGCTATCTTCAAAAGAACTGAAACAACAAGCAAAAGACAGTTTAAAAGGACGCTGGGGACAAGCTGTATTATTGAATTTAGTCCCAACGTTAATCACAATTGCACTCATTATGATCATAGCTATTCCGACCGCTTTATTATTTGCTCATTCTTATAATGATCCTGCAGCTGTCCAAGATATGGCAAACAATACCAACGGAGGTGCTGCTTCTAGCGGTGGTGGTATTGTGTCTGGTATTATCAGCGCACTATTTATGAGTGGGATCTCATGGACCTATCTAGATATCCTGCGTGGAACCAAATCGACCATCGAACCATTTAAAGATGCCTTTCGTGGTTTTACAGGATTATTTCTTGGTGGTGTGATTTTACTAGCTATTTTGATTTCGATCTTCACTACTTTATGGGCGTTATTATTCGTTATTCCTGGTATCATCAAAAGTTATTCTTATTCCCAAAGTTACTTCATTTACTATGATGTTATCACTGAAACAGGGGAAAAACCGAGTGTTCTCAATACGATCACTGCTAGTCGTAAATTAATGGATGGCTACAAAGGTAAATTGTTCTGGCTTGATCTATCCTTTATTGGCTGGCATATCTTAGCCATGCTAACTGCTGGAATTGGTTATTTATGGTTAAATCCTTATATTACAGCAACTAAAGCAGCTTTTTATGAACAATTGCCAAAAAACGTATAAAAATCAATGTCCAATGAAACGACCCTCAAAAGTTAGACCAAAAATCTAACTTTTGAGGGTCGTTTCACATGCTTCAGCCGCAGTCGCTTTTTTCATTTCGCTCACTTCTGCTCAGCTTTTAGAACTTCGCCAGTATACGCATCAACTTTGACTGTCACTTTTTTTATTTTTTCTTTAATAGTAATTGTCCAATACGATTTTCCTGATTGTCTTTCGAGATACCACATTACTGCTTTTCCTGTCCCAGTCGTTTTTTCAGCTACTTTTTCAGCTATTTCAGTAACTTCCGATAAACTTTTTAAGTTTTTGATATTGAACAGATCTGCGGATTGCTCGGTAGTGGCTTGTTCGTGTTTGTTTCGTATGCGATATACTTTTTTTTTTGATGTTCGCTGTTTTAGTTGAAATTCTTACGCTGCATTCTTTAGTTGCATCTCTACCAGTAATTTCGTAATAGTAAGGACCAACAGTCTGACTAACTTTCACAGAAGTAATCGCTTGATTAGGATAACAAGTCTGATAAGTTTCAAGTGCTTCTTTTAATGATACATTGAATTTTTCCGGCTCCTCAATTTCATCCGCAGATGTGGACGAACTAGAAACATTGGCAACCTTGATTTCTTTCGTTTCATTCCCATAATTTTCATAAGGATAATTAAAAACAAACATCACCAACATCCCCAAACTAAAACTAGTTAATACCGTTAAACACCATACAAACAACTTCATCTTTTCCGCTCCTTCACAATCAATTGTTAGATTCTTGAAATGAACGATTAATCGTTCTTTTTTTAGGAGTTTGAGGCTGGATGAATTGAATCCTCCAGCCTCATTGAGAGAATATAAGAGATAAAGCAAATAATATATCCCTATGTCTTTATTCTACTTAAATCTTTCATCTTATTTTTTTTATTTTTTTACCATCTAGTCATGAACAAATAAAAAAAAAACATATTAGAAAAGCTCCCCCATGGCTTTTCTAATATGTTTCATCATTACTTTTGATGGAAAGGAACGATTTTAGAAGTCAGTGTCACTGATTTCTAAATTTACTGTTACATTTCCACGCAAAGCTTTTGAGTAAGGGCAAACTTGATCTGCTTCTTCAACAAAACGTATTGCTTCATCTTTCGGCATATCTTTGATAAAGACTGTCAAAAGAACTTCTATTGTAAAATCTGCCTCTCCATGATTCAGCAAGGCAACGTTTGCTTTTACTGAACTAGGTTGATTGATGTTCTTTCTAGATAAAACTAATTCTAAGGCACCGTTAAAACAGGCACTATAAGCTGCTGCAAAGAGCTCTTCGGGATTTGTTGCATCCGTGTTTTGGGTTCCAGGTGCTGCGACATCATACAAAAATTTTTTCTCTTGTGAATAAATTTTACCACTACGACCACCTGTATTAATAGTAGCTACCTCATAAATTTTGCTCATAAATTTCGCCCTCCAAAGTTGATTGTAAATATAGTAGTTGGCATCTAGGTAATTGGGTATCACATAAAAGGTTAGTGTATAGGAATGATTGGGTTGTTTACAAGAATAGTAAATTTTACCTAAAACCAAACTGCGTCTATTTACTTCTTTACTCTAAAGGATTATTCAACGTCATTTTTTCTTAAAAAAAATACGAATCTACTCTTTATTGAAATTATTAAAAATTTTGAGCAAGGAAACTACTCGTGTTCAATTTTCTTTTTTCCATTTCCCTAAACCACTCAAAATAGGGTTATAGCCAAACAAAGACGTTAATAAAAAATAGATAGGGACGGCTATAGAAACTTGGATTAGATTAGTCAAAAAGGTAGGTGACATGCCATTTGTAATTATTCTTGTAACGAACCACATAATAATGGATGAACAAAAAATAACCAGTAAGTTTTTTTTCTTAAAGCTAAAATTTGTTTGATTCAAGAATGATTTTGTACGTACCACTGTTACAAAAATTTCTGCTAAAAGGTTTGAAAAAACCACTCCAAAAAAACCGATCCACGGTAACAAGATTAAATTAGATAAAATATTGATAACCGCACCAATTAATACAGATTTATTGTAGATTTTTACTTTGCCAATCGGTATCAAATATTGTCTAGAAATGGACATACCTAAGGGCATCACAACGATCAAAATAGAAAAAAGTGGAATAACTTTATTGATGAATAAGAATTCTTTCCCAAAAAACCAGGGAACTAATTTATCGTAAACCGTAAGCATCCCGAACATCGCTGGAACACTAAAATATAATTGTAAATGAATCGTCTTATCAATGATGTCCACCATCTTATTAATGTTTCCTTTGGCATATAACCCACTCATGTGCGGTAATAGCACCATATCAAGCGTTGTAATAACCGTGATAAATACCGTATTGATTGTTAATGAATTAGTGTAATAACCAACAGCTGTACTACCAATAAAAACACCCAATAAAGTCTTGTTTAGATTCGTATAAAGTAAAATAGCAACCTGTGGGATAAAAAATTCAAAAGATGATCGGATATGTCTAAAGCTATCTAAGAATGCTACCTTTTTAAAATTTATATGTTTATGAATAAATAGCCATGTCAATAGTTGAGATAATAAGGTTCCTACTGACTGTAGTAAAACATATAAAATCGTATCAGAAGAATCTTTAATCAAAAAGATAATTAAAATGAAAGTAACAAATTGAATTCCCAGATTGATCATGCTCGTTTTTCTGAAATCTTCGATTCCCATAAAAAACCACGAAATGTCAAACATAACAGCTATAATAGTGAGACTTTGTATATAGAAATAGATCTTATTACCTAAAAAAGTAGTAAATAACAAAAAAACTAAAAGTGTAATACATGTTAAAACTGCTTTTAATAAACAGATTTCCCAAAACGTTTTTGAAATATTTTCTTTACGATTATAAACTAATGCGATTTCTCGATTCCCATACATCGAGATCCCTAAACTAGCGACTAACACAAAATATTGAGTAATCGAATTGGTGTAATTAAAAATCCCTAATCCTCCAGGACCTAATGCTTTTGAAACAATTGGGACTGTAATGATTGGCATGATAATCTTTGTCAGTTGAAATAATGACTGATACCCAAAATTTTTAAGCACATGTTTCAATTCTATTAGTCCCTTCCAAATATATCTCGCGTATAGACTTTCATTTCTACATCTTTGAGTAACGGATCAAATCGATTGGCTAATATCACATCTGAATGCTTCTTGAACTCATCAATGTCCTTTATTACTTTAAATGTCGAAAAATGCTCCTTCTTCACTGTCGGTTCATAAATGACTACGTTAATGCCTTGATCTTTCAAAAGACGCATGATACTTAAAATAGATGAATATCTGAAATTATCAGAGCCCGCCTTCATTGTTAAACGATAAATCCCTACTACATCTGGATTTTTTTCCATGATACGATCTGCAATAAATGTTTTTCTTGTATCATTTGACTGAACGATGGCTTGGATCAGATCATTTGGCACGTGCTGGTAATTCGCTAGTAATTGTTTCGTATCCTTCGGTAAACAATATCCGCCATAACCAAAAGAAGGATTATTATAATAGTCCCCTATTCTTGGGTCCATTGAAACCCCCGAGATAATTTGAGCTGTATCTAATCCATTCATTTCAGCATAAGTATCAAGTTCATTGAAATAAGCAATCCTTAATGCTAAATAGGTATTAGAAAACAGTTTGATCGCTTCTGCTTCTGTTGAATCAGTTAAAATAACAGGAACATTTTTTATTCGAGTATTTTTTTTAAACATCGAAGCAATTTTTTGTCCTCTTTTCGTGTTTTCGCCTACAACGATACGAGAAGGATAGAGATTATCATACAATGCTTTTCCTTCCCGCAAAAATTCTGGTGAAAAAATAAAATCCTCTGATTGATATTTCTTTTTTAAATACTTAATATAACCTAAAGGAATCGTTGACTTAATGATAAATACAGCATCCGTACGTACTGCCTTTACCTTTTCGATTACTTCTTCTATGGAGGAAGTATCGAATAGGTTTTTTTCTTCATCATAATCGGTTGGAGTAGCAATCAAAATAAATTCTCCCCATGATGCTGCACTTTTGAAGTCTTGTGTAAAAGTTATTCCCAATTCTCTATTATTCAAAAATTCTTGGATCTCTTTATCTTCGATTGGGGAACAACCTTTTATTAGTTTCTCGATTTTTTTCTGATCGATATCATAAGCAACCACATCATTATTTTGGGCAAGCAACAATGCATTTGCTAGCCCTACATAGCCCATACCGAAAACAGATAGTCTCATTTCTTACACCTTACTTATTTTTTTATTTTTTGCTTGTTTTAAAATTTTTTGTATTTTTTTATTATCCCCCCATACAGCCTTAGAATCATATTTTCTATCGGGATAGGCACCATAATCCAAATGAATATTCAAGTGATTATCTGCAATGAATTGTTCGACACGTTCTTTTAATTTAACAGGATAACCTGAGCAAATATTAATGATTCCTGAGATTTCGTCTTGTTCAACAGCTGCTGCTACTTGAAAACAAAAATCATCATAGTCTAAAAAATCGTATTGGTTTTCCCCCATTGTAAAAGGAAAGTTTACCTCTTCTTCCTTGGCTTTCTCAATGATTTTTGAAAAAACCGAACTACCACCCGGTTGATTCGATACAATGTAATAAGCACGCAACCATTGAAATTTTTTATTGGTTTCTTTAGCCATAAACGAACTAAAATTTCTCAATGAATCTTTTGCAATGCCATAGTAACTCATTGGGTGTGTACTAGTGAATTCGTTAATGCAGCCTTCATAAAATCCAACTTCATGCATCGATCCCATCACTACGATTTTATCGATTCCTGATAAGAAAAATTTTTTTAAAAATAGTGCATGATCGGATAAGTTTCTAATATGACTTTCTGCATTATGGATAAACCCATCTTGCCATGCAAGATGGACTAATACGTTCGGTTCACCAAAATAATGATACGGATCAGAAATATCAAAAAGATTTTCTTGATAGATAGTGGCTTCTTTATTTATTCGATTCGTTCTGACATCTGTCGCAATAACTTCATTTCCATCATTGATCAGTTGGTCTACAATTCCAGTTCCTAAATAACCGTTTGCTCCAGTTACTAATATTTTCATCAATTCTCACTCCCCAAATTTACTATTTTTTCTATTATTTTTTCCCATGAGAAGAGGTCGAGTAACACCTGATCCCCAACAGGGATACGTTTTTTTCCCAAAAATTGAAGCATTTCGTTGATTGAGATCGGTGAATCATCATCCTTTACTTGATAAATATTTTGTTTTACTGCACTAAAAAATGGTGTTTCGCCTGATGTAATCACTGGAATTCCTTGATAAAGTGCTTCGGATACTTTGATAGCTGTCTCAATATTGGCACCTCGTAGATGTAACTTTAATGTACCGATAGCCATTGAAGCTTCACCATAAAGCTGTTCTAATTCTTGACGATCTTTATACCCATGAAATATAACGTATCCTTGTAATCGGTAAGATGCTACCAGTTGTTTTAACTCTTCAATTGCTGGTCCCCCACCAACAATGTCAAAGAAGACCTCTGGTGCTATCTCATCTTTTGTCCGATAATAATATTCAAGTCCTTCAATTAAACGATCCAGCCCATGATAAGGATAAAAATTTCCAACAGCAACTACCCGATGTGTAGGCTGTTCTTCATTTTTCTGATATAAATTGACTGGCAAATTATCCGGATCTACACCATTGTAAAAAGAAACCATCTTCGCCTTTTTTTTATTACTTGTCTTCGCCTCAATTACTGCAATCTTATTGCATTTTTTTTCATACAATCGATCACCTAAGTAATTCCATACTAGACTCAATCCACCCTTTAACTTATTGGGTGCTACATTCAATTGTTCTTTATAATAAGGATAAGTAGGAATTTCCATAATCGTTTGAATTGTTTTTTGCTGAGAGATACTTAGCAGTTCACTCATTATTTTTGTATAATATTGATCCCGAAAATAGAAATGAGTCCATTCTCTCGACAACAATAATTTTTTTGTTGCTATTTGGATATCTTTTATTTTTTGACGGTGATTCGTTGCATCACTCTTTGTTAATAAACTGTCGTGAATCATCTGCTTGTCATAAAACTCACGTACTCTTATTTCTTGTTTTTTAAAATAAAGTAACCAACATTGCTTTTTATGATTGCTCATATACTTTGCTTGGGAACAGTTCTTTTTAAAAATACCTTTATTTTCTTCTGCAGAAATCCCACTCAAAAATAAGATGCTCATTGTATTTTGTCCTTTCTTATAGCCATTCATTCTGATAAAATAGCGGATTAAAAATCCTTTCAGGTATAGAGATCGAAAAATAAGAAACATAAAACCAAGCCAGAAGGTGAATAACTAACATCCCCCACAAAACGAGTTGATAATAGGTGACTTTTTTGTATTTATAACTAGCATTGATCACAGAAATATAAATCAAAGGCAATATACCTCTGGCTAAACGGTAAAATTCCACAGAATACCAAAGCAAAGGAATAAACATCAATAAAATCACCGAAGCATAAAACACATATTGTGAGAATAGTTTATTTTTTTGACTGATTGTACTTTTAGGAAATCCTAAATGTGCCCAGTATGCTAACCCCACATTCAGCAAGAAAAGAAAAATAACTTGTATCGAACCATTTGTTATTTTTTCAGTATATTGTTGGATTCTTCCGGAATTTGTTGAGAACTCTTCGATTAAATAATTCAAATAGGGAGGAGTTCCACTATAGATTACATAGATCAACTCCAGAAAAATTGCACCACCAACCATTAGTTGAATAAAAAACTTTTTGTTTTTTGAAGATAAAAATAAAAACGGTAGATAAAATAAACTGATCGTATGAAATAAGCTAGCGCTAATTATGCCAAAAAAATATTTTATTTTTTTATTTTCTACTAAATATGGAAATGAATAAATCACAAGAGATATCGCCACTAAATTCCTTAGTTGAATAGCATCAATAAAAAATAAAAATAACGTATAAATAATTATAAATAGATGAGTATTTACGCAATATTTTTTAACTGTCGCACCGATTAATAGGGTTGCAAATAAAAAGACCAACCCACGCATACCAAAGAGTCCTAAATTTAATTGTCGGCAAAACTGTGCAAAATAGTAAAAGCCGAATTCTGTCGCTTTATATTTGATACGTGCATCATCAAAATAAGTTGCTTTATAGTAGACCATGTCTGTATTTTCAGTACCACCTGCAAAAATCAATCCGAGGATCAAAACACTTAATAAGAGTAAATATTTATTGCGTTTATTTCTGAAAACTTCAATAAAATTAAGTATCAGTACAGCAAAATAAGCAACGATGATCATCCAGCAGACACCCTATTCAACATTTTTTTTATAAAACTGGTTCCATAAATCAACTGATTCAAGGTTCGATATCTCCGTTTTTCCATTAAACGACTCACCAGACATAAATAGTTTCTATAATACCGTGATGATTCTATGATTAAAGGTTTCTGTATTTTCTCTTTGGACAATAGTTGTTGGATATCTTGTAGCATCTTTTTTTGATTCGCTGTATTCATGCCGAATTGGGTATAGATATTCAACCCATGTCGTAAAAAATAAGTATAGCGATATTTTTGATAGTAGGGATAAACGCGTTCATTCCATTCAATTTCTCCAATTGTTTCTATAAATATTTGAAAATCTTTCACAGCTGAGGGATTATTTTTTAAAGAAGTACTCGTCAATTCACGTTGACTATATTGATAAACTACTTCGGGGACCAGCTGAATCGTTTGACATTTAGAAACATAGTTAAAATTGAATAAAGTATCTTCTTGCCCATAACGAAATCTTTCATCGAATTTCAAATCATACTCATCTATTATTTTTTTTCGGTACAAACAATTCCATAAATGGAGAAACGTCATTCGATGATCTAAATTAAACAAAGCATAAGCAATCTCTTTTTGATCCTTTAATTGCTTTTCTTCATAGGAGTAATCTATTTCAGACAAAAGCAGTTGTTTCTTATCAATCAACTGCATCGATTTGCCGCCTACGATCATATCTGCATCTCCGATTTTGTTAGACAAATAGACATAGATATTGGGATTAATTGCATCGTCTTGATCGATAAAACTAACAAATTCGCCTGTCGCATAAGCTAAACCTGTATTACGGGCTGCACAGATCCCCGCGTTTGTTTGATGAATCAATAATATACGTTCATCTTGTTGTGCAAATTTTTGGCAAATTTGATAACTATCATCTTGTGAACCATCATCAATCAAAATCAACTCGATGTTTTTGTAGGGCTGATTCAATAACGCTTGGAGTGTATTTTCTAAATACAAGCTTCCGTTATAGATTGGAACAATCACGCTAATTCTCTTCAATTTTCTTACTCCTTTCCACTGAAGATCCGATCGAGCCAAGTGGATAATTGATAGTTTTTGTAAAGTTGATCATTTAGTAAATGGTAGTCTGTCTCAATAAAACGTTGTGGAATAACTGGCTTTTTTCGGTCAACTACGCAAATGTTATCAGGATGGTAAAAATCATAATTTTTCACTTCTGGATTTGTTGTAATCAGTTTTCTTCTCATTCCATGTGTCTCAATCGTACGCATCGTGAGACCTGATTGATTTGCTAGCTCTAGATCCAAAATAATTTTGCTCTCTTTAACCACTTCATTAACGATTGTTTGCGGAAGTGGTTGATAGATGAATTCTTCTTTTTTGGCTGTTGCGAGTGTCTTAGTTCCATATTTGTAATAATAAAAATGCCAGATAGAAGGAAGATATAGTTTGAAATAGTAGCTATATTGTTTTTTCTCACAAAGTTCTTTTACTTGATTGATAAATGAGTAACGCATGCTATGACCGAATCCCACAAAAGAAAAAAGATAGGTTGACTCTTTTTTGTTTTTCTCATCGGAATTTATGTAGAATAATGGCAAAAAATTTAATTCTGCGTATTTCTTGCAGTCTTTCGCATCAAAACTATATAAATAATTAAAATAATCAAAGTATCTAGTCACTTGTGAAAATGTAGCAATTGAATCCCACAAATAGGCTAATTTAGGGATCGGTCCAACAATATCGGTCACCTCTTTGATGAACTTTTCAGGAAACAGTACTGGATTGATAACGAAAAAGTAATCATAATTTTCTTGTCCTATCGCTAATAAAATTTGCTTCAGATAACTCTCTCTTAAGGTATTGAACTTTGTAGAAAGTTTCATTTTGAGGTGTGAGTCCGAAGGGATCGCATTATAATACGTCACTTTTGCGCCTTTTCTTTCTAATTCTTCGATGATCAGCTGTGGATAATCGTAAAATTTCCATGCAATAAACAATATTTTTTTATCCTTTAAGCGTTTGTCCATACTATGCCTTCTCTCAATTTTCTCCGTTGTACTGTTTTGTAATCTCTCGAATCATTTGATTTAATGAATAATTTTTTTGATAGATCGCTATTATTTGTTGTTTGTCACAGCTATGCTCTGCATTTAGGATTGCTCGTGCAAATGAGTGAGGACTATCTGTATTTAATAAGCAACCACCTGTTTGTTCAATAATTTCTTCTACTCCTGTCACCTTTTTGCCAATAATCGGAACACCAGCGCGAATCGCTTCGATCAAAGAATAAGGCAACCCTTCATATCTCGAAGTGATCAAATAATGATCATACCCTGCAACGATTCGTTCACTATCCGTTCTTTCTCCTAATAAATGGACATTTCCCGTCAAATCGTGCTTGATTAAAAATGCTTTGACTTCTTTGAATAGTGGTCCATCCCCTGCCCAGACAAAATGATAATTAGGGTCTTGTTGAATGACTTCTTTTGCTACTTCCATAAATAAAAAAGGGTCTTTTTGAAAAGAAAGACGTGCGTTGTTACCAATAACAATATTCGATTCCTTCAACCCTAGAGATTCTTTGATCGTTTTTTTAGAAGGAAAGTCGATTGCAGGCAATCCATTGCGGATGACTATAAATTTGGATGGGTTATCAAGGTGTAATTTTATACCTGCCATTCGTTCTTCTTCAGATACATTAAACGTCTTCTTCGTTGCATACCTACTTAGCATCTTCTCTATCCAAATAAATAGTGTCTTCTTAGATTGCTTAAATTCCGAAGATAAGAAAGAATACGCATGTGGTGTATAAAAAACTTGCTCAATACGATTTCTTTTAGCAGCTATTCGCCCTAGCGCACCGGCTTTCGAACTATGACAATGCACAATATCCGGTTGAATTTCTTTCATTTGTTGTTTCAAGAAGCGGTAAGTAACATAATCATTTTTCACATCGACATTTCTAGTAAAGGTAGGACAGGGAATAAAGGTAGCTCGATCTTTTAACTGCATATATTGATCAGAAAAACAGTGATCCATTTTTTTTGTTCCATGAATAAAGTAAAGATCAAATTCTTCTTGGTCTAATTGTTCAATCAATTGAACGATATGTTTTCTTAAGCCGCCTTCCATTGATTCACTCAAGAGCAAAACTTTTTTTTTCATTTCCCTATCAACACGCTCCTTCAGGACGCAAAATAACAAAAAATGTACGATAGATGATTTTGAAATCAATATAAATACTTCGCTTTTCGATATATTCTAAATCTAGCATCACCATTTCAGAAAAACCGATATTGCTACGCCCGTTAATTTGCCATAAACCGGTACAACCTGGTTTGACCAATAGTCTTTGCTCATCATATTTCGTATATTGCGAAACCTCTCTTTGTAAAGATGGACGAGGACCAACTAAACTCATTTCACCTTTCAAAACATTCCATAGTTGTGGTAATTCATCTAAGCTTGTTTTACGAATGAATCGTCCAAATTTTGTTACACGTGGGTCATCTTTCATCTTGAACATCGCCCCTTCTACTTCATTCTTGCTCAGTAGCGTGGGGAGCTTTTTTTCTGCATCGACACACATCGAACGAAATTTATACATTTTGAATAACTGCTTATTTTTGCCTACTCGGTATTGGGAAAAAATGATTGGTTTTCCCGGCTCTTCCAGATATATCCTAAGAGCAATCCAAAGTAAGAGAGGTGATAAAACCACAAGGCCAATAAAGCTAAAAACAATATCAATGATTCTTTTAGAAAGTTCATATAATTTTTTGCGTTTCAGCTTCACACGATAAAATTGGACTCTCGAGCCAAAGCCCTCTTGAAATTTTTTCGTAACCTCGATATTTTCACTCATCCCATTGCCACCTTTCTTTATCGAATGGATCAAATCAACGAAAGAAACTAAATCGACGATGTTTCACTCTTTGATAAGTAAACGGCTCAATTTTGTTTTCGTATAGGATATCCATCGGCATTTTCTTTAATGATTTAACTTTTTCATTACCATAATCTTTTTGAATGATGTGATATGCTTCTTTTAAATAAAAATTCCTTTTTTCTAAACTATGGGCATCGGAAGCAATCATTTGAACCATATTTAATTGAATCATTGTTTTGGCAGTCTTTTGGATTTTTCGTCCAAACAAACCGACGATACTTGGTGCCGTTCCTTGAGCTAGCGCCCCCATATCTAAGAAAGGCAACAGTTTATTCGGATCATTAATGAATATCCTATTTCTTTCTGGGTGGACGATGATTGGTATATAGCCTTTAGCAATTAATTCAAAAAAGAGCTTTGTTGCATAAAGGGGAACGTCATTCGTCGGGAACTCTATTAGTAGAAACTGTTTTTGCTGCCCAAAACCAATAATTTCTCTTTTTTCTAAATCTTCTATCAACGTACCAGTAATACGATTTTCTTGACCTACGAGCAATTTCAGCTCAATATTGTTACGATCAAATTTAGTTTGTAATTTTGCTACTTCATTGGCTACATTCGTAGCGGGATTCAAAAATCGCCCATTCTTATGATGGGGGGTACACATCAAATGTGTGATTCCTTGTTCTCTGGCTTTCAACGCCATTTTGAGACTTTCATCGATGGTTTTCGGCCCATCGTCAACTCCTGGTAAAATATGACAATGTAAATCGATCATTTTTGAGCCCTACCTTTATTGATAACGACCTTTCTTTTTATCTCACTGATTACATACATTCCAATAGCCATAACCACAGCAAGTATCCCTGCATATATAAATGTTTGGACGAAAGACAATAAGTACCCCCGTACAAAGTAATAAACACTTTCCGTTAAAATACCGATACGATCAATCACACCACTAAAATAGATCCATGTGGGTAATAATAGGAGTGTTCCGCCAGCGCCTAAAAACATCAAGGCGACAAATCGGAATTTTTGATGTGACCAATGAATGGTGTGGAGTAATAGCAGAAGTAGGCAAACCAAGATCACACCATTTCCAATAATCAATTGATTCAGCAACGGCTTAAATTGCTTCACTTTATTCACATAGTTAGCTAAAAATGGAATTTCTAACGATTTTTCGGTTGCTTCGATCGAAGAATCCACTAGCCTATTGATTACTTGTTCTTTGTCTTTCGTTACTTGTATGTTTTTTGTTTGAATATAGTGATTTAAATGTTGTTGGATTTTCTCTTTGATTTCTTCTTCTCCAGATAAATCGTATGTTTTCCTCATATAAAGGCTAGTTACATACTTTTTGACATTAGTTTGGACAAATGATAACGAGACAATCTCTTTTAACTGATTCGCCGGGACATTGCTACCTCTTCCAATATCTTGAATTTTCTCGTTAATTTCTTGTTGAACTAATTTTGTATATCGAGAATTTTCCATTTGCTTGCTCATGAAATTAGGATTTGCTAAGGTTACTCTGATACAAAGCAAAGACAAAAAGCAAAGACATGCAACCGAGCAAATATAGGTCAAAAATAAGCGTGCTGTTTTCTTTCTTAAACCTTTCTTCATGCCGACTATCCTTTGTTTATTTATTTTCATTGATCATCGGTCCTGCATGTAATTTTGCAGTTACAAATAATCGTTGATCCGTTAAGCCAATGCTGTCGATCGGATAACAGGTATATAGTATTAATTTGGCATTATTTCTTTGACGAATCTCCTGCTTTATCTGAGCATCATGTTTATTGGCTACTCTTACTTCTTCTACCTCATATTGATAGCTACCGTAATTCGTTTGGATTGTTATAATCTCTTGCGCTTTGATGTTAATTAACTTGCCAAATGAATCACTATTATGCCCAGCAATCAATGTAGTTCCTATTTCTCCTGGAAAAGTGGAACCCATATATTGTCCCGCGCCTTTTCTTAAAATAGTTGCTGAATCGCCAAAATATAATGGTGTTTTTAATTGGATCGAAGGGACAGATATCTCTCCATACAATTGACCATAATGAGGAAATTGAATTTTACTAGAAGAAATCTCGCTTTCTCCATTCGTAGAAAGTTGTTTGATAGCTTCTTTATGATTGTTCTCTTTAAATGTGGGTGCCTCTGCAAGTAACAATGTCTGGATAGAGGAGGTAACAAAGTGAATGACTGGTTTGCCAATCACATAAATCAAAGAATAATTGATGACCAAAAAAAGAAACGCCAACAGACATCCGTTAACTATTCGATTTAGACCTCCCTTGATTCCTCTCTTACTCACTTCTACGTGCCACCCAATATGCGCCTCCAGCCAACATCAATACAGCACCTAAAGCCACATAGCTCGTGGTATAATCTGCACCGGTTTGTTTGATTTCATCTTCTGTAGAATAAATAGGAGTACCTGAAGGATCGACAACCGAAACGCCATCTCGATAAAAAGTCACTCTCAGATTTAAAATTTCTCCAATTTTTAAGACAATCGTTTTTAATTGCTCAATCACTGGACGTGGTAAAGCTTTGATCAGATTTTTTAGTGAATGGATCGAACGAACATCGACATTTTGTGAATTATCTAAGATCAATTGACGTGCTTCTCTTAAGTAATTTGCTACCTTTAACGCATTTTCATCTGACACCTGATGGACCTTCAGATAATTTTCTGCTTTTGTGATATCTGTAATATCAAAATCATATTTTTTCCCTTTCACCGTTACACCGGTATAAAGCTCATTTAAAATATCTCTTTCTGCGTTGGTGATTGCCCCTTGTGTTTCAGCATGAACTGCTGTCGGCAACAATAAACAGATAACTGACACCAATGTAAACAATATCCCTTTAAAATTTTTCATGATCTCTCCGCCTTTCATTAATAAATCCTGTAAATTTAGGATTAACTATGTCTTTTATTCTACTGAGAACCCTCACTTGATTTTTTTTGTTTTTTTAGCCTTCAAACGAATTACTTAAAAAAATAAAAAATGATTTGTATACATAAAAAGAGTTTGAGACAAAAAATTTTTGTCTCAAACTCTTTCATAATTATAAAAGGAAATAAATGAGAGACCTCAGTGTCAGCCTCTTACGACAAATGATTTTTTTCAAAACTTAGGGTCTTCTTTGAAAAAGTTCTTTTGTTTTGTCATTCGTGTACTTTGATGCTTTTCTCTTTAGCAAAGAGTTTCATTTGGAACATGATAGCAGGTCACGATCCATAGTAGTAATAGCCTTGATTTTCATCCTCTTTAGAAGCATTGTAAACTACTCCTAAAATATTGGCATTTACTAATTCCAGTAGATGTTTAGCTATTCGAAAATTCGCTTTTTTTGTTAACTTTTCACTGACTACCATAATCGTTCCATCCACTTTTGAAGACAATATTTGTGCATCTGTCACGGCAGTCAAGGGAGGGGTATCGAATATGATCATGTCATAGGTTGCTTCCAACTCCTCAATCACTTCTTCTAAGCGAGAAGAACCTAACAATTCAGCCGGATTTGGAGGTTTCGGTCCACTTGTCATAACAGAAAGATTTTTTTCAAAACTTTCTTGTATACATTCTTTAGCCTTGATGTTTGTACCTAATAATGTGCTAAGACCTACATGTTTCTCTAAAGAAAAAATTTTGTCTAGGGTTGGCTTCCGCATATCTGCATCTATGATCAATACTTTTTGCCCTAGATTTGCGTAAACCACTGCTAAATTAGCTGCTGTAGTTGATTTACCTTCACCTACACCTGGCGAAGTAACCACTAATGTTTGCACTTTTTTACCATAAGGAAAACTATATTGGATATTGGTCCGAATCGTTCGATAGCGTTCTGTAATCGGTGAAGTTTTATCCATGATTGTAATTAAATTTTTTCTGACTGTGGCATTTCTTCCTCTTCTTGTCTTTCTCATTGATTACACCCTTACTTCTTTTTTCGATTTTTTTTCTCATTGTCATCCATATAAGGGATACTTCCCAGTACCACCATATTAAATTCATTTTGAATCGTCTCACTATCACTGATTGTTCGATCCATGAATTCTAATATCATAATGATCATCAAACCAATAAATAAACCAATAAGCAATCCTTTGGCCAAAACTATTTTTTTATGTGGCTCTGTTGGTGTTGCACTAAGCGTAGCTTTTGAAATAATCGAAATGCGATCTACATTGAGTAATTTTTTTGCATTCTTCTGAAATTTTTCGGCTGTAACGTTAGCAATGTATTGGGCAAGTTTTGGATCCGGATCCGTTGCGACAATCGAAAACATTTGAGAATTTTCCTTTTGTTTGATACTTATAAGGTTTCGTAATTGCTCAATTGTTAAATGGACACCAAAATTTTTCGCTAAGTCTTGAGACACCTCATCCATTATCAAGTCTCCAGTAATAATGTCTTTATAGGTGGTAATCATTTGCAAGTTGCTGTTGACATCATTAATGTCTGCCGTTTCGTTTTTAGGTAAAGTAACGATTAATTGGGCTTGTGATTCATACTTTGGGACTAAGACAAATGCAATCAAAAGCATGGACATAATTAAACCTAATAAAGCAGAAATCACAATCGCAAATTTTCTTTTTTTTATGATACGCCAAAATTTCTCTATGTTTACTGTTTGCTCCATCCTTATCTCTGATTCTCCTAAATAAAATTATTTATAAACTATTTTTGCTCGTTAATTGACGATGTTCACTTTGAAAGAAAATAATACTTTTTTTATCTTTCTTAGTTGCTATCAATTATCTAAGGGATACTACAGTCAACTATTGACTTAATCAATCTTACTGAAATTAGTTTTTTCATTATCCGTTACATATTTGATGACTGTATATTGCTTGAATGAATCTGGTTTTTCAAATGAAATCACTAGATCAAAATCAGACTCTTTACCTTCATAACTATATTTCCCATAAATTTCTTTGACATTTTTATATTCTTGGCCTTTTCCTTTAACTGTCTTTAAATCAGCTGTTGATAATGTTTCTTTAATAAACTTCAATTTTTTTGGGTCCAATTTATTATTTTGGGTAATCGTTTTTTCAGCAATTTTTGTTAATTGCTTTACTTCTATATCTTGCTTATCGGCCCATGTCATTTCACTACTTGTCTGCGTTGGTTGACTGGAAGAAGCTGTACTATCAGTGCTAGTTGTATTAGTAGTTTTAGTTGATTTACCTGCCGAGCAGCCTGCCAATGCGAAGACAACCATACTTGCTAAAATTATTTTTTTCATTTGTTCATCTCTCCTTAAAATCATTTATCTCATTCTTCCTAAATTAGTACAAAAAAATTTAGTTGCTATATTAGTATAGTATTTTCGTTCATAATACTTTCCTAATTTTTTTATAGAACCCCACAAAAAAATTAATAATAAAAAAAATCCCTTTTAAAATTGCTTATAGAATAACTATAGTTACCTTTATTTATATTGGTTCCCCCAAAATTTAACGAACAAAAAATGGATATTTTGCGTTATAAAGTGATATTTACCAAGCGAAGGAAACTTCAAATGGAAGAGAATCAAATCTGTTTAGGAGAATTTAAAATGATTGAAGATTATATAGAAAAAGACATTATTAGAAAAGTAAAGTTAGTTGAATTTTTATTTGAATTAAAAGAACTGAACGTAAGCGAAACTGCAGAAAGATTGGGTGTGACATTCAACACAATCAAAGCGGATTTCCAAAAATTAGTCATTCGACTCGAAGATGATATCGACTATTATAAAATGACTAGTAGTCATCTACTGATATTTTTCAAACCATCTATTAGGCGCTATGATCTCATCAAACAAATTTACCAAGATTCTAATTTTTTAAGAGTTTGTTCCCGATATATCATGGGAGAAAATGATTATTTAACACTTGTGGATGAAGAGTTTTTATCTGTGACAAAAGTATTCAAAATAAAAAAAGATGTAGAGAACTATTTTGCAGAAGCACTCACCCCACTTACGAAGGAACCCGAAGAATCGCATGAGTTACAGTATCGCTTTTTGATCCTTTCAGTTTGGATGCGGTGTGACTATTTAGATACACAAATTGATCCCATAACAATGGAAAAAGCTGAAAAATATGCAGACAAACTACTTCATATCCTGTCTAATCGTTTAAATAAAACTCAATATACTTTCTTCAAATCCGCCATCTATCTTTCATTGGAACGGCGAAAAAGCAATCCAATTGTCTTTCCAAACGACACTATGAACATTTTTAAAGATGGTATCATTTTCAATATGTTTAGAGAGATTTTCATACAAATCGAGGAACCTTTAACAGATGAAGAGATAGCCTATCTAGCCCTTATTTACCGTACACTTCCTTACAATTCACCAAATTATTTCATGATCGAGATCGATTATCATTATGTAAGAAATCGCTTGATCACCAAGTTTAAAGAAATCGATTTATTGATCGAAATGTTTGAAAAAGAATTTGGTGTGAATTTATTTGGCAATATTTTGTTTGAAGTCCCCCTCTTTAACCTGCTATACACGTGTGCTTTGAACGTTGGTAATTTCTTAGTTACCAAACATATTTTCTTAAGTGCAGAGCAACTAGATTTATTAAATAAAGTCAAGTTTATTTTAAATAAATGGATTGAAGAACTTGATACTCCTATTCATCATATTCCTTATTTTCATCTGCAAGAATTTTGTCAGTTGACCTTTTTCATCTTGACCCATGGGAACCAATCAAAAATAGGTGTGGTCATCGTAGCAGAAAGTGAAACTTCGCATATCGTATTTCGGAATTCATTAGAAAAGAAAATGTCTACAAGTGATTTATTGATTGACACTACCCTTTATTATTCCATGGACGATGTGCCTAAATATATCAAAAAAACCGGTCATCTAATTATTTGTGAGCGAACGCTTTTGAATAAGGAAACCTTTAACACCGAGAATATTTTCCCAATCTCATTGAATTCCATCTCTAAGGATATCAATAAGATTGCGACACGTATCATGAACTTTGATTGATCTTCACTTGATACTGAAAAGAATTAGCAAGCAAGATCCAATTTGCTTGCTAATTCTTTTTTCTTTTCTATCACTAATAAAAAAGCTAGTTCAGTACCAATGATTTCACTCTGTTTGTTCGAATAAGCAATATTTCTTTTTTCCACTCAGTAAACTAGTTTGAACAAACTAAGAGCAAGGATGGGACAAAGATTATTTCTCTTCAAATCGCTACTATATAATCTTTATAATCTTTTGCTAATTCTTCTTCTGGCTCTTCGATGATATATCCTTGTTCCTTCAGCACTTTCTTAGTAACAACATAGTGTTTGACACCTGCTTCTACAATAACGACATTCGTTAAAATATTACTAATCTTCCCTGTAGCTAATTCCCCAGAAACAGCACAGGCCGAAACAGTGATTCCACGTTCTAAATTCATGATCATTTCTCCTAACTTCCTAAAATTACTTACTGTTATCATTATAAAAATTTACTTCTGCTCATTTTACAATTATTTTGGTAAAAATTTCTTCTAAGTTACTAAAAATGAAAAACATTCGTTCAAAGACCTTAAAGAATACTTTTTGCAATGAACTAGCAGAAAAAGAGAGCCGCTTTCCTCTTTTCTTAATTTATATTTTAGCAAAACATACAGATAACATTTTTTTATCTATTTCACCTCAGCCTATTTTTTTATCAATAAAATTAACTATCCATTCTTTTTCATTTTTAAACATACTGCTATATTCATACTAAAAACTTAAATGAATCTAGTTGAAAGATAGGATAGAAATAATACATTTCTTTAGCTTCCTTCGGTCAATGACTCTATTTAGTTGCACAAAGTATTAATTTTAACTATTTCTTCCTTTTTTTAGAACAGCCTCAATAATTGAAAAAAAATCAAAGTCAGTTGGAATTTTTTACTTTTATATCAAAAAGACGAACTTTAACAAAAAAACGCTCAAAGCGTTCTCTATGCTTTGAGCGTCTTTCATACCTTTTATTTAACAGGTACATTTACAGAAACAAGTTGTTTTCCATCGAAACTTAGACTTTCAATTGTAAAACTATTTGCTGAAGCTGGAATCTTATTACCAATATAAACTTCAAATTGGTTGCCTTCTTTTAATTTAAAGCCTGGTTTGTATTCCTTATTATCAACAGTTAATTTGATAGAACGGATATCTCCTTTGTAAGTCCCTGTTAGGTACTCTGAATTACGTGTATATTCATTTGGAACTAATTCTGGTTGGGAAACTGAAACTTCTTGACTTACTAAGACATTTCCAGATTTATCTAGACCTTCTAATTTTATAGATTTTGAATCAGCCGTGATTTTATTACCAATATAAACTTCAAATTGGTTTTCACCAGTGATTTTAAAACCAGGATTGCTTTCTTGTCCATCTACTACTAATTTGAATTTCTTAATGCCGTCACCGTTGAATGTACCTCTCATATATTCATCGCCACGGACATATTCATTGATACTTAAAGTTGGGGATTGCACAGTGATTTCTTTTGAAGTCAATTGTTGTCCTGATTTATCTAATCCAATCAGCGTAAATGTCGTTGTTCCTACTGGTACTTTGTTACCAATATATACTTCAAATTTATTACCTTCAGTGATTTTAAATCCTGGGTAATTTTCTTGTCCATTAACTACTAATTTGAATTTTTTAATTGCTTGACCTGTGAACGTCCCTGTTACATACTCATTGCCAGCTAGGTATTCATTTGGTTGTAACTCAGGATTTTGTACATTCACATCTTGAGAAACAATTTCTTGACCTGTTTTATCTATTCCCACTACTTTAATAGAATTAACATTTGCTGGTACTTTATTACCAACGTAAATCTCAAATTTACCGTCAGTTAATTTGAATCCTGGGAAGCTTTCTTGTCCATTAATAATCAATTTGAATTTTTTAACGCCTTCCCCTGCAACAGTACCTGTTAAGTATTCATTACCACGAATGTACTCATTAATTGTCAATTGCGGTGCTTCTACTGTTACATTTTGTTCGACAATTGTTTTACCGGCTTTATCTAATGCTTCAAGCTTAATAACTTTTGAACTTCCAGTAATTTTACTTCCGATATAAACTTCAAATTTACCATTTTCTAATTTAAAGCCTGGTTCATATACTTTATCATCAACAGTTAGTCGGAATTTATTAATGCTGTTGCCTTGGTAAGAGCCTGTCATGTATTCACTACCTAAAACAAATTTATCGACAGACAATGATGGTGCTTGAACTTGTACTGTTTGAGAAGCAACTTGTGTGCCTGCTGGGTTAAATGCCTTTAATGTAAACTCAGTTGTTCCTTCTGGGACACGATTTCCTACATATACTTCAAGTTTTCCATTTTTTAATTTAAAACCAGGTTCATAGGTTTGTCCATTGACAATCAATTGGAATTTTTTGATGTTCCCAGTAATTGTACCCGTTACATATTGATCTCCTAATGTATATGGATTAAGTGTTAATGTTTGTTTCGATTTTTCTTCAAGTGCTTCTTGTGCTTTTTGGATTTTGGCTAATAATTCTGTTTTTGTTTCGCTTGCTTTTAAAGCATCCACTTTTTCTTTGGCTGCATTGATTTGCTCTTGCGTATTTTCTGGTTTTGGTGTATCTCCATTGAATAACGCATTTACTGCTTCTGTGGCTGCTTGTACTTTCGCAGCTTCTTCAGTTGCTTCATCCAATGCTTGTTGTGCAGCAGTGATTTTTGCTAGTAAAGCTGTTTTTACTGTCTCATTTGTTAATGCATCTACTTTTGCTTTGGCTGCGTTAATTTGTTCTTGTGTATTTTCTGGTTTTGGTGTATCACCATTAAATAACGCATTTACTGCTTCTGTGGCTGCATTTTCTTTTTCTACTTCTGCATTTAAAGCATTTTGAGCTGTCGTAATTTTTGCTAATAAAGCTGTTTTTGCATCACTATTTGCTAATGCATCCACTTTAGCTTTAGCTGCATCAATTTGTTCTTGTGTATTTTCTGGTTTTGGTGTATCTCCATTGAATAACGCATTTACTGCTTCTGTGGCTGCATTTACTTGTATTTCGTCTAAAGCATTCTGAGCTTTTGCAACCTTTGCAAGCAAGTCTTCTTTTGCTTGACTATATGGCAGAGCATTTACTAATGCTTTGGCAGCGTTAACCTGTTCACTTGTATTATTAGGTTTAGGTACTTGATTATCATTGAATAAGTTATTCACTGCTACCGTAGCTTTATTTATTTGATCTACTTCAGCGGATGCTTTATCTAGAAACGGTGTAAGGAAATTAGCCCAGTATGCTGAGATATAACTACTACTAATATCTCTTGGAATATAATTATTCATTTCTTGACGAACATTATCAATTCTACTTTGAGTAACACCTGGAGCTAAGACACCACTCGTTGAATAAATTGAGTCAAGCAATGTACTGATTCTGTTTCTACTTGTGATTGCACTTTGTGGTACATCGGTGAATTTACGATAGTTACTTGTATTCCAACGAGCAATATCTCCCTTACCAGTAGCCACATTAATAGAAAAATTAGTTGATGTTCCTTCAGCTTGGAATGTCACTTGAACATTTATTGTATTTGAATATTGCGAAGTAGAAAACTTCACATTTTTCCCTTGAACATTAACCTTTATGTCATTCGCTGTTAATGTGGAACTAGGTTGTTTGAAGATTGAAAAAGTAATTTGAAAAGTAGCTCCTCGCACAGTATTTGGTAGTGTCCCAGAATAATTATTCGTCGGTGTTGATGGTAATACTTCTCCAATATTCCAATCAAAATTGGAAGGATTCACTGTTTTTCTTTCTGTAGCTGTTAGATTTTGTTTTTGAGTCAACGTGTTCTCGTTTGAAATAGCCTCCGAATTTTTTGTATTTTTTTCAGCAGTAGTTGCTGTTTGATTTTTTTCTGCTGCATAAACCAATGAGGTTCCTGCACTAGCTGCACTTGAAACAAGCACTAAGCCTGCAGCTGACGCAGCAAGTAGTTGTTTTCTAAGTTTTTTGCTTTTTGATAGATTTTTCTTTCCCATTTTACATTAAAACCTCCTATTAAATTGTCAATAAATTTTTATTGATAGACAAATTATAGGCGACCTCCAAAAAAATTTTTTTCACGTTTTTTCAATTTCAAGAATACTTATGTTAAAAAATAAAAATCTCCAATCGAATAAACGTCTATCCTTTTTCCAATAAAAAATGATTGCTCTCCTAAAGTTATCCACATCAAATATTGTTACATCAATGTCTTAACTCATTTCTAGCAAAATAAATTTCTTCTATCTTTTTTGAAATATAAAAAAAAAATATCTGAGCCACTAATAATATGCTTAGGTCCTAAACAGAAATCTTTATTTGGATAGGAGAAAGGATGAAATACAATGAAAAAGAAAATAATTGTTACTTCAGCTACTGGTATCATGCTATTTTCAAATTTACTTTTACCAAGTGCCCAAGTACTAGCTACCCAAGAAAATCTCTCATCAACTAATACTCAAGTTATTCCTAAAGCCTCAACGCAAAGTTTTACATTAAAAGGCTACGATAATACAACTTTTGCTCAAATCAGTGTTGCTAACAGTAACCTTCACTTGCAAACCTTCGCTGTTCAACCACATTGGGGCTTCTATGGAGATACTTACGCAAGTTTACAAATTAAGCGTGGAACACAAGACGTCTACAAAAAAAGCTTTGTCGGCAACCAAAAATTGACAGCTGAACAAAAAGATATTCCTTTGCAGGATGGAGATATCGTAACAATCACTCATCGTGAAGCGAATGATACTCGTTTTGCTGTCAATGACCCATCATTAAAAGGTAATACTTCTGGCGATTACACTTATGTCGTTAAAAATGGCAAATTAAGCAATATTACTTTACAACTAGCAGAAGCGACAAAAGCAGTCAATGATTTATTCAATGGCGACACACCTAAACTGGGCATCACCCAAGAACAAGCAGATGCAGCAGCGGCTAAACTTAACGCACTACCAAATTATCTGCCCCAACTTGGTCAATTATGGAATAAGCTAGAAAAAGCTTACAATGCTATCAGTGTCCATGCTGAGACACAAGGTTTCACCCTAAAAGGTTACTATGATCGAACATTTGCTCAAATTAGTGTAGTGAATAGTACTCTTCACTTACAAACAATGGCCGTTGAACCACACTCAAGATTTTATAGTGATATTTACGCAAGTTTACAAGTTAAACGTAGAACACAAGTGGTTTATCAAAAGGACTTTGTCGGCAATCAAAAATTGACAGCTGAACAAAAAGATATTCCTTTGCAGGATGGAGATATCGTAACGATCACTCATCGTGAAGCGAATGATACTCGTTTTGTTGCTACAGATCCTTCTTTAAAGGGCAATACTGCCGGCAATTACACCTATTTTGTTAAAAATGGCAAATTAGAAAACATCACTTTGCAACTGGCAGAAGCAACGAAAGCTGTCAACGAGTTGTTCAATGGCGACACACCTAAACTGGGCATTACCCAAGAGCAAGCAGATGCAGCAGCAGCTAAACTTAATGCACTACCAGATTATCTAACTCAACGCGATCAGTTATGGAATAAGCTGGAAAAGGCCTACAATGCCATCAGTGTTCAAGCTGAAACACAAGGATTTACCTTAAAAGGTTATGATAATACAACCTTTGCTCAAATAAGTGTTGCTAGAAGTAACCTCCACTTACAAACCCTCGCTGTCCAACCACATTGGGGCTTCTATGGAGATACTTACGCAAGTTTACAAATTAAACGTGGGACACAAGTGGTTTATCAAAAAAACTTTGTCGGCAACCAAAAATTGACAGCCGAACAAAAAGATATTCCTTTACAAAATGGGGATATCGTAACGATCACACATCGTGAAGCGAATGATACTCGTTTTGTTGCTACAGATCCTTCTTTAAAGGGCAATACTGCCGGCAATTACACCTATCTTGTTAAAAATGGCAAATTAGAAAACCTCACTTCGCAACTGGCAGAAGCGACGAAAGCCGTCAATGATTTATTCGATGGCGAAACACCTAAAGCTGAAAATACACAAGAACAATTAAACACAGCTTTAGAAAAAATCAATGCTTTACCTAACGGATTAGCTGAACGAACAGCTTTACAAAAAAAATATGACCAAGCTTATCTTGCATTAAAAACCTATAAAAAAACGATGTTCACCACAGCATATCCAGGAAATACTGCTGCTGCAGGAATTTTAATGGGGAAAGATCATGATCGTCAAGATTTAGGTATCCAATTAACAAAAGGTGCAAAAATTACCATTAGACAAACGAATCCAAAATTCACTTCAAAAATGACGTTGCGTTTATTAACCAATAATTCAAGTACTGAATCTGCTATTGATTTCACAACAAACAATGTCACACTAACTGCTAAAGCTTTAGCAGTACCATTTGTTTATACGCCATATAATCAAGAAAATGGGGAAAAACCACAATTAGAATTTACTGTAGAAGGACAAAAAATCCTATTACCAGTCTTTAGTAAAAATGGGGATATCGAAGCATTTAAAGATACTTGGAATCAAACAAAAGGTTATGGATTGATCAAAGGAAAGAGATTTCAAACTTTCTTACCTGAACAAAATCGCAATCAAGCTTTAAAAGTGGACCTCAACCGTCTAATTGATAAATATGATAATGATATTATCGGATCCTATAATGAATTATTAGGTTTATCTGACAATGACCCAAATCCATTGAACCGTTCTTCAGAACGTAGATATTTCTATAAAGCAGATGCTTCAGGTGCGGGTGCTCTTTATTATGGTGGCCTTTGGGCAGCACAAACTAGTACGTCTGGCGACGCTTGGTTAGGCGATGGTTGGGGAGTGCTTCATGAAACTGGTCACGGCTATCAAGGAAGCTTTATGAACAAAGGAATGGATGTCGGTGAAGTTTGGAATAATCTATATGGTGTAATTTATAATTACAAACACATGGGTAAAACTGCTGCCGATAAAAATTCTTGGCTTTATGATTATGGACACAAACAATCCATTGAAAATGCATTAAAGAATACAATCAATAGTGCTGATCCAAAATTCAATAGTCAAGATTTACGTAAAAAATTAGTCATTCTTTCAAACATCGTTGATAAAGCAGGAAATGAAGGCTTTACAAATTTCTATACAAACTACCGAAAATTTGCTAGTCAGTCAGGATTCAATGCCAATAACTATCCATTACCAGATTTGATCACAACTGAAATGGGTGCACCGAAGAAAGTGGACTTTTCTGCTGTCTTAAACGCTTGGGGCTTATCAGTATCAGAAAAAGCGAAAAAAGCAGCCGCAGATAATGGCTACCAACAGGTGGCTCATTTGGCACAAGTGGTTCCTGATAATCGATTAGATGCAGCGATTCAACAATTGACACAAAATAATCGTCTAAGTTCCGTTTTATCTTTAGTTACAAATGAAGAATTAAAACCATTGAATCTAACAAGCAACGTTACATTGAAGTTTAAAGATGGCAACTTGTTCGAAGGTATGAAATTGCGTATTTTAGATGGAAATAAACTTTATAAAGAAATTACTTTAGGTAGCGATCCAGTTACGATCAACAACATGCCAAATGGTGTATATTCTCTTGAATTGGGAACAGACACTGGTTATATCCAAAAACCATATCTTTTTGTGAAAGACAATGGTACAGTAACTATTTCATTAAATAACTATCTCAAAGAAGCCACAGAAGCTGTTGACCACTTATTCCAAGACAATGATCATTCGAAAATCAAGACAAATCTGATGCAAAAAGATATTGATCAAGCCAAGAAAAAAGTAACGGCTTTACCAAACAGTAGCCAAAAAGATAACTTATTGACACGATTAAATAATGCTTTTGATCAATTGCAAGAATTTACTTTCAAAGGATTAGGAAACTTCCATTTTGCTTCCTTTGACGTAGCAAATGGCGTAGCAACCGTACGTACAATAGCTGGTACTCCGCATAGTTACTTCAATGATCGCTATGCAAGTATCACTATTTCACGTAATAATGAAACGCTCTATCAAAAAGAATACATTGGAGATCGTCATTATGATGCTAAAACGGATACGATCAATTTGAAGGAGGGCGACACAGTTACTGTGACACACCGAGAAGCAAATGCAACTCGTTTAGCCATCAATCATGAGAACTTGAAACACAATACAAGAGGAACATACCATTACGATGTACGTAACGGACAATTAGTTCTAAGAAAGTAAAAAATGTTATTAAAAATTCTATACTAACTATTTAACTGAAGCTGGAGCAACGATTGCGGCTCTTTGTCAATCATGAAGAGACTGGGACAAAACTTGTCTCAGTCTCTTCTAGTATTTCTAAATACGAATAAACGGTGAGATAAAACTAGTATCTTCGGAAAATTTGAGGAGCACCAAGCAGGTAACAATCAACATCAAAAACTAGTGTTTGTATTTCTTATCAATTTTCGGAAATTCTTTCTTATTTCTTGATACTGAACAATTTTGTCTCAACCTCAAATTATAGAGTCACTATTGCCCCAGCCACTTTATTAAGGATGATTATTTTATGAAACGATCACGCAATCAAAAAATTGATCACTTGAGAGCATTAGCAATTTTGTGTATCATTCTTGCTCATACAGGATTACAAGGAATCCTGTTCAATTTGCGTTGTTTTGATGTGCCATTAATGGCCTTTTGTTTAGCTATTTCTTATTACTATAGCAGCAAGAATCTCTCCTATATTTCCTATGTCAAAAAAAGATTCACTCGTTTAATGGTTCCAACTTATATATTTCTGGCGTTATTATTTACATCACTTTTTTTCATTGCTCAGATTACCGATACTCCTTATCAATTTAATATTTTTTATATTTTGCACGCTTTTTTCATGGATACAGGTTATGGTTATGCTTGGATTATGCGAACGTTTTTTCTTGTATCTTTACTCATGCCCTTCCTGTATAAATTGAGCAAAAAATACCAGCACTTTGTGGAAATACTTGGTATTTTCACTTTATTATTAATCCTCCAAATCTTTTTAGTTTATTTGATTCCTTATGTTCCAAGCTCATGGCAAATCCTTTATACTCAACTCGTTCCTTTAGCTTTTGGCTATTGTCCGATTGCTTTACTAGGATTACTTGTTTTTCAATTAGACCGAAAAAAACTATTACACTTATCAATTGTTATCTTATGTTACTTAAGCATTAGTTTCTATCTCTACGGACTCCATGGATTAACTTACTTTAAATACCCACCACAGTTGCCTTTTATTTTATATGGCTGTTTCTGTGGCTGTTTCTTATGGTATATGTTAGCTAAATATGAAGGGAATTTCTTCGCCCCTATCAGTAATTATCTTTCTCTTCATTCACAAGAACTTTATTTTATTCATATTTTCTATATTTATATTTATGAGTTTTATTTACCAAAGGAAGGAAGTCTGTTAAACAATTGGTTCTTTAATTTTATCTATTTACTTTCTATGTCATTACTTACGTTGTTTTTGATCAATCAAGGCAAAAAGAAAGTAAAACAAATTAAGAACAAAACACGCCAAGTAGAATGTGACGAGTAACCGCAGAAGCAGGAAAGAGAAATCTCTCGCATCAACTTTCCCTACTGAAA
The DNA here is from genome assembly GCF_051711025.1 of Enterococcus sp. DIV1421a. Lineage (NCBI taxonomy): Bacteria > Bacillati > Bacillota > Bacilli > Lactobacillales > Enterococcaceae > Enterococcus > Enterococcus sp. DIV1421a. The sequence continues at coordinate 213,773 of NZ_JBIOLU010000001.1, read as the reverse complement.
GTCAGCTGTTTAAACGTCTTTTAGCCATTTTTTACATGCGAAAGAGCTTGGGCTGTTCGTTTTTGTCCCAAGCTCTTTTGATTTATTCTTCTTCTGCTTCAGGCAATTGATGAAATTTGATCAACTCATTCACAGCCACAGGTACGACTGATAAAAAGCCTACTAACAACCAATGGTTTAAGCTAACATGCACTAAGCCAAAGAGTTCTTGGGTAAACGGTAAAAGTGCAATGACCGTAGTGATGACCAATGAAAGTACCGCCATTTCCAATAACGATTTATTCGTTGCTAAGTTCACTTTGAAAATTGACTGACTGCTACGCACATTGAATACATGGAGGATTGACGAGTATGCTAACACTAAAAAGGCAACTGTCTGTCCAACTTCTTGTCCTGCATCGACCCAAGGGCTAATAGTATCGACATAGCTTCCCAAATAATAACCAAACAAAGTCACGATCGTAAATATAGTCGCATTGATCGCAATTTTTTGTAGTAATCCTCGAGCAAAAATCCCTTCATTCTTAGGAATCGGTGCTTCGTCCATGATCCCTTTTTCTGCTGGTTCACGCCCCAAAGCAAATCCAGGCAACCCATCAGCAACCACGTTGACAAACAACAATTGAACTGCTGTAAACGGTGCTCCCCAGCCCACTAGCATCGCAATCAACACAATAAAAATTTCTGAGACATTACAACTCAACAAAAAGTTGATCGCTTTACGAATGTTTTGATAGACGGAACGTCCTTGACTAACCGCATCGACGATCGTTGCAAAGTTGTCATCGGTCAAGATCATATCTGATGCACTCTGTGCCACGTCAGTTCCAGTGATTCCCATTGCACACCCTACGTCACTTGCCTTCAAGGCGGGTGCATCGTTGACGCCATCTCCAGTCATAGCAACTACGGCACCAGTTCGTTGCCATGATTTAACGATCCGGATCTTGTCTTCCGGCGTAACACGAGCATAGACAGAAAGGTCTTTGACACGTTCGTCTAATTCATCATCAGATAGTGCTTGTAGTTCTGAGCCCGACAGTGCTTCGGCTGGATTCGATAAAATCCCTAATTCTTTGGCTATGGCACTAGCCGTAACAACATGATCTCCTGTGATCATCACTGTTTTGATTCCTGCTTTTTTCGCTCGTTTGATTGCTCCTTTACTTTCAGGACGAGGCGGATCAATCATGCCGATCAAACCAATCAAACGTAAATCTTTTTCTAATGCTTCTGACGTGATTTCTTGCGGTTCTTCTTCATAGGTAGCATAACCTACCGCAATGACCCTTAAAGCTTTTTTCCCAAAACTGTCATTGACGATCGTGGCCTGTTCAATGTCTCCTGAAGTAAAACGCGAAGCTAGGACGTCAAAAGCGCCTTTCGTAATTGAAATATATTTTTCACCCATTTGATGAACCGTTGTCATCATCTTACGGTCTGAATCAAAGGGTAGTTCTGCCACTCTCGGGTACTTTTCTTCTAATTCCTCTTTTGTGTGATAATTTTCTTCAACCGCTCGTACGATCGCGGCTTCTGTAGGGTTTCCTTTGACAATCAATTCATCATTTTCTTTTTCGACCGTCACATCGGTACAAAGAGCAGCCATCTTCAAGATTTCCATCGCACTGTTGGTCATTGAGTCCTCTACATCAGTCACTTCATCTTCTTTGCTCCAAACTCGGCGGACACGCATTTTATTTTGTGTCAGCGTTCCCGTTTTATCTGAACAAATCACATTGGCTGTTCCTAAAGTCTCAACTGCGGGGAGCTGACGAATAATGGCATGTTTCTTCGCCATTTTTTGGACACCATATGCTAAAGTCAATGTAACGATAACTGTCAATGTTTCTGGTACCGCAGCGACGGCTAAAGAAATGGATGTCATAAACATTTCCAGTAAGGGTTCTCCTTGGAGTTCCCCAATAATAAACACTAACGCTGCAGCAGCTAATGCGATAAAACTGATGCGTTTACCTAGTTGATTCAATCGAATTTGTAATGGTGTTTTTTGAGCAGTGTTGTCATTTAATAGTCCAGCGATCTTACCCATCTCGGTTTTCATCCCGATAGCGGTCACAATCGCTTTCCCACGACCAGCTGCGACTGTACACCCTTTAAACACCATATTGATTTGATCACCTAAGGCATCATCTTCTTGACTCACATAATCTGCATCTTTTTCGACCGCTTCACTTTCACCAGTCAGTGCCGATTCCTCTACTCTTAATTGCGAGGTTTCAACTAATCGAGCATCCGCCGCAATGGCTGAGCCAGATTCCAAGACCAGAACATCTCCCACAACTAGGTGTTCAGCATCCACTTTTTCAACTTTGCCATCTCGGATGACTGTGGCAGTTTGCTTGTTCATATCCTGAAGAGATTCCAACGCTTTTTCGGCATTTCCTTCTTGTACGATAGCTAATACTGAATTAATGATTACGATCGCAATAATCAACAGTCCTTCAAATAAATCCCCATGTTCGGTGGCAAAGGCAGTATAAAAAGAAATGACTGCTGCTACAAGTAAAATAATCGTAGTAAAATCAGATAAACTTCGTAAAAACTTTTTTGCCAATGACTCTTTAGGCGCTTCCTCAAATTTGTTTTTCCCTTGTTCTTGACTTCTTTTTTCTGCTTCTTGGGTCGTTAACCCCTGTTCAATTGTTGTTTTTGTTTCACTCTCCACTTCTTTCACTGTTTTCTTAAAATCATCCATCCTATTCCTCCTTTATTTTAAGCACACAAAAAAGGCACTTATTTTACTATACCATTGTTAAATTGCCTTATTCAACTATACCGCTTGTTGCTTCTCTAAAATAAGCATATCTCGTGAGCTTCTTTTTTTGCAACCGCTAACAAAGTGTGCTATATTATAAGTGTAAGGAAGGAGGATACCATCAAATAAACAAAAGAATTTCTCGATAGATTAGTATAAGCAAACAAAGTTGTTAAAAGGTACAGGTTTCACCAATGAGGTCATGTGAAGTATAATCTTTTACAAATAGTGAATGCGTATGAGGCGTTAGATCATGCAGTATCTAAACCAGAAGTAACATGATACGTAAAAAAGAAGAACATGAATATCTGAAAACTGAATAGAATCAAGAGATGTTTCAACTGTTGAAGATGTAACAAAAACAAGATTTTTTGTTTATCAAGAAGAAATTCAACACGGTACTTTGCATGGGTCATGGAAAGTTACACTTATTTTGTTTATTTGATTCCTTCCGCATACGAAGAGCTGGGCTTATCGAGAGCCCAGCTTTTTTTGTCGCCTGAGTTTATTTATCTTCTGCAAGAAACGAATCCATGTCTCCTACACTTTTTAATTCCAACTAAAACAAAGAATAGAAAAAAATCAGTCAAAGAACCCATTTTTCTAGTTGAGGATTCTTTGACTGATAATTTATAATGGGCAATTACTGCCATTTTGTTTAATCGTATTGAAACAGCTTTTTTATCTTTATTTGACAAACATTGCATCGCCGAAACTAAAGAAGCGATAACGTTCATCAATAGCATGTTGGTAAGCTGCTAATGTTAATTCTCGTCCAGCAAAGGCACTCACTAACATGACTAACGTTGATTTTGGTAAATGGAAGTTTGTTGAAAAGGCCTCTACTACTTTAAATTGATAACCTGGTGTGATGAAAATATCTGTCCAACCACTATCTGCTTTGATTTCACCATCAAATTTAGTTCCAATCGTTTCAAGTGTACGGATCGAAGTCGTTCCTACGGCGATGATCTTGCCACCATTTTGACGGACTTGATTTAAGCGACTTGCTGCTTCTTCTGTTAGACGATAAAATTCACTGTGCATGTGGTGTTCTTCAATCTTGTCCACACTGACCGGTCGGAATGTTCCTAACCCTACGTGAAGTGTCAAATAGACGAGTTCTACCCCTTTTGCTTCGATTTCTGCTAACAATTCTTTGGTAAAATGTAATCCAGCTGTAGGAGCTGCTGCTGACCCGTTTTCTTTTGCATAAACAGTTTGGTAACGATCTGGATCCTCTAAACGTTCTTTGATATAAGGAGGTAAAGGCATTTCGCCCAATGATTCCAACGTTTCAAGAAAAATACCTTCGTATTCAAATTCAATGATTCTTCCGCCATGTTCTAATTCTTCTTTGACAACTGCTTGTAAACGACCATCACCAAATGTAATTCGTGTACCTACCTTCGCACGTTTTGCCGGTTTGATCAACGTTTCCCAAGTATCTCCTTCTGTATTTGTCAAAAGTAATACTTCAAGGTGTGCACCTGTTTCAATTTTTTCACCATATAAACGAGCTGGCAACACACGTGTATTATTCATCACTAGCGCATCTCCTGGATGCAATTCTTCTAGGATGTCATGGAAATGTTTATCCGACATTTCCCCAGTTGTACGATCTAAAACTAGTAACCGAGAATGGTCACGGTCTTTTAGGGGTGTTTGAGCGATCAACTCTTCTGGTAAATCAAAGTCAAAATCTTCTGTTGTTAACATATCGTCACTCACTTTCTATCTTCTGCCTTGTCATTCTAACATTTTTACTGTTGCCTTGGCAAAACCCGCACTCGAAAAAAGAAGAAAGAGAAACGAACGAACAAACCGATTTCTTGCAAATGATCGTTTTATTTTTTTATAGATTTGATTGCATCATTGATATGATTGAGTTCAAAACGTTCAATTGTGCCTCCAAACTCCACAGTGATTAAGTCATTCAATTTCTTTGCATCCATTTCTTTGACAATCGCTAAGACCCCTTCTTGTCCTTCTGGGATACAGTTAGCAATATAATGAAAAACATTTTTAGATTTTTTCTCTGCATGATGCGCTTGCCCAAAACCAATGACATCGCCAATTGCCCAGCCAAAGATCGCCCCTAATGGACCACCGATAAAGCCAATGATAATACCTAAAATACTATCACGCCACTCATTCTTTTCGCCTGAAAGATTCTCAAAATCCATCACTGTAAATCCTCTTTCGTCAAACGCGCGTTGAGCTAACATCACTTGTTGAACCTCAACATCTGGTTTTAGATCATTTCTTTTAAGTTTATTGAACACTTCTAAGCAGTGAACATCTTCCGCCATGTTGATCACTATTAGTGTATTTTCCGGCTCTACTTCGATGTTTGGATCTAGAGCTAGATCTTCCATTTCATAAAAAGAAGAATAATCATTTAGATCACCTGAAGCAATTTTAGCCATCAACATTTCTGACTTATTGAGTTGATCGTCAGATACTTTTTGAAAGTTGCCCATTTGATCCTTGATTTCTTTATATTGATCTTCCGTCAAGACTTTTCCATTTTCAGTATTTCTATAATATTGTGCCATTGTCTTTTCAGCTCCTTCAAATAAATTGGATAAACATGTTCTACTAAAAAAATACATCAATTAAGTGACACTTTTTTATTTATTTTTTTTGTAATTAGAAAATAAATAAATAAAAAAATGCCTGAGTTTCTCACTCAAGCATTTTTTGGTCTTTAACATTTATTTCTTCAAATGATAACTATACGTACTTATCACGATATTTTCTCGCCAAGATAAACGAAGTCTTAATCGTAAACTTGTTTGATTGTGTAAGATATTTTGCCAACGACGGTTTGGTACAAACTGTGGAATCAATACTGTCGTCGTATAGTTTTGTTTTGCGGCATTTTTACTTACCAGATCAACGTAGCGGATAATTGGATTTTCAATGGAACGATAAGAAGAATGAACAACTGAAAAACGGACATCAGGAAAATGTTTCTTAAAGTCTGCTTCAATTTCTTTTTCTTTTGCTATATCTTCATCCAATGACACGTGCATGGCCACCACATAATCCCCGATCGAACGAGCATAATTGATCGCACCGATATTAACACGTGTGACATTTCCTACTAAAACCAGCACGGTATTTCCATCATAGTCATGTAACTTGGCGTCCGTTTCCAGTCGCAGCTGTTCTGCTACCTTTTTGTAGTGATCATGAATGCGATAGAAAATATACATCACAATTGGCATGATGATAAAGAATGGCCAAATATCACCTAAGCGGTAAACGAACAAAATCGCAATGATCGCATAAGAGATAAACGCACCTGTGATATTTGCAATAGATTTTCCTAACCAGTTCTTTCCTTCTTTTTTCCATTTAACGACCATTCCTGTTTGCGATAGCGCAAAAGGAATAAATACACCGATCGAGTATAACGGAATCAAACGTTCCGTTGAACCATGGAAAATAAATAAGAGAATGATCGAACCAAAAGCTAATGTCATGATCCCATTTGAGTACCCTAAACGATCGCCACGATCTTGATACATATGTGGCATGAACTTATCTTTTGCCAAATTGTATGCTAATACTGGGAATGCAGAGAATCCAGTATTGGCAGCAACCGCCAAGATCAAAGCGGTAGCAAATTGTAATACATAATACAATACGCCATGGCCAAAGACAGCTTTCCCAATTTGAGACAATACAGTAACTTCTTTTTCAGGTACGATCCCATACCAATAGTTGATGAACGTGATACCGACAAAGAAGAAGCCTAAGATCAAAGCCATCATTGTTAAAGTTGCTGCTGCATTTTTTGCTCGAGGTTTCTTGAAAAATGGTACGGCATTACTAATTGCTTCAACCCCTGTTAAAGAAGAAGACCCAGAAGAGAATGCTCGCAAAATCAATGCGATCGACACTCCTGGGATTGCAGCTCCAGGTAAGGCTGTTGCATGTAATGGTACGGCACCAGTAATGATATTAAACAGTCCGACCGCAATTAGCAACGTAATCACAATGATGAACGTGTAAACAGGGAATAGCAAGAAAGAAGCCGATTCCCTTAACCCGCGTAAATTCAGCATCATCAAGAGCAATACGATTGCAACTGAGATTGCTACTTGGTGACCATACAATGCGGGAATTGCCGAGGTAATCGCTTCGGCACCAGCTGACACGGAAACAGCTACCGTCAACATATAGTCGATCAACAAGGAACCTCCAGCGATCAACCCGGCATTTTTCCCAAGGTTTTCACTGCTGACGACGTAAGCTCCTCCACCTTGAGGATACGCGTGAATGATTTGACGGTAAGAGAGAGTTAATGAAATCAATAGAATAATAACAAATGCTGCAATTGGCAGTGAATACCAAATGGCTGCAGTTGACAAGGCAACTAAAACAACCACAATCTGCTCTGTACCGTAAGCAATGGATGATAGGGCATCCGATGACAGCAATGCTAACGCGGCAAAACGAGTTAATTTATGCTCGTCGTTTTCAGCAGATTTCAACGGCTTACCTACTAACAACCTTTTTAAGTAGTCCAATTTTTTTACTCCTTTACGCACATATTTACTTCAAAATTATTATTGTCAAAATTAAAAAAAATTTATCTTAAACAAGATGTTATAGTACGCTCCCATAATATAAAAGTCAATAAACTTTCATAAAATTAATTGAAAAAAATTAGAAAAAAAACAGTATTTTTTTCAATCGTACGTTAAATTAGCAAATGCCTTACATTTCAGCGACTTTTTTCCTTTTCTGTCAAAAAATGTAACATCTCACTCATCGAGATTTTTCTTTCCTATTCAATAAAAACTTTTACTTTTCGTAGAACTTGAACAACCAGCACTTTCCAAAAAATAAGTAAACGGACTGTGATTTTTTCTAGCAATCATCAATCATTGTGGAATCAGCCATAACAAACTTTACTTTTCTATTTTCAATTTTTTCAATTAAACTCGTTGTTTCTACAAAAAGAAAAAAATAGCTACTCTGATCACCTAAGCTCTGTTAATAAAATAAAGGCCTTGTCAGACGAAAATACATGACTATTTCTGTCTAACAAGGTCTTCTTTTTTCAAACTGGTTATTGCTTTAACTACTAGTGGAAAATATGACTCTGATGTGCTGCTTCTTTGAATTTTACCATTTTTTCTTGGACATAAGGCGCAACAGCCGTTCCAATAACACCAAAGCTAACGAATAGACCAATCATGATCCAAATCGCATTTGCAGCATTTGGCCAATAGATTCCTCCTGCTGATTCTCGTAATAGATTAACCGCATGAGTGAATGGCAAGAATGGATTGATCATTTGGAAGAACTTCCCTGATACTTGGATAGGATAGTTCCCACCTCCACCAGAAATCGATAGCACGAGGATAATGATCGCAAGTCCCTTTCCAACATTATCAAATAGCGCCGCTAAAACATACACGATCATCATAAAGGCTAGCGAGATCAAAACGGCAAAGGACACGCTGTAAACTGGATTATGGACATCTACACCTAATAAAAAGATATTTCCTAAAGTAACGATCAAACTTTGTGCGATAGCCATCGTTAAGAACGTGAACATTCGAGCAACAAATTGTTCTCGTTTTGTAAAATTGTTTCTTTCTTTTTTACCCAGATAATAATCGGTTGTCGCTACACTTGAGAGTAAGACAGCTCCCACCCACAAGCAAAGTGCTGTATAAAATGGCGTACTTGCCGATCCGTTGTTTGCAATTGGATACATCGTATTGGTTTTTAATTCTACTGGTTGCGTAAAGAAGTCACTCTCTTTCGTGGCATCTAGTTTCAATAATTTGATCACTTCTCCTAGATCAACTTCTTTTTCTCCTTTACGAATAGCATCTGCTGCTTTTTGGATACCTGTCTTGATGTTTGGCCAATCATTATTGATCAAATCAGCTGCTGCATTTACTGCCGTTTCAACTTGTGGCATTTTTTCATTCGCTGTTGTCATCGTACTTGTGATTTCATTTTTGATCGTTGGCCAGTCATTTTGGATAAAGTTAGCAGCTGTACTCAATTTGTTGGCTAACACTGGCAAATCATTATTATACAGATCGGCTCCTTTATTGATCCCATTGACGATCGTTTCCATATTACCATTCAACATGGTGTTTGCATCATGGATCTCTTGTCCGATCGCTGGCATTTCTTTTTGGTACTTCTCTAATATCGCCACTGCATTGGTCACTGTTGCTTTTGTTGAATTTAACAGCGAATCAAAATCGATTTGGTCAGCCTTGCTTAACGCACCTTGAGCTGTTTCAATCGTACTGATGACTTGATTTAATAGTGAATCAACGGTTGAACTGACTTGGTTCACATCGATTCCAGAAATCAAGTTATTGACATTTTTAGCAGCAGTTTGAATTTGCCCTAAGATATTTCTTACATTATCGATATTTCCTTCTTGAATGGCTTGTTTCAACGCTGGTAGGCGATTTTGTAAGCCGCTTAAAACTGGTTTGATACTATTTAATGTATCAATTATTTTTTGAAGTTTGGTATTACCCGTTTGATTCTGTAACTGTGTCAAAAAGGTAATCAACTGATCAATCGCTTGTTGCTGTGCTGGTAAACTATTGTAGAGATTATCCAATAATTTGAGTAAGTTTCCCTTCTCTTCTTCCGTCAATTGATTATCTGCAATTGCCTGATCGACACTCGCTGTGAATGAATCAATAGACGTTGCTACCTGACTAATCGATTGTATCGTTGTATTCACACTTGTTGTGATACCTGGTAATGCGTCTTTTAATTGCTCTGCACCTGATTTTGTTTGAGTAGCTAGGTCGTTTGCTTGTGTTTCTAATTTCTTCACGTCAGGTAAGATTTCTTGGACTTGTTGAATGATCGACAACCCTTGTTTCGCTTCAGTGATTCCTTGATCCATCGTTTCTTGGATCGATGAAAAATCCTGATCGATCTCAGCAATTTGTCGACCTGCATTTTGGATTTCCGGTATTTTTTGTTGTAAATCTAAAATGATTTTCGCTTGCTCTTGGAGCTGTGGCATTTTATCATTCAATGCAACCACTTTTTGTCCCATTTCATCGACTTGTGGGAGATAGTTCACAAATTCATTGGCTTTGTTTAACTTTTCTTTAATAGAAGGTAGTTGTTTTTGTAAATCGAGTACTTGTTGCGTATAGCCATCGATCGTATCAAGGTTCTCATCCGTTGAAAGTATCATTGATTTGACCTTATTGATACTTACTAGATTCGAATCAATGTCATAACCGATCTCGTTAAAGACCTTCAATAACGTTGAACTAGCTGTCTTGATAAATTCATCTGTAATCTGGGTTTGGATCGCAGAAGCTCCTTTATCGGTGATCTTAGGAGCGATCGCATTGATTTTCTCATTCACCGTGTATTCGATTTTTGGCTTTCTGATCTCTCCACTCGTAAAACTTAACAAGTCTTCTGAGAAATCCTTCGGTAAGTAGATTCCTGCATAATATTTCCCAGAACGAACTCCTTGTTCCAGTTCTGCTTTTGAGTCAACGAATTGCCATCCGAGTTGTTTATTGTCATGAAGTGATTTGATCACTTCTTTCCCAATTGCGACTTCTTTCCCTCGAAATTCTGCCGGTTGATCTGCACTGTAAACCGCAATAGGCAATTCACCGGTATTTCCGTAAGGATCCCATAACGCTTTGATGTTGAACCACGCATATAATGAAGGGATAATCATAATTGCAATGATCAAAAGTGTAGCAATTGGATTTTTAAAAATTCTTTTCCAGTCAAGTAGATATAATTTTAATGTGTTTTTGATTGACCGCATAAATATCCCCTTCTTCTTTTTTCAGCTGCATTACTTTACCATGTAAATCATGTAATTTTCAATTCCCTTTTTTCAAAAAGCTCGATAATTTAGACATAATAGTCAAACTGTCCGATTGTCTGACCATAGAATTGAAGAAATAGTTAAATTTTACATGTACCACTTTACCATTAAATAAAGCAGAAAGAAATTTTCATGCTAAAAATCAGAAGAAGAAAACGCATCCAGAAAAAGTTTGCTCCTTTTACCAACCCAGCTCTAATCATAAGTTAATACGATTTTACCTGCAGAGGGGTGTCCTTCAAGTTGATGGTGCGCCCAGATTAAACGATCAAGAGTTGCAGCTAATTCTTCTGCTACAAAAATTTGGTAATTTCCTGTTTTATATGCGGCAATTAAATGAGTCAAAGCTTCTTGATCTGAGTATTCTTTTCTAGGAACAAAAGTCTCATAAAACCCATTTTTTTTCTGACGAGATGCAAGGGAAGGCAATTCGTTCAACGCAACATAATGACCTTCTTCTTTCATAATTTTGATAGCCATGTCTCCCGCGATGCTTCCTTTCGTCGCATCGATCACAATATCTGCTTGATTACTGAATACTTCTCCAGGATTTTCTTGATCATAAGAAGAAAAATGAGTAACGCCTAAACTTCGGACTAATTCTTCATTTGTCTTTGATGCACTAGCAAACGTCCGAATCCCTTTTTGATGAAGTAATTGGATCAAACTAGTTCCTACGCCTCCTGAAGCTCCGGTCACCATTACCGTGTCAGTTGGTTGGATCGTTAGCAGATGATTAATCACATTGTAAGCAGTGATCCCCGTTGTTACCATTGCAGCCGCTTCTACCCAACTCATTTCATCTGGTATTTTAGCCACTTTACTTGCTGGTAAGACGATTTCTTCGCCGTAAGCACCTGACACAGGATGAACGACTACACGGTCCCCCACAGCAAATGAATCGACGTCACTTGCTACTTCCGTCACGATTCCTGCACCATCATTCCCTAATACGTAAGGGAATGTTAAGGTTCGGACTTCCTTCATCTTTCCTGAACGCAAAGCGACATCATAAGGATTGATACTAAACGCTTTCAATTCCACACGAAGATGATTTGGCGTGACCTCCCTTGGTGTGTCTACTATTTCTTGAAACACCTTTTCAGCTGGCCCATAACCACTAATAGCAAACCTACGCATCTCTACCCCCTCCTTTTCTTCTAGTTTACGTGTAACACCACTATTTGACAAAAAAACTGTTTTAATCGCATCGGTGGCCTTTCTCTTTCATAGAGAACAAGTGAAGGACTAAACATTTTTAGAAACAAAATAATTGTTTTATTTCTCACACTATGTTAAGGTATCTACACTAAACCGTAATTTTTACGATTTGAAAAATTAAAGAGATTATTGGAGGAAAATATGGCAAAAAAATCAAAAATTGCAAAAGCTAGAAAACAACAAGAAATGATTGCCCGCTATGCTGATTTACGACAAGAGTTAAAAGCGAATAAAGATTATGAAGCCTTACGTCAATTACCTTTAGATGCACGCCCTGAGCGTTTGAAAAACCGTGACTTGATCGATGGACGTCCTCGCGGATATATGCGAAAATTCGGCATGTCTCGTGTGAAATTTCGCGAACTAGCTCATCAAGGACTGATCCCTGGTGTCAAAAAAGCTAGTTGGTAATTAGTATTAGACAGACGAAAGATATTCTGGCAAAATAGCAGTCACTCTCTGAATAAGATAAACTAATCAAACACATATAAAAAAAGCCGTAAGGACTAAAGATAGGAAAACTATTTTTGGTCCTTACGGCTTTTTTATAAGTTGAACAATGCTGACTCAACTTTTTTCTTATCATTATCCAGCATTTTTTATTAAGAGTCAGAAACGACCGTATAGCGATTGACATCATTAACGCTCAGATCCAACGATTTCTCTTATAACCTTTGTTGATTGACATTCAAGATAATTAGCTTGTTCCTTTTATATGTAAAGGCATAATGTGCTTATTTAGCGACAGGGGTCAATGCTTCGATACCTACACTGATTTTAAGTGCATGATCGACTTCTGACATAATTCCTCGATCTAAATGACAAACTTTTTCTTTTAATCTTGATTTATCAATTGTTCTGATCTGTTCAAGTAAAATGACAGAGTCACGTTCGATTCCAGTACCAGTTGCTTTTATTCCAATATGCGTAGGCAATTTAGGTTTGGCCATTTTGGCAGTAATGGCCGCCACAATAATCGTTGGACTAAAATGATTCCCTAAATTATTTTGAATAACTAAGACAGGTCGTGTCCCGCCTTGTTCTGAACCCACGACTGGAGAAAGGTCAGCAAAATAAATGTCTCCTCTTTTTACCATAGGATTCTCCTTACTCTTCATATTCTCTAGGAATGCGCGTTCCTAGTACACAGGCTACCTCATAGTGGATCGTACCTAATTGATCCGCTACTGCTTGCATCGATATCTCTTTTTCCTGATTTTTACCAATCAAAGTAACCTTTGTTCCCAGTGGAACTTCCTGAGGTAAACGGATCATAATTTGATCCATACACACACGTCCGACAATTTCACATAAATTTCCATCCACTAGGACGGAAAAGCCTTGCATGTTTCGTAACCAGCCATCCGCATAGCCAATCGGGATCGTCCCGATCCACTCTGGTTGATCGGTAATATAGGTTTCCCCGTAGCCGATGCCTTCACCTTTAGCCAAACGTTTCACTTGGATCAACTCGGAAACTAACTCTAGTGCGGGTTCCAATGGATACGGTTCTGGCAGTGCATGCCCTGAAGGATTTAACCCATACATTGCTACACCAAAACGAATCATGTTACCAATTTTTTCATCATGCCATAAAGCAGTAGCACTATTACTTACATGAACATACTTAGGTAAAGCAGGCAATGCATCGATTGTCTCTATAAAACGTTGATGTTGCTGTTGCCAATACGTTTCATCCGCTTGATCAGCCGTTGAGAAATGGGTGAAAATCCCTTCCCATTCCAATACAGCACTTTCTTGAATAAATGAAACTGCCTCTACGACTTCTTCAGGTGTCAAAAAACCAATCCGTCCCATGCCGGTATCAACTTTCAAATGAAGTGCTAACGCATGTTTCAGCTTTCTTTCTTGCAGATATTCAACAGCCTGTTCTAACCATTCTTTGTTTCCTACAGTGATCGATAAATCATGGACAACCGCTAAAGTCAATGCGTCAATGGGAATCATATTCAACACTAAAATAGGTTGTGTGAATCCCGCTTCCCGCAATTCAATCCCTTCGTCTAGATTAGACACACAAAATCCAGTAGCACCTCCAGCCAGTGCAGCTTCTGCTGTCTGAACTGCTCCGTGCCCGTAACCATTTGCTTTGACTACAGCAAATAGCTCTTTTCCTTTTGGTAATCTAGCTAATTCTTTTTTGACATTTTCAGTAATAGCTTTTGTATGTATAATGACTCTTGTAGGTCGGTGCCAAGCGACAACCATGATTTTTCCTTCTTTCTAATCTTCTAAAATAATTTGTGCAAACGCTAATTCATCCGTATGCGTGATACTAACAAAACAAGTACCTGAATGAGGTGATTTTGTGACTACAGGTTGTCCTGCATCATTTTTTAAAATTTCAATTTCTTGAAACGTCACCTTACCAATACCAGTTCCCCACGCTTTTGAAAAAGCTTCTTTGCAAGCGTAACGCCCTCCGAGAAATTCTACTTGTCGGTGAAAAGGCAGGATTTGAAATTGCTCGATTTCATTTGGCGTCAACACTCGGTCGATAAAATTTTGTTTTTCTTTGATGATCTTTGCAATCCTTGGTAACTCAACTGCATCAATCCCAATTCCTTTAATCATAGACTCTACTCTTTTCAAAAATTTTAGAACACTCTCATTCTACCAAATTCTCGGTATTTTACCACCAATATGTCCATAAATAACTAAAAAGAAAGCTCCTCTTAAAAAAGAGAAGCTTATCATTTATTATTAATCGTTATTTGTACGGATCACAAATCCACGTTTTTTATCGTTTTGACGCTTACCGCCATCTTTTTGATGGTTATTATTTTTACTGTAGCCACCTTTTGATTTGTTGCCACGGTAGTTGTTATTATCGCGTCGATTACGGTTATTTCCGCCGCCACGTTTGCCATTTTTATTATAGCCTTTTTTCTGCATTGGCAATGGACGTTCTGGAGTGATTTTAACTGGTATTGCATCAGAAGGATCCTTCGCAGTCGTTTTTAGTAACAAAGCTACTAAATCTTGTGCAGAATACTCTTCAAGCAATTTATCTGCTGTTTGCAAATACTTGTCTAAGCCGTTTTCTTCAAGCTTAGCTTCAATTTGTTCCACTGCAGCACCTAGTTGTCCCTTGAATGCTTCTTTTTCAGTTGGCGGACGTAGAGTAGCCATCCGTTTTTTCGTTAAGTTCTCAATAACATGTAGGTAGCTCATTTCGTTTGGCGTAACGAATGTCACTGACATCCCGCCTTTACCCGCACGACCTGTACGTCCGATACGGTGAACATAACTTTCTGGATCTTGTGGAATGTCATAGTTGTAGACGTGAGTCACGCCTGAAATATCCAAACCACGTGCAGCTACATCCGTAGCAACTAAAATATCTAAATGACCATTTTTAAATGAACGTAAAACACTCATTCGTTTTTGTTGTGAAAGGTCCCCATGGATTCCTTCTGCACGATAACCGCGAGCTTCTAATCCACGTGCCAATTCATCAACACGTCGTTTTGTACGACCAAAAACAATCGTAAGTTCTGGTGTTTGGACATCGAACAAACGTGTCATGATATCGAATTTTTCATATTCTTTTGCTCGAACATAATATTGATCGATTAAGTCAGCTGTCATTTCTTTCGCTTTGATCTTCACGTGTGTTGGTGATTTCATGAATTTCACGCCGATATTTTTGATTGCAGGTGGCATTGTTGCTGAGAATAATAATGTTTGGCGTTCTTCAGGTACTTTTGAAATAATACTTTCAATATCTTCCAAAAAGCCCATGTTCAACATTTCATCTGCTTCATCTAGAACTAATGTTTCCACTGTTCCTAATTTCAATGTGTGGCGGTTGATGTGATCCAACATACGTCCAGGTGTTCCCACGACAATATGTGGACGATCTTTCAATCCACGGATTTGGCGACCGATATCAGCGCCTCCGTAAACAGCTTGTACACGTACTCTTTTATCACGACCAAGACGATAAAGCTCTTCTTGTGTTTGGATCGCTAATTCACGTGTCGGTGCAATGACTAACCCTTGCAATTCGTGGCGATTAGTGTCGATTTTTTCTAACATCGGCAAACCAAAAGCAGCCGTCTTACCAGTCCCTGTTTGTGCTTGTCCAATCACATCTTTTCCAGACAATGCTAAAGGGATTGTTTCTGACTGGATCGGTGTTGCTTCTTCAAAACCAGCACGCTCTACTGATTTCAATAATTCTGGTGATAATTCTAATTCTTTAAATTTCAAATGAATCCTCCTATATGGTTGTTAACTGAGGATGTAGCTTAATTTTTGCTACCCCGTCGATTGTTCGGTCAAAGTGTTTGGTTCTTTTTGACAGTGGCCACGTACGTTTTTACTCATTCTTAGCCCCTGTGGCACCACCGAAAAATCACTTTGCGAAGTTTAGGCATTAGAAAAGCCAAACGGGTCGCGTTCAGCTTTATCATTGTTATGACATCTGGCTCTAGCAATTTACATAAACGAAAGAACCAGTCCAATTTCTCTTCATCTTTCGGCAATAGGTTATTCTAGCATAATTTCTTATTTTCTGCAAGTTTGCAGTTTATTATTTCATTCCTTGCAATTGTTTAACGACATCAATCAATCCCATTCCATTGCTTCCTTTTAAAACGATGCTATCTTCCGGACGTATTTCTTCTTTCACCGTTGCAATGAGTTGTTCTTTATCTGTTTCAAAATATTGTACGTATAAATCTGGATACTTTTCGTTCAACTTTTCATATAATGCTTTCATTTGGGGCCCATATAAATAGACTCCCGCAAAATCAGCTGGATCAAGATGTTCAGCCATACTTGCGTGCATCTTCAAAGCATCTGGTCCTAATTCCAGCATGTCCGCAAGTACAGCAAGTCTTCTCCCTTTTGTTGGTAAGTTGGCAAAAGTATCTAAGACCAATCCCATTGCTGTAGGATTCGCATTATAGACATCACTTAGAATTCCCGCACCATTTCCAGCACTTAGCCACTCCGTACGATTTTGCGTCACTGTGACACTTGCTAAACCTAGACGGATGGCTTCCGTTGGCAGACCAAAAAATTGCCCGACAGCATAAGCAATCAACGCATTGGTGACATTATAACTTCCAGGAAGAGGAATCATGAACGATTCATCATTGACGATAAAATGTGTGGCTGTTTTCTCTTCACTCGTTACCTCCGCCTGTAGCTCCCCTGTATTTAATCCAAACGTTTCAATTTTTTGGGTCAAACTTTCAGTCAAAGGTTTCAATAATGGTTCTTCTTCTGGGATAATCAACAGCCCATCTTCTCTCAAACCATCAACAATCTCCATTTTTGCTTGCGCGATTCCTGCTCGTGAGCCAAGGTTTTCAATATGTGCTTCACCAATCATCGTAATAGCCGCTACTTTAGGTCGGGCAATCAAAGAAAGCTCAGTGATCTCTCTGGCATGATCCATCCCCATTTCTAAAACGATTTTTTCGGTATCCATCGGCATATGCAAAATCGTATAAGGCAAGCCAATATTATTGTTGTAATTTCCTTGTGTTTTATAGGTTTTGTACTTTTGAGCTAAAACTGAAGCAGTCAAATCTTTTGTCGTTGTTTTCCCATTACTTCCCGTAATTGCCACCACTTCAGCCCCAACTTTCGCTAGGTAGTACTTCGCCAGATCTTGCATTGCTTTTAGTGGATCATCCACAAGAATCACTCGAATCCCACTAGGTGCTTTGGTAGGTTCCAGACTCCAAAAAGTAGCAACCGCTCCATTATCCATGGCTTGTTGGATAAATTCGTGTCCATCTCTTGCTCCTTTTAGCGGCACGAACAACCCACCTTTTTCAATCTTGCGACTATCGAACTCCACACCTGTGATTTCCGTTAAATCATTCATTACGCTTCCTACAGCTTGAGCGATTTCTTGTACTGTTAGTTTCATAAAAAACCCGCCTTTTCGCATTTAGAAGCCGGAACAAATGTGAATGACATTCGCTCCAGCTTCTATTTTTAATTGTCTATTCGTTTGCTTCAAAAAAACCTTGTCGTTGATTAAAACGATTGATTCCTAATTGAATCAATTCTTCGATCAAATCGCCATACTTCAAGCCCATGTTTTCCCACAATAATGGATACATGCTAAATTGCGTGAATCCAGGCATTGTATTTAACTCATTTAGGAATAGTTCATTTTTATTCGTCAAGAAGAAATCACAACGGCTCAAGCCACTCCCACCTAGCATTGTATACGCAATTTTTGCATATTCCTGCGCTTTTTGATAGACCTCTTCCGGTACTTCAGCTGGGATTTGCATTTCAATCTTATTGTTGATGTATTTCGCATCATAATCATAGAATGCAACATCTTTGACTACTTCACCAGGTAACGTGGTACGCACGTCTTCATTCCCTAAAACAGCTACTTCAATTTCACGTGCTTCGATCCCTTGCTCAACGATCGCACGAGAATCATATTGATAAGCTAATGCAAGCGCATTTTGCAGCTCTTCACGGTTCTCCGCTTTAGAGATCCCTACACTTGAACCCATATTTGCTGGTTTGACAAACATTGGGTAAAGCAAAGATCCTTCACATTGATCAAAGATTTTTTTAGGATTTTCTTTCCATTGATTTTTCAAAACAGGGACATAAGGAACTTGTGGCACTCCTGCCGCTTGCAAAATGTATTTGGTCATGATCTTATCCATTGCACAAGCACTTGTTAAAACGCCAGCGCCGACATATGGCAAGTTCAATGTTTCCAAAAATCCTTGAATCGTTCCATCTTCACCATTAGGTCCGTGTAAGACAGGGAAAACAATCGTTCCTTCTTCTTTGATTTCTCCAGGATTGATCACTCTTCCCGTAAAGCCATCTGTCACTTTTCCGCTTGGGTCCCATGTCAAATGTAAGTCTTCTTTGCTCGCTGGTTTCTCTGTTAACAAAGGGCCTTTCACCCATTGACCTTCTTTGCTGATAAATATCAGTTGAACTTGATAGTACGTATAATAAATAGCATTTAAGACTGAAAACGCTGAAAGAACTGAAACATCATGTTCTGCACTGCGTCCACCATATAGTAAAGTAATCTTCAAAAGATTGTCCTCCCGTATCCAATATCTTTCACTTTTACTTCATATTTTAGCACAAAATCAAAAGAATCAAACAGCTTATTTTTCAAAAAGTCGATAAACTTATTTGTTAAATCAAGAAAAAAGGCACGGCATCGCTGCCTGCGCCTCTTTTTCGATTGTTGTTTTTCATCTATTCCATCTTTCGTTCATCAGGGACAATCCCTTGATTTAACAACCATTTATGGAAGAACCATTCTCCTATGCCAATTAATAAAGCAGGAATCAAAACTTTCATCCAGATGTTCGTCGTATCATTCATAAAATAAAGATATACCCACAAAATGACTGCGGAAGAACCGGCATCTGCGATCGTCGCCGCAATATTCCCCACCTTTCGCAAAATGAGTAAATCACCTAATACATAAATCATCACAACGATAATGACCCCAACAATTGTCGAATCCATGAAGCTAACTCCGTATAATCCTGTTAATACGATCCATAAAATCGCCCAAATCATGATTGCTTTTACAATTAATGCTTTTACATGTTTCATTTTCCACTCTCTCCCCTCAGATTAGAAAAAAATTAGATAATAAAATATCTTTAATTATTTTATCATTTTAAAGACAATACAAGCAAAGATATCGTACTAATTGAGGGGAAAACAAACCTATTGTCGCTACTCATTGTTTGAAGATAACTTGACTTGTTCAAGTGCTTGAATTAATGCCTGTCTAAAGTTTTGATGATCTTGAGTGGTAAAAGGTTTAGGTCCTCTAGTCCGCAGACCTGCTTTGCGCAACCTTCCACTTTGGTAACGTTGTTCTAACAAGGAGTCAATCGTTGTTGCACTAAATTCTTTACCCGTTTGATGAAACACTCGTACCCTCTTTGGTAAAACTAAAGAAGCTAACCCATAATCTTGTGTGATTAGAATATCTCCTTTGCGAATCAATCCTACAATGCGGTAATCTGCGCTATCTGCGCCTTGGTCAACGTACACAAAATGAACATACGCTGGATATTCTTTATGGGTATAATGAGCCACGCTCGTCACGATCATGACTTCCACTTGATACAAACCAGCAATTTCAATTACATCTTCCTTAACCGGCGAACCATCTCCATCAATCAGTATTCGCATGATGCCGCACCTCTCGTTTCCATAATAGATAAACACCCAGCACACCAAGGAGTAGCCAGCTGATGTTCCCCCACTTAGCGTATTCCATTAATTGCACACTGATCGTAGGAACTCTTAACTTGTCAGTCAACTGCAACAGCACTGCAACGGGTAGCTCTAGCCAACGGGTAAGAACTAATAATAGCCCCATCAAGAGAAACTGATGGACCACACTCCCTTTGTTTTGTGTCGTAAATTTAATGATGACTCGCTGATCCATGGGAATATCCGTATCGGTATCATAGCACACACGATTTAACCAACCGCTGATCACAGCATGACAAAAACTTAAGAAAAACAATCCAATCACAAACGCAGTCGGGATCAATAAAATCAATAAAGAGAGAGAGAGCCCGATCAACTGGACGATCACTGGAGGATAGGGGAAACTACGTAAGATACGATTACCAATCAGCTTAGCGACGACCATTCCAGCTATATAAGGTAGATACATATAAGTGGCTAAATGATCAAATCCATACAAAACTCCTACATAAAATGTACTAAACAAAAAGAGAAAGTTCCCCACCATTCCACTCAAAAAATTCATGAGATTGAGCCAACTTGGAAACTGCCAATTTTTTTTGCCTCGCCCTAAATAAAAAGCGGCTAAAACAAATAAAAAGAGAAAAACATAAATTGTAAGATCAAACAGTTCTGGCTCAACGAGCAAGCGTGCATTTCGAAGCAAAAACAATAAGACAAAAAACACAATGAACAGCACAAATTCTTTCGTGACAAAAATCGTTGTTTTCATCTCTTTAAAATCCAATTCATACCTAGGATAATGGCTGATGGTGTGATAAGCCATGATATAAAACAATGTATACAGCCCTAACGTCACAACGATTTGGGTCGTACCTGACAACTCGATCGAGCGAAAAAGCAAAACCAATAATAGTAGCGCAAAGATATATTTTTTGCCTGTCATATTCGTAAAACCCTGTCGCTTTTCATGGTAATTAACAGTCACATTTGCTGGAAGTAGCCAAGCTGCACTAAATCCCAATAAAATACTAGACAAATAAAACAAGGGGAAATAGAGCACACCAAAGATCCCTAATAACGAACCCGCCCCTCCCATCAAAAGAGCAATCATCAGTAATGTATAACTATCTAGACCTAAACGAATACTGCGGATCAAAAACAATCCCGTCATACGGAAAGTATAAAATAAGGTAAACGGTAAAATCGACGCCCAGTTAGCCCCATCGCTCAAATTCAGAAATAAAAGATAAGGAATAAATATAACCGTATTAGCTAAAATAAAAGGTGTTGATTGCGTAAAATTACGACCAAATTGTTTGATTTTCTCGAACATAAAAAAACTCCTTAGCGAGTAATTACAAAACTTATTTTTCATTCATTCTAGCATTAATCATAAGTAGAAACCAATTTTAGCCGATACTCTCAACTAAGAATTTCGACTTATAACGAGCGATAACCTATTGCGACACGTCTTCTTGTCAGTAATAGTAACACTCAAGCCAAAACAAACCACGAAAGATTGCCCATAAAAAATAGGACATTACCCAGAATCTCTTCTGACTAATGTCCTATCTTACTGGTACTTGAGTTTTTGTGAACTCAAGCAGACAAGCCCTTCTCCACAAAAGTCTTGCCCGACACCCTTGCATTCCGGCAAGTGATCACATCATGATCTTGTGTCTCCAAAATCAATTAGGCGCATCTGTAAACCAGAGGCCTTCTCGACCCGTCGCATGTCGTTACTTTAACACATATCCCAAAGTTATGCGAGTCTTTTTTTCATTTGATAATCGACCATTTGAAATCCTTGACCAATATCCGAGATCAGTTCACCAGCCATTTCAAAACCTTGATGAAGGTAAACGGCGATGGCTTGAGCATTGCCTTGATTGACACGTAGAAAAATCTCTTTGATTCCTTGTTCTCTAGCGATAGTTTCGTACCACTGAAAAAGAGCCGACGTCAATCCCTTCCCTCTGAATTGATTCATTAAGTATAACTTACTCAAATATATTTTGGATGCTATTACCTCATAGGCGGTATATCCGACCGTTTGCCCTTGCTCTTTTAAGAGAAAATACTGCACACCTTCCGCCACTTCTTTTTCAATCTGTTGTTTTGATTGATAGGTAGCCAGCATATAGTCCACTTGTGCTTGCCCAATGATCGGAACAAATGCTTCTGGCCAAACTTCCTTGATCACTGATACCAACTCGTCAATTTCAGTTGAGGTTACCTTGACTTTTTCTAACATTCTTTTTCTTTCCTCTCTTACTGCTAAAAATTTCCTTGTGCTTTCTGGAACAGATACAACATAATCAAACTATACGCACCGACAGACCAAGGTTTCAATAATAGGACAATTTGGATATATCCCTTAAAAGATATTTTAGTTAACCCTGCGACCAGACAAACCAAGTCATCAGGCGCAAAAGGAATCAACATGGTCAAACACAGTACTTTTTTGATATCCTTCGTTTTCTGTGTCAGTAATTGGTCAAATTTTTGGTACTTTTTGGGCGATAAAATAAGTTGTACAAAACTAACGCCATAATAACGAACCAATAAAAAACCAATGGCTTCACCGATAATCAATCCAATACAGCTATAAAGTAATCCCCAGCCATTTCCAAACATCAACAAGCCTGCCACTGAAGAAATCCCTCCAGGTAGTATTGGGATGATCACTTGAATGATCTGCAGGAGAATAAAAATCACTACTGCATACTCCCCAAATTGTTGGATGAAGCGTTGCAAAGAAGTGGTTGATCGAAAGATCCCATGTTGATAAGCATAAATGATTAACACCAAAAAGAACAATAAGCCAATAATCGGGATTATTCGGATATATTTATGTAAATGATTGTGATTGTTCATTTTCAGTCTCTCCACCTTTTAGCGCTACTTTTCATTAAGAATCGTTGCAAAAGTAAACGTTTCACTTGATAAATAAGTCGAAGAATCGAAAATAGCTTCTCCTATTTTCATGATTCTTCGACTTATCCTATTGGTTTCTTTGTTTTATTTATGATCCAAAAAACTAGCAACTTTCGTCGTAATCAAATCGATCGCTACGTGATTTTCGCCACCTTCTGGCACGATGATATCGGCGTAACGCTTAGTTGGTTCGATGAACTGATGATACATCGGTTTAACCACAGTCAAATATTGTTCGATCACGGAATCCAACGTTCTGCCACGTTCTTCCATATCTCGTTTGATTCTGCGGATGATACGGATATCATCGTCTGTATCTACATATACTTTGATATCCATCAAGTCACGTAGATTTTCATCTTCTAGAATCAAAATGCCTTCTAATATAATTACTTCTTTAGGCTCTTGGATGATTGTTGCTTGACTTCTTGTATGTGCAACATAATCATAAACTGGTTTTTCAATGGCGTTATAGTTCAGTAGTTCTTTCACGTGCTGAATCAGCAGATCATTATCAAAGGCAAAGGGATGATCATAATTCGTATTCAATCGTTCTTCAAAGCTCAAATGGCTTTGATCTTTATAATAAGAATCTTGTTCAAGCATCATGATGGAATGGTCTGGAAAATTATTGAAAATGGCACGACTTACGCTTGTTTTACCGCTTCCTGATCCACCCGTCACACCAATGATAATTGGCTTGCTTTTTGTCATTGACTAAAACCTCTTTCATATCCGTTTTTACATTCTTATCTATTATAGCGAAAATACACGAAAATGCTATATTTTTCTGAAAATTAATGCTTCTCGATTTCCAAAAGAGGATAAAGTTCTGCTAACGAATCAATCCGATAAGTCGGTACGATTTCTGGAATTTCCGGCAACCGATTTTTGTTAAACCAAATCGTATCAATTCCTGCCAAGTTCCCTCCTTTAATATCTGAGGTCAATGAATCGCCAATAATAACTGTTTTTTCTTTTTCGAATTGAGGAATCTGTGAAAAGACATGATCAAAAAATTCTTTCATTGGTTTTTGGGCGCCCACATCTTCTGAAACAAAAATTTTTTTGAAATAGCCCAACATTTTCGCATCAGTCAAACGTTGATATTGCGTTTTCGATACCCCGTTTGTCACAATATAAAGATCCGCTTGTGAAGATAACGTCTGAAGCAGTTCATGACTTCCCTCAATCAAATCATGCCCCTGATTCAAGTAATGTCTGTATCTTTTCTCCATAGCTAAACTATCAACTGTTTTACCAAATTGTTGAAATAGTAGTCCAAAACGACTCCCGGTAACCTCTTCTCTCGTCATATTCCCTTTTTCAAATTCACGCCATAAGTGATGATTTAATGCCTTATAACTTGTTTTCACTTCTGGTGTCAATTCAATTCCTTGCTCTGCAAATAATTCATTTAATGCTTTTGCTTCTGTCATCTGAAAATCAAGTAACGTATCGTCTACATCGAATAATAAAGTATGATAATTCATTTTTTTCTCTCCTATTTAAAATATATTTTCAATTGCTTTAATTCGGTTAATGTCAGTGAACGATAGGCACCTTCAGCAAGTTGCTCATCTAACTGCAAAGGTCCCATCATTAGTCGCTTTAGCTTTGTCACTTTTTTACCACGTGCAAGGAACATCTTTTTTACCTGATGAAATTTTCCTTCTTGTATCGTTACTCGTACTCGACTGCTGTTTTTGGATGTTTCCATGATTGTTAATTGTGCAGGTAAACAACGATAGCCACCCTCAAAAACAATTCCTGCTTGAAAAGCTTCGATATCTGAAGCTGTCACTTGTTCATTGATCTGCGCCTCATAAGTTTTGAAGACTTTTTTATCAGGCAGCAACATTTCATATCCCAACTGACCATTTGATGTCAGTAATAGTAGTCCTGTGGTATCACGATCCAAGCGTCCGACAGGATAGAGCGGCTTCGCTCGATCCGCTGAAGCAATCAAGTCTAACACGGTCATTTTTGTTTGGTCTTTAACTGCAGTCACAGCACCACTCGGTTTATTCAATAAGTAATAGACTTCGTTTGTCGTTAAACGCTTACCTGAGACTTCGATCTCATGAATCAAACTATCCACATTTCGGTTTTGGCAAAATTCGACACAACCATCAATTTTCACTTGTTTTGATGCAAATAAACGCTTCATCTCTTTTCGAGTCGTTTGTAAAGTTTCTTCAATTAATTTATCTAAACGCATGGTGCTTTCCTTTCTTAGCCTAACAAGCATTATAACCCGAAAGAGAGTAGATGCAAATAAGAAAGCCATTGTTATTCCTTGACTTAAATTCAGATTCGCGCTACGGTTAAAGAGTAAAGTGAATTGGATTTCTCATACACAGCGTAATGACCTGGTGGAGAAAAGTTGAATCCTGACTTTCTAAAGGTAGATGCGCGCATCTACCTTTTTGCGTTTTTTAAGCGCCCTAGCCAATAATGTGCACGAGAATAGCCGTCGAAAGTTCACTTAAATAAAATCTGTTGGTCTACGTTGCCGACAGTCACATTTTAAGGAGGAATTTTGGTTATGTCAGTATCATTAGAAGTAAGTAAGAGAGAAGTACGTCCCCGTTCATTGAGAAATAAATTGCGTCATGAAGGTAAAGTTCCAGCTATTGTTTATGGGTACAATGTTGAAAGTACTCCGATTGCTATTGATGGACAAATATTCAGTAAATTATTACGTGAAAATGGCGCAAATACAGTAATCACAATGACGATTGATGGAAAAAAAGTCAACACGTTGGTTCATAAAGTCCAAACGAATACCTTTACCAACCATTTTGAACATGTGGAATTTCTATCTGTGAACATGTCAGAAGAAACTGAAGTCGAAACTGAAATCGTTCTTGTTGGCGAAGCTGCAGGTGTAAAAGCTGGTGGTGTCTTAGCACAAAACCTTTACACTGTGATCGTCTCTGCTACACCAAGCAACTTACCAGAACGTATCGAAGTTGATGTAACAAACCTAAATCTAGGCGATGCAATCACAGTAGCCGATCTACCTGAAAACAACGATTATAAAGTCGTTTCTGATGGTGAAGAACAAATTGCTGCAGTAGCAGCTCCAACTGAGGAAGCTGAAACTACTGATGAAGAAAGCGAACCAGAAGTTATTGGTTCAACGGAAGAATAACAAGTGACTTGTTCGTGTCAAAAGCGTTGGCAACCTTCGCTTTTGGCACGTTTTTTTCTCTCCTTAAAAAAAACTTATACTTTGAAAAAAAGTACACGATTTTTGTTGCATTTTTAAAAAAAGTCTATTAGAATGAACCATCGTTACAGTAAATCGTTTATCCTAAATGAAGAAATAAAACATGTCTATTCGATAAAACGAAGGAGGTTAAACAGATGTTTGAAAGTTTTGACAGTAGTCGTAACCGGTATGCCTCTGTAGGTGTTGTATCAAGTTTACCAGATGAACTGATTGATAGTATCTGGTTTATTATTGACCTAGACCTTAAGGGAGTCATCCCCTTAGATAATATGTTAGCCTTTGATTTAATCGACAATAATGGAAAAGTAACTATGCATTTTTCGCAAGCTGGTAGTGATGTTGAGATGGGAATCGATTTACCGTTTCACTATTCATCAAGTTTTCCAAGCCAAGTATATGCTTATGATGATGGTACTAGAGAAACCATTCTTTTACCCAGCGAGATAAGACAGTATTAAGGTTCACAACCATTCGTTGTCCCTTTTGATTTGTACGCCCAGGCCAAGTAGTTGATCCTTTGAATTTATTCTTTGCGTTTCATTCTTTGAATTTATTCAGCGATTCAATTCTTGGCTTGTTTTATGATGCACATCATTGAAAATATCTTTGAAAATGAATCTGCAATACATTGAAAGTTATCAAAATTATTTCATTTTTACCTAGTAATCTCAGGATAAACACTATATACTACTAACTAAATTTTATAGACAATAAGGAGTTTAAAAAATGCGCGATTTAACAAAAGGAAGTCCAGCTAAACTAATCTTAATGTTCACCGTTCCTTTACTTATTGGTAATGTCTTTCAGCAATTTTACAACATGGTCGACATGATCATCGTTGGTCAAACATTAGGGAAAAATGCGCTGGCTGCTGTTGGTGCAACCGGAAGCTTGACCTTTTTAATCCTTGGCTTCGCTCAAGGTCTTACTGCTGGATTAGCGATCATTACAGCTCAGCGTTATGGTGCAAAAGATTATCGTGGTCTTAAGAAAAGTTTTGCTGCAAGTGTTGTTATCAGTTTGGTTGTCACTATTGCATTAACCGTCCTTAGTTTAGTATTTATTCGTCCGATGCTGCAATTGATGCAAACGCCCGTTGAGATTATTGACCAAGCACAAACGTTCATTTCAATCATCTTACTAGGGATTTTCGCATCTATGAGTTTTAACTTGCTTTCAAATGTTATTCGCGCGCTTGGAGATAGCCGGACACCACTTTTCTTTTTGATTATTGCAGTGGTTGTCAACGTTGTGCTTGATTTGATTTTCATCATTTCTTTTGGAATGGGTGTCGAAGGCGCAGCAATTGCAACGGTTATTGCCCAAGTTTGCTCAAGCCTACTATGTTTAGTTTATATCAAGAAAAAAATTCCTTTGTTGCAATTACGTAAAAAAGATTTTCACTTTGATAAAGAAGAGATTCGTGTTCATTTAAACGCTGCTCTTCCAATGGCTTTTCAATCATCCATCATCGCCATTGGCGCCATCGTCCTTCAAGCTGCGTTGAACAGTTTAGGAACAGATGTCGTAGCCGCTCAAGCAGCAGCCAGCAGAATTGACCAATTTGCTAACCAACCAATGATGTCCTTTGGGATTGCTATTGCAACATTTACTGCTCAAAATTATGGTGCAAAAGAATATGGTCGAATTTTAAAAGGTGTTAAGCAAACACTTATGATGAGTATTGGCTTTAGTGTTGTTGCAGGTGCGATCGTGATTTTCTTCGGTCATTCACTTATGCAGTTGTTTGTTTCACCGACAGAGACTCGTGTCTTTGAATTAGCTCAAACTTACTTCAACATCAATGGTTCCTTATATTGGATCTTAGCGATTTTATTTATCTTACGTTACACACTACAAGGACTTGGCCAAAGTAAGATTCCAACACTCGCAGGAATGATGGAATTAGTCATGCGTTCATTTGCAGCAATCATTTTAACTGGTTTACTTGGTTATACGGGTGCTGCAGCTGCTTCACCACTTGCTTGGGCAGGATCTGTCGCTGTTCTACTATACTCTTACTTGCGTTCAATGAAACAACTTAAATCTTTCGAGAATGAACAACAATACGCTATGGATGATCCTGAGATCCAGTACAATAGTATCCAATAAAAGAAAAAAAGACATTTCTCTCATCGATCAGATAAGCAGAAATGTCTTTTTTATTAGCAATTTACATGATGTTCCGTTCAAAAAACGAAGGAGTCTGGTTAGATGATTTTAGCGATCAATTATTATATATGATCATTTTTACGAGTATTTTCATCCGTATCTTCTACTCGAACGTCTCCTTTTGTATCAATATCCAACTCTTCACGACTTACTTCTTCCGTCACTTGTTTCATATCTTCATGCTCTTTTTTGTGAATACCTACCTCTTCACGTACTACTGTATGTTTATTGACATCAATTTGTTCTTCTTTAAGAGGAATTGTAATCGTTTCGTCTTCCAAAGAATCATCTGAAATATTCTCGCTTGCTTCAGCATTTACTGGTTTTCTTTCGATAACGATTTCTTCACGCTTCACAGGGACTTCCACTGTTTTAGTATCATTAA
This sequence comes from Enterococcus sp. DIV1421a, assembly GCF_051711025.1. Taxonomy (NCBI): domain Bacteria; kingdom Bacillati; phylum Bacillota; class Bacilli; order Lactobacillales; family Enterococcaceae; genus Enterococcus; species Enterococcus sp. DIV1421a. The sequence continues at coordinate 184,954 of NZ_JBIOLU010000001.1, read as the reverse complement.
CAACGTGTTTATGGATATCAACTTCCCCAGTTGTCACGTCATGGGTATTGACATCTAACTGTTCTTCTTTGAGTTGAATATTTTCATTATTTGTATTTAGTGTATCCGTTGGATCGGGCATATTTTGAGTCCGATCGTTTTCAACAACTGCTTCATTTGGCGCTTTGTAATCTTTAACCGTAATCACTATTTTCCCAGCGGCAATATCCTCTTTGTATGAATACAATGGATCATCGTTAACAGAATCATCCGCTTTTTCTGTATACGAATCTTCCTCATAGGTGTTAGAAGTGAACGTATCTTTGATCCGTTCCCATAGCGAGCGTTCTTCATGCGTGCCTTCAACCTCATCCACATTCGTTTCTACATCAATTCCTGATAAACCAGAAAAACCAAAATTTTGAGCAGCATCTTTTGTCGTATAGATAATGATATCGTCTCGATCGTATCCTTCATCACGCAATTGTTCGATCACTGATAAAGCTTCTTCCCTCGTACTGTAACTACCAATAACTGTTAGATTTCTTTCATTCATGTGAATCCCTCCTGTTAATAGTATGTCTGTATTTAGTGATTCCGCTTACAGATCTATTCTATCGGATATTTTTTTTTAGAACAAATATATGGTTTACAAAGTAAAAAAGATGCCAATCCATTCAGCTAAGTCGAATGGATTGGCATCAGTTCTATCGTTTAAAATCTTATGATCAAGAGATCCGTCCACCAAAATGAGTAGGAAGCTTCCGACTAAGGGACAAAAAGAAAGTATAAACATCGGTTTATTCGTTTTTGGTAGTGGTTAGAATGTTTTGTCTTACTTCTCTCATTTTTTTTGATCGTGAAATGTAGGATTTTGTTTATCCCAGATTCTTCATTCTGTTTTATTCGAATCGATACTGTTTTCTGCTATTTCTTGTTTTTTGATTTTAAAATAGTCCACATGTGTATGGTTATATTCTAACACCGTAAATTGAAAAGAATCAATTTGGATCACTGTACCTGTCTTGATGTTTTTTTCATGGTTCGACATAAATCCAGATAGTGTGATAAAAGTAGACTCTTCAAATTCAGGGATCGTAACGTGGAAATAACGACCAAAATCATCTAACGTCAATTTTCCTGAAACAATATAGCTCCCATCTGCTTGTTTCGCTATCAATGCTTCATCCAAATCCGTTTCATCCCGAATTTCCCCCACGATTTCTTCTAAAATATCTTCAATCGTCACTAAACCACTCGTTCCTCCGTACTCATCTTTTAAAATAGCAATATGTTTTCCTTTTTTACGCATGATCGTCAACAGTTTTTTGATGGGGATCATTTCCGAAGTAACGATTGGTTCTTCCACCAACTCATCCACTGTTAATTGATCGTCTTTAAACGACTGCTTAATCAAATCTGGTAAAGTAACATAACCAAGGACGTGATCCTTTGACCCAGAAATAACGGGGTAGCGGGTATGACCTCTTTGAATAGAAGCTTGAATCGCATCTTTCACTGTCTCACCAGCTTCAAAAACCTGCATAGAGGTACGATCCACTTGGATATCTTTTGCCAACGTATCATCAAATTCAAAGACATTTTCTAAATAATAGTACTCTTCTTTCGTCAACTCTCCTTTTTCATAAGAATTCATAGCCACTAACGTCAATTCTTCTTGAGATAATGTCTCTTCTCCTTCTGAAACTAATTTCACGCCTAATACTTTTCCTAAAGCCGCAGCAGAATGATTCAACACCCAAATAAAAGGAAACATTGCTTTATAAAAATAATGCAACGGACGTACAACAAATAAGACCACTTGCTCTGTATTCACGATACTATAACTTTTAGGTAAAAGTTCTCCGATCACCACATCGATATATGTCACCAAAATAAACCCTAATGCGACAGAAATCGTTCCGCTCAATGCTGAGCTAAACGGCAATCGACCGATCCAAGGCTCTAGTAACGCCGCCACTGAGCCTTCGCCAACCCAACCAATGATCAACCCAGTCAAGGTAATTCCTAATTGACTAGCCGACAAGTAGTTATCCAAATGATGCGTGACATGTAATGCTAATTTGGCATTCTTTACATTTTCTCTTTCTAATTGTTCTAAGCGTGAACGTCTGATTTTAACTAATGCAAATTCACTAGCTACAAAAAAAGAAGTCACCGCAATCATCAAAAATAATATGGCAAAATTAAGTACCATAACTTCCCACCTCTCTTCTCTCCCCTATTGTACCTCTTTTCGAAAAATAATTTAAATCAACGATCCACGATTGCATTGAGTTTCTTTAGAAAGTATCTTGACCCACAAAACTCTTTTAACTTAGCAAGCTTTGTCAAGCTTTTATCCAAAACTAAAATTTCATATAGCCGAAAAAAGAAGACTCTTTGTCTGATCGATTCCTTTACAATAGTTCTAGTAAAAAAATCAAAAGGAGATTATCTTATGCCCCTTAGTCAAGTTCTGAAAGAACACAAGTTAATGAAAGTATCAGAAAATAGTATTCACTTGTGGAATCGAATGTTGAAAATTCACGGCTTAAGCCAAACCTTAGCCTATTTAACTACATTTAATTATGAAACTGAAAGTATCAAAAATATTATAAACAACCTTCATTTGCCAGCAGGAACAGATAAAGAACAGATTGAAACCTTGTTAAATGTTCTGGGCAAAACGGTGGTGGAATCAGGTTTTTCATCTGATCAGGAGTTACTAACCACAATTGACCAGTGGAACGCAATGCTTAAACTAAACGGTGCTGATGAAACCTTCGCTTTTCTAGCTACCTGTAACTATAATGATTCAATGATCAAATTTATCATAGCGAATCTTTACTTACCAGAAACGATAAATCCAGTCATTGAATCAGATAAAATCATTACGGCAGAGCGATCAACTATCACTTCAGATTTTCAATCCAACCAAGAACTACTAAATACGATTGACCAGTGGAACACGAGGTGTAAAGAACGTGGCCCAAACGAATGCTTAGCATCTTTGTCTAAATTAAACTATAAAGCCAGAAGTATTAAATTTATTATGGCTAACCTCCAGTTACCAAAAACAATGGACCGATTAGCCAACACACAAAAAATAGTTGAAGCAAACAAAATGAATATAATATCGAATTTCAATCAAAAAATAAAAATAATCGCAAAAAAAAAAAACGTTACACAGCCTAAACCACATCATTAATAACCTTGAATTACCAAAGTTGGATGCTGAAATACTAAGAAAAAAAATCATTCTAAAAACTCAAAAAGTAATCGAAATTGGTGTTAAAAAACACCTCGCTAAGATGAATTTCGCATATAAAAAGACGCAAACCCAAGTTTACATAAAGCAAATGCAACAAGAACCAAATGAAATTGACATCTACCTAGGAAAATCTCACCTAAAAGATTTAAAAAGAAAAGCAATCAATAGTATTTCAAATAAACATCTAAGCGAGCCTAAAAAAGCTAAACTCTCTTTGCAACGCTAAATAGCCCAAAAACAATGGGAGAAACATTCCAAGAAATGTCTCTTCCATTGAATACTTTATTCGCTAAAGTTTAACTTTTCCGTTCTTTTAACCACGTTTTTCTTGTTACACCAATTAGTAACGGTACTGTTTCATGCTTTACTTCACTATACTCCAAGCCAAACCAAGTTTCTGGCGTGGTCGCAATTTTTTTAATTGCAAGTTTTGCTTGCATGATTTGTCGTTCCCATTTGCTGAGAGTCGTCACATTTGAGATCACTTCATCAATCAAGATAAATTGGAAATCACCGACTTCTCTTCCCGGAGTTAACGAGTAAGTCTGCGGTTGTTTTGGTAATCTTCCTTGTTTCATCAAATCATGAATGATTTGACGAACATAGACATTGATTTCTTGTTGTACTCTGAATCCTAAGAAGAGATTCACTTGTACGACAAAATCAGTATCCATCATATCGATTTGGTATTCTTTCGTATAAGGTTCATCCGTCACTTCCACATGTACGAACCAATATACACGTGCTCTTTTTGGTCGTTTGTCCAGAATCGAGTAGACAAATTGTCTACCAACTTTTCCTTCGGCCATATCTGGTACTAAGAACACCACATTAGTTTGATAAAGTGGCAATGAGTGATCATCTCTTAATTCCGCTAATTGTGGAATGTAATCTTTTAATGCCACATCTTCCGCAGCAGACTCACGGATGATATTTCCTTGTTCCCAAATAAACATGACAGCTAAAATAATGATCGCCATCAACACCGCAACAAACCCTCCGTGGAAAAACTTCACGATACTTGAGATGAAAAAGATGATCTCGATCGCACCAAAAAAGAAAGACACAATCCAGGCGAACCATTTGGAATAGTTGCTTTGGATCAAATAGAAATAAAGAAGTACCGTCGTCATCAACATCGTGACAGTAATTGAAAGTCCATAGGCTGCTTCCATATGATGTGATGTTCGGAAAGTAACCACGATCAACGAACAAGCCAACCATAAAATCAAATTAACCGCGGGAATATACATCTGACCGATACTGTTTCCTGGATACATGATTTTCAAGCGTGGTAAGAGTTTTAACTTAATCGCCTCTGATACCAATGTAAATGATCCAGTAATCAAAGCCTGTGAAGCAATGACCGCAGCGATCGTAGCAAACCCAACGCCAATAATCAACCAACCTTTAGGTAACATTTGGAAAAATGGATTGAGATTATTGATTTGTTGCACCTCTTGATTTTGATAAATATTCAGTAACCAAGCCGCTTGTCCGAAGTAATTCAATACTAAGCAAAGTTTAACGTAAGGCCAACTTAAACGGATATTTAATTTCCCCACATGCCCCAAGTCAGAATACAATGCTTCCGCCCCTGTCGTAGCCAGAAAGATGTTTCCTAAAATAAAGAGACCTAATCGATTGTCTGGACTAAAAAGTAGGCGAATCGCGTAGTAGGGGTTCAACGCTCGGATCACCGTCCAGTCTTGGCTGAAATTTATTAAACCCATCACACCTAAAAAAGTAAACCATAAAAACATGATCGGGCCAAACGCTTTTCCTACTATCTCGGTACCGAATCGTTGAACCATAAATAATACGAAAATGATGACTAATGTAATAATGACAATAATATTTTGATTGTTACCGAATCGATCAAAAAATTGTGGGATACCTCTTAACCCCTCGATTGCTGTCGTGACAGTCACCGCTGGGGTCAATACTCCATCAGCAAGTAGAGCAGCTCCACCGATCATTGCTGGTACGATCAAGTATTTACTCCCTTTCCTGACTAGTGTATATAAAGAAAAAATCCCACCCTCACCGTGGTTATCGGCATTTAACGCAATCACCACATACTTGATTGTGGTAAGTAATGTTAGTGTCCAAAAAATCAATGACACCGAACCAAGGACAAATTCAGGATTGATGCCTCGTAGTCCTCCGTTATCTTCTACGATGGCCTTCATTACATATAGTGGACTCGTTCCAATATCTCCGTAAACTACGCCCATCGCAACTAATAGACCAGCCATTGAAATTTTTTTAGTGTTGTGTTTTGTTGTCAATTGTCCCCCTCTTTTCTACTTTCGTTCACTATCGTATTTTCTTCACAAATCATTGATCTTTTATTTCATGTGATTTACTTAACTAGAGACCCCTACGAAGTGTCAAATCATTATACAAGATTTCATTTAGTAATGTCGACGGATATAGTCTGCTAAAAATGAATACACACCGAGACAAAAAAGAGCTCCTAGCAATGAAGGGATGAGGTAGAATCCTTTGATCGAGGGACCTAATTCACCAAGAACAAATTCTCCTAACCAGCTTCCTAAAAAACCGATCACTACATTTCCAGTGACACCGCCAGGTACATCCTCATTTAAGATCAATCCAGCGAACAGACCTAAAACGCCACCAACGATCAAAGTCAGAAAAAAATAAAGCATCTCGTTCCCTCCTTAAAAAATACACCTTTATTTTACGTTATTTTGAAAATTAGACCAAAGATTATGAATAGCTTTTATCCAAGTAAACTTTCCATAGGGATTTTAGCTATAAAAAGAAGGAGTAAGACATTGTCTCACTCCTTCTTTTTCAATGTAGCAAAAACAAGTATTTTTCACTGGCGTAGGCATTTCAACCCTCAGATTACTCTTTTTGCTATTTTATCGCTTAAACGATTATTTTGTTTCTTTTTCAGAACCATCTTCTGTTAACATCGCTTTTCTAGAAAGATTTACGCGACCTTGTTTGTCAATCTCAGTTACTTTGACAAGGACTTCATCACCCAATTTGACTACATCTTCTACTTTATTGACACGGTCATTTGAAAGTTGAGAGATGTGAACCAATCCGTCTTTTCCTTTGATCAAGTTAACGAAAGCACCAAATTTTTCAATACGAACTACTTTTCCTAGATAAACCTCACCGACTTTTACTTCTTTGGTTAAGTCTTCAATGATCTTGATTGCTTTTTGGATCATTTCTTTATCAGATGAAGCAATACTTACTTTACCATCTTGATCGATATCGATTTTCACACCAGTTTCTTCAATGATACCATTGATTGTGTCGCCACCTTTACCGATCACATCTTTGATCTTCGCAGGGTCGATTTGGATCATTTCGATTTTCGGTGCATATGGGCTTAATTCTTCACGAGGTGCTGCAATCGTTGAAGTCAATTCTTCTAAGATTTCCATACGTGCTTGTTTTGCTTGGGCTAGCGCTTCTTTTAGGATTTGTTCCGTAATCCCTTGGATCTTAATATCCATTTGTAGAGCAGTTATCCCGTCTTTAGTTCCAGCCACTTTAAAGTCCATATCTCCCAGATGATCTTCTAATCCTTGAATATCTGTTAAAATCGTATAGTTTTCGCCATCTGAAACAAGTCCCATTGCAATCCCTGCAACTGGTGCTTTGATTGGCACACCGGCATCCATCAATGCTAATGTCCCAGCACAGATACTTGCTTGTGAAGAAGAACCATTCGATTCTAAAACTTCTGCCACTAAACGGATTGTATAAGGGAAATCTTCTTCTGAAGGAATCACTTGTGCTAGCGCACGTTCGCCTAAAGCACCATGTCCGATTTCACGACGACCAGGTGATCCCGCACGCCCTGTTGAACCAACAGAAAATTGTGGGAAGTTGTAATGGTGGATGAATCGTTTGCTAACTTCTACTCCCAGTCCATCAATAATTTGGTGTTCACCTAGTGGCGCAAGGGTACAAGCAGATAATGCTTGAGTTTGTCCTCGAGTAAACAAACCTGAACCATGAACCCGTGGCAACAAGCTTACTTCTGAAGCTAGTGGACGGATTTCGTCCAATTTACGCCCATCAGGACGAATCTTGTCGATCGTGATCAATTCACGAACTACATCTTTTTCTAAGTCCTCAGTAATTTGTTTTACTTCTTTTAGTAATTGATCTTCCTCTTCATGCCCGATAAATTTTTCGGCATAAGCTTCACGAATATCGATTTTTACTTGTTCGATATTGTCTTCACGAGCTAGTTTTTCTTCTGTCATAACAGCCGTTTTCATCGTAGCATAAGAAGCATCAAAGATTTCTTTTTTCAAATCTGCATCTACTTGTAACAAAGAAACTTCCATTTTCTCTTTGCCGACAGCTTGGACGATTTCTTCTTGGAAAGCAACTAATTCTTTGATTGCATCAAAACCAAATAGTAATGCTCCAAGCATATCTTCTTCAGAAACTTCTTTCGCACCACTTTCAACCATGTTGATTGCTTGTTTTGTACCTGCAACACTTAGTTCAATATCTGTTTGTTCCGCTTGTTCAACTGTTGGATTCAAGACATATTCGCCATTCACACGGCCGACTTCGACACCAGCAATTGGTCCATCAAATGGAATATCTGAAATTGATAATGCTAAAGAAGAACCTAGCATTGCAGCCATCGCAGGTGAACAATCTGTTTCAACACTCATCACGATGTTGGTTACTTGAACTTCGTTACGGAAGCCATCCGCAAACATTGGGCGGATCGGACGGTCGATCAAGCGAGCCGTTAAAGTTGCTTCTGTACTTGGACGACCTTCACGCTTGATAAATCCTCCAGGAATTTTACCGGCAGCATACATCTTTTCTTCATAGTTGATCGTCAACGGGAAGAAGTCAGTATCTTTTGCTTCTTTTGAAGCAACTGCCGCACTTAAAACTACAGTATCTCCATAGCGAACTAAAACTGCTCCGTTCGCTTGTTTTGCTAATTGACCGACTTCGATTTGTAAGGGACGGCCTCCCCATGTCGTTTTGAATATTTGTTTTTCTGACATAATTACTCCTTTTCTTTCTCGTGAAAGCAAGACGCTACTAAACAAATGAAAACCGCCAAACGTCGCTTATCCAGCTTTCATTTGGTTAGTAGGAGTCTATCATGCTTTTTTCGAGAATGGTTGTATTAGGTATTACAGTAAAAAAAGTGAGATTCATTTGAACCCCACTCTTTTTGTCAAAATTAACGGCGTAGACCTAAGCGTTTGATCAATTCGCGGTAACGTTGTACATCAGTCTTACGTAGGTAAGCTAACAAGTTACGACGGTGACCAACTTTTTTCATTAGGCCACGGTATGAATGATGATCTTTTTTATGCATACGTGCATGTTCATTCAAGTGGTTGATTTCTTCCGTTAATACAGCGATTTGTACTTCTGGAGAACCAGTATCCCCTTCATGGCGTGCATAGTCTTTGATGATTTCATTTTTACGTTCTTTTGAAATTGCCATTTCTTTCACCTCTTTCGATTATTCCCCTGTGACTGAGTAAAACGTTGGTGATTCGCTTAACCAAGTAACAGGCGATATGCCTTACGCATACAGCTATACTTTACCTGAATCTACGGGAGAAATCAAGTGAAGAATCATTAAGAAAATTTAGTTTTTAAACAAACTTTCTCCTACTTTTTAAATTTTATGTTAAACTATAATGCGAAAATAGACGTATAACTGTCTAAAAAGAAAGGGGTACATATTCCATGATCACAATGGATAATATCATCCGCGAAGGAAATCCTACTTTGCGGGAAGTAGCTGAAGAAGTTGCTCTCCCATTAAGCAAAGAAAATATCGACCTAGGAAAAGAAATGCTCGAATTCCTGAAAAATAGCCAAGATCCAATCAAAGCGGAAGAATTAAACTTACGTGGAGGGGTTGGTTTAGCTGCTCCTCAATTAGATATTTCTAAACGCATCATTGCTGTACACGTGCCAAGCCCTGATCCAGAAGTAACAGAACCCACGCTAAGTACGGTAATGTATAATCCAAAAATCCTTAGTCACTCAGTTCAAGATGCTTGCCTTGGCGAAGGAGAAGGCTGTTTATCTGTTGACCGAGAAGTACCTGGCTACGTAGTCCGCCACGCTAAAATCACGGTTTCTTATACAGATATGAATGGCGAGAAACATAAAATCCGCTTGAAAAATTATGAAGCAATCGTTGTCCAACACGAAATTGATCATATCAACGGCGTGATGTTCTACGACCATATCAACGAAAAGAATCCATTTGCCCTTAAAGAAGGCGTATTGGTGATTGAATAAAAATGATTGAAAGTTGTATTTCAATCTAAATGATTCGTAAGAAATTGAACTAAAAAGCAACATCTTCGGAAATCGCTACTCATTTTTTCGAAGATGTTGCTTTTTGACGTGGGGAGCCCCACTCCTTTTTTATATTACTAAGAATCAGCGATGTGTTCGTTGTCCATTAAACTGGTTTCTGTCTTTACTATGTCTATTTTCTCCCAACTTTTCTTCTTGTCGTTCAAGTTTACCTCCCGCTCTAGTTGTGCCTTCTACTATCTTTTTCTGCCCTAGATTCTCTGGAGATGGGCTTAACGTCAGATTCTTTTCCAACTCCAATAGGTCTATCTTGTTTGTTTTTGCCCAACGTTTTATTTCACCAATCATTTCCATCCATTTGTCTAACTGTTGTTCTCCGTTCTGTTGCGCATAGCATTGATTCTCTCGCTGAGCACGAAGTTGCTGAGTCAAGATTTTTAATTGATCTTTGCGTTCTCCTATTAGCTCATCTTTTTGCATTAATTGATTTTTAGTAATTTCTGTCTCTAATTCAGAATTTGATACTTTTAATTTATTGATTCCAACTTTAATTTTTTCAATTTGACCTTCTATTTTTTTTAATACATGTACTATTTCTGGAGTAGTTTTGCATTTTATATTTTCAATTATTGTTTCTGCTTCAGATCGTAACGCAAGATCTTTCTCGCATCTTTTTCTAGCCATCAAATTAAAGAGCGTGGCATTATTACTCGGCAATTGTTTTATTTTATCCTCAACTGTATTTTTATCATATAGATAAGGTTGTATCAGAACAGCCTGCGACTTGTATATTTCCACCACGAAACTTTTCCACTTCTCTAATTCTTTTTTTGCAGAATCTAGGTCCCGCCAGTCAAATTCAGAAGAGTTTAATTCGATTTCTTGTAGTTTTGTTTGTATTTTAACTATTCGTTCTGCCACTGCTCTTAAAAATGCATTTATTTCTGAAACAGGTCGCTTATTCACCTCATCTTGTAATTTATCTGCTTGTGCTCTAAATTCTAGATCCTCTTGACAAATGGTAAGATTCTTTTTTAAGAGAGCCTTTGTACGCCCACTTCTATCGAAATCCGATCCCCAGTTTTCATCGAACCAACTGATCGTTTGTTCAACGGTGCTTTGTTCGTATAAAAAGGGGAATTCTATTATATTTCTTTTCCGCTTTTCCAACATTTCAATACTCTTTAATTCAGATAGCAACTTTATTGTACCCCTTCCAAAAACTAGCTTGTTGTTCCAGTACTTTATCTCCAGAATTCTTTGTCTTTCATTCGATGATTCGCTGTTCTGCTATATTTGCATATTCAGCAAGCTTTTATTTCGATAGATAACTAATATCTTTCTGTGCATAATTTTTCATAGACAAGCGTTGAGATTGTTCTTTTATTAGCTTAGATTGAGCATCCTCCCCTTTATTTAGGAGGCTTATTTCAGTCTGATTTTTATTTGAACATGCATTGAATGTTGCTATTCGTAAGTTAGCTTGCTTTAAATTTACGCTAATTTCATCATCCAAAAAGCGAATCACGTTTCCAAACTGATAAATCCATCCTATCATGCGCTTCAACTCCTATATTTTATTTATGTCACGAATACTTCTGTAAAAAAGTAGAATCAAAAAATAAATTCAGCTGCAAAACTTCCTATTGTCCCATTTTACTTAAAAAATGAAACTAGTTTCTTCCTTCTTTTTCCCAAAAATAAAATAACTGGTACGATTCGTAAATGGATAAATCATACCAGTTATTTATTATTTAATGTTCTTATATATTCAGCCCAGGCAACTCTTTTCCTCGCTAAGCCGTTCTTTGTTTCATTAGTTTCAAGTACGTAAACTCTTGTACTACAATATTATTCTCTTAGTGTAACGATCTTACCTTAACCATTTCAGATATCATGACCGACTTTGATCCGGTTGGCCTACTTGTTGCATTATCTTGGGCTTCTTTGGATCTGGTTCTGCTTTTTGTGGTGAAGAGTTTACCCTTTTAGATAAAGGATTTTGTCTTGTATTTTTTACCTGTTGTACCTCTTCCATGCTTTTTAATGTCTGTTGTGGTTGTTTTTTTAATTCGTTGATTTTTCCAATAGTTTCCTCAATAGCATACTTCTTATTTTTTAATAACTTAATCGATAGTACCATTGCGGAAGTATGTGTGCTTACATCTTTTTCGTATTTTTGAACGAATTGATTCGCCTCAAAATTTTCTTCTAATTTTTGATTGATTAAAGACGAAACGGGGTTTTCGATTCCACTTGCCTTGTCTGATTCATTGAATTCTTTGCTCATTTCCTCAATAAGCTGATTCTTCTGATTTTTTACGTACTCACTCACTTTTTTTCCTGATTCTGTCAGTTCCTTTCCTTGAGTTTCTCGAATCACTTCGTCAAATATGAAAATTTCTCCTATCTTTTGTTTGAGTAAAGACGTATTTTCAATTCCACTTGGTTCTATTGGATTATTTGGTGAATTTACTTCTTTTTTGTCCTTATTTTTTGACCTTCTCATTAGTTTATTGAACATTACCTTTAGCAATGAAGGCTTTTTATTTGTATTTCTTACCTTTTTCATCTCTTTCATGTTACTTGATGCCTGTTGTGTTTGTTCTTTTTTTGATTCGTGGAGGTTTCTGCTATTTTCCTTAATATACTGTTCCTTTCGATTTATTAAGATCGCAATCAGTGATTCTCCTGATCCTATCAGTTCCTTTGTTCTTACCATTTCTTGAGTTTCTCGAATCACTTCGTCAAATATAAAAATTCCTTCTATGTTTTCTTGGATGTTTGCTGTGACTTTAGCCTTTTCACCATTTCCTTGTACTGTTTTGCTAGTTGATTTATCCATTTGTTTTAGCTCCTTTACTTTAGTATGTAGAAAAATAGTACCTGAATAATTCATATTCAATGTTATTGCAACTTATATTACTATCTTGACTTCTTTTGATCTGGTTCTGCTTTTTGTGGTGAAGAGTTTGCCCTTTTAGATAAAGGATTTTGTCTTGTGTTTTTTACCTTTTGTATTTCTTTTATGCTTCTTAATGTCTGTTTTGATTGTTCTTTTGTTAATTTGTTGAATTCTTCGCTAACTTCCTTAATTAATTGATCCATAAGCTTATCCTTCGAATTTTCTAAGTTCTCAATCATTGATTTCTTTGACTTACTATCTATTTCTGTTGTGTCATGTATTTCCAGAATACGCTTGTTCAATAGGAAAGTTTCTTCTAACTTTTGATTGATGAAAGTCGGAATTGGATTGACTATTCCACTTGTTTTGTTTAACTCGTTGAATTTGTTACTAATTTCCTCAATATTCTGATTCTGATTTTTTTTACAGAGGCTAATGAAGCTTTGTTTTGTTGCTAATTCTTGTTCTAATTTTTGTTCTAATTTTTGTTCTAATTTTTGTTCTAATTTTTGTTCTACTTCTTGAATTCCCCATTGTAAAGTGAAAATTTCTTCTATTTTTTGCTGGATAAAAGGCATATTGGAATTTACTTCTTTTTGGTCTTTCACTTCTGCGTTTTCTTGGATGTTTGCTGTGACTTTAGCCTTTTCACCATTTCCTTGTACTGTTTTGCTAGTGAATTTATCCATTTGGTTTAACTCCTTTACTTTAGTATGTATTAAAAACATCTATTGCTAAACTTGGTTCCCACTATTTTTTTATTATGTAGAAGAATAGTGCTTGAATTATTCATATTCCGTATTATTGTAATTTATAAATAAAATAGTCGAACGCTTATTTTTTCAAAAAAATAAAATAACTGGTACGATTCATAAATGGACAAATCATACCAGTTATTCACTATTTAATGTTCTTATATATTCATCCCAGACTACTCTGCTCTTCATTAGCCTTCATAGAGAATTCCTGCTTTTATCAACTGTTGCTTAATCGTTCTCAACACATTAGTATCTGGATAACGGATGGTATGCAGATGAATCCCATCGGTCAGCTCAGATAACAACGTAGCATTACTTTTTTTATAGCGTTTCATAAACAATTCAATTTCTTGAGTTGTTTGGATATGAAGCATGCCTGTCAACTCACCATATAAGGGATGTTCTACAATGACATCTAAAACTTCGCCACCAGCTTCAACGATCAAGCGCAACTCTTCTTCTGTTTGCTCACGACCATGTTGGACAGCAATCTTGCTCACTAAGCCGTTCTGTGTTTCATTGGTTTCAAGAACGTAACCTCTTGCCGTTGCAATAATAGTCGCACCTGATGCCCTCAACAACGCAATATCTCCGACAATGATTTGACGGCTCACTTGAAAACGTGAAGCGAATTTGCTGGCACTGACCGGTTTTTCTTCATTTGCCAGGGTATGCAGAATCTCTTTGCGCCGTGCTTCTCCATCAATCATCCACTTTCTCCCCATTCAATTCATTTTGATAATCACGAGAATGTTTCATAAGATCGATATATGTCGCTGTGATCGTTTCTTTATATTTCGTATTTTCTAACCGACTAGCGATTTTTTCTAATACTTCTTGCTCCCTTTTTTCGTCATAGACTGCTTTTTTCGATGCTTGTTTGGTTTCGCCAATTTTCGTTACCGTGTCCATACGTTTTTCTAGTAATTTGACGATTTGTTGATCAATCTGATCGATTGTTTGACGTAAATCTTCAAGTTTTTCTGGTTGTTGATCTTCTAATATTTTTTTGATTACTCGAGCAGGATTACCTGCAATCACTACATTATCAGGAAAAGATTTAGTTACAACAGAACCCGCTCCAACTACGACATTGTTTCCTAACGTAACACCTGGCGTAACAATCACACCACCACCAAGCCAGACATTATGACCAATTTTGATTGGTTTCGCATATTCTAAGCCACTATTTCTTTTCACTGGATGAAGTGGATGAGTGGCTGTATAAAGTTGAACATTTGGAGCAAACATGCAATTGTCGCCGATTTCGATCGTACTTACATCTAAAAATGTACAGTTGTAGTTCGCATAGAAGTTTTCACCTACACGAATATTGTAACCATAATCAAAATTGATCGTTGGCTCCATGTAGATTTTTTCTCCCGTTTTTCCAAAGGTTTCTTTTAGTAATTGAGAACGTAGCTCTGCTGTTTCTGCTTGGTTGATGATCGTACTTTGGCTTCTTGCGTATTGACGATCCGCTACTAATTCCGGATCATTAGCAAAATATAATTCGCCAGCAATCATTTTTTCTTTTTCTGTTCTAATGGTCATAATTTGCTCCTTTTGATAATTTTTCAAATACTATAGCACCGTCCGTTTGCAGAAAATCATATTCTTGGTCTAACTGGATTGGCTCTTGGTTGATTACTAAGATTTGAGACTTCGTATTACGAAATTGGATTAAGTCACAAAACGGGTGTACTTGAAAACTCGTTCCGACGATGACGATCAACTCTGCTTGTTGAACAGCCGATGTTGCTCGCTCTATGACTTCATCATTAAATCCCTCCCCATACAACACGATATCTGGTCGAATTTGTCCCCCACATGTTGCATGTTGATCTGTTTGTAAATAGGTTTCCCAAGAAACGGTGTTCCCACATTTCCTACAATAGCAATGATAAAGATTTCCGTGAAAATTCACAAGTTTTGGACTTCCCGCTTTTTCATGTAATCCATCGATATTTTGGGAAACTACCCAAACTTGCTTTTTTGAGGCTAACTTTGCCATTTCTAAGTGAATAATATTTGGTCTTGCTGTTGGATGATAGATTTTTTTCACAAATGAATAAAATTTTTGTGGCTCATTGTTCATTGCTTCATGACTTAGAAGGTATTCGGGTTGTTCCAATCCATGATAGATTCCTTTTAACGATCGATAGTCGGGAATACCAGAAGGCGTTGATACCCCAGCGCCAGTTAGGAAAGTGATTTTTGAACTAGTGGCTATTGTTGCTACCGCTTCTTCAACGGTTACTTTTTTCATTTCCTTTCACCTCTCTCTTATTATACATCTATCTTTCGTTTATTGATTGATCGTACTTTTTATTCAAACGATTTCATTTTTTGAGAAACATCTCACAATATAGACTGACAAACCAATGAAAACGTGCTACAATACTGCTAGATTCTTCGGTATGATCATCACTATTGCTATCTAATAGTACGATAAACCAAGCATATAGAACAAAAGTGAGGTGAGTTGGTATGGTACCATCCATTATTTACTGGGGCGTGATTTTAGCTTGTATCGCCTGGTTAGCATTAAGTATTTATTTTTCAATTTTTTACCTTGCTCGTAAAGAAAATGGAAATCTTTGGGCATTTGCATTTTTCAATGTACTTGCTGCGATCGTTTTAGCGATTACCTTAGTTATTTTCCGAACATGGGGTTGGGGAATCACTCAATATTCAAGTCTGATTTATCTAATATTGGCTATTTATGGCGTAACGATTATTCTTCAAGCAATCTTAGGTCGTGAAAAAAAAGTAGTTAGTAAAACAGCATAATATACAGAAAGTCAGGATCGAAAATGATTGATTGGGTCAGCTATTGCTAAGCAGCTCATCTTTTCGACTGCTTTATTTTATATAATAAGTAGGAATTAGGACACTTAAATAGATTCGTGTCCTAATTTTTATTTATTTAATGAATAATTATTCTTTTACAACTCTCGCTCTTTTTGAATATCATTTTTCTTATTTTTTGTATAATTATAGAAATTTTCTATAGATATCAATACTTCACAAGAAAACTTCTGTTATAGATTGACAAAGTGCTTTGTCTATCGTAAACTATTTTTTGTATAAATAACTGAATACGAGATACCTCAATCAATGAGGTAGAGGTCGCGAGAATCATTAACCCTGTGGAGTGAAGCAAACACCGTGAAGCAGGACTAGGGAAGATCGCCGAAATGTACTCTTCTTTGCTTGAAGTTTACGTTGGGACACAAGTTAAGAGCTTGTGGACTGTCTTAGCAGTGATGCTAAGTTGCGCTATGTTTTGTGAGAGGTTTATCACTTTTGTGAAATGTTAGCGACCCTTTTATATTCTTGAAGCGGTCGTTTTTTATTTCTCCTGATAAGCTACTGCAACGCATTTGTTTAACCGCTCGTAAAAAAATTATGCGTAAACAGTTAATTTGATAAGTACGTCTATCTGACAGTAAAATTAAGTTAGCTGAAACGGAACTTCGCCCGTTTCATTCCTGATGAAATCGTCGAGCCGTATGTGTAAAAAGAAAAGGAGAAAGATTATGAAAAAAAGTTCAGTTACACTTACCCTATTGATGGCATTTATTTTTTCATTCTTCACTGTAGGAAGTTTCGTGAATGCCGATGAGAAAACACCAACAGATGAGTTCCGTGTAGGTATGGAAGCGGGGTATGCCCCTTTCAACTGGTCACAGCAAACAGATGCCAACAACGCTGTACCGATCCAAGGTCAAAAAAGCTATGCTGGTGGTTATGACGTCCAAATTGCCAAAAAAGTTGCGGATGGATTAGGGAAAAAATTAGTCATCATGCAAACCAAATGGGATGGATTAGCCCCTGCGTTACAATCTGGCAAAATCGATGCGATCATTGCTGGGATGAGCCCCACAGCAGAACGTAAAAAAGAAATTGATTTTACCGATCCTTATTATGAATCACAACTTGTTGTAGTCGTCAAAAAAGATAGTAAATATGCCAATGCAAAAAGTTTGGCGGATCTATCAAATGCTAAGATTACTGCTCAATTGAATACTTTCCATTATAATGTCATCGATCAAATTCCTGATGTGCAAAAGCAACAAGCAATGGATAACTTCTCTGCGATGCGTACCGCTCTTGCTTCAGGTATGATTGATGGTTATGTCAGCGAACGACCTGAAGGGGTAACAGCAACTAGCGTCAATAAAGATTTAAAAATGTTAGAATTTACTGGTCAGAATGGTTTTCAAACAAATCCTGAAGATGTCCAAATCGCTATTGGAATGCGTAAAGGTGACCCAGATATCCAAAAAGTTAACCAAATTCTTAGCGGTATCTCTCAAAAAGAACGTACAGAAATTATGGATCAAGCAATCAAAGATCAACCCGCTTCAACAAATACAGAGGGAGAAAAAGCTGGTTTGTTCACTGATTTCAAAACGATTTGGGATCAATATGGGAATATGTTCCTTCGTGGTGCAGGACTTACGTTATTTATTGCATTGATTGGGACAGTTATTGGAACTACCTTAGGCTTGTTGATCGGTGTTTTCCGTTCTATTCCTGAGTCTGACAATGCCGTGACACGTTTCTTCCAAAAGTTAGCAAATTTACTACTATCGATTTATATTGAAATATTCCGTGGAACACCAATGATGGTTCAAGCTATGGTCGTCTTTTACGGATTAGCATTAGCCTTTGGAATCTCCCTTGATCGTACGATTGCTGCCTTATTCATTGTATCGATCAATACTGGTGCTTATATGACTGAAATCGTCCGTGGTGGTATTTTCGCTGTCGATGAAGGACAATTTGAAGCAGCGCAAGCAATTGGTATGACACATGGACAAACAATGCGAAAAGTAGTTGTTCCTCAGGTCTTACGTAACATCTTACCTGCGACCGGGAATGAATTTGTTATCAATATCAAAGATACAGCAGTCTTAAGTGTTATTGGTGTAGCTGATCTATTCTTCCAAGGGAACTCTGCTGCAGGAGCAAACTTCCAATTCTTCCAAACATTTACAATCGTAGGTATCATTTACTTGGTTATGACCTTTACGATTACCAGAATCTTGCGTGTAGTGGAGAAAAAAATCGATGGTCCTTCAGCCTATACAAAAATTGAAGAAGTTGACAACGCCAACTTGCAGGAATAAGGAGGAAGAATCATGAGTGAAGAAATCATTAAAATCAATCATTTAAGAAAAAGCTTTGGTGAAAATGAAGTATTAAAAGACATCAGCATGGATATCCATAAAGGTGAAGTTGTAACCATCATTGGTTCTTCTGGCTCTGGTAAATCAACTTTCTTACGCTGCATCAACCTTTTAGAAAAACCTACTGGCGGCGAAATTATGTATAATGGTGAAAATATTCTTGCGCCAAAATATAACTTGCCTAAATATCGAACAAATGTCGGAATGGTATTCCAATCGTTCAATCTTTTCAATAACATGAATGTCTTAGAAAACTGTATGTCTGGTCAAACGACTGTCTTAAAAAGAAACAAAGACGAAGCTCGTAAAGTCGCTCTTGAAAATCTAGAAAAAGTTGGAATGGAACGTTATATTGAAGCCAAACCTTCTCAATTATCAGGTGGTCAAAAACAACGTGTGGCAATTGCTAGAGCCCTCTCAATGGACCCAGATGTAATGTTATTTGATGAACCAACCTCAGCACTTGATCCTGAGATGGTCGGAGAAGTATTGAATACCATTCAAGACCTAGCTCACACTGGTTTAACGATGATTATCGTGACACATGAAATGGAATTTGCAAAAGATGTTTCTGATCGTGTCATCTTCATGGATAAAGGTGTTGTTGCTGAAGAAGGAACCTCTGATGATATTTTTGTTCATCCAAAAGAAGAACGTACCAAAGAGTTTTTATCACGTATCTTAAAAAAATAGAAGAAAGCCTTTATCCGAAACGACAGGTTCGTTTTGATAAAGGCTTTTCCTTTTTTGGGAAATGATTCACTATTTTCTCAATTTTCTCATGTTTATCTGCAATCTATTTGAACACCATTCATTAATTCATCAGTCGATCAGTCCTCTCTTCTTAGATTGATTGGTCTGATTGCATTTGTTTGAAAATGAATTTTTGAATATTTTCTGAATTAAGTTGTAATTTTTAGAAAATTCTATTAATATAGAAATTATCAAATTTTTTAGTTAGGATGATTAAACAATGGTTGAAGAGCAACAAGAACTACAGCGTGGACTTAAGAATAGACACGTTCAATTGATTTCGATTGGTGGTGCGATCGGAACAGGTCTTTTCTTAGGAGCAGGAAAAACGATTCAATTAGCTGGTCCCTCTATTTTACTGGCTTATCTTATTACCGGGTGCGTTTGCTTCTTTATTATGCGTGCCTTAGGTGAACTTTTATTATCTAATACAAATAATCATTCATTTCTTGATTTTGTTGCAGAATATCTTGGAAAAAAAGTTGCTTTCGTAACAGGTTGGACTTATTGGTTTTGTTGGGTTGCGATCGCCATGGCTGATTTGACAGCGATCGGGATGTATGTCCGTTACTGGGTTCCAGGAGTCCCACAATGGCTTCCTGAATTGATCGCTCTGATTTTACTGCTTGGTTTAAACATGGTGGCTGTTTCATTATTTGGTGAATTAGAATTTTGGTTTGCTTTGATCAAAGTCGTTTCCATTATTGCATTTATTATCGTTGGTATTTACATGATTCTTACCCATTACAAAACAAGTGCTGGACCTGCTAGTATCACCAATCTCTGGTCACATGGCGGCTTTTTCCCAACTGGTACGAAAGGATTCATTCTTTCCTTTCAGATGGTCACATTTGCCTTTACAGGAATCGAATTAGTCGGTTTGGTTGCTGGTGAGACCAAAAACCCTGAGAAAGTCTTACCCGAAGCTATCAATAATATTCCTATTCGAATCATTCTTTTTTACCTTGGTTCTTTGTTCGTTATCATGTCTATCTATCCTTGGAATAGCTTAGATGCGAACAACAGCCCATTTGTCGAAGTGTTTTCAGAAATTGGGATCACCGTAGCCGCTTCTTTGATTAATTTAGTCGTATTGAGTGCTGCGGCTTCTGCTTGTAACAGCGCGATCTACAGTACAGGACGTATGTTACGCTCTCTTTCACAAGAAGGTAGCGCGCCTAAAAAATTCCGTCAGTTGACTTCTCACCGTGTACCAGGAAATGCGTTAGTTTTTTCAACTATTGTGATTTTTATTTCCGTTATCCTAAATTATGTGATGCCTAGTGAAGTATTTACACTCGTCAGCAGTATTGCGACTACTTGCTTTTTATTTATCTGGGGAATACTCGTTTACACTCACTTAAAATATCGTAAAAGTATGTTAGGTAAAAAAGAGCATACGTTCAAAATGCCTTTTTATCCTTATAGTAATTTTCTTGTTTTTGCCTACATGATTTTCATTTGTCTAGTTTTATTTCTTGGCAAAGACACACGTATTGCCTTACTCTTAACTCCTGTTTGGTTTATTGGGTTATTGATCATTTATCGAATGAAATACGAGAAACAATCACTTTGAAATACAGACAACAATCCATACTAAAAAAAAATAGATTGATAAAAGTATGTTAGGACTCTCTTTTTTATAAGCCGCAAAAAATCTTTAGAATATGAGATTGAGACAAAAGTGTTTCGCATCAAGAATAAGAAGGAATTTCCGAAGATGCCACTTTTGTCTCACCATTTATTCGGTTTTAGAGCTTCTAGAAGCGACTGAGGCAAGTTTTGGCTCAGCCTCCAGATTTTTTGGTCAATTACTTATAGAACATCTCCCCTTCAATTACTCTCTCACAGAACCACTCAGGATATAATGATTATTTCAACTCAAGATCAATACTTTATACTCATTATTTGATTAGAAAAACATTGCTAAACTACGTTATTTTTGTTACTTTAAAAAAAGTATAAATAAGTAAAGGAGAAATCTATGACAAAAAAATTGACGTTCAAAGAAAGTATGTTTATCGGTTCAATGTTATTCGGTTTATTTTTTGGTGCTGGTAATTTGATTTTTCCCGTTCACATGGGACAAGAATCTGGCTCTGCCGTTTTCTGGGCCAATCTTGGCTTCTTAGTAACTGGGATCGGACTACCTTTTTTAGGTGTAATTGCCATCGGTGTTTCAAAAACATCAGGGGTTTATGAATTAGCAGAACGGATCGGCAAAAAATATGCTTTGGTTTTTACTGTTTTGCTTTACCTCGTCATCGGACCGTTTTTCGCCTTACCAAGATTAGCAACTACCTCTTTTGAAATTGGTTTAGCTCCATTTATCCAAGCCAAGCAACAACATGTATTTTTAGTTATTTTTAGTATTTTATTTTTCTTCACTGCTTGGTGGTTATCCAGACGGCCTACTAAAATCCTTGATTATGTAGGAAAATTCCTTAATCCTGCCTTTTTGATTTTACTAGGAATCTTGTTGGTACTTGCTTTTATTCATCCATTGGGTGCAATCGATCAAGCTACTGTCCAACCTAGTTATCAAGAACATGCTTTCTTTACTGGTTTTACCCAAGGATATAATACGTTAGATGCACTTGCTGCCTTAGCATTTGGTATCCTTATTGTTACTACGATTCGCAATATGGGTGTAACAAAGCCTTCTGAGATTGCTAAGGATACGATCAAATCTGGTGCAATCAGTATCGTTTTGATGGGAATCATCTACACATTACTTGCTTATGTGGGAACAATGAGTCTCGGTGGATTTGCTTTAAGTTCAAATGGCGGGATCGCCTTAGCGCAAATCGCAGATCATTATTTAGGAACTTATGGCAGCATCTTGCTCGCTCTTATTGTGATCCTTGCTTGCTTAAAAACAGGGATTGGACTAATCACTGCTTTCGCAGAAACCTTTACCGATCTGTTTCCTAAAAGAAATTACATTGTATTTGTGACACTAGCTAGTGCACTTGCTTGTTTGGTCGCTACTGTGGGATTGACAAATATCATCCAAATTTCATTACCTGTCTTGATGTTTATTTATCCTTTAGCAATGACCTTGATCTTACTCGTTCTTGTGGGTCCATTGTTTAAACAACGTCCTGCTGTTTACCGCATGACCACTTATTTTACACTAATTGCTTCAATTTTAGACGGTTTAAATGCTTGCCCAGACGGAATCAAGCAAACCAGCTTTGTCAAAACGTTGTTAGACTTCGCAACGAATTATCTGCCATTCTTTAAATTAGGAATGGGTTGGATCGTCCCAGCATTGATTGGTTTAGTAATTGGCTTGATTTGGAGTATGGTTAAAAAAGAAACACCTGTTGTAGAGTAACGGCATCTAGAACGATCATTCTTCTAAAAGAAGGAACGGTGTGCTAACCTCACTTCTGTGAAATGAACAGAGCATATTTGAAGTGACTTTCCATTATTAGATTGCATCTAACAGTGGAAAAGTGCTTCAAATATGCTCTATTTATATATACAAGAAGGAACCTGTGTATTTTACTTCTATTTTCGGCTCTGAATTTTTTACTAAGTCATTAGAATCAACAGATAACTGACAAAATTACTTTTTGAATGAATCCATTGGATGTATTTAACTATTTAGTCAAATGGCTAGCAGAAATATATTTTCCTAAAAAAATTACCAACTTCCAAAAACTTTCGTCACAAAAAATTCACAACTCCTGAGTAATATATAAGCATACCAACAAACAACCCTAACAACACTTTTTCATTTTTAACTCCTTATCCTGCTAGCTCCCCGGCTAGCAGGACTTTTTTATTGAACTAGAAATGGCTGAGACAAACCTGAAAAATAGTTTTGTCTCAACCATTTTGTGTTTTAGTTTATCTATCACCAACCAGCCAGCTTTTGTCATTCCTAGTAGTCTTGCCAAATTTTCAAAGTATCATTCTTGTTTTTCGTTTTATCGTATCAAAAAAACTGCCAATTCATCCAAGTAGGATTATGAAAACCTGTAAAGTAATAGAGGCAGAAATAAATTACCCAAACACTGCCAATTAAGACATCGATTCGTTTTCCAACTTTAGATTTTACTGATTCTCCCAAGCCAACAAACACCATCATCAGACCAATCAAAAATAAATTTAATGCGTTTGTATAATAGTTATCCAAATCTGGAAATAGGACGAACACTATATTTAAAGAAACAACGATTGCAGCTGCAGAAAGGAATAAAGAATCAAATATATTCCATCCGGCTATCTTCCAATTTTTGGTCATATAATTAATCAAACGATTCTTTGGCACCCATAACACCTCTCTATTGATTGATAAAATCCATCTATCCTCATGACTTAATTATGTACTGCTCTAGTATTGATTTTCAGTTTTCTCTTCGCCAACATCATATGAAAAAAAGCAAAAAGCGACGGAAAATGAAGAATCTATTCCATCGCTTTTTTTGCTTCTATTTAGATAACCGCTCTTGATCTCCTGCTGGAGAAAGACTGGTGATTTTTTCGATTTGATCAATTGGAACCATTCGTATTTGTTGTTCCTTGTTTTGTAGGCGAATCATGACTACTTCTTTTTCAACATTTTTTGTAGCTACCCAGCCTGAAATCGTTTCGTACTTATTACTTTTTCGATTGGCTCTTACTTGTAAAATCACTAAACTATGTTGAGTAGCTGCTTTTTGCAGCTCTAAAACAAACTTTCCTTGCAAACGTACATTCTCTGCTATTTTTTCAGTGTCATTTACAAAAGAATCAAAAAGCTGATACGACGTATGCGTGACTAACTTGGTCAATTTCTTCATTGGTGATACTGTTTCTTCGTTCATTGAATGCACTCCTCCTTTAGCTAAGAAAGTGTTACTTAATTAACTATATTCTACCTAAGATTTAACGAAATAACAAGAATATTATCTATACTGAGCAACAAAAAGAAAGCGTTACCTATATAGATATATCGTTATTTTATTTATCTTTTTTCCATTCTTGCATCCAATACTTGAGCCCTTCAGTCAATAATTGGTAAGTTTCGTCAAAGTTATCGGTATAGTATGGATCAGGAACATTTTGTGTTTCTTTTCCAGGAACCCGACTTAAAAATAAATGGATCTTATGTTGTGCGTCGGTCGGTGCCATCCGTTGTAAATCCTCTACGTTAGATTGATCCATGCCAATGATCCAATCAAATCGTTGAAAATCTTCTTCTGTGATTTGGCGTGCAATCATTTGACTCGTATCCACGTTCTCATTTTCTAAAATTTTCTTTGTTCCTTTATGAGGTGAACTCCCCACTTCATAAGTGCTTGTCGCTGCAGAATCAATCAAAAATCGATCAGATTGTCCGTCTTCAGCTACCATTGGTGAACGGCAAATATTTCCTAGACATACAAATAAAACTTTCGTCATGTTTGCTCTCCTTCTAATCATTTGTTTCCAGCTCTTCTTTTGCATACAACCGATAGGAATATAATTCTGTATCTTTGGCTAAGCGGAACAATTGGACGGCGATTTCTAGAGGCGTCTCTTCGTAATCATGTGTAATCCAGTTGATTAGAACCCCACTACATCCATAAGAAAAAAAACGAGCATAAAACAATTTGTCCGCTTTTGATAACTGCTTTTCTTCATCCATTTGATCAAAAATCTTAATAAATGATTGCTGGATAACAGCAGTAAACTCTTTTTGTAGTATTTCTTGGTCAGAGGTAACAGTGTTCGCATAAAATTCTTTTTGTGCAGCAATTGCCTTCAACATTTTTAATGCTTGCTCTTCCCAATTGTCTAAAGAAAGGGAATGAGGATCTAAATAGCATAAACAATCTTCGTAATACACCCATCGCAACAAATCGTATTTATCTGTAAAATGGTAGTAAAATGTTTGGCGATTGATGCCTGCCTCATGGGCGATTTTCTGTACACTGATCTTTTGAAAAGACTGCTTTTGACATAAATCAATCAATACGTTTTTAATCAATTGCTTAGTATGCGGTGTATCGCCCATCTCATCATCTCCTATCTTCTTTACAAAGACTTCTCATTCTACGATTTTCTTGAAAAAGTATTTATATGGACAGTCGATTCAAGTATCCTTTTTTATACTTGATAATCATATCCAAAATGTTCATAGGCATATGGTGTGGCGATCCTTCCACGAGGTGTCCGTTTCAAGAAACCTTTTTGGATCAAAAAAGGTTCATACATATCTTCAACAGTTTCTCTTTCTTCACCAATATTGACAGATAACGTACTCAATCCAACCGGTCCGCCACCATATAATTCAATCATCGTACGTAATAGTTTCTGATCGACATAATCCAAACCTGCCTGATCGACTTGTAACAACGTTAATGCTTGATCGGCAATGGTTTGATTGATCTTGCCATCTCCCTGTACTTGTGCAAAATCACGTACCCTTTTTAATAAGCGGTTAGCGATCCGTGGTGTTCCTCTTGAACGTCTAGCAATTTCCAGTGCACCTTCTTCAATGATCTCTGTTTGAAAAATATCAGCAGAACGAATCACGATTTCTCTTAAATCAGCTTCTTCATAATATTCCATATGAGAAATGATCCCAAATCGATCACGAAGTGGCGCTGAAAGCATACCTGCACGAGTTGTTGCGCCAATTAATGTAAAAGGTGGTAAAGGAAAATGAACAGGATGAGCAGTTGGTCCTTGTCCAACCATTATATCAACGTAAAAATCTTCCATAGCAGAATAAAGCATCTCTTCTGCTACACGAGGTAATCGATGAATTTCGTCAATAAATAAAACATCGCCAGCTTCTAACTCATTTAAAATAGCAACCAGATCTCCTGGTCGCTCGATTGCGGGACCACTAGTTGTTCGTATATTGACTGCCATTTCATTCGCAATCACCATTGCCATTGTCGTTTTCCCTAATCCCGGCGGACCATATAACAAAACGTGATCCAACGGCTCTTCCCTGTGACGGGCAGCTTCAATATATATTTTGAGTTCCTGTTTCACTTTCTTTTGACCAATATATTGGGAAAGTAACCGTGGGCGGAGGGTCTTCTCTAAACTTAATTCATTCTCGCCCGTTTCAGGGGATAATAACTGTTCATCGGTCATCATTTTCCCTCCTTATTTTTTCATCATTAATTTTAAAGCTTGGCGTAAGTATTCATCTGTTGTGAGATTTTCTACTTCTTTTAGTTGTTTCTCGACCCGCTTGACCTCTTTATCACTATATCCAAGTGCTGATAAAGCTTCCATTGCTTCTGATAATGCCGTCGCATCTTGTGCTGTACTTTCATCAAATAAATTGAAGGGCGTATCGATACTTAATTCGCCAAATTTTCCTTTTAAATCTAAAATCATTTGTTGAGCTGTTTTTTTACCCACACCAGGGAATTTGGTCAGATAAGTCACATCCCCTGTTTCAACCGCTTGAATCAATCCTGAATGATCATCACTAGCCATAATCGCTAAGGCACTTTTTGGTCCAATTCCTGAAACACTAACTAACCTTAAAAATAATTGTTTTTCTTCTAAAGAATCAAATCCGTACAGAAGATGTGCATCTTCTCGAATGACCTGATGGACGTAAAGTTTGATTTCTTTGTTTAGCTTACTACTATAACGATAGGGATTGCCTAATGCAATTTGATAACCGATCCCATTTGTTTCGATTACTAAATAATAAGGATTGATAAAGGTTACTACACCTGTAAGATATTCATACATCTGTTATCCTCTTTCTTTCACACACATATGTTCGCATATTTTCTTCCATTGTAGCATACTTTTTCTTTTGAAAAAAGAGAACAGAAGATCGAGCTACGCTTCTCCTTTTTAACGTAAGTTTATCAAGGTTTTTAGGATAAACATTTTTTGCAAGAGATTTTAATTTGAACGATCAGAGTTTCAGCACTTTCCTCAAAACAAAGGATCAATATTCAGGAAACAACGCTTCAATAAAGATAAATAAGAAAAAACCTTGAAACAATCAAAAATTGTCTCAAGATTTTTTACCCAAAAATAAAGCTCTTCCTTATTCAACTTGTGATAGATATTCTCCATATCCTTGTTCTTCCATTTCTTCATATGGAATAAACTTTAAAGCCGCAGAATTGATGCAATAACGTAGTCCGCCTTTTTCAGCAGGACCATCATTGAATACATGCCCTAAATGAGAATCTGCTTGACTGCTTCGCACTTCCACTCGGTGCATACCATGAGAAAAGTCGGCCTTTTCTTTAATATCTTTTCTAGTGATTGGTTTACTGAACGCCGGCCAGCCACATCCCGCATCGTATTTTTCGGCTGAGCTAAACAATGGCTCCCCACTGACAATATCGACATAGATCCCTTTTTCATAGAAATCATCATATTTCCCACTAAATGGTCTTTCTGTTGCGTTTTCTTGCGTCACAGCATATGAAATTGGAGATAATTCCTCTTTTAAATCACGCTCATTTTTCTTGAAATCGCCCACTAAAAACGCCTCCTTTTTCTTTTAATCATAACGACAAAAGTATCAGAAGCAAACATTCTGCTCATAGTAATAATTGCTTAGACTTTACGACGTCTAGCAAACTCGACGAAACGAAATTTATCTAAACGGTGAATTGATTCTGTATACTCGAAACACCTTGTATCTTCGAGGTGAACCAGTCCTCTTACTACCACGACATAGCGATCTCCATGTAGATCCATCATCTCTTCGATTTCAGGAGTTACTTCTTCAACGGTAATTTCTTTCTGGGCGTAAGCAATCGTTAGTTGCAATTCATTTTCAAAGTATTCGTAGATCGAGCCAGCAGCTTGTGTTGCTGTTAAAGTTGGTACCACATTTTTTAATAAATAATCACGATCTAATATAACCACTTCTCCATTGATTTTCCTTTGACGAACCAAATGCCAAACCGGCGTTTTTTTCTTCCAGCCTGTTATTTCACTCAATGATTGGTCCACTTCTGTTTCTTCGATTAATTGAACGATGGTTTCACTTGGGATTCGTTGTGTTTCCTGTAATTCTTTGTAGCTTGTTAATCCTGCAATTGGAAAATCAAATCGATTGCGGTCTAAAACAATCGAACCCTTTCCTTGTTTCTTTTGGATATAACCTTCAGTCGTTAACAGGTTAAGCGCTTTTCGAATTGTTTCTCGTGAAACACCATAAATTTGAATCAGCTGATTTTCACTAGGGAGCAAAGTATGCGGAGGGTATTGTTGATCCAAAATTTTTTGCTCTAAATCTAAAAAAATTTCATTAAATTTATTCATTACATTTCCTCCACTTAATATTCAATTTCTTTTATTCGCATATAAACTATACTACAGCTTTTTTGTTATTTCAATCGCCCCCTCTTTTCACATATCCCTACACTAAGCCAAGTGTAACGATTACATTTTTTCATTTTTCGCTTGTAAAACGCTTGCAATAGTAGGAAGAAACAAGTATAGTATGGATAAGATAACTTGTGTATACAAGTTTAAAAAGAAAGGGGTTTATTCCTATGGCAAAGTACCAAGCAGATGCTGAGAAACTGTTAAAGGAAATTGGTGGAAAGGAAAATATTGCTGCAGTTAGTCATTGTGCCACTCGGATGCGCTTTGTCTTAAATGATCCAAAAAAAGCCAATGAAGAAGCAATCGAAGATATTCCTAGTGTGAAAGGGATGTTTACCAATGCTGGGCAATTCCAAGTCATTATTGGTAACGATGTTTCAACCTTTTACAACGACTTCGTTGCTGTATCAGGTGTTGAAGGCGTATCCAAGGAGCAAAGTAAAGTTGCTGCTAAACAAAATCTCCACCCTGTCCAACGAGCAATCGCTGTTTTGGCAGAAATTTTTACACCATTGATTCCAGCCATTATCGTAGGGGGACTGATTTTAGGTTTCCGGAACGTATTAGAAGGAATCCAATTTGAAAGTCTTGGTGGAACAATTGTTGAACACTCTCAATTTTGGAACGGCGTAAACGGCTTTTTATGGCTACCTGGCGAAGCAATTTTCCATTTCTTACCAGTTGGTATCACTTGGAGTATCGCGAAAAAAATGGGCACTACACAAATATTAGGAATTGTTTTAGGGATTACGTTAGTTTCACCGCAATTATTAAATGCCTATAGTGTCGCATCAACAGCTGCGGCTGATATTCCATTTTGGGATTTTGGTTTTGCTCAAGTTGATATGATTGGTTATCAGGCACAAGTCATTCCAGCGATGCTTGCTGGATTTATGTTAGCTTATCTTGAAATTTTCTTCCGTAAATATATTCCACAGTCGATTTCTATGATATTTGTTCCATTGTTCTCTCTACTCCCAACAGTCTTAGCTGCCCATGTCATCTTAGGACCTGTGGGTTGGACAATCGGTAGTTGGATCTCAAATATTGTTAATACTGGCTTGACTTCTTCAATCAGTTGGTTATTTAGTGCCGTCTTTGGTTTCTTGTATGCACCTTTAGTAATCACCGGCTTACACCATATGACGAATGCAATTGATATGCAATTGATTGCCGATTTCGGCTCTACGAATCTTTGGCCAATGATTGCTTTATCAAATATCGCACAAGGTTCGGCAGTTCTTGCGATCATCTTCTTACATCGCGGAAATAAAAAAGAAGAACAAATCTCGATTCCAGCAATGATTTCTTGTTATCTAGGGGTAACTGAACCTGCAATGTTTGGGATCAATCTAAAATATGTTTACCCATTTGTTGCCGCAATGGTTGGTTCAGGTTTAGCTGGAATGTTTGCCAACTTGATGAATGTACGTGCTAATGCAATTGGTGTTGGTGGACTACCTGGTATTCTAGCTATCCAAGCAGAAACTTGGGTTCCGTTCATCATTTCTATGATCATTGCAGTTATTGTTCCATTTGGTTTAACCGTAATCTTCAGACGTCAAGGGATCTTAAATAAAATCGATCCTGCTGTACCCGTAGAAGACACAACTGGCTTACAACTACAAACAGCTGATGGAAACAACGTTTCACCACAAAAATTTGAAGCTGCCAATGCAACAGCAGTTTCTGCTCCGACAGAAGAGTTATTCGCTGTAGCAGATGGACAAATCAAGGAAATCACCGAAGTAGCAGATCCTGTTTTTGCTCAAAAAATGATGGGTGAAGGTTATGCTGTACTACCTTCCAACGAAAAAGTTTATGCTCCAGTCGCTGGTAAAGTAACAAATATTTTTGATACACAACATGCGATTGGTCTTTTAACTAATGAAGGTCTGGAAGTTCTCGTTCATATGGGTCTAGATACTGTCGAATTGAATGGGCTACCTTTTACGATCCATGTAAAAGAAGGCGATTCAGTCACGCCAAAAACACAACTAGCCGACATGGACCTCACAGCAATTGAGCAGGCTGGGAAGAAAACGGACATCTTAGTTGTATTAACAAATAATGAAAAAGTTGCTGCCTTAACATTAGATCAAACAGGTCTCGTTCGTCATAGCGAAAAAATTGGAAAAGCGCAACTAAAATAAAAAATACTAATGTATAAAAATAACCTGAAAAAATTCTTTTAGTGAATTTTTTCAGGTTATTTTTCACTCTTTAAGCGTTGGTACTTTCATCAACACTTTAGTCAGTTTGATCGTCACTATGCTTAAAAACGACAAAAAGAAATAGCCGTCACTTTAACCGAAGTCTGGCTATTTCTCTTTGAAATATCTGATTAAACGGTCACCGTCTTTCGCGGTGCTGTCCAGGGGAGTTGTTGGTCGCAACTCCTCTTTCGTTTTTATTATACCAGTTACTTTAGGTATTTACAACGTTCTTAAAGATAGAATTCCTCTTAAAAAACCCTAAATAAAAATAACGTTTTTATGTTTTAAAAAACACATTTCTCGTGGCGATAATATGCTACAATAAACTCGACAGTAAAGTGGATCGACGGTGGCAACTTCTCACAAAGGTGGTGGTGCTTATGGGAATAAGTACTAAAATCTATGAAAGGAGTTCGCTTTTTGTCCGCATATGAGATCGTTCAAACCATGCTTGGCTTTGGTACTTTCACCATCGCTTTAGTCAGTTTGATCGTTACTATGCTTAAAAACGACAAAAAGAAATAGCCGTCACTTTAGCGAGTATAGCTATTTCTTTTTGAACTATTAAACTAATTCGCCACCGTCTTTCGCGGTGCTGTCTAGAGGAGTTATTGGACGCAACTCCTCTTTCGTTTTCATTATACCAATTCCTTCAGGTATTTACAACTTTCGTAAAGATAGAATTCCTCTAAAAAAACCTAAATAAAAATAACGTTTTTATGTTTTATAAAACACGTTTCTCGTGGCGATAATATGCTACAATAAACTCGACAGTAAAGTGGATCGACGGTGGCAACTTCTCACAAAGGTGGTGGTGCTTATGGGAATAAGTACTAAAATCTATGAAAGGAGTTCGCTTTTTGTCCGCATATGAGATCGTTCAAACCATACTTGGCTTTGGTACGTTCACCATCGCTTTAGTCAGTTTGATCGTCACTATGCTTAAAAACGACAAAGAATAGCCGTCACTTTAGCGGGAGACTGGCTATTCTTATTCTTTGTCGAATATTTAAATTCAACCGCCACCGTCTTTCGCGGTGCTGTCTAGAGGAGTTGTTGGTCGCAACTCCTCTTTCGTCTTGATTATACCAATCACTCATACACTTTGCAATTCTAAATATGACTGAAAGTAGTGGACACAAACTTGAACGTTCCTATCTCAATTTCTGATTTCCGTCAACTGCAGCTACATAAATTTTTTCAAACCTTGGTAAACTGCACCGATTGGAAATCCAACAATACTGTAATAGTCGCCTTGGATCTCTTTAACAAATGCACCTGCAAAGCTTTGAATACCATACGCACCTGCTTTATCCATATAATCACCGGTTGCTAAATAGGCTTCGATATCCTTAGTTGTCAAAGGATAAAAGGTCACCTTAGCTTGTGCTAAGATTTTTTCTTCTTGGTCACCTTTCGTCAGCACCACGGCTGTATATACTTCATGCGTTTTCCCACTAAGTTTTTGAAGGATAGCTTTTGCCTCTTGTTCATCCGCTGGTTTACCGATGATCTCATCATTGAAAACAACTGTCGTGTCACTTGCAATCACCAATACATCATTATCGTATTGATGTTTGACTACTTTTGCCTTTTCAGTTGCCATTCGCTCA
The DNA here is from genome assembly GCF_051711025.1 of Enterococcus sp. DIV1421a. Classification (NCBI taxonomy): domain Bacteria; kingdom Bacillati; phylum Bacillota; class Bacilli; order Lactobacillales; family Enterococcaceae; genus Enterococcus; species Enterococcus sp. DIV1421a. The sequence continues at coordinate 152,634 of NZ_JBIOLU010000001.1, read as the reverse complement.
ACATAATTTTTAGGTTTTTCTTGAACAAAAGGTGTTTCATCGATATCAGCCGGATGAACATCAAATGCACTAACCAATCGCCCTAATAATTCTTTTCTTCTAGGGGACTGCGAAGCTAACACAATTTTCATCTGTTTCTTCTCCTTTTCATGAGACTCATTAATGTGGATCTTGGATGCGTTTAAACATTCTTTCCATATCTGAATTAGTAAAATGGATCAACACAGGGCGTCCATGAGGACAATTAAAAGGATTTTCACATTGGGCTAAGTCCTTCAATAAAACCCTCGCCTGAACTTCATTCAAATAATGATTTGCCTTGATTGAACGTTTACAGCTCATCATGATTGCTGTGGCTTCTCTAAATTTCTTCACGCTAACGCTACCCGTTGTTAATAACATATCGATCATTTCTCGAATAATCGCTTCTTCCTCTCCAGCTGGATACCAAGTAGGATGTGCTCTGACGATAAAACTATTTTGACCGAATTCTTCTAGATAAATACCTGCTTCTTCAAGCAATTGTTTTTTCTCTTTCAGTTTCAAAGCATCACTATTGGGATAATCTAATACAAACGGCACAAGTAGTTCTTGTAGATCGTTAGAAACTTCGCCAATTTTTTCTCGAAAATATTCATACTTGATTCGTTCTTGCGCTGCATGTTGATCAATAATGTATAAGCCATCCTGACTTTGAGCAAACAAGTACGTTCCATGCATTTGTCCAAAATATTCTAATTGTGGAAAGCGTTGTGTTACCTGCTCATTTTCTAATTTCTGAATTGCTTGATCTAATGAGCGCCCATTTTGACTTAAATCAAACTCTGGATGTAGCGCTAAATCCTCACGATAAACTGTTTCTGAAGAAGTTTCTTCTTCAGCTGTTGTTTCATGCTCGTTGGAAAAGTTTTCAACAGTGGATAACTCATTTTCACTCTTATCCACTGGTTTTTCTACATAGTTATCAACAATATCACCAGAGTTATCCACTGTTTTTCTTTTGCTTTCTGGATAACTAATGGTTTCTTCAGAAAATACAGGAGAGTTTTCAACATTATCCACAGACTTATCAACAGATTCATGCACAAACTCGCTTTTTTCTTCCGCTACAAAAAATGTTCCGGTTGTTTGATCAAAATTCAAGCTTTGCGGTTTCTTAGGTTTCGCTTCTTCAAAAGCGTAAGATAAATCAATTTCGATTTGTTCTGCTTTTGGTTGATCAGCAACCTTTTTCTTGAATCGCAAATTGTCAGCTGCACTGGGAATTAAGTTCTCCTGTACCAATGCTTTTTGAATCGCTTGAGTAATTAGCTCAGTTAATTCCTGTTCCTTCGATAAACGAACTTCTTGCTTTGTTGGATGGACGTTCACATCCACTAACAATGGATCCATTTTGATTTCCAGTACAGCGATTGGGAATCGCCCTACCATTAGTTTTGAACCATAGCCGGCTACAATTGCTTTATTCAAGGAAAAATTTTTAATAAAACGTCCATTAATGATGGTTGAAAGATAATTACGACTAGCACGAGTCACTTCAGGTAAAGAAATATAACCGAATATTTCAAAATCTAAATCTTTCGCTTCAATCTTCAACATTTTCTTTGCTGTATTCAACCCATAGATTCCGGCAATCGTTTGTTTCAATTCGCCATTTCCTGAAGTTGCTAACATCTTATTCCCATCATGGACTAATCGAAAAGCAATTGCCGGGTGACTTAAGGCTAAGCGATTCACAATATCACCGATATTCGCTAATTCAGTATGCAACGTTTTAACATATTTTAAGCGTGCTGGTGTATTAAAGAAAAGATTGCTGACTGTGATTTTCGTTCCTTGCCTTAAAGGAGCTGGGCGGTGTTCCATTACCGCACCCCCCTTAAGCTCTAAATAGGTTCCTTGCGTTTCTTCTTGATTGGCTGTTTCTACCGTCATCTCTGAAACAGAAGCAATACTAGGCAATGCTTCTCCTCGAAACCCAAGCGTACGAATTCGGAAAAGGTCGTCACGATTGTGGATTTTACTTGTTGCATGACGTTTAAAGGCGTTCTCAACATCTTCTGTCAAAATACCTTCTCCATTATCAATCACTTGGATCGTTTTTAATCCTGCTTCTTCAACTAAAATATCGATTTGACTACTTCCTGCATCTATGGCATTTTCCACAAGTTCTTTGACTACCGAGGCTGGACGTTCGACAACTTCACCGGCTGCGATTTGATTGGCTAAGCGTTCTGATAATTCTTGGATTTTCGCCATCATTCTACGCCTTCTTCCTATATAGTATTTATAGTTAGCTTACTCTTCTTATTTATCGTTGATTTACAGCTGTTTTTTCAATTCATAGAGTTGATTCAATGCATCCATTGGTGTCATTTCTAACAGATTCATTTGTTTCAATTTAGAAATAACTGCTGTTTCGGCATCGCTTAATTCACTGAACAAGGACAGTTGTTGCGTTTCTTCTTGTTCTATCGATACAGTATCAGTTACTGGTTGTGCTATTGCTTCAAGCGGTTCACTTGGAACAGCCACGGAATGATGGCTCACTTCTCCTGATTCTAATGTATGCAAAATATCTGCAGCTCTTGCTAATAAATTAGAAGGTAGCCCTGCAATTTTCGCTACATGGATTCCATAGCTTTTATCAGCTGGGCCATCCATCATCTTATGCAAAAATACTACTTCGCCGTCTTTTTCAACAGCTCCTACATGTACATTTTTTAATTGAGGTAATTCTTCCTCTAGTACTGTTAACTCATGGTAATGTGTAGAAAAGAGCGTTTTTGCTTGTACATGTTGATGGATATATTCAATGATCGCTTGAGCTAATGCCATTCCATCATAAGTCGCAGTTCCTCTACCTAATTCATCAAAAAGAATTAAGCTGTTTGGTGTCGCATGCCGCAACGCTTGATTGGCTTCCATCATTTCCACCATGAACGTACTTTGTCCAGCAATCAAGTCATCACTTGCACCAATCCGGGTAAAAATCCGATCAAAAATTGGTAAGATCGCTTTTTGCGCAGGGACGAAGCACCCCATTTGAGCCATTAAAACAGTTAATGCTAACTGACGCATATACGTACTTTTCCCTGACATGTTTGGTCCAGTTATCAATAAGATCATTTCATCTTCAGCCATATCCACACTATTGGGAATATATTCTTGATGTCCTAATACTTTTTCAACGACTGGGTGCCGACCTTCTTGAATCAGTAATTGATGTCGATCCGAGACCATCTCAGGACGAACATATTGGTATCGCTCACTGATCGTAGCAAAACTTTGCAGAACATCGGCTGTACTGATTGATTTTGCTAAAATTTGTAATGGTTTGATCGCTTTTTTGACTTCTTCTCTCACTGCTAAAAACAGCTGATATTCCAAATCAACAGACTTTTCTTCTGCTTCTAAAATTTGCGTCTCTAACTCTTTTAATTCTGGTGTGATAAAACGCTCTGCATTGGCCAATGTTTGTTTACGTTCATATTTTTCCAGTTCAACATTTGCCAGATTCGCTTTAGTGATTTCGATATAATAACCAAATACACGATTAAAGCCAACTTTTAAATTTTTGATCCCAGTCTGCTGACGTTCTCTTGCTTCTAACTCTGCTAGCCACTGCTTCCCATTAGTCATCGCAGAACGGTACGTATCTAACTGATCATTAAAACCATCTTTAATGATATTCCCCTCAGTAATTTGTAGGGGCGGGTCTTCTTGAATTGCTTGATCAATCAAATGAACCAGACCATCCATTGGTTGCATTTCCTTCAATAAGTCAGTCCACTGACCTTGATCGATCCCTTCGATCAGTTGACGAATCAGCGGTACTTGTTCTAAAGAAGTCTTTAATTGAATCAAGTCACGCCCATTGACATTTCCAAAAGCCACTCTTCCTGCTAGGCGTTCTAAATCATAAACCTTCGTCAATGCACTTTGTAGATCAAGTCGTTCAAAATAGCTATTCAAAAGAGAAGCTACCATTTCTTGTCGTGCCTTGATTTGATTGAGTTGAATCAGCGGACGGTCAAGCCATTGTTTCAGTAAACGCCCGCCCATAGCTGTTTTCGTTTCATCTAGCAACCATAAAAGCGTGCCGTGTTTTTTTCCTGTACGTATGGACTGGCTTAGTTCGAGGTTAAACTTAGAATAGTAATCCATTTTCAAATAGTGATCCGGTTGATACTCGATCGCTTTTTGGATATGCGCAAGACTTCTTTTTTGTGTCACTGCTAAATAAGTAAGTAATTTTCCTGTCACTTCTTTTTCAAGTGGATCGGATAGCTCACTGGTTAAGAAATTAAACTCTGCATTTTCTTCACTTGTTTCTTGTTTTGAGAAAACTAATCCTAATCGATTCTTTAATTGCTCAGCAAGTTTTTCACTAATTTCATTTCCTAAAACAAGTTCTTTTGTTTGCAAAGCCGTCGTTTCGTTCAGTACAGCTTCTTCATCAAACAAATGAGCAGTTTTTAACTCCCCTGTGCTTAAATCAGCATAGGCAAATCCAAATTCGTTGCCTTGGCTAACAATTGCTGTCAAAAAATTATTGTCTTTAGCAGATAGTCCCTTACTATCCATGACTGTTCCAGGTGTTACTAATTGAATCACTTCACGTTTAACCATCCCTTTGGTGGTCTTAGGATCTTCTACTTGTTCACAAATAGCCACTTTATAGCCTTTTTCAATTAAAATATCAATATAGCCTTGTGCTGCATGATGGGGTACCCCACACATTGGGATTGGTTCGTCTGCATTACGATTCCTGCTGGTTAATGTTAACTCTAAAATTTGAGACGCATTGATGGCATCTTCATAAAATAATTCATAAAAATCACCTAAACGATAGAACAAAAAAGCATCTTGGTATTGGGCCTTGATGCTTAAATATTGTTCCATCATTGGAGTATTCTTAGTTTTTTGAGGCATTGTCTTCCTCCTCTATCCAATTATTGATTTCATCTTGCAGCATTTTCGTCAAATGATGCAATAAATCATTTGCTTCAAGCAATTGTTTCCGATAAGCTACTACGATCGGATGTTGATCAAATTGTTTCGTCAATTGTTCAACCCGACCATTCGCTTCTTTTTCTGCTATTCTTTTCCCATAATAAGCATAGTTTGCTGCTTCTTTTTGTGCAGATTTGATATCTTCCGTTAACTTTTCTAAATAGGAACTAGTTTGTACTTTTCGCTCTAGTTCGTGGTAGCGGATGATCGTTTCATGTTCACTTAAAAGTTGAGCTAATTTATCCGCTTCTCGTTGAATATTCGGCTCTTTATGCAAAAGATGTCTCACTTTCTATTCTAAAAATGGACGGTCCTCGTTGATCTGGATTAATTGGATGGTTTTCGCTTTACCAGTTGCATCGTCAAATTCCAGTAAACAGCCACTCAAAATACCTCGTCCTCGTTCAACGACTTCAAAACGTTTCGGCAAAGCTGTTAAAAATTTTTCGATAACTGGTTCTCGGCGCATACCTAAAATTCCGTCATAAGGACCTGTCATACCTACATCAGTTAAATAGGCAGTTCCCTGCGGTAGAATCCGAGCATCATTGGTTTGTACATGCGTATGGGTCCCAATGACTGCTGAGACTTTTCCATCTAAGAACCATCCCATGGCTTGTTTCTCACTTGTCGTTTCTCCATGAAAATCAACGAAAATGATTGGCGTTCTTTTTTTTGCTTCGGCGATCAAGCGATCCATCTTGCGGAACGGATCATCTAAGTCGACCATAAAAGAACGTGCTTGCATGTTGATTACAGCTAGTTCTACTTGATTGACTTTCACGAATACCATTCCTTGACCTGGCGTTCCTTCAGGAAAGTTTGCTGGACGAACGATTTTTTTTGCTTGATCGATAAATTCAAAAATATCTCGGTTGTCCCAAGTATGATTGCCCATCGTGACAACATCTACACCGTCTTGTAAAAACTTTTTATAAATTTTTTCAGTTATTCCTCTTCCAGAAGCTGCATTTTCTCCATTTACGATTGTGACCTGTGGTTGATATTTCTTTTTTAAACGAGGAAGATAGGTTGTAATCATATCTCTTCCCATTGAACCTACTACATCACCAATAAATAAAACCCGCACACGTTTTCCTCTTCTCTTTTAACATCATTCTATATTATAGTTGTTTTTTTGTAGAAAGAAAAGGGCAGAAAAATCCTCTGCGTAACCCTCATCTGAAACTACTAAAAAACTAGCTGAAGTCAGTCTCCAACTAGTTCTTTTTACTATCCTAGATTATACTTGTTTATTTAAATCATGGAAAGTTGCTTCAATGCTTTCCAAATTCCATCTTCATCATTTGTATCAGTAACCAACTTCGCTTCTGCTTGTACCTCTGGAACTGCATTTCCCATTGCAACACCAATGCCTGACATACGCAGCATCTCCCGGTCATTTTGGCCATCACCGAAACTAATGATATCTTCTTGCGCAATTCCGACTTGTTCTGCTAGGTGTAAAATCGTGGCTGCTTTTGAACCGTCATGTGGAACAACATCCACACTTTTTTCATGCCAACGAACAAATCGAATCTTATCGTAACTAGAAAAATGATGATCGTAATTCTGATCAAAAAATGCTAAAGCTTGATAGATATCTTGTTCTTCCACAAAGTACTGATCCAGTTCAGGTAAAACAGCACCAAAAGAATGCATTGCCTCTTCCATCATTCCCACATGATTGGAAGAATAACGTTTGATATTATCTAGACTCACAAAAGCAGTATCGATATTTTTATCTTGTGCTTCTTTGACAAAATTGTCTAATTGTTCACGGTCAAGCAAATTTTTATAAACTTGTTCATGATCTAAAAATCCAGCAGCGCCATTACATAAGATATAATTTGTAAATGCTAGATCTCGGATAACCTCTTGCGCATGGAAACGACTACGCCCAGTAGCAATCGTTACCAAATGTCCTGCTTTACGTAACTTATCCAAGGCTTCTCTTGTGCTGTCTAATGCTTGTTTATTTGTGTCCAGTAGCGTCCCATCAATATCAAAAGCAAATAATTTACGTTTCATTTTTTTAGTCGACTCACTTTCTTATAAATACTTGCTTGCTTCTCTTCTTGTCAAAGCAGACCATTCTTTTGTCAATTGTTCTTTTACCCAAGAAACATTTGTCTTGCTATAATCGCGCAATGCCCACCCAATCGCCTTTTGAATAAAAAATTCCTTTGAGAAGCGATCTTCAGTAATCACTCGATCCAACAACAGCTGATTGGTAGCTTCTTTAAATCCTAACTGTAACGTAATTGCTATTCGCCGAAGCCAAAAATCTTCTTTTTTTTCAAACAAAAGAGAAACCGTCTCTAATTGTTCCATATGAAGTTTACACCATGTAGCATAAACTTTCCGCCAAGCATCAATCGTATCCCACCATGCTTTTTCCGGTACCAATACAGACAATTCGACCAACTCATCCAATGATAAACGTTTGATGTTTTGTTGAATCAAATCAATCGCCAGGTACTGATACTCCCGTTCTGTTTTTTCATAATAATAGAAAACAAGGAAAAAAAGTTCTGGAACATCAAGCACTTTGCTTTCACGCAAAAGTGTTTGTTGCAATTTCCAACGTTCTGGTTTGGGCACACCTGCAAATGAGAACTGATTTCTCATATACATTTCCATTGGATGTGCTTTTTCTTCATTTTTTTGAAAAACTAAAAGTTCCAAGACAGTCCTCCTTGAAAAATCAAGCCCGTATCTTAGGTGACAGCTGAAAAATCACTGTCACTACCTTTTAGTGGCTCTGTAGGTTGAAAATAGGCTGTGCTTACACAAGCATGATCCTTCATTTATTTCTTTTTAAGATTGGTACGTTTATTTTTCATGCTTTTAAAAGATACCCTCTTATTTTATAGAGTGAAACAAGGTTTGTAAAGCGTTTTTAAAGAGAAACGTACTTGACAGTTTCACCTTGTTTCCCTTATACTGGACTTTGTGTAAAATAATGCAGCGGAAAAATAATAATTTCGTCCCTAGTTCATTGCCCCGATTCGGGTTCAATTGCGTAACCGCGGCTGCAAAGGTGAAGATTGAAGAATGGACTACACGATTATGAATTTTTTATCGGATTATTTTACTCCAAAAACTAAATTTATTTTATTGGAGGAAATTTTAATGTCTCGTTATACAGGACCATCATGGAAAATTTCTCGTCGTCTAGGTATTTCATTATCAGGCACAGGAAAAGAATTAGCACGTCGCCCTTACGCTCCAGGTCAACATGGACCAAACAGCCGTGGCAAACAATCAGAATACGGTATGCAATTAACTGAAAAACAAAAACTACGTCACATGTACGGAATGAACGAACGTCAATTCCGTAACTTGTTCGTTAAAGCTAGCAAAATCAAAGAAGGTAAACACGGGGTTAACTTCATGATCTTACTAGAACAACGTTTAGACAATGTTGTTTATCGTCTAGGTCTTGCAACTACTCGTCGTCAAGCTCGCCAATTAGTTAACCATGGTCATGTGATGGTTGATGGCAAACGCGTTGATATCCCTTCATACCACGTTGAAGTTGGTCAAGTGATCTCAGTTCGTGAAAAATCACAAAACATGACAACAATCAAAGAAGCTGTTGAAGCAACTGTTGGTCGTCCAGCATTCGTAAGCTTCGATGCTGAAAAATTGGAAGGTTCATTAACTCGTTTACCAGAACGTGACGAACTATATCCAGAAATCGACGAAGCTCTTGTCGTTGAATACTACAACCAAAGCCTATAATTTTCAAAGCTTTGGCTTACAAGCCCACTATCTATTCGATAGTTGGGCTTTTTTTATGTAGATTTCCCTCTCTCTTTTCTAGCTCTCTTCTTTATTTGAATTTGATTCGCCCGTGTAACTCTCCTAGAATCATATGTTGAGACTTGCCAAAAAGTTCAAAATGAAACAATGTTTAACTGAACATATAACCTATCCTCAAAGGAAGATAGACTAATATTTTGAAGGAATACTTCGTTTATTTAAAAAATATACTTTACAAAAAATAATTTTTCTTATACAATTTCGTTAACTCAGAAAATAAAAATGGTTAACAAAGGAGAACTTATGACAAAATCACTCAAAGAACTCATTCTTGCTGCAGAATTTGCAGCGATCATTGCCGTTCTTTCACAATTCACTTTCCCTCTAGGTCTAATTCCTTTGACTGGACAGACTTTTGCCATTGGTTTAACTGCTACTTTCCTTGGTAAGAGAACAGGAACTGTCTCCGTCTTGATCTATCTTTTATTAGGTCTTATTGGGTTACCTGTTTTCTCGGGGATGTCTGGAGGGATTGGTGTATTATTCGGTCCTACCGGTGGCTATCTAGTTGGTTTTATCCTCCAGTCTTGGCTAATTGGATTTATCATGGAGAAAGTCGGTTCTCGCTATCCTCTGACAATATCCGCAAACTTAGTTGGTTCAGCAGCCGCATTATGCTGTGGCATGCTTTGGTTAATGATCAGTAGCAGTCTTTCTCTTCACACTGCATTTTTAAGTGGATTTCTTCCTTTTATAATCCCTGAAGCAATCAAATCGATTGCTGCCGCTTCGGTAGGTCTGTTTCTAAAAAAACGTTTGTCTCGACTTCAGTTGTTTAGTATGGATAAATAACTAGACAAAACAACTACTACGTTGTATTCCTTTACGAAAAATTTTTTAAAATAAAATCGTCACTGATTCAAACTGATTGTGACATTACCTAAATTCCTTGAATTGTTGATAAATAAAAAAAGCTTACAATCGTAAGCTTTCAGACTATAGACAAAGTGCTTATTTATAGTGTTTTGTCTTTTTTATACGTTAAAACAGAACGATAAATTGGAGCTGTACCCTATGCTTTCAAAACAAAGTAAGTTTAAAGATCTCTATAAAAAAAGAGAAGAAACGATTGAACGAATATTCAGCACCACAAAAGAATTTCATGGATTACGTTATACCAATCAAATAGGAATTGTAAAAATACACATGAAAATCGGGCTTACTTTTGCTTGTCTAAATATGAAAAAGCTAAATCAAAAAATATCAAGCGAAAAAAGAGTATTTTTCTAAAGAAAAGAAGACAAATTTTTCTTTTGTTTTTGAAAATAGACCTATAAAAAAGACAAACCTTATTTTTACATAAGGTTTGTCTTCAATCTGATATAAATTATATTTTGTAAAAATTTCTGATTCTTAATTCTTAATACGTTGCTATACAGTTGATTCGTGAACACCATGTACATTAGGATACTATCAGTAGCATTGAACTAACAGATCACTACTTTAAATTTTGGAAGGATCTATCGCCAGAAAAAAACGCCTCCAACATAAAATTAGAGACGTTTAAGCATTCTTTGTAGTAACTAAATAATTGTTGCCCCTTACCAAGCGGCAACTATATTTCCAAATCAACGTATTTATTTCTATATCATGAAAGAAAGCTCATCAATAGCAGTACACCTATTGTTATTACTAACTCCATAATATTTTCAATCCATACTGGAAAGAATAATCCTTTGTAAGGTGACCGAAAAAGGGATCGATATTTTTGGGGGATAGTGAAACTCAGTACACTAGATAGTGCCCATAGAAACAAAGCGAATGATGCATGGTGTTTCATAGCTAAAAAAAGACTTAGAGCTAAGAGAATAAATTGACAAATTCTTAGAAAACCCAGGGATTTCATCTCCCACCTCCTCATGTACTAAATACAATCTCTATACTCATTTATTATATCAATAAATTTAACAGAGATTGTATTTTAGTTTAAATGATCAATTTACCAACGGTTATCATATTTAGAAGACCATCTTGATTCAGTAAGTGTAATCCGAGCAGTACCGGTATTTCCATGGTTGTCAATTTTATCTCTGCAATCTTTTGAGTAAAGGGTAAGCTTACCCATTGCTATACCTGCTAAAAGAGCTGCAGCTCCAATAACTACTGATCCAGCAGAAGTACTAAATTTAGCTAAAGCCGTAGCAAGGCTACCGGTTCCTGCAGCAGCAACATACATACCATTATAAGCGGTACGAGCAGTTTGTTTGCCCGAAGCTGTATTATAATATACATTCCAGCCACCATTTTGTATACGTTGACCTAACCCAGCAGCGAAGGCTTCTGCTCCCTCATATTTGTTAAGTATATATTGTGCCGTGCTTTCAGGATTGGCCTTCGAAGCTACTTGATATTGAGGTGTAGCTAGTTCCTGTTCTAATGCGACCCATTTCGCATTTTTCACCACTTCTATTGAAGTTGCTTCTGGCACAGCAATTTCATCAGCTGCTACTACTATTGATGCCGTGGGAGAAAATATACCTAAACATAAAAGAATTGCGAAAAATAAAGCATAAATACTTTTAGAGGACCTACCAATTTCTTTTTTCATTTGTTCTGCTCCATTCATTTATTGTATTGCAAGCGTTTACAATACAATGATAACCCCTAATGGGAATTCATACATTATATTATCCAAAAAGAATGATGATAAAACGGTGTCATTATAATAACATTTTAGAAATGATAAAATATTTTTTTACAACACCAAAAAAGCTACACAATAATATTAATATAAATTAAATTTCTGTAAAAATAACAAACCTCATTTAAATTCTTTGTTTTATAGAAGGAGTGTTTTTCTAAAGAAAAACAGACCACTTTTTCTTTTGTTTTTGAAAATAGACCTATAAAAAAGACAAACCTCATTTTTACATAAGGTTTGTCTATAATCTGAAAGCTTTCAATCGTAAGCTTTTTTATCTTCTATTTTTTAAATCTTAGCTAACTCATCGCTTATTTTTTTAGATCCACTTTTTTACCGATCCAATAAATGATGACTCCTCCCACTAGCATGGAAGCTAGCACGCCCAAAGCAACGGTTCCCCAAGTGAAGAAAAACGGTAATTGATAGAATAGCTTTAATTGCCCAGCAACTGTAAACATAGAAAATGCAAAGATCAAAGCTGTAATCGCCATTTTTATTTTCATGTTTTTCACTCGTTTCGTTATCTCATAGTTGATCAATAAGACGAGTAAGGTGCTGATACTACCAACTACGACATCAATCCATCCCAGTGGTGAGGAAAGATTGGCTAGAGCCACACCTAGCGTGATAGCCAAAATATACTTTTTATTATAGAGCGACAAATAATTGAACATTTCGGAAAGACGTATTTGAATGGCACCAAAACTGATAACTGACAACACGAATGTAACTGCCACATATAAGCCTGTTACAAGTGCCATTCGAGCAATTTCTGCTGTGGTAAAACGATTAGTAGAACGAATTTTCTTTTGATCCATATTCTTTCTCCTTTACAAGGTCGTGATACAATCGATCATCCTTGTGGTCAAAAATGCCACAAAAGATCTCGTCTCTCTCAACTCTTGGTAATAACTACGACCAAAGGATGGGAATTGACTTCCAACTGAAGTGCCGTAGTGCGAATAAATTCGCTAATCATAGCTTATCTGAAAACAATAAAAAAGACAAAATCATTTTAATAACCAACCACCGTCGATTGGAATGATCGTCCCTTGGATATAGCTTGCTTGAGGGGTCGCCAAGAACAACGTTAATTCAGCAACTTCCTCTGGTTGCGCCCACCGTTTAACAGGTGTTTTATTCGCCACCCATTCTGCCATCTCACCATTTCCTGCAAAATCAGCTGCATTCATAGGTGTTTGAATCGCGCCTGGTGCAATTCCTTTGATACAAATACCTTTAGAAGCATAATCTAATGCTAATTGCTTCGTAAAGCCAACAATTGCATGCTTTGCGCTGGTATAGGCAATCCCGCCCCCACCACCGACAAAGCCAGCAATTGATGCCATATTGATGATTATCCCCTTTTCTTCCTCAAGCATATCTGGAAGGATCAAGTGCGTTAGCTGAAACATACTCTTGACATTAACAGCAAACACTCGATCCCATAAAGCTTCATCTGTTTCCAACAATGGCTGGTACTCATCTAAAATTCCTGCTGTATTCAGCAAGATCGCAACTTTTCCAAACGTTTCGTGACACTGTTCAACCGCCTTTTTTAACAAAGAATGATTCGTGATATCACCTAAAAAATAAGCAAAGGTTTCAGAAAATTGCTGGGATAGATCGTCCATTCGGCCTAATTGCTGATCAAAACCAAACACCCGCGAACCTTGTTCTAAAAAGGCTTTAGCTTGTGCCTGTCCGATACCTGAAGCTGCTCCAGTGACAAAAACAACTTTCTCTGTTAGATCACTGTATCTATTTTTCATTCCACAATGATCCAATCTTCAGCTAAAATGTCACAGACTGTAGGCGCAAAACTGGAAAATCCTTCGTCACTTGTTTTGATTAAAAAGTAAGGGGTAACGGGACAACCGTCAAATTCTTCTCCTGAAACAAGAACGACATACAATTCAAAACCACTCCAACCTTTTCGAATTACTTTATTCCCTTTTTTTAATGCTGGTAAAATTTCTTCAAATGTCATTTATTTCGTTCCTTTCTTTGTCTTTTCGGTCTTGGATCAACACAAATTTTTGGTACAATTGGATATAATCGTTTAACTGTAACTCTCCAGTCACGATAAAGTATTCTAAATCAGACCATGGCTTACGATGCACTTTGCTCGTTGAAAGTAATAAATCAACTTCTCGTCCCCGATAATCTGTTGGTAAAAATTTCAAACAATAAACATTTCGAAAAAAACGATGTAAGTCTTCTATTAACAACTGCTCTTCAAACAGAGGGAAATCTGTCATCAAAAGAATCGTGATCTGCGGTAACTTTGGTGTAAATGCACCCATTGTCTTTAAAACCGTTAAATACCGCCCCATCAAAAAAGACGTATTTTGAAATGCTAGCTGATCCACTTTTTGCTCGGTCTCAAAAAACAAATCGAGCCACTGGATAATTTCACTATTTTCGATCATCAAATGATTTATAAAGTCACTATCGTTCCCATCAATGGTTTCCTTAGCTTCTGGAAAAAGATAGGCAAATAAATGACTACTAAAAAGATAGGTTTCAGCTTCTTTTGTTAAGGGTTCTTCTGACAATCCTTGTTCCACTTGATAGAGAGCTAATGCTTCTTTTGCTTCATAAAGTGCATGGTAGGGTGGTGTTTGTCTCCTTCGATGGAAAGCAAACATTTCTTCTCGGATGTCTTCATCCGTATAGTACTCTTCTCGTGTCATCAAAACTAAAAATAACGCACCTAATTCTTCTTCATTTTGAAAATAGTTAGGAAACACTGGTTGCATCCAATGACAAAATTTTTGAAACATAGGATTATCAGTAATCAGTTGTCGCTTTCGTTCGTTTAACGATACGTAATGCTTCTGAGATTTACGCAAGAAGAAAGCTCCTAACATATACTCTAGTCTTCTTTTTTTGATCTCATTAAGGTGAACATTGAAAAAAGCCATGATTTGTTCAGCAATTTTTTTCACATCTAATTGTGAAATCGTTACAAAAGGCCAAATTTTCCCACGAAACAACTGCCAAAACGTCATGTGAAGGTAAAGCCGGATGATTTCTTCTTCTCCTTGCACCACATAAGTCCCACGTTGTAAATAAATCCCGTAATTTTTTAATTGTTCTCTCCACTCGTTGATCTTTCGACGCGCAGTTGATTCGCTGATATATTGTTTTTGAGCAAATTGATAGATCGTATGAAACTCTTCAAAAAAAATATCGTGCAATAGCTGGTATTTCAGCGTACTTTGCACGAGAAAAATCAAAAAACGCTCATGTTCGATAGAATCAAGCGTATCATAAAAGGAATAGCCAGAACGAGGGGTTTTCATAAACAATGTTTGAGAGCTCTCGTTGAACTGATGGTAATTTTTTGTTAATTCGTTTAAGTACTTAGCGACACTTCTTGCATCTAATTGGACTGTTTGTGCCAGTTCAGCAATCGTGTGCCACTGATGATCCTCGAAACTTTCCAGCAGGAGAATTTTATAATAAAGGTCTTTATCAAATCGTTTTAAATATTCAGATGACAAATACAACTTTTACCACTCCTTTATGCTAGAACGTTTTTTTCATTGTAGCATAAATCCTGGGAAACAACATCAAAACAGGTTAGTAAAAAACTGAAATAATAATGGTAATAAAAAGACGGTCAGCATGCCATTGACGCCAATGGCTAAGCCTGAAATAATCCCTTCGATCTCACCCAATTCGATTGCCTTTGCTGTACCAATCGCATGAGAGGTACTTCCTAAAGCAACCCCCTTAGCAATCGGACTGCTGATCTTAAAAAGACGAAAGATATGAGTAGCGATCAACGACCCAAAGATACCAGTAGAAACAACAATTGCAAGCGTGACCGCATTGATTCCTCCCATCGTATGAGAAAGATCAACAGATATCGCTGTTGTCACTGATTTAGGTAGCAGAGAAATGACCATCGCTTTTTTTAATGTAAATAAATAGCCAATACCCACACTGACTAAGCAATTAGCTACGATCCCCGCTAAGATTGCCGCAATGACTGGGAAAAAATTTTCTTTTAACAAATGAAAATTTTTATATAAGGGAATAGCTAATGCAACTGTTGCTGGCGTAATCATCATGGTCAAAAAATTCCCACCCACATTATAATCCTGGTAACTGATTCCAGAAAAATGAAGAAAAAGAATGATCACTAAAATAGACAATACCAACGGATTGATAATTGGCAATTTATACTTGCGTAAAAATTTATCTGATAATACGTAGACACCTAACGTTAAGCTTAATCCAAATAATGGGTTACGAATAAATTCAGTCAATTTGTTGCTCCTTCCTTTTGATTTTCTGCAACTTTTGGCTACTTGTTTGTTTCAATTGAACAGATTGTAACATTTTTTCTACTACTTCTGCCGTTTTGCCTGCTACGACCATCGTTACGATCGAACAGATCACTACCGCACCTAATAAAATAGGCCAAATTGTCGCAATATCACCAAAATAGTCAAGTAAACCTACCCCTGCCGGGACGAATAAAATCGTTAAATTATTTAATAAAAAATCACCTGTTCCTCCTAAATGCTCAGGCTTTACTAGTCGCATCTCAAAAGCTAGGAACAAAAATAAGATACCTAGGATACTTCCAGGAATTGGTAAATGGAACAATACACGAGTTCCTTCACCTAAAACTGAGAAAAAGAGGATAATAAAAAATTCTTGAAAAAATTTCATCTATGAAACACTCCTTATTGTTAGCTTTCATTTTACTAACAATATTTTTCTGAAATTTTCAAATTGTGCTGTTTCTAAAGTACAATATTTGAAAAATATAATCGTTTTTTTTTGGTATATTTATAATTAAGGTTGGTGTTTTGTGGGAAAGTTCCATACGTTGTTTTGGAAGTTGGTCAGATTTCTTTTATACATAGAAATCATTTTTTTATCTGCACTTATTTATGACCAATAAAAACGTCGGATGCGAAGCACTACACCTATTGTGTTGTTGTTTCTTTTTTTTTGCATTTTTATAAATTTTGGAGGTATATATGGATTATTCACTTATGACCCGTCTTGTGGCGGAAATGATCGGTACAGCTTTATTAATCATTCTTGGGAATGGTGCTGTAGCAAACGTAGATTTAAAAGGAACAAAAGGTTATGGAAGTGACTGGATGTTGATCGCTGTAGGTTATGGCTGTGGTGTAATGATGCCAGCAATGATTTTTGGTGGTATCAGTGGAAATCATATTAACCCAGCGTTCACAATTGCTCTTGCCTCAAATGGTTTATTCCCATGGGCTGAAGTATTACCTTATATTGCTGCTCAATTGATTGGTGCCGCAATTGGACAATTGATCGTTGTAGCTTGCTACAAACCTTATTATGATCAAACAGACGATGTAAACCATGTATTAGGTACTTTCTCAACAATCAACAGTGTTGGTTCTAAATTCAATGGTTTTGTTAATGAATTCTTTGGATCATTTGTTTTATTCTTTGGTGCACTAGGAATTACTAAAGCACCTTTCTTCCAAGACAATCTTGGTACAGCACACTTAGCTCTTGGTTTCTTAGTATGGACGTTAGTTGCTTCTCTCGGCGGACCTACTGGACCTGGTTTGAACCCAGCACGTGACTTCGCACCACGTTTAGTCCACGCATTGTTACCATTAAAACATAAAGGTTCATCACAATGGGGTTATGCATGGGTACCTGTTGTTGCACCGATTTGTGCTGGTATCGTTGCTGTCTTCTTATACAAATTCTTATTTATGGCTTAATTTATCAAAAAAACTTGGAATCACTTCGATTCCAAGTTTTTTTATTTGGAGAAAAAATTGATTTCTGTCCTCTTTTAACCTATGTCATACTATGCAAAGAACGCAAAATAAATTGCAGACTTTACTATTTATTTTATAAATGGAGGAACTCCTATGCCTTACGAAACAGAGCTTCAACGACATCTTGATATATTTGCTCTTTCTTTATCATTAAAGAAAAATAATAGATGGTCTCCGGAAGATGATAAAGTGAATTACCCACTTTTATTTTCTATTTATATTAAAATGATCCAACAAGATGAACAAGAATTTTTTGTACGTAAGCAAGACAAATTAAAAATGATTCAGTCACTCAACCGAAGCAAGGATTTCTATTCTTTTACTCGTCACACACAACTTTTTCATACTTTAAAGCGGATGATTTCAAATGATCCTCGAGATTTTATTCTTTTACCCTTATCTTATAGTATAAAGAAAAATAAAAAAAGTGGTCATGTTTCCGGAGCACTCATCTACAAAGAAACGAAAAACTATAGAATTATTCTAGTGGATAAAAGGAAGCACCTGTCAAACTCATCTGTAAATATGGTTAAAATTCCTTCGGAGAAAATGGCTCCCCTTTGTAAAGAATTGTTTGCACAGAGAGATCATCCTAAACTCGAAACTTGTTATGATATTCTGTACAGAATTATTGACCATTCCTCTTCTAACAGCTTTTCGTCACTAGACTATACGATGCATGAACAAAAAGAAGGAAATTGTGTGGTCAAAGAAATAGAAGCTACTGCAAAAACTGCGCTCTTACATTGCCGCCATGACCTTCTTGCTTCACAAGGTAAAAAAAAATTAAAATGGAGTGATGTTCCCGAGTCCACTTTGGAGATGCAAAAACGTTTTTTAACTGTGATCAAATCAAAATACATAAAATCTCCTCTTCCTGATTATTTCTTTGAAATTTACAAATTGAGAAAACGAGCGAATGATGAACATTCGCCTTTAACAACGACAGAAAAAAAAAGAATACATGAAATATACAAAAAAATATTTGCCGATCATCCAGAAATTCAAGAAATCTTCAAAGAAACGCCTTCTAGTAACCTTTCAAAAGTAGAGAAACCAATACAGTTAAACAAAGCAATTATAGCAGATCCGAAAATGGGTAAGTATCCAAAAGCTGGCAATACCAAAAATATGATCAATATTTTTGAAAAAATAACTGACGAAAAAAATAGGATAGCTAACGGACTAAGAACCGAAAAAAGGACGCCAAAAGATGAGTTCATTCGCTAAAGGGGATAATGTGAATCAATAATCCGATTGTGCTCAACAAGAAAAAATAAACGAGTGCCTAGCTCCGCAATAAATAGTTAGACCGTGACCGTTCTAACCCTATTTTCAAAAAATGATATTACTCGTTGACAATGGAATAAAAAGCCATGACAACCCTTCTAATAAGAAATGGTCGTCATGGCTTTTGCAAACTCTTCGTACAAATGTTCATTGCGGTAGCGATTAAACTCTGGGTCGTGTTTTCGTAATAGCGTGCGTAACTTCATGGGATGATAACTATCGATCAAGTGATTTTTTCGTACAAACTCCCTCGTCAATTGCCATTCATAATAATAGCCAAAAGGACGGCAACTATAGCGGGTACCATGAATGATTTTATCTTCAAAACGACGATGGGTATGTCCAAAAACAACCTGTTTGATATTATCGTATTGATCTAATAGTTGTCCAAAAGAAGCTGAACCTAAAAAAGCATTTAAGTTGTTCCAGCGTTCGTATGGAGCGTTTTGATAGACAATAAAGTCTTTTTTAGGAACAAAATGTGTCGCTAAAATAACGTCCAGTTTTTTTGCTTCTAACTGGTCTAGTAACTTTTTCATTGCTATCAGAACTCGAGCGTTGACTTCAATGTCACTTCCCTCTCGTTTAATAAAACGATCATACCAGTAAAGGTTCTTCATGCGCAGAATTTGTTTATTTTCTTTTAATTCTGAGAATTGATAATCATACCAACCATTCATCCCAAGTAGGACTGTCTGCTTATTCAACGCCAGATATCGTTCATTTAAAAAGTGAGAATCCGGGAAATGATTCATCATTTCTTCTCCCTCAACATCTGCCAATTCATGGTTCCCAAAGTTGAACGTTGTAGGAATTCCTTTTTTGGCAAAAAATTCAACAACTGCTTGGCAAAGATCGACTTTATTCGCCACATCTCCTGCTAAGTGAAGCCGTGTGATCCCTTTGTCTGTGAGAACCTTCCACAAAATCAGCCATTCTTGTTCACTAAACTGATTGATATCTACATGTAAATCGCTGATAATTGCCAAGTTTCCCATACGCTTACCTTCTGTCTCCTATTTTCTACTCGTGATGTATGATTTGAAGATTACCTTTTAGTAATCCACTGGGGCCTTTTAACTGTAAACTCTTATAAGTCGGTTCAACTGCAATTGTCGTCGGATCATCTAGATACATCAATGCACTTTTTTTGATGTAGATTGGTCCAACAGCTGTTTCTACTTTGACAGAGTATAAACTCAAATCTTTTGTTGTCTCTTTCTTTACGAGAATCAAACGAAAGGATGTATCAATCTGACAAGTTACTCGACTGTCGGCAAAAGGACCATCTCCGTCTTCAATATCAAGTAATAACTGTTCATCTTCATTTTGTTGTGCTAATAATTTTTCTTTTGCTTCATCTGTTAGTAATAATTCCATTCTTATCACCTCAAACTTAGCTTAATGATTTTACAACTCAGATGCAACTAACTTGTTTATGCTACACCTTTATCAACTTCTACCTGCTTGCCATTCTTGTCGTGTCAATCCTCGCAAGACAACTGAAACGATTTTTCCTTTGAAACGCCTTGCATCAGGGATGATTCCTTCTTTTTTCATCCCAAGTTTTTCCATTACACGCCCCGACTTAGGGTTTTCTGCATCGTGATAAGCAAAGATTCGGACCAAGTTTAACTCTTCAAATCCTAATTTTATCAATGCTTGACTCGCTTCTGGAACAAATCCTCTTCCCCAATAGTTCTTATTCAGTGCATATCCGATCTCTGCGTTATCTTCATTTTCTTGTACTCTTAAATCAATTGTCCCGATGAATTGTTGATTTTCTTTTAATTCAATACCGTACTTCCCTAAAGGTGCTGACATAAAATAATTAGCGATGCTGTTTTTCGTATCTTCAACGGATTGATGTGTTGGAAATACAAACCGTGTCGTTTCTTCATCATGAGCATAGTCATACATGTCTTTTGCATCATTTAATGTAACGGGGCGTAAAATCAAGCGCTCTGTTTCAATACGTTGATGTTGCGCAAAAACCAAATTTCGATTGATCAATTGTTCCATCGCTATCCTCACCTTTTGCTTTTTCGTTTTCTTAACTGTAGCGAAATTTGTTATAACTTTCAACTACTTCCGTCGAAAGAATTCTTAAACCTGCCTAAAATAAAGGACTGGAAAGTTCAAAATAAAAAATCCTTAATCATTGCTTGAAAAAGAATAATTTTTTGTTCACGTTTTATTAACATCTTTTCGTTATCGTTGAAATAACCAATAAATACAATGGATATCGGAGGAGTTCCTATGAGAGAATATACGAAAAAAATCTATTTTATTGAAGAAACCCAAAATATTGAAGGATCTTATATTGAAGTAAAAACCTTATTTGTCAACGAGGATAAAGAACAAGCCCTCACGACATTTAAACAATTATCAAAAAAACTAATGCCGTCTTTTGGCTTAGTACTCGGTGAGTATAAAATCAAAGCCGGAAAAAGTTATTTTTCCCAATTATTACAACGGTGGGCACATTTACCAGCTGAATTCTATCGTACGATGACAATTTTAAATTACCAAACATTAGCTGAAACAAAAGGATAAAAATTTAAGTTTTATTTATGTTTCGTTTATTATCCTTATCAACACCATAGGAGGCGAACGAGATGATAAAAAAATTTTTCACACGATTATTTACCCAGCATCAACCTAGAATTAATCCTTATGAAGTCGAAAATGAATTTATGTTGAAGACAGACTTCCCTAAATGCTACTAATAGCTTGCTTTATAACCAAAAGAGAGACTGACAGATTATTTTCTGACAGTCTCATTTTTTCTCCTATTTAAATCTTCTAAATATATATATCTATATACAAATCCATAACCATTAATCTTCCTTAAAAAAAAATGTACTTTTATTAAACAAGCTTATGTTCTAGAAAAGTATTTCTCTTGCTTTACAACATATGATTGTAACGAAGGCTCAGTTCTTTGTTGTCTAGGTAAGGTAAGAATATCTCCCATTTTTTTTAATTGAGGTATAGAAGGTGGCATTTGTTCATTGTTGATTCCTACAATACGAGAATCTTTTTTAAATTCTTCAACAATTTTATTCCGTTTATAAAGCCTCCAATTTCTTTTATAAATATTGTTATATCTTCTTTTTAAAACTATGTATTTTATTTTTTTATATATATTATTTTTTCTTTGACTTCGTATTTTTTCTAATTTCATCATCTTCTGTTGTAATTTTACATTTTTTGGATGATTTTTTCGCTTCAGATAATAATTGTTAAAAATATAGTCAAAAGACTTATTTTGTTCATGTTTATTAGTTTTCAAAGCCTTAAGAAATCGTTTTCTCATCTCTAAAGTTGAATTAGGGCAAGAGTTCCATTTAGGTCTCAATGTTGGTTTAGAATGAGAATATGACAGAATACTTTTTTGACAGTTAAAAAGAGCTACTTTAAGTGTAGATTCTACCTCGTTAACAATGCAGTTTCCAACATTTTGAAGTGACATATCAACGTTAAGCCTAGAAACACACTTTTTTGTTGATATGTGAACTAATTTCTTTAATTCTTCGAAAGGTTGTATCGTTGGTAGAGCAAACTTATTACTTAAATAAAGTACATGATTAAGCTGATCTATTCTTTCAGCATAGATGGTTACAAGTCCAACAGGAAATTGATGATTAAATAGTTTCGCTTTATCAACCATTACTACGTCATAACAATTTCCATGTTTATATATTATTAATCCAGAACAATGTCCTTTACCAGAATAAAGAGGATAGGCAAGTGGTACAATCAAAAATGACGTAGGATCATTTGTTTTAAGACTTTCCAGTATTTGTAACGATGCAGTAGTACTTGGTGCATTACAAAAATCTAGTGTTTTTGTTAATGACGAAAGAATGTGTTCTTTCCTATTTTCATCAATAAAGAACCCATCAGTATCCTGTTCAATCATTTTTTTGTAGGTAGAAAGTAGCATCACTTCGTCCTCTGTGCCAGTATCACCGTCTCTCTTGTGCTCTTTGACAGCATCTTCCATTCTATAGTATAAGTTGGTATTATGTTTTAACCCTAAGGTCAGGGCTAAAAGCTCATAACGACGTTGATAATCATCCATATAATTCAATTCCTTTCATATGTAGAGATTAAGATGAATAATTTAAAAAACTTTATTCGATTCATTAGTGGGAGTTGCTAACAAATATAGCATAGTTGAAGATATAATATTCATTAATTTTTTCCTCAAGAAAGAAATAGTTGTTCTAAGCTTACATAAATATGAGCACATCCCGTTATGACTATAAAAAAGATTACTCCACCATCTATAGAATCTAATATTTTTTTATATATAAAGAAAATGAGACCGATAACAATCGTCCCATCTCATTTTTACTTTATTTCAAGGCTTGAGCAACATCTTCAATCATTAATTTCATGGATTCTAAGCCTCCACCACTTAGATACCAAACGTCTGGCTGTAGCGAAATCACTTTATGATGTTTACCTGCATCCGTTTGTGCAATCAACTCATTCGCAGCGACATTATCCTTACTGTCATCGCCACCGATCGCTTTCGTACGATCTACCACAAAAAGAATACCAGGATTTTTGTCTAATACATATTCATAAGAGACGCTTTGTCCATGAGTAGAAGCTTCAATATGTTCATCTGCTTGTTTAAAACCAAAGACATCATGAACAAGTCCGAAGCGTGATCCTGAACCATAGGCGGATATTTGTCCTTCATTGACTAACGTCACTAACGCAGTTTGATCAAGATTACTTGTTTTTTCTTTTATCTCATTGATTTTTTTAGTTAAATCGGTAAGTCCTGCCTCGGCTTGATCTTCTCGATCAAAAATCTTTCCTAAGGTTTGAACATTTTGTTGTATCGATTCCCATGGCTTGCTTGAATCAACAGCTAAATATAAAGTAGGCGCAATTTTGTTTAATTCCTCTTGATAATCGCTTTGTCTCCCTGAGATAATGATCAAATCAGGTTGCATTTGGTTGATTTTTTCTAAATCAGGTTCTTTAAGTCCGCCTGCGGAATCCACTTCTTTATATTTTGCCAAATAGTCTGGTAAATTCTTCGTGGCCGCACCAACGACTTTATCCCCCACTCCTAATGCATCCAAAGTATCTAAAGAACCATTATCAAAGACGACGACTTTTTGAGGTTTTTGTTTAACTTCAATTTTCTCACCATTACTGTCTTTTACGGTCAAAGAAGATTGAACTTCTCCGCCACTGGTTTTCGTATTTGTCGTAGTATTTCCCGCATTGCTACCACATGCTGCTAACGCTACTGTTGCTACTAATAAAAAACTGACAACTAATTTTTTCATTCCGATTCTCCTTCTGCTATTTTAAAAATAAAGACAGAATCTGCGTCCTTCAATCTCGCAAACTCGAATGTCCATTTCATATAATTCATCTAAGATGTTCTTTTGGATAATTTCATTGGTGGCTCCTTGAATAAACAGTTCCCCATTTTTCATGGCAATGATCTCATCCGCATAGCTTGCTGCAAAATTGATATCATGAAGCACAATAATGATCGTTTTCCCTAAATCTCGAACTAAGTGTTGTAAAATTTGCATGATCTGAACAGCAAAATTCATATCCAAATTATTTAACGGTTCATCAAGTAAGATATAATCGGTATCTTGGGCTAACACCATCGCTATATAAGCTCGTTGTAATTGCCCACCCGAAAGCGTATGGATCATCTGGTTTTTTAAGGAGGTTAAACCTAAGTGTTGCAAAGCTTCCGCCACGATTTGTTGATCCTTTGTAGTTAGCTTGCCTTTTGTATAAGGAAAGCGCCCAAATTCTACCAATTCTTCCACTGTGATTTGCATACTGATGCCATTTGATTGGCGTAAAATGGCTAATTTTTGAGCTAATTCTTTTGATCGCCAGGCTTTCACTTCATTATGATCAAGATAGATTTCCCCAGTATCTTTCGCAATCAAACGACTAATCATGGATAAAACCGTTGATTTACCAGCACCATTGGGACCAATAAAAGCCGTTAATCTTTGGTCATGGATAGAGACATCGACATCTTTGACTAC
The DNA here is from genome assembly GCF_051711025.1 of Enterococcus sp. DIV1421a. Lineage (NCBI taxonomy): Bacteria > Bacillati > Bacillota > Bacilli > Lactobacillales > Enterococcaceae > Enterococcus > Enterococcus sp. DIV1421a. Next base: position 128,008 of record NZ_JBIOLU010000001.1, on the reverse strand, counting down.
CCGTTTGTCATGGTAACTTTTATTGACCTTTTTTAAATCGATCATCCAATTGTCTTCCTTTCTCGAATCAGTTTGATCATAAAGTACAGTCCTCCTGAAAATTCTACGATGACACTGACAGTGGTATTCCATTTAAAAATTTGTTCAACCAGCAGTTGTCCCCCCACCAAAAACAGTAACGCAACCAAAAAACTACCTAAAAACAACTCTCGATGCCGATAAGTCGCAAATAATCGATAACTAACATTCGCTACAATAAAACCTAAAAAAGTTAATGGTCCTACTAATGCCGTTGCTGTCCCTGTTAAAAGACTGACACCGCACAGGATTAAAAATTGAAATCGCTCTGTATCGATTCCTAAATTGATTGCCTGCTCTTGCCCTAGATGAAAAACATCTAAATAACGACTTTTATAAAACAAAAAGAGCCATGTACCACTAATCAATATAGTTGCTGGTACTAGATAATGACTAGGGATGTTCCCAAAACTAGCAAATAATTTTCCTTGTAATAAATCATATTCGTTTGGGTCCATCACCACTTGTAGAAATGTACTAACACTACTGAACAAAGTCCCTAAGATGACACCAGTCATCAAAAGCAAAAACAAGTTCGTTTGTCCTTTCTTTAGTAAAAAGAAAAAGAGTAATTGACTCAAGCCAACCATTAACGCAATATTGGTCAAAAAAAAGCCAGTCCCTGTTTGCTGAAGCATGGTCACACCCCCAACGATAAAGAAAAGGACCGTTTGAACTAAGACATAGAGAGAATCTAGTCCTAATACTGAGGGTGTCAAAAACTGATTTTGGGTAATTGTCTGAAAACTGATCGTGGCACTACTGGTGGCTAACGCAACAAGTAAAAAAGCAACGATTTTTTTACTCCGTAAGGCCCAAGCAAATTGCCAATTTCCATAAGTGTTGATCGTTAAATAGCTCATAATCACTAAGAGGACAAGAAGCAACAGTCCAATGAATACGCCCCTTTTTTTAAGCATATTTTTTCCTCCTAACCAACAAATAGAGAAAAATAATTGCCCCGAAGATCCCCACGATCACACTTACTGGGATTTCGTAAGGGTAGATCACCAAGCGAGCAACGATATCACAAAAAAGTAAGAAAACACTTCCCAACAATGCAGTAATACCAATTGTTTTATGTACTTGATCTCCATATAAACGGGCTGTGATATTTGGAATGATTACCCCTAAAAATGGAATACTTCCCACCATGATCAAAACAATCGCACTAGCCAAAGAAACGAGACCGATCCCTAGTAACTGCATTTTTTTATAGTCAATCCCTAAATTGACCGCAAATGACTCCCCCAATCCAACAATCGTAAATCGATAAGCAAAGAAAGAAATAACGATTAATAATGGAACGGTTACATAAAGCAATTCATAATTTCCACGTATAATCGTGGCAAAATTCCCCTGTAACCAAGAAGACATATTTTGGATCAATTGAAATTGATAAGCAAAAAAAGTGGCAATGGAGCCGATGATATTACCTAACATGACACCGATCAATGGTAACATCAGTTGATTCTTTTGAGGTAACGTTTGTGCCAAAAAAAGAAATAAAAGTGTCCCACCAAAAGCAAACAAAAAAGCGGTAAATGAACGTAAAAGCAACGGTGCATTTGGTAAAAAAAGCATCACCACTAAAATACCCAATCTTGCACTATCCATCGTTCCAGCTGTGGTAGGCGAAACAAATTTATTTTGCGTCAAATGTTGCATGATCAAGCCACAAATACTGCTAGTTGCTCCTGCAAGGATCAGGCAAACCGTTCGTGGCAGACGAGTGGCAAGAAACAATTGCGTGCTTTGTCCTTTGAATTGAAGCAAATCAATTACTTGAATCGTTGAGACACCAATAAATAATGAGCTGATAGTCAGTAAACCTAACAACCCTATGAGCCAACCGTAGCGCATCAAACCCCTCCTGTAATTGATAATGATTCTCATTCTTATTCTAAGTGAACAGATGAACAAAAGCAACCGCTTTTTTTCCTTTCAAACTTCAATTGTTTGTATGTTATACTTTTATTAGCTATACAATGAAAAGGAGGATATTTTGATGTCAAAAGATGATGTACAAAGCCACTTAGATAAGGGGATGTATGGTACACCATTAGTTAATCCGGAGGAACAACATAAATATATGGGGACATTCCGTGAACGTTGCTATTTAAGTATGACTGTAGCTGAGATGAAAGATCCTATAAACAAAGAAAACTTTCTCAAAGAAATCGAAAAACAACCCGATGTTACGGTTCTTCTGAATGGCTCGCTACCTTTAACGATCCAGAATCAATATATCCAACTTGCTACCAAACAAAATGTACGCTTTACGATCGTTAATGATTATGTATCTGATGATCCCAATAGCTTTGGTTTATTAGTCGCTGCTAAAGAAGCGGTCAACGAGCCAGTCATTGATGTAGAAAAGAAATATCCCAAACAAGAGTCTCTTTCTCCAAAAGAACAGCCGAAGAAAAAAAGCTTTTGGGAACGACTATTTTAAGCTTATGCTGACTGTCATATTCCCCATAAAAGGCATGATACTCAAAACAATCTCTAAAAAAGAGAAGATACTAAAATTGACAAGCAATTTAAGTATCTTCTCTTTTTTTGGCGTTGAACACTATTTTCAATCTACAACATACCTCATTCAGTAAAAAATCTTTCACCTATGTTATCCCATAGCTAATTTCTTTTGATCTTCATAACTATTCAATCAATTTTAAGGGGCATTAACTAAATTCCATTCAACGTGCCCCGTATAATTTCCGGGTTGTGCTACCTTTGCATCAGTGATTTTGAGCGAGACATTTCCTAAATCATAATTATAGACAGAGGTATGAATTGCTTGAGTAGCTTTCATTATAACGGTTGGGCTATCCGTTTTTATTTCTGGTGAAATAGTACCTTGGACTTCACTACCACAATCAACCAAGTCCGTACTAGGATTAAATGGCGCATTTCCATCATTGATATTTTTCTTCACGATACCTTGGTTAGTTAGGACGATCGAGCTTGTTGGAATCTCCTGAGCGCTATCCCAAACAAGTTGCGCTTGTAGTGACCAACTATTATTAGTTTGACTCTCATCACATACACCGACATCAAAAGAAGTTTGTTTAATAAATGGAATATATTGCTCTCCTGATTCTTTTAATGGTGTTTCAAGAAAGCTAAATTTCTTAGGGATATAAGAAAGTCCAAATGAACTTGTTGTTCCCGGTCTCATATTGTCTGAAGGAGATGGCATTTCTGGTAATGGTGACCAGATGGCTTGATAAGTCGTATTGAGTAAGTCTGTCACCTGATTTCCACTGCCCCCTTCTTTTATGTTCCAGCCGATAAAAATGCTATTTGGTTTCTCAGCGACTAGAGTAGCTTTGAATTGATCAAGTGTTGCCATTTGTAGTTTAGGATCGGTAGGAGAAACCGCAACAGATTGGAAATAGTGTTTTGTTATACTATTATCTTCAAACGTCCCCCCGTTGGCATCAAAAGTAGGACCAGCGATTATCCGATTATTTGAAAGATAATTATAATTCAATAGTTTATTATCTTTGGCAATAACTAATAGTGGGGTCTTGTTGTCTGTAGTAAAGATATTAGTAGTATCAGTGACATTCGTCAGATCAAATTGTCTTAAATCTAATAAGTTTAACTCATTCATGCCAAGAAACATGCTGTTCATAATCTTTACTTTTTCGGTTTGAAAAGAGCTCAAATCTAATTTTTTTACACTAGATAAATAAGAAAACATATGATCCATATTTACTACTTGACGAACATCCCAATTTGCTAGTTCTAATTCTTGTAATTTTCGATCTGCATTGAACATATAATTCATATCTATAATATGGGAAGTATCCCAACCACTCAGATTTGCTTTAGTTAAAAGGGGATCATTAGCAAACATCGCTCCTGTGTTTGTCACTGTACTAACATCCAATCCCGTCAAATCTACTTCCTTTAAATTCGACCAAAATTGAAAAGCATGTCTTAAATCTGTCGTTTGAATTGGTACTTTATTCCCCGAAGCAATTTTAAAACTGGTAATCGATTTATAATTAGGGAAAACTGCAGTGTTGATATTGTTCAAAATAGTCGGCTTTCCATTGATTACTGTAGGCACAACGATTTCTTGGCTCTTTCCAATGTATTTCGTTAAAAGATAACGATCCTTTTGTGGCGTCAACTGATATTGCCATTCCGATACAGTACCGGTTGCTGCTGTAACAGAGGAAGTTATTTGATCTACAGGCGATGTCGCTACGTAACTTCCCTCAATAGAATGTTCATTCATTAGGTCTTTTAAAATGACACTGTTTGCTAGTTGTTCTTGCAATTGATTCTGCAATGAAACTGGCCAATGACTTAAATCTAAATTTTTTAATGCGTGACAATTAGTGACGAATCCTTTGACACTTTTAATCATGGTTGTCTTCCAATTGTTGATTCCCTCAATTTTTGTTAACTGTGGACAATCATTAAACATATCACTCAAATCTTCTGGCATTTCATTTTCTAAGATTGTCACTTGTGTTAAATTCGGACAATTCATAAACATACCTGATAGATTAGTCGCATCAAGTTTGTTGATCTTTACAGATTGTAATTGCGCACAGTTTTTAAACATTTCACTTGTATTAGTCACTTGACTAAAATCAGTCTGCCCAAAATCAACATTTCTAAGTGTTTGATTTCTAAAAAATACTTGTGACAAGTTGACACTATTTCCCTGATCACTAGCAATACAAGGGGCGAAAGGAAGATCAGCAGATACCGTCAAAGAATGCACTTCATTTTTGTTGATATCTCTCAAAAATTGTGGAGATAAGATTAGTTTTTTTATATTTGGTTGAATAGCATCTAAAAATGAAGAATTAATCACGATGGCTGGGACTTGGGTATTGTCTGACAATCCTGACAGCGTTAGTTCTGAATCATTCAATAGATAGTTGATGTGTTGATAGACTCCCTGATGAATTCCTCCCGTTGGCGATTCTACTACTTGCTTCAAGTCGTTGTTTTCAACGGCAGTCGCTGTTTGCTCTGTTTGGCTATCTGCAAAGCCTGATTGTCCATAATAAACCATATTTCCTAACAAAATCATCATGATCGAAACATATTTTATTTTTCTCAAATCAGTCAGCTCCTCTTCACTTATAATTGTTTCGCCACAACGAAAAAGTAACCAATACCTAATAAGATGAAACAAATTGAAGTAATAAGAATTAGTGTATTAAGATAAAGAATCGTTTTATTTTCTTCTCCTATAATCACTCTTTTATAATTCATTAAAAATAGGTAAATGGCTAAGCCCATGAAGAGAATACCCGTTGAAATAATAAAAATCGGTATCGTATACATAATTGTTCACTCCTTCCAATCAAATAAATATAAGACTTATACTTATTTGATTCCTCCTTTGAAAGTATGTTATTTCTGTTCATAAAGTAAATCATTCATACTCCTATTTTTTCTAAAAATGGATATAAACGAAAAATAGAATGAGTACTCATTAATTTTTCTTATATCTTATAATGAGATAACTGATGCCAGCTACATTGACTAAAAAGAGAATGATCCAACTAATTTGGAGCCATTGAGGAACAACAACGTGATAAAGCGACTGTTCATTGATATCATTAGCCGTTGTTGGATTGATCGTAAATTCTTTGCTAAATAACCATTCCTTGCCACCTGCCTTAACTGAACCAGTAAAAACATATGTCCCTGCTTTTAGTTCATCCTTTTTCCAATCAAATTGAAAAGGATAGACTGAATAAGGTGCAATATTTACATTTGTTTTTTGTTGCTCTTTGATGACTTTATCTGTATTTTTTTCAAGAATTTTACCTGCAACAGTTGCTTGATCAAATATATAAGGGTTAGGATTTAAAATATCTGCTTGAATGATTTTTCTTCCATTTGATAAAATCGGAGCGACTTTTTCTAAAGTAACAGAAATAGGTTGATTCATTTTGGTTTTTGCATTGTTGGTTAAAACTACTCCTAATGTGTAGTTATACGTATTTTCGATTGATACTTCTTTTTTCTGGTCTTTTGGTGTTTTTTCAGCTTTCTCAGAAACCACGATTCCTCCGACGACCACACCGGGAAATTTTTCTTTGGGTAATGTAACCGTAAGAGAGGTCTTTACTTCACTCTTTGCTGGTACTTTGACTTCTGACTGTGTCGCTTTGACGATCGAAGTCAATGGTAATTTCAAATCTTTGTTGTCTTTTATCGTACCTGTATAATCTAACAAACCATTCACATTGGTATTTGCGTTTGTAACTTTAATCGTTAATAGTTTCTCCTGATTTGAACTATTGATCAATTTAACACCCAATTGATCTTGTGTACCTGGTTGCTCACATAGATAAAAATAGCCTAAATTAGTATCAATTTGATGCACATTGGGAATACGTTCGATCGTATAGCCTCCCATTATTTCTTCTGCCTGAACATCCAACGTACCAATAAACATAAACATAAGAAATAAGATGATTGATTGCACTTTTTTTAACAATACCGTTCTTCCTTCCTTTTTTTGATTATCAGCAGCTCTTTGATCAAAAGCTTGGTCTGCCAATAATCAAAAAAAGGAAAAGAGTAAGTCCTTTCCCTTCTTAAGGTAATTATGGAGCAACCGATAGATTCCATTCGACATGTCCTGTATGTGTCCCTGCTGGCGTAGTTTTTGTATTTGCTATTTTAAGAGACACTTGTCCTAATCCATAATCATAGGTGTCATTATGCACAAATCCCTGTGTTCCTGACATCAATAAAACTTGAGCATCTGATGTAATCTCAACATTTGGCACAGCAGTAACTGAACCAGCTGGAGCGTCCACTAACTGACCATTTCCAGTATTGACCTTCGCATTAGTTCCAGTATGGGCAGTTTGAATCGACATTCCTTTTTCTCCATTATCCCAAACAACTTGTGCTTTTAAAGACCATCCCATAGTTTCCCGAGTTTTGTCTTTGACCCCGACATCAAATGTGCCAGAATTTTGCGGCATGGTCACAGGGATCGTTTGAGAGCCAGTTTCCAATAATTTTGTTGACGGGATTGTAAAAGTACCTGGTTCATAAGCAATCCCAAAGGCAACCGTAGGATTATTTGATTTATTCCCTGGATCAGATGAGCTGGCAGGATCTTTCGTATTACTTGGTGGCGTTGGATTACTCCCACCATTCGTTGGTAATTCAAGTGGCGCACTGATCGGTGTTTCAGCTGTTGCTGGACTCGGAGTCGTAGTTGTGCTTGCTGCGTATACCCTTGGATTATTAATTAATAAAAAAGAAGCCAACAAGCCAGTGCTGATTAAAAAAGTACTTTTTTTCATTTATTTCACTCACTTTCTTTTTTCACACATTGGGTATTTTTATACTGTCCTGATTGAACAAAAAAAGCGTATCATTAAACTAGATTCAGTTTTTTTTGTTTTTTTTTTGATTTCACACTTATTTTTAAAAAAATTAAAAAACAAATCACTAAGAAAAACAGATGACACTAACTTTTTACATATGACTTTTAAAAATAAATCGTGTACTTAGCAACCCGATGCATAAAAAAACCCATAAAATCCGAAAATAACACCCTTATTTTCTGGATTCTATGGGATATTTTTAACTAGTGAGTTTTGCCATAATGTGATTAATTTTGAGTCAGGATATTAAGTTCAGGATACAATAAATGCAACACGTCTAAAGTCAATCTTCTCCCTTTACCTGCAAATGGGTACACGTGCATATGCATTGCTGGATTAAAGTTAGCTTCGATAATCCCATAAGCAGTAGCGCTGTTTTCCGGTGCTACCTCTTTGTCCGGAATAATCAAATCGATTCCACTAATTTTTGCGCCTAAAGCTTCAACTGCAGAAACAGCTATCTGCTTATAACTTTCAGAAAATTCGTCTGTGACATCAATCGAATCGCCACCTGTACTAATATTAGAATTTTCTCGTAGATAAACAACCTGATCTTTCTGGGGAACAGAAGAAACGGTAAGACCTTGTTCTTTTAACATCAGTTGCTCTAATTCTCCTAATTGAATTAGCTCTAAAGGTGCTCGATGATTTGTGCCTCTTAAAGGATCAAGATTCTTTTCAGCGACCAATTCAGCAACTGTACGTTGTCCATCTCCGACGACATTCGCAGGTTTACGAAGCATGATTGCTTTGACTTTGCCATCAATCACAAAGAAGCGATATTCCGTGCCTGGCATAAATTCTTCTACTAAAATCGAACGATCTTCGCTAAAGGCAATCGCAAGTCCTGCTTGATAGTCCGCTAAATCAGCGCCTTCTTTAAAAATCGTGATGCCCAGTCCATAGTTCGTTGATTTAGGTTTAATGACAAATGCTTTGTTTGCAAATCTTGGATAGGCTTTGACTGCTTCCTCCATTGTCGTAAACTCGGCTCCGTTTGGCACACGATAGCCGGCTTCTTTCAAGACTTTTTTAGTGACCGTTTTATTTTCCATGATCAAGGGAACGATATAGCTATCTTTACTTGTCATATTTGCATTTTTCACGTACTCAATATGATCGTGATGCTGTAACCGCAAAAATTGATCCGATTCGTCAATCACTTTCACTTCAATACCTTTTTGGATCGCATCAAATAACAAGATTTGCGTAGACAACTCCATCTCTCTAAATCCTGCGAGTTGATACGGACGTTCATGCGCTTTTTGATAGTAAGAAAGACCCAAAGAGGTAGCAAACTGATGTTGACTACTTTCTTTTGCTGCTTGATAGATTGTTCCTGCTAATGTTTCACTTGGACGTTCCAGTTCTTCTAACATTTTTTCAATCAATGGTAGTGCCTCTAGTTGCTCAAGTTCGAGCGCCATTTTCTTCATATCAGTTAAAAGATAACGGCCTTCCTCGATAAACTCGGTTTGATTTAGAGGATGTTCAAGAGAGACGATTTCATTTTTTCTAGTTCCTTCTTCTACCCATTGATCAGCTGCTTCTTTTTCTTCCGTCCATAACATATAAGTTAAAAATAACTGTAAGAAACGAACTTGTTCTTGATCAATTCCTAAACGTGCATTGGGATTTAAATCGATATTTCTTAATTCGATATAACGCACACCCGTTTTAGCTAAATCTGCTACCCGTTTACCACCACGAAAACGAAGTGGCGTATAAAATTCTTTTTCTTCTGATAGTTTTCCTTCTTCAACCATCTTTTCAATGTCGAACAAATATTGCTCCATTGAAGCATACGAAACTTTGACATTTGGATGATTCGTATAACCATACGAACTATTCCGAATACTTCGAACTGGCTCATTAGGAGCTGGTTTATCAATGAAATAGTTTGCTTCACTTAATGGTGATGCCCCATAAAAATAGGTAATCAACCACCGATAGCGCAGAAAATTGCGCGCAGTTTTCAAATATAGCTCTGTTTTAAAAGCAGCAAACTCCGAAAACTCTGTTTGTTGCACAAACAACGATCGAAGCAAATCATCTCCAAATTCAAAATTAAAATGGATACCACTAACCATTTGCTTTCTTTTCCCATATTCTTTAGCTAAATAGCGGCGATATAACACATCTTCAAAATTTGCTAATTTTGCAATCATGATGTCTTCATCTTTTGCTGGCAATGCTGGTGGCATACTTAAAGGCCAGATCATTTCATTTTCAGGAATTGAGCGAGCAGCAACATCATAAATGGCTGACATATATTGGAAAAGCTCATGGATCGAATCGGTGACTGGTGTAATTAATTCAATTTGTGTTTCACTAAAGTCTGTCTGTATATATGGATGAAACGTACGATCGCCAAAAACACTTGGATGATCAGTACGTGTTAGATCTCCTGTAAGGTTCACTCGCTGTCCTTCTCGTTCTACACCAAAACGTGCTTGATCGATAAATGGACGTGAACTAGGATGTTTTAGTAATTGTTTAAAATTCATGTTGATTATCCTCCAGTTCGTATGCCTCTAATTATAGTAAAAAATAGCCAGAAAAAGAATGAAATTGTTTCAAAATATAAAAAAAGCCTGTCCAATTTTATGTACGCTTACTTCGTCGGTTGGGTTGGTTCACTCCCATACCTTACTAATACCATCATTATATGTAGAATTACCGTTACCTTTCTATAAGAAAAAGCATCTAGCTAAAAAGATTCAATTTTTTAGCTAAATGCTCTTCTTGCTGATAAAAAGAATAACTGCTTACTCTTCTTTCAACAATCCTTTAAATAAACCAATAACAAAATCATTAGGTTCAAATGGTTCAAGATCATCGATTCCTTCGCCAAGCCCTACCAATTTCACCGGTAAGTGAAGTTCATTACGGATGGCTAACACGATCCCACCTTTGGCTGTACCATCTAGTTTGGTTAAAACGAGCCCAGTGACATCAGTTGTTTCTTTAAATTGTTTTGCTTGTACCATTGCATTTTGACCAGTAGTCGCATCTAGTACAAGTAATGTTTCATGAGGTGCATCTGGTAATTCTCGTTGAATGACACGTTTGATTTTTTCCAACTCATTCATCAAGTTGACTTTGTTTTGTAAACGTCCAGCTGTATCTACTAACAACACATCTGCCTGTTCATTTTTCGCACGTTCCATCGCATCATACACAACTGCTGCTGGGTCGCCACCAGCATTTCCCCGAACCACTTCGACACCAGCACGTTCGCCCCAAACCACTAATTGGTCAATCGCACCTGCTCGGAAAGTATCGGCTGCTGCCAGCAGCACTTTTTTCCCTTCATTTTTGTATTGGTGGGCTAGTTTTCCGATACTGGTTGTTTTTCCAACACCGTTTACCCCGACAAACAAAATAACTGTTAATCCTTCTTCTTGTAGATTTAATTCATTAACTTCGTTGATTCCTTCTTGTTCATATAAATCCACTAATTTTTCAATGATTGCATTTTGGATCTCAGCTGGTTTCTTTGCGTTTCTCAGTTTTACTTCTTGACGCAACGCTTCAGAAATCTGAATAGCCGTATCAAACCCAACATCCGCACCAATCAGTGTTTCTTCTAATTCTTCAAAAAAGTCTTCGTCTACTGTCCGAAAATTAGCAAACAATTCATTCATTCGTTCGCCAAATGTTTTTCTGGTTTTTTCTAACCCTTTATCATATTTCTCTTGTACTTCGACTTCTTCTGGTTCTTGTTGTTCACCAGTAAAAGCACGCTTGATTTTATCAAAAAAGCCCATACGATCCCCCCTAATCTAAAACAAATTTTTCGATAACTTTGGCTACACCATGTTCTAAGTTACTTGACGTAACATAATTCGCTGCTTCTTTAACAAATGGGACGGCATTTGCCATGGCAACACCCATTCCAGCGTATTCAATCATCGGCAAATCGTTTTCTTCATCCCCAATTGCCATGATCTCAGCTGGTTCTAAACCTAAATCTTTTGCTAGTAAAGAAATACCATAAGCTTTTGTCACACCTTTTGGCATAAATTCTAAAAGCATACTGCGGGTCTTGATGATTTCATAACGTTCATGAAATTCGGCTGGTATTTCTTTGATCTTAGGATCTAATTCCGCTTGCGGATAGGCAATAACTGCTTTATTCAACACAAACTCGTCTGTCAGATCTGCTAAATTTGCCGGTTGAAATTGCAATAATTTATTTAATGTGTTGTATAAAGATTTCTTCCCTGGTGCAGTCGGTAATTGTAAAACCACATGATCTGATAATACATCTAAGGGCAATGCCAATTTTTGCGCAAGATCATATAAACGATGGATATCAGCAACTTCCATCACTTTTTTCTCAATGATTTCTCCTGTATCATTTTTTTGAACAAGACCACCATTGAAGGTGATGCTATAATCCCCTTCGTCCACTAATCCTAACTCTTGCAAATAATGAGCCATTGCTGCTAAGGGACGACCAGTACATAAAACGATCTTAACACCTTTTTCTTTTGCTTTCGCTAAAGCTTGCTTATTCTCATCTGAAATTTGTTTTTCTTCATTCAATAATGTACCGTCTAAGTCGATCGCAATTAATTTAATCATTTATTTCCTTACACCTTCGTTTCCATTTTTCCTTCTTCATTGATATCTTCCATACGGACAGACACAATTTTTGAAACACCTGATTCTTGCATGGTTACTCCATATAAAACATCGGCAGCTACCATGGTACCTTTTCGGTGTGTGACCACGATGAATTGAGTGTCATCTTGGAAATCACTTAAATAACGTCCGAATCTTTTCACATTTGCTTCATCTAACGCAGCTTCTACTTCGTCTAAAATACAAAATGGAACAGGACAAACTCGGATGATTGAAAACAGCAAGGCGATAGCAGTTAATGCTCTTTCTCCGCCAGAAAGCAAGCTCAGACTTTGTAATTTCTTGCCCGGTGGTTGCACTTCGATTTCGATCCCTGTTTTTAATAGATCCGATGGGTCAGTCAATACCAATTCTGCGCGACCGCCACCAAACATATTAGGAAAGACTACTTTAAACTCTTGCCTGATTGCTTCAAAGACTTCTTTAAAGCGAGCCCGTACTTCAGCATCCATTTCTTCCATTGTTTCAAACAATTGGTTCTTTGCAGATAACAAATCATCACGTTGTGTGGCTAAAAACGTATGTCGTTCATTCACTTGCTCAAATTGCTCAATCGAACGGATATTCACTGGTCCAAGGTCTGCGATCTGCTCTTTTAAGACTGCTACTTTCGTGCGACTACTTACAATATCGGAAGTTGGCTGGTAATCAGTGACAGCTTTTTCAAAGCTGATTTGGTATTCCGTTTGCAAATAGCTCAGCTGATGATCCAACAACATTTCTGCACGGTCTTTTTGCACTTCCAGTTTCGATTGTTCTGTTAGCTGTTGCTTTTGTTGTTGGTTTTTTTCAGCAAGTACTGTTTCAAGCTGATCGATTTCTTTTTGCGTACGTTCTCGTTGTTCCTTCACTGCCACTAGTTCTGCTTGCAGTTCTTCACGCTGTTGCGCAAGTTCCGTGATTTGGCTCGCTAAACTTTCTTCAGTGATTTCATGATCAGAAAAATCTGCAGTCAATGTTGCTAATTGTTGCTCTAAACTTGTCTGACGTTCAAGTGCTTCATTTTTTTGAACACGTGCTCCACGTAATTGGATCTGTAAATGATTGAATTGCTCTTTCAAGACAGCTAAATCTGCTTGTTCCTGTGCTTTTCGTGCTTGGACTTGTGATCGTTTTTCTTCCATTTGATCACTTTCTTGGTTCAGTGATTTGATCTCTTCATCGATTTGTTGTCGTTGTTGTTCGATTTCCTTTTGTCTTGCCGTTAACTCTGCTTGTTGTTTTTGATATGTTTCGATGAATTGTTGCAATTCTCTCGTTTCAAAGTTTGAGAGTTGCTTTTCTTTTTCAAAGCGTGCTAAGTCATTCGTGATATTTTGCAGTTGATTCGTTATTTCCTGCTCTTCAAACCGCAATTGTTCATTTTGCGTACGCAACTTTTCTTGTTTTTGGCTCAAGTCAGCGACTTTGGTTTGTAGTTCTTGAACAATTTTTTCTTGATTTTGCAACTGCTGATCTGCTTGTTCATATTCTGCTGTCAGCTGTTTCAATTCTTGATTTTGAGAGAAGAGACTGCCTTGATTCCCCCGTTTATTTGCTCCACCCGTCATGGAACCACCAGCATTCATCACGTCTCCTTCCAGAGACACTACTCGGTATTGGTATCGTATGGTCTGAGCAATAGCATTGGCACTAGTTAGATCCTTCGCTAATAAGATCGTTCCCAATAAATTGTGGACCACGGTTTGAATTTCTGCAGGGAATGTCACTTGTTCACTTGCGATACCTAAAAACCCATCTACCGCTGCTGCTTGCGAAAGAACGTGCGCAGGTAACTGTCTAGGTTTAATCGTTGTTAACGGTAAAAAGGTCGCTCTACCCCCTCTTTGCTTTTTCAAATAAGTGATTGCTTGACGTGCATCGTGTTCGTTTTCAACAATGACGTGTTGCGCTGCTCCACCTAGAGCTGTTTCGATTGCAAGGGTAAAAGAGCTAGGTACATCAATCAACTCAGCGACTGCACCTACGATACCAGATAATTGTTGTTTATGTTGTAAAACTAACCGAACGCCCTGGTAGAAACCAAAATAGTTTTCTTGGATTTCTTGTAAACTTTTTTGGCGCGCCTTTAATTGTTGGACTTGGTTCATCAATTGGTACATTTTAGGTTGTTCATTGGTTAATTTAGTTTGTACTGTTTTCCCTTTTGTTTGAACTTCTTCCAACTCATGTTGGTTCTTAACTAAAGCTTGTTGAAGATTTGCTTGTTTTTCAGATAGTTCCTGTTTTTGAGCGGATAACGCCAAGACAGAGGCTTCTACTTCTGATTGCTTCGCTAATGTTTGTTTACTTTTGGACGTTTCTTGTAAATATTGACGTTCAAGATATTTCAATTCATTTCCGACATTCGCTTGTTCTTGCATCAAATCAACATATTGATCTCGTAATTCAGATAATAATTCCTTCGTTGATTTTTGATATTTTTCCAATTCTTGTTGTGTCTTCATCAACTGTTGTTGTGCTTCTTGGATTTCTGTTTCTTTTTCAGTTGTTTCTTTTGTCAATTTTTCCTGAAGTTCCTCAAAATGCGCTACTTTCTTTTGCGCCTCGGCCAAAGAAGCCTGATATTCTTGCGTACTCTTTTGTGTATGCTTTGTCCGCTCTATTAAGACATCTTTTTGCCCTTCTGCTTGTTTTAATCTTTCAGACAATGCCAACAGACTTTGTTGCCCTTTTTCAATTTGACGGTCTTTTTTGGCGTTTTGCTTTCTTTTTTCTGATAGTACGGCTTCTTGCGATTGGATATGTGTCGCTAATTTTGTCAGCTCTTGATTGAATTGTGTCAGCTGAGTTTGTTTTTCTTCCCACTCTTTTTTCGCTACGTTGATCTCTGTAATCATCAACGCTATATCCGTTTGGGTTAATTCTTCTTTTAACTGCAAAAATTTCTTAGCGATTTCACTTTGCTCAGCTAGAGGTGTTAATTGCTCTTGCAACTCGTAAATAATGTCTTGCACTCGACTAAGATTATCTTCTGTTTCAAATAACTTTTGTTCCGCTTTTTTCTTGCGTTGTTTATATTTTAATACACCTGCTGCTTCTTCAAATATTCCTCGACGGTCTTCTGGCTTACTACTAAAAATTGCTTCTACTTTCCCTTGTGAAATGATCGAAAACGATTCTTTTCCTAAACCTGAATCTAAGAACAGTTCTTGTATGTCTTTCAATCGACAAGGTTGTTTATTGATAAAAAAATCACTTTCGCCTGTTCGTCGATAGCGACGAGTCACGCTGATTTCTTGATAATCCAATGGTAAATAATGATCGGAATTATCCAAAAGTACTGTAACTTCTGCCACATTCAAAGGCTTACGAGAGTCTGAACCAGCGAAAATAATATCGGGCATTTTCCCACCTCGAAGGCTCTTAGCAGATTGCTCGCCTAAAACCCAGCGGATTGCTTCAGTGATATTACTTTTGCCACTCCCATTTGGTCCAACGACGGCTGTCACACTATTTTCAAAATCAATCACTGTTTTATCTGCAAAGGATTTAAATCCAGCTATTTCAATTCGTTTTAAATACACGAAGCGTTCCCTCACTTACTTTTACAGTGCTGCCAGTGCATTTTCTGCAGCAGCTTGTTCTGCTAGTTTTTTCGATTTTCCTTGCCCAGTCCCAATCAACTTGTCATCTACATAGACTTCGATCCAAAAAATCCGTTCATGTGCCGGACCTTCCTCTTTTATTAATCGGTATTCAATAAATACATCACCTGATTTTTGCAACACTTCTTGCAACTTCGTTTTATGATCCATCTCATGTGAAAAAGCACCTGCTTTGACTTTTGGAAAGACAACTGTTTGAAGAAAGGCATGGGCTGCTTCAAACCCTTGATCAAGGTACAAAGCACCTAGAAAGGCTTCAAATAAGTCACAAAGAAGAGCTGGTCTGGTTCTTCCCCCAGAATTTTCTTCTCCTTTACCTAACATGATATATTTATCAAATCCACATTCTTTGGCAAACTTGGATAAACTATCTTCACGAACGATCGCCGCACGTGTCTTTGTTAATTTACCTTCTGGGATATCTGGATATAAACGATATAAATATTCTGAAACCATTAATTCTAATACGGCATCTCCTAAAAATTCTAATCGTTCGTTATCTGATAGTTGAAGGTTGCGATGCTCATTCACATAGGATGAATGGGTAAAAGCTTGTTCAAGTAGATTGAGATCGTGAAAAACGATAGTATACTTTTCTTTTAATTCATTTGTCAGCTGATTGTCCATTTTTCACATTCCTTTATGGATATTTTTTCAATACTTCCTTATTATACTGGTTTTTGTCTAAATTTGAAATGGTTCCGACAAAAGGTAAGTAAAGGTTTAATAAACCTCAAGGATCCAATGATTTTTTCGATTAAAGAATTTATTAGCTGATTATTTGATTGATTTGATAAATAGTATTCAAAAGTTGCCAGCTATACGAAAAGACCTCCCAAACCGTTTCCGTGTTTGGGAGGTCTTTCTCATTGCCAGATTCATTCATTACTTTCGCTAAACGGCATGTATGTCCTTATTTTAAGAACGTGATTCTGCTGTTACCGTTACTTTCGCCCATGGATTTGGTGCATCATATGACCAATCCCAATCTTTAGTACGATCGCTTACTGGTAGTACTTCATTACGGAACAATGTTGGAATTGCGAAAGCTTCTTCAAATGCATATGCTTGCCATTTTTTATATGCTTCTTTTTGGTAATCTGCATCAAATGCTTCACTTGAATTGATATCATTGATCAATTTCGTATTTTCTTCTGATTCAAAACGAGTGTAGTTGAATGCTGCATTTGGTCCCCATAGTCCGTTTGGATTTGGATCAGTTCCTGTACTCCAAGCTGCTTGATATACATCAATTTCAGGATCGTCATTTTCTAATTTATCGTAGAATGAGTTAAATTCGATTAAACGTCCAGTCGTGTATTTCACATCTAAGCCGATTTTTTTCCATTGTTGCACATAGTAATCAGATAATGGTTGCGCTGTTTCGCCACCTGACATTGAAGCAAAGTTGATCGTTAATTTATTCCCGTCTTTATCTTCACGTAACCCATCACCATCTACATCTTTATAGCCAGCATCATCCAATAATTTGTTTGCTTTATCGATATCTTGCGTAAATCCTTTTAGATCGTCATCGTGGAATGATTCAAATACAGGAGGAATCAATGAAGTAGCATTGCTTCTTAACCCTGCATAGAAACGTTCCCCTACTGCATCGTTATCTAATGCATAACCCATTGCTTGTCGCAATGATTTATCTGCCATTTTAGAATTTGGATCGTATTCAACACTGCTCTTTTCAGCATTCCATTTACCTAATTTGAAGCCTAAGTAAGTGTATGATGTTTGTTCACGTCCTAAGTTTGTGTAACCTGAGACATCTTTATATGTGTCATACGTATCTGTAGGCATTTGGAAAATCATGTCATAAAGTTTTGAGTTCAAAGCTTCTGTTGCACTAGCAATCGGCAATGATTTCATCGTGATTTTTTTCAATTGTGGTTTGCCATTCCAGTAATATTCATTTGGTAGATACTCTACTGATTCTCCTGCAACGATATTACTCATGTAATATGGACCAAAAGTCACTGGATTTTTACGTACTTGATCACTTGATTCCATGTCTTTGATTGCTACACCTTCAAGTGTGTGTTTTGGAGCTGCATATGCCCAAATCCCACCACCTGATTGAAGCATACTTGGTTCCACTTTTTTATATTCGATTTCAACTGTCTTATTGTCCACTTTTTTGATACCTGAGATTGTCGGAGCGCTACCGCTATGGTATTCTTCCATCCCAACGATGTTTCGGAAGTTATCATCATAACGGATACCTGTATAATCCTTGTTACCGATAATTTCATAAGGGAAAATCACGTCATCTGCGGTTACATCTTTACCATCTGACCATTTTACATTGTCTTTTACTTTGATCGTTGCTTTTTTCGTCTCTTGGTCTAAATCTAAACTCGCTGCACCATCATTTGTGATCTTGAAGTCCGCATCATTTGTAAATAGTGCTTCATGAGAAGGTGCCATAAATGCTGCATCGTAAGAATCTTGATAAAATTCCCATTGGAACAATCCTTTGAATTGACTATCGGTTGCTACTGCAGCCTCCAATTCGCCATCTTTTATTGCATCTTTATCATTTTTCGTTGAGATTGGAAATGTTAATTCCTTCTTCTCACCGTTATTTGCTGAACTCCCAGAAGAGTTAGAACCTCCGCCGCTTCCACAAGCAGCTAATGCCATTACTGAAAAAAGTGTAACAACGCCTAAAATTGATTTCTTCATTCCTTATTTCCCCCTTTGCTTTCTTCTTTATCCTAATCGTTGGCGTGCATCGGCAGAACGCTTAAACGCTTGTCCAACATAGTTTATACTCAACATCAATACTAAAATTAGAATTGACGCAGGTAACCAGATCCATTGTCGATTCACTAAAACCTCACCGTTGCTGGCATAACCGATTAGTGTTCCTAAACTAGGAACATTTGCTGGTAAGCCAAACCCTAAGAAAGTCAAAGTGGTCTCGATCCCAATATTTGCTGCAAAGTTCATCGTTAAGTTGGTAATGATCAATGAACTTAAGTTAGGCATGATTTCACGGAACATGATTTTAAAATCACTTGTTCCCATTGTTTTTGAAGCACTCACATAATCACGCCTTGCTTCTGATAAAGTTTTACTTCTGAATAATCGAGCTTTAGCAACCCAATAAAATGCACTCATAATGAAGATGAACGACCAAACATTATATCTAGAGATAATCGATACAAATACGATAATAATCAACATAATCGGTAAAATCATAATGAAGTCAACGATACGCATCAAAATGTTATCGATGATCCCCCCATAAAACCCAGAAATGATCCCTAGTCCAACCCCGATAATCGAAGTGATGACTGTGATTGCAAAACCAATGGTGACGGAGTTTCTTGCACCGATAATCAGTTGTCCTAAAACATCCCGACCACCTTCATCTGCTCCTAAAATAAATTTTGTCCCCTCGGTAGAAATAGCACCTGGAGCTGCATATTTATCAAAGATGCTGACATACATTACTTTATCTTGGTCTGTAAATAACGCACCGATAAAGATAACTAACAATAAAATAACGAGTAAGCCTAATGAAAAAATAGCGATTTTATCTTTTTTAAATTCACGGGCAATCATTCGTAACCCCATTGGCGGGATACTTTCTTGCACAACGTCTTTCTTTTTATCACTCATTTGTCTTTTCTCCTTTCTGATTGAATTTTATTGGATACGGATACGTGGATCAACAATGCTCATGATGATATCTGAAAGCAAGGTTCCGATCAACGTCGCAATTCCTAAAATCAATACTAAGGAGGTAATAACTGTATAGTCACGTTGTCCAATCGAATCAATAAACAATTTACCGACTCCTGGGTAGCCAAAAATCTTTTCAATAACTACTGAACCAGCAATTAAGGAAGTAATTTCATAACCCATTTGTGAAGCCATCGGCAATGCCGCGTTTCGGAAAATATGACGACTAAATACTTTATTGGTTGGTACCCCTTTTGAACGAGCAGTTCGCACAAAGTCTAAAGATTTTGAATCAATGACTTCGCTACGTAAATACTGGATCGTTACAGCTGTAGCTAAAAAGGCTTGAGTGATCGATGGTAAAATGATGTATTTCATGCGATCAATCAACTGGGTGAAAAAGCCCCCTTGGATTCCTAACGTCTGGGAGCCGCTGGTTGGGAACCAACCTAGACGATAACCAAATACAAATAACATAATCAAACCAAAGATAAATAACGGAACAGCAAAACTAAAGAAATTGTAGATTACAACAGCTTTATCCAAAAATGAGTTTTGGTATCTGCCCGCCAACATACCTAGTGGTACAGCAATCAAATAAGTAATGATAACTGTTAAGATCGACAAGTAAAGAGTATTGACGATACGCTCACCAATCAAATCAGAAACTGAACGTTTGTATAAGAAACTTTGACCGAAGTCTCCTTGTAACGCATTCCCGATCCATCGGAAATACTGGACATACCAAGGATCATTCAAACCAGCTGCCTGTCTCATTTGCTCGATGACTGCTGGATCTTGGTTGGGGTTGATCAACCCGGTAAAAGGATCTCCAGGCATCGCTTTTGCCAACATAAAGATCAAAATACTAAGAATAATAACTTGTGGGATCATTAATAATACACGTCGTAATATCGTTTTCCACATTAGCTGGCACCTCCATCTTTCAACGCTACTTTATGCGTCGGTGTGATCGTACGGAGATCGTACACTCGACCAGTTGCATCGTAGTACTCCTTTTGATTTTGGATGTACTCACGTTCCACTCTTCGTCGATTCTCTTTGTGTAACTCCCGATTTTCGACATCAATCCGAGGGATAGCAGACAGTAAACGTTTCGTATAGATATGACGTGGATCATTATAAATATCTTCTCGTGTACCAATTTCAACGAATCGACCTTTATACATAATTGCGATATTATCACACATATGTTTCACGACTCCCAAGTCATGAGAAATAAATAAATAACTTAAACCAAATTCTTGTTGGATTCGTTTCATGAAATTTAATACTTGCGCCTGAACGGATAAATCCAATGCAGAAACTGGTTCATCTGCTACGATGAGCTTTGGGTTTGTCGCAACTGCACGTGCAACCCCTAAACGTTGACGCTGTCCACCTGAAAACTCATGCGGATATTTATACAGCGCATCTTCCGGCATCCCTACGATATCCAGTAGATTTTTCACTTTTTTCTTTTCCTCTTGATCACTCAAACGTTCAAAGTTACGGATCGGTTCTGCAATAATATCCAATACTCGCTTTTTAGGATTCAAGCTGGACATTGAGTCTTGGAAGATCATTTGAACATCTTTGTTATAGCCAATTTTTTGTCGGTTACTTTTTTTAGTGACATCTTTACCTTCATAAATGATTTGTCCTGAAGTCACTTTTTCTAATCCAACGACTGCTTTCCCTGTCGTTGATTTACCAGAACCAGATTCTCCGACTAAGCCATACGTTTTTCCTTTTTCAATAATGAAGTCGACACCATCTACTGCATATACATGATCCGTTACTCGATTAAAGAATCCACTACGAATAGGATAGTGTACTTTCAAATCGCTGATTGTAATTAATTCTGTCATCTACACCTCTCCTTTTTCGTCTCTAAAGTGGAAATGTTTGTAGCAAGAGCAACGAACCAAATGATTCGGAGCAATTTCATGAAGGACAGGGTTTTCTTCGTGATCACTGGCTGGAATCCAAGGAATCCGAGGAGCAAAACGACAACCAGTTCGTGGCATATTTTTCAAAGAAGGAACAACGCCTTCAATCACATGGAGCTCAGCTTCATGGTTCCCCTCTTGAGGAATAGAGTTCAACAATGAACGGGTATAAGGGTGTTTAGGATTTTCAAAAAGTTCTTTGACCCCAGCTACTTCAACAAATTGACCGCCATACATTACCGCTACCCGATCAGCCATTTCTGCCACGACACCTAAGTCATGCGTGATCAGAATGATTCCTGTTTTGGTTTCTTCTTGTAAGTCTTTTAATAAATCAAGGATTTGCGCTTGAATCGTTACATCTAGCGCTGTCGTTGGCTCATCCGCAATAACAATCGGTGGCTTACACGCAATCGCAATGGCGATGATTACCCGCTGTCTCATCCCCCCAGATAATTCATGGGGATATTGTCGTCCGACTCTGGCAGGATTAGGAATCCCAACTTGCTCCAACAATTCCAAAGCACGAGCTTGCCGTTGTTCAGCGTTCATTTTGGTATGATAAGATAACCCTTCCTTAATTTGATCTTCAATACGCATCAAAGGGTTTAACGCAGATAACGGATCTTGGAAAATCATCCCAATATCATTCCCGCGGATTTTGTTATACAAAGTTTCATTCAATTCAATCAAGTTTAAATCATTATATAAAATTTCGCCTGTGATCTTTGTGTTGTTTGGATCAAGTAACCCCATAATAGTAGTCGCTAATGTACTTTTCCCGCAACCAGATTCTCCAACGATTGCTAAGATCTCGTTTTTATCTAATGTAAAAGAAACGTCATCTACTGCATCGTAATACTCATCTTTAAGACGGAAGCCTGTATGTAGGTTCTGAACATCTAATAGTTGATTATCTGACAATCGAATACCCCTCTCTGCTCCCTGGTTGGAAGTTTTCTTAATAAAAAATGATATCCCACAGAATAAAACGTTTTATAATAAGCGTTATTCTAAGGATAGTGCAATATATTATTAATAATTATATATAAAACCCCTCTACAATGCAAGAAAATTTCAGTCAGTTGCCAGAATTGTCAGAAAAATCTATTTAAAATAAAGATAAATCACTTGAAAAATTAAAAAAAAGTGAGTAAAGATCCGATTGATCTTTACTCACTTTCATGCTGATGATTAGTTAAGATGATTGCTGATGTAGTCAACTGCCCCACCAACTGTTTCAATTTGTTCTGCATCTTCGTCAGAAATTTCTGTTCCAAACTCATCTTCAAGTTCCAAAACAAATTCCATGATGCTGATTGAGTCAGCTTTTAGGTCATCTTTGATATTTAATTCATCAGTTACTTTATCTGTATCAATTTCAAAATGATTTGAAATAATTTTCGCTACTTTATTAAATACTTCTTCACGTGACAATGTTTTCACCTCCAACAATTATCAAAATTGCCGATTTCCTTCACCAAGGCTAATTTTACTGACATTTTCTAAGATTGTCCACCTTTTTTTCTATAGGGTCGTCGACGAGCAACCAGAAACATTATTCTGCAGGTTTTTCGAATTGTTCAACTAACTGCCCTACCACATTGGTTTCCAACATAGTGTGGATTTGTCTGATGGTATGTCTCACTGCATCTGGTCCAGTCGCACCGTGAGTTTTGATGACTGGTGCCTTTAATCCAAAAAGAACTGCTCCGCCATGTTTTGAATAATCCATTTCTGATTTTAATGAACGTAACCCATCTTTCAACAATAGTGCGCCCATTTTTCCTTTAAATCCTTCATTTAAAATGGCAGCTTTCAAAAGGTCCATCAGATTCATTGCTGTTCCCTCAATGGATTTCAATACTGCATTGCCTGTAAATCCATCGGTTACAACAACATCTGCTACCCCGTTCAATAGTTCCCTCGCTTCAACGTTTCCAATAAAATTCAAACTGGTTTCATTTTGAAGTAATTCGAAAGCTTTTTTAGTTAATTCGCTTCCTTTTGTTGCTTCCGTCCCATTATTCAATAAAGCAACTCGAGGTCTACCGATTCCTCGGACTTTTCTTGCATAAAATGAGCCTAAGATTCCATATTGTAATAAATGTTCCGGTTTATTTTCAGCATTTGCACCTAGATCAAGCATATCAAACCCTGCATTGGATTGACCGACTACCGGTAAAGTAGACATCAGACCAGGGCGTTCGATGTTTTTGATACGACCAACAATAAAGAGTCCAGCTGCTAATAATGCGCCAGTGTTCCCCGCTGAAAAAATCGCGTCTGCTTCACCATTTTTGACAGCTTGTGCTGCCAAAACCATCGAAGCATTCTTCTTACGGCGAATGGCTTTAACTGGTTCATCATCACTATCTATTTTTTCATCTGTATGAATGATCGTCACATTGTGTTCTGTTGTTAGATATTTTCTTATTTCATTTTCCTTACCATAAAGGATAAATTCCACATCTGGGAAATCTTTTTGAGCTAAAGCCACACCTTCCACAATGGCTTGTGGTGCGTGATCTCCACCCATTGCATCTACGGCAATTTTCATTATTTCCACTCCTTTTTTATCATCACTATAAAGTATAGCACAGTCTATTAATCAAAATAACGATTATCTTGATTTTCCAAGTCTAAACTGCGGACCAAATGTTGGTATTCTGGCAATAGTTGCCAATCCTTTAACTGCCATAGCTTTTGTGCCTCATCACGAGCTACCTCTAATATATTACTATCTGTTACAAGATCAGCAATTGCAAATTGCGGTAAACCTGATTGGCGAAAACCAAATACTTCTCCTGGTCCACGCAACTCTAAATCTTTCTCACTTAGAATAAAGCCATTGTTCGTTTCTGTCATTATTTTCATTCGCTCAATCCCTAATTCATTTTTAGGATTAGCTACCAATACACAATAAGAAGCATCACTACCACGTCCAACACGTCCACGTAATTGATGTAACTGTGCTAATCCAAAACGATCAGCATCCATGATCAACATGACTGTAGCATTCGGAACATTTACACCCACTTCGATGACCGTCGTTGAAACCAAGATTTGCATCTTGTTTTCTTTAAATGTTTCCATAATTGCTTCTTTTTCCTGGTTCTTCATTTTACCATGTAACAATCCGACTTCATACTGAGGCGCAAAAAGCGCACTTAATTTTTCATAAATTTCAACAGCATTTTTAACGTCTAATGCTTCTGACTCTTCAATCAACGGGCAAATGACATACATTTGATGTCCTTTCGCCAGTTCCTTCCATGTCCAATCTAACACACTATTTAATTGTGGCGTACGAACCCATCTCGTCTCTATTGGAATCCGGCCAGCTGGAAGTTCGTCAATTACCGAAACATCCATTTCTCCGTATGCAGTAATCGCTAAAGTCCGAGGAATTGGTGTGGCTGTCATAAATAAAACATCTGGACGCCAGCCTTTTTCACGGAGTACTTTTCGCTGATTCACACCAAAACGATGTTGTTCATCCGTAATAACTAAACCTAAGTGTTGAAATTCGACTCCTTCTTGAATCAACGCATGGGTACCGACAACGATATCGATTTCTCCTTGTTCCAGCAATTCGAGTAGTTCTCTTCGTTCTTTGGCTTTCGTCGAACCCGTTAACAGAGCAAGTTTAACTTCTTGCGCATCAAATAATTGAAGAAGGCTTTCCATGTGTTGTTGTGCCAAAATTTCAGTTGGTACCATCAATGCGCCTTGAAACCCTGCAGTGACCGCCGCATATAAGGCAATTGCTGCAACAATCGTCTTTCCGCTACCTACATCACCTTGCAATAGGCGTTGCATATGTTGCGGACTTCTTAAGTCACGACAAATTTCATTCGTGACTCTTTTTTGGGCATCCGTCAATTCAAAAGGTAGTTTTTGAATAAATTGTTTCAAGCGCTGGATGTCATATAAAATTTCAATGCCATTTGTTTCTGCTTTTTCCGATTTTTTAAGCCCTTGAAGTCGCATTTGAAATAAAAAGAATTCTTCAAAGACAATTCTTCGTTTTGCTTGATGGTTTTCTTCATGATTTTTCGGAAAATGCATGCTCTTAACAGCTGTTGGCCGATCCAACAGTCGATATTTCTCAACTAATCCATTGGGAAGATTCTCTTCGATCAAATCACCATACTCTTCGAACCCTCTTCGAATCAAATCGACTAAAGTTGTTTGACGGATTGATTTATTGACATGATAGATTGGAGAAAAATCATCCACCGCTTGAGAACCCAAAATTTTCATACCATTTAATGACTTCCGTTTCGCATCCCATTTTCCATAGACAGCAATTTCTTCGGATAAGATCACTTTATCTTTCAAATATGGTTGATTGAAAAAAGAAACATTGAAAACAGCATGATCCTGCATCATACGAAATTGGAGTCGATTCTTTTTGTATCCAAAGCGACTCATTACTGGTGGTGAAACAACCAGGCCTTTTAAAGTCACTTTTTCTTGATCAAGTATTTCATTTAAATTTCTTTCTTGAATGTCTTCATAGCGAAAAGGATAATAGGTCAATAGGTCTTCGATGGTTTGGATTCCCAGACTAGCAAGACTATCCGCCCTTTTTGCTCCCACACCGGCTAACATCGTCACTGGATCATTTAAAGACCTCATATTTCACCCTCCTTTACCGTATGTTTCACTATCAATCCATTCCTTAGAAATAGGGCTGCACCAACAACCTGGTACAGCCCCCGTTCTTTTAACGTTCGTTCAGGCGAAAAGGATTGTCCTTTTCTATTCTGCAGAGAATAAATACGGATAAACCGGTTGATCGCCTTGATGAATTTCAATTTCTAAATCTGGATATTGTTCAACTAATTTAGCTGATAATTCTTCTGCTTGATGAACCGAACCACCTTCACCTGCTAAAATCGTCACAATTTCTGTTTCTTCAGTGATCATTTTTTCTAAGGTAGCGAATGAAGTTGCCATCATGTCAGAATCTGAGATAACGATTTTCCCATCAATCATCCCTAAGAAATCGCCCTCAGTAATTTTCACACCATCAATGGTTGTGTCACGAATCGCATGAGTAATTTGCCCACTAACGACACTTGCAAGCATTTCTGTCATAGTCGCTTTGTTTTCTTCCAACGATACTTGATCATTAAATGAAAGCATCGCAGTTAATCCTTGAGAGATCGTTTTTGATGGTACGACCGCTACTGGGATATCTGCTACTTCAGCCGCTTGATCCGCAGCCATGAAGATATTTTTATTGTTTGGTAATACGATGACTTTATCCGCATTGACTTCCTTGATCGCTTTAACGATATCTTCCGTACTTGGGTTCATCGTTTGTCCACCACTAATGACGTAGTTTGCTCCTAAACTTTCAAATAACTCTTGCACTCCTTTACCGGCTGCAATCGCTACGATCCCATAAGGTGTACGAGCTGCTTTTTGTGGCTTCGCTTGCTCATCGTGTTCTAAAATCGTTTCATGCTGTAAACGCATGTTGTCGACTTTGATTTTTACTAATGAACCAAATTTTTGTCCATAATTTAATACTTCACCTGGATTTTCGGTATGCACGTGGACCTTAATGATCTCATCATCATTAACAACCAATAATGAATCACCGATTCCATCTAAGTAATTACGAAATTCTTCATAGTCAAATTGGCTATCGACGGTTGGTCCTTCACCGATTTTTACCATGATTTCTGTACAGTAACCATAATGGATATCTTCTGTTGCTAATTGACCTTGGACACTGCGATGATGCTCAGCATTGACCATTTCATCCATTTCAGCTGGTGATGGTTCATAGACTTCTGTCATTTTGAACTCACCATTCAAGGCACTTAAGAAGCCTTCATATACAAATAGCAAACCTTGACCGCCACTATCGACGACACCGACTTCTTTTAACACTGGTAACAAATCAGGTGTTTTCGCTAAGGCACGTTTCCCACCTTTTACCACAGCCGTCATCACTTCAACAACGTCGTCACTTGTTTTAGCTTTCTTTTCTCCTGCTTTTGCAGCTTCACGGGCTACTGTCAAAATGGTTCCTTCAACAGGCTTCATGACTGCTTTATAAGCTGTCTCAACGCCATGCGTAAAAGCCGCAGCTAAATCTGCAGCGTTTAACACTGTCACGTCAGGTATTTGCTTTGAAAAGCCTCGGAATAATTGAGACAAAATAACTCCTGAATTTCCTCTGGCTCCCATTAGTAGGCCTTTTGATAACATTGCTGCTAACTCGCCTACTTTTTCAGAAGTAGAATCAGCAACTGCTTTAGCTCCACTTGTCATAGATAAATTCATATTGGTACCTGTATCTCCATCAGGAACTGGGAATACATTTAACGAATTGACATATTCTGCATTTACTTGCAGACGATTCGCGCCCGCCTGAACCATTTCCTGGAATTGGCTTGCACTGATTTCTGTTACACTCACCTAGATAATCCTCCTTCAGATCGACTGCTGAATCATTCAGCAAGCCTTCTGCCTAGTCTGGCAGTACACGAACACCTTGGACGAAAACATTAACAGAATTGGCTGTTACACCTAGTAATGTCTCCAAGTTGTATTTTACTTTTTCTTGGACATTGCGAGAAACTTCTGAAATTTTTGTACCATAACTAATGATCGTATAAACATCTACTGCGATCCCATTAGCTTCTTGGCGAACAACTACTCCTCGAGAATAATTTTCTTTTCGTAGAATTTCAGTAATATTATCTTTTATTTGGTTCTTGCTGGCCATTCCTACAACACCGAACACATCTGTTGCGGCGCCACCAACAACTGTTGCAATCACATCATTGGTAATTTCAATGGTTCCAGCTGACGTTTGAATTTTTACAGCCATGAATGAGCCTCCTTAACGGGCAAAATACTCCCATTTTTCTTCTATCATATTTTATCATAGCGTCACCCGAAATAAAAGGCAGTTACCCTAAAGTACTCAAAAACCGCTGAAAATTTTAAAATTAGTCCTGTATAATTTACAATTATTCCCATGGATTGTCAATTCTTGCTATGAAAAGACACTTGCATATTACCCCTTCATATGATATGTTATTCTGGTATGAGCTGAATTATTCTATCGCTCCAAATCGAGGTAAAGGGGGAAAATTACATGGCAAAAGTTTGTTACTTTACTGGTCGCAAGACAAAAAGTGGAAACAATCGTTCTCATGCGATGAACTCAACAAAACGTACTGTTAAACCTAACTTACAAAAAGTTCGCGTTATGATCGACGGAAAACCTAAAAAAGTTTGGGTGTCAACTCGTGCTTTGAAGTCAGGAAAAGTTGCACGCGTTTAATTGAATGAAGTTTGAACCGTTCGGTGCGTGAACGGTTTTTATTTTTATTATAATGCCTTACTTTTCATAAAAGAAGTTAGTTGAAAAGCCTACAAATGATCTGGATGAACGATCATTTGTAGGCTTTTTAGGTTTTGTCAAATCCTTAATATTAAACATGTATTCTTTTAAAAACTGGTATTTTATTATTTATAAAATCAGTTTATATAAGTTTTTTGCCTTTTATTTTCAAAATAAACGTTATTTATTATTGTTTTTTTATTTTTTTGGAAATGCCAAGTCTTTTCATGTAGTTAAAAATATGAATATGATAAACTAGAGATAACTTCATATTTCATAGAAATTTGGTGAATGAATCAATGAAAACAAAAATCAAACTTTTTTTAAAAGAAAATGGTCGTTATGCTTTTGCTAGTTTTCTGATCCCTTTTTTGATACTTGCGTTAGTTTACTTAAGTATCGGAATTTATCCAGGAAGTAGCCGAAGCATTCTTGCAAGTGATGCATTTTCTCAATTTTCAAATTTCCATGCAAGCTTTCGGAACATGTTATTAGGAAAGCAAAGTATTTTTTATACTTGGAACGCCTCATTAGGTCTGAATTATTTATCTTTAATTTCATATTACTTAGGCGGATTATTTACTCCGCTTGTTCTTTTGTTTCCTAATAATATGATGCCTGATGCTTTATATTTTCTAACTCTGCTTAAAGTTGGGTTTGCTGGATTATCTTTTTGGATCCTTGCGCGGACGTATAAAATTCCACGTTGGGGACAAGTGGCTTTAAGTGTTAGCTATGCTTCGATCTCTTTCATTACCGCTCATTCTGAAATCATTATGTGGTTGGATGCGTTTATTTATCTTCCACTTATTATTTTGGGTATCCATCGGGTCATGGATTATAAACGACCAACATTATTATTTGTTAGTTACTTATTGCTCTTTTTATCCAGTTTTTATATGGGCTTTATGATCGGTATTTTTTCTTTTCTTTATTTTATGGCAAGGCTGTTTACAAAATGGTCACTCTACAAAAAATCGATTGTACCTTATGGGATTACTTCCTTATTAGCTGGTGGAGCATCAATGATCATTATTCTTCCAGCAGTCTTGGATCTCCGATCAAATGGCGAAACATTAACACAGATCACTACACTAAAAACCGAAGCTACCTCATATTTGGATATCGTCATGAAAAACATGATCGGTGTCTATGACACAACCAAATATGGCTCCATTCCTTTTATTTATGCTGGTTTGTTTCCATTAGTTTTATGTCTATTTTATTTTGCTAGTCGAAAAATCAACTTAAAGAACAAACTTTTGTATGGTAGTTTATTTGCTTTATTGATTGCTAGTTTCTATCTTGTACCACTCAACCTCTTTTGGCATGGTATGCATGCGCCTAATATGTTTTTGTTCCGCTATTCCTATTTGTTTTCTTTTCTCGTCCTTTTGTTAGCGGCCAAAGGATGGGAACGAATAACTAAAGAGGATCAAGGCTTACTCCTAAGTATCATCATCATTTTAGCAGCAGTTTTTGCTATCGCATGGGGCCTTAAGCCTAATAATAGTTACTCTTATATTACAACGACATCGTTTGTCTTAACGATTGTTTTCTTGAGTCTTTACGCATTAACAATTGGCTTTTTCCAGCAACCAAAACAGCCCATTAAATACCTTAGCTTATTGTTACTGTTACTGATGACAGGAGAAGCAAGTGTCAATACGAATAGTATGATTCATGGGATATTAGACGATTGGAATTATGCTTCACGAAGCTTATATACTGATCCTGCTCCTAGCATCAAGTCACTTGTTGACCAGACAAAAAAAGAATCGGATACTTTTTATCGATTAGAAAATCTTGATCCGATTTCTCCTAATGATTCCATTAACTATGGCTATAGTGGTATCAGTTTGTTTTCTTCTATTAGAAACAGGAACTCTTCTGCTTATCTAGATTCGTTAGGCTTTCGTTCAAGAGGAACAAATCTTAATATCCGCTACGCAAACAATACGTTATTGATGGATGGGTTTACAGGAATAAAATATAATATTGCTAAAAACGACAGTAGCTTTAGCAAATATGGCTTTGTGAAAGAAAGTCAGAGCGGTGACTATACACTCTATAAAAACCTAAATGCTTTACCGCTAGCTTTTACAGCACCATTAGATATTAATCACGTGGAACAACCATTAACTGACAATCTCACGAGTCAAACCAATTTGATCAATCGGCTGGCTGATTTAAATGAGCGGTATTTTACTTTCTACACACCAACTTTGAAAAGCCAACAAAACGTCACAGTAAACAAGACGTCTACCGGGGTGACTTATTCTGAAACCACGAATAACCAGCCCAAAACGCTCACTTGGGAAGTGCGTGTACCAGCAAACACACAAGCTTATCTCAGTTTGTTCCCTACTAACTATGCCCAATTAGAAAGTTCTACCGCCACGATTACTGTCAACGGTGTGTCACGAAAGACTCAGATCAGTATTTCTGGACAATATTATGATCTAGGATATTATCCTCAAGACACAACAGTTACTTTCTCTGCTAGTTTTTATGGCACAAAAGAGGTTAGCTTTATGGAACCTAAAGTTCTTGGACTTGATGTTGTTGCTTATCAAGCAGCAATGAATCAAATCAAAGAAAATGGTGTTGCTATGAAAACGACCGGCCGAACAGCCACTGGTACTGTCAACACATCCGAAGAAAGAATGCTAGTCACAACGATCCCTTATGATGCTGGCTGGTCCGCAAAAATCGATGGAAAGGCAGTCAAAGTCGAAAACTTCAAAGATGCCTTTGTAATGATCAAACTACCTGCAGGCAAACATACCGTCACTTTTAGTTACTTACCTCAAGGTTTTATCATCGGATCGATTTTGTTCGTTCTTTGTATCGGACTTTTTATCCTATATGTGTGGTATCAAAAGAAAGAGCCCAAAGTAAATAAGCGATATAAACATAGTTAATGATCCACTCAGCGCCATCATTTCTAAAATTGAAATGATGGCGCTGATTTTTACGTTGATGACTCTTATAGTTCTGATTACTTATCTACTACCGTATTCAGTAATTTCATTATGTTCTGTTATCTTCCTTACAGGACTTGTGGAGCCTGCGATCCTTGACGTTGATTGCAGACTCGAACTTGATTCACGCCTTTTCTCCAAAAGCTCTCTTAAGCGTTGAACATCACCCTGTTGATTACATGAACTGCCCTTATTTAAATTCCCACCTCCGGAAAGAGAGTGTGAATTGTCAAGGACCCAACCGCTTATTTTTATTATTTCAACCTACAAAACAT
The DNA here is from genome assembly GCF_051711025.1 of Enterococcus sp. DIV1421a. Taxonomy (NCBI): domain Bacteria; kingdom Bacillati; phylum Bacillota; class Bacilli; order Lactobacillales; family Enterococcaceae; genus Enterococcus; species Enterococcus sp. DIV1421a. Next base: position 95,993 of record NZ_JBIOLU010000001.1, on the reverse strand, counting down.
GTTCCGTCATGGCAAAACCTACCAAAAAAAGACAGAAAGAAACTTTTCTTCTTTCTGTCCCAATTATTCTATCTCTCATAACCAACATCAATTTCTTATCATTCCTCAACGAAGTTAAAAAGTTAAATGTTCTGGTTTATTGATTACTTATCTGTCGTACCCAACGGCGCCCTTAGGATTATTTATCCGGCTTACAAGATTTGGAGATGCTGTAGAATGCATTTTGACCTCCTGTGTGCCGCAGTTTCCTAAAATTCCTCTCAGTTCTTTTTTCTGACTATTACTCAACCTACCGTTATCTACCTTTCCATTCTCCACTTCTCCGTTATTAAACTTGCCATTATTCCCCACTTCATTACTTAATTGTCTAGCTTTTTTTTGATATATTGGGTTGTTTTGCAAGTCACCGATATTATTCAAATATGTAGGTCTAAACAAAGGCATGCCACCTGTTTTTTTGGTTTGAGAGGTATGTTGATCTAAACTGCCTGTTTTTCCTTCTATCTTGCTGACTAATATAGGATTTATCACTTCTAAATTTAAATTTGTTTCTTCTGGAGTTGCATCATCTTTTTTATCCAATAAACTACTTCTACTTGATTGTCCTTCTTCCACAGATAATCGTGGTTCCTGTAAGTGTTGATTTTCGGTTAACTTATCCGTTTCAAATACATTGTTTATTTTTGAAATAAGGGTGTTTATCTCCCTATTCGCTTTCTTCCAGTATTTTTTTTTATCATCCTGTTTTATGCTCTCGTAGCTCTCAGCAACAAATTTTAATTCTGACTTTGTTTCTTCAACATTTCCATTATACGTTTTTAATGTTTCTACTGCTTTTTTTTGAAACATATAATGTAATTTTCGTGGATCTTCCCCTACTCTTCGAGCATATTTTTCACAAAACTCTTGGAGGTCAATACCAACAAATCCGTTTATATCTCGCAATACACGATGATGAAGAGAAGTGTCCTCTATTTGAGCTGTTAATTCAGCTAATCCCACTTCCATTTGCTTTTTCAGCCGAGGATCTGTTTGTTCACTTGATTGTTTATCAAGTGTATTCTTCAGATTTTTCAAATCAGCTAATTCTTGTTCCAATTCTTGCTCATTTTTTGTAAGATATTCTTGATCTTGTTCATTTAATGTGTATTCATTTTCCTTACTGAGAATCATCTTACTATCTATGTTATGTATACCTGCTTTTTTTAACGTATTGCTTGTGCTGAGATCGTAATAATTATAGCTTTTTGTTGCGACTGAATTTTCCGCTTTTGTCATTAGGATAAAAACATTTCGTTTCAACCCTTTTTTCATTGCAATTTGGTAACGAACTTCTAGTAAATCTCGTAAATTTTCTTTAAAGCTTGGAGTGTCTATATACCCGTTTTGATACGCCGTAATAATCTCATCATATAATTTCTTTTTTGTTTTCCTCAAATCTTTTATTCCTAATTTTACATACTCACTTCGTTCTTTTGAAATTTCAGGAACAGCATTTTCTAAGTCATTTTTGTACTTATAGGCGTTAGCTTCTATCAAGCCATTATGTTCAAGTACCTGAAATATTTTAGAACAGAGTTCGGTTATCTTCTTCTTCGATTCATTCCAGGTTATTTCACTATCCGTTTTCTTTAATTCTTGATATTCTTTATCAATAGATTGCCGTTCACTGAAGTTAGTCCCCGACGTTTTTAAATGATCTGCCAGTGTCAATTGAAACGACCGATAGAGTCGTTGCGGATTTTCCCCTATTCTTGGAGCATATTTTTCACAAAACTCGCGCAGGTCAATACTAGAAACACGATCCACGTTTCTTACGACATAAAGATGAAGACGGACATCACGTAGTCGTCCTATAGTCCATTTAATAGACTCATTCAAACTAGAGGTTTCTTGCTTTCTTGATTGTTTAATCAACGAAGCAAGTGATTTATTGTACTTCTCTTCTAGTTGCTTTAGTTCCTTCTTATTTTTAGTATGAATGTCAAAGTCAAATGTTTTATGATTATAGCTTCTATGAGTTAAACGTTCTTTGCTATTTGTTATAAGTATATTTTTACTATCTATATCGTGTATCCTTGCTTTTTGTAAAGTTTTGCTTCGACTTAGATCGTAATAATCATAGCTATGTCGATCGTTTAGGTATTGTAATATTTTATACATTTCAGGTTGAAGTTTGTTATGCAAAATCTTAACTAAACTCCTTGCTTTTTCTAAATCTTTTGTTTCTAACTTCTTTATTTGCTTATAGAGCTTACCAATTTCTTTTAGATCTTTTTTTGATGGTTTAGCTAAATAATCTACTGATTGTTCTGGAGGGTCTGAGATTCCATTAGAAAGAGCAACTATTTTTTTTTTGTATGTTTGATTCAATGGTTGCCCTTCTACGCTTCGATCATCAAACAAATGATCTTTATGATACAAAGCGTGAACATCAATACCGAATTGTTTTTTAAGCTGATTTCTAGCAAGAATTTGGTATCGTATGTTTAACAAGTTACGTAATTTTTCTTTCGATTGATTGGTATCCAAATCCCCTTCTTCATAAGCTGGGATGATTTCTTTGTACAAATCTTCTTTCTCGTGTTTCAACTCTTTCATTGTTAGCTTACTATAGTCAACGATCATGGCTTGGTTTTCGTTAGCCCCAGCATTCTCCCATGGGTCTGCAGCTTGTTCAAACTCATCCTCAGAATCCGAACTATCGTCAAAAATTTGAGAGTAAGTAATAGGGTTATGGCTTGATGTTCCTAAATATGTATCTTCTTCAGTTTCCATAAAATAACTCTCCTTTCGTTAATAAACCTACTAAGTCCTTCACATTATATACTCAAAACAAGTGGTCCCTAGTCCATTTTTTTCTTTATTTTTAAAATTTAAGTTCTGTGATAGTAACAGAGGATTCAGTAAACTGATTGATCTATTTTAGAATTTACCCGTAGTACGCAAGCTTACCTGAGTCTTCCAATTAGGAACTCCAAAAATAAAATAACACAAATGATACATCCTGGCTGAATGCTTCTGTCACTCTTGATGCTTTATTTATCTATTAGTTAAAAAGAACGATCATTTCTAGTTACAGGTTTCGATCAACTATTAGAAAAACTATTTGTTGATGGTAAATTATACCGAAGGACCTTCTGATGATTGCTGGTTTTTTTGATAAAGTTCAGTCATTTTATTTTTGTAAATTTGATTTAAAGGTTGTATTGATTCTAAAGTTTGCTCCAAACTTGATTCTATAGCTGGTATAGAAAATAAAGACTCTTTTTGATAAAAAATGGAAATATCTACACCAATACTTTGTTCAAATTCTTTTTTTATTGCAAGTTGATATCTTATTTCCAACAAATTAGATAGATTTTCTTTAAATGTTTCGGTATTTACCTCCCCTTTTTTAGATAACGCAATAATAGTTTTATACAATTCTTTTTTTTGTTTGTTGCAATTGTTTTATTGTCATTTGATGATACTTGGTTCGGATCGCATTGCCTGCTCTTTAGGGATACCATCGTTTTTTTTATTTTCCATGGTGCTTACCTTGTCCTATTGATTGCTTATTTTCCATAAATTTTTTCTCCCTTCGCTCTTTCAGTCCCTATGTCATAGGTAAATTATAATGTTGTGGTGTCTTTTTTTTGTCCCTTACTTTTTTGTCTATTTATTCATAAAACTACCGACCCCCAGAAGTTAGTTTTTGAGCTAATCTTTAGGGATCGGTACAAAAATGATTTTAGATTCTTTAACTGTTTGTTTTACATGTTATAATTTAAATTAGACACTAGTCTCTCTTAATAAATCATTACTAGGCTTTCCTTTAGACGGATCAAATTGTTGATTTTGCGCATCCTGCTGTACTTTACTTTGTGCTCCATTTATTCTATTTAATAATCGTCCTTGGTCATTTTCTGGATTCATTCCCTTATTTTTATTCACTTCAGCGTAAAGGGGTTCTATTTTTTTCACAGGATCTGGTAAATACTCACGGCAATCTTTAATTCCTAAGTTCTTTAATGTAGGACACTCATTAATAGGGGTATTAATGTGATAAAATGGTTGTTCGATTAGCGTGTATTGATTAAGTAGCTTATCTATTTCTGGTAGTAGCTTTATGAACTCTTCATTCGCCCTTTTATATGATCCCTCTTTATCCAATCGTTTTATATAATTGACCTTATTAATAATCCAAGCTCTATCTTGAGCATAATCAACCTTTTTGGATTCTAAATAGTTCTTCGCTATTCTAGCCTTATATTGATCCATATTAAAAAATTCATTCAACTTCCCAACTGATACCGGGTCAGCACTCCTTGTCACATCCTGAAATCTTTTGCTAACCTCCTGTGTAAAATCATCCACCAGATCAGGACTTTTATCTTTTAATTGCGTTGCTGCTGTCTCCTGCCATGCATGAATAATTTTTTGGGGATCAACGTTGTTTCGCTCAGCAAATTTGTGACAAAATTTCTCATAGTCCATCCCAAGCATGTGTTCGATCGTTTTTCTAGTCTCAAGTTGATGATGGATGTCACGTAAGTTGCTTAGATTAGTGATGAATTCTTTTTCATGCACATCCTTATTTAGTGAAGTTTTAGCATTTTTAAAAAGCTTATAAAATTTAGTAACTTGTTTATTGAAAACCAATTCAAGTTCCTTTAACTCTTTTTTGCTTTGTTTAACGTACTGCAAGTTTTTAGTATCAGGTGACGGATAATTAAACTTTAATCGATTCGAAGCATCCAATATCTTCTCAACATTTCCCCATTTATGAAGACCGGCCTTTTTCAACGTTTTACTTTTACTCAAATCGTAATAATCATAGGTCGATAGGTTATTAGGTATATTTTTGTTCAATACTTCTACTATAAGTGGATAAATCTGTGCAGCTGATTCTCTTCCAGACAATGTTTGATTGGTATTAAATTGATGTTTCATTTTCTGATATAATTTAGCTCTTTTTTTCTTATTCTCATCTTTAGTATTGTCAGTTGTTACTTGTGGTATATTAGTTTTCGTTTGGTTTATAAAATTACTGATTGCATCATCATATTTGTTTATCATGTCTGGATTGTCTCTACCTAAAAATTTAGAATTATTTAAAATTTTTGTGAAATCAAAACCAACCTTTTGAATCAGTTCTTTTTTTATGGCGATTTTATAGCGAATATCTAGTAATCTCTCTACTTTTTCAGAAAATTCTTTTGTACCTACTTTATGTTCTTTAGATAACTGAATGATCTCTTTATATAGTTTTTGCTTTTCATTTCTTAAAGAGTTCATGGATTGCCAAAGTTCCGGTTTTGGACCTTGATCCCGGTTATTATCTACGACTTCATAATCATTATTAATATCCGCAACTTCATCATAGATGCTAAAAGATATTGAAGACGTGGTAGAAGCATTACTTGGACGAGGAGTTCGCCCCTCAGGATTCCCGTTCTTCCTATAACTGTCTACTTCATAATATTCAACTGGTTCGTCATACCCATTATCCTCAACAGCACTTGAACGAGAAGTTCGCTCCTCAGGATTCTCGTTCTCCCTATTGCCTACTTCACCATATTCAACTGATTCGCCATACACATGAGCAGCAACAGCACTTGAACGAGAAGTTCGCTCCTCAGGATTCTCGTTCTTCCCATAAATGCCTACTTCATCATATTCAACTGGTTCGTCATACCCATTATCCTCAACAGCATGATTTCCGTTTTGTCCTTGACTCGTAAGTTGGGAACTATGTATTGTGTTGTCCTCTGAACTGTTTTTTAGACTCTCTTGTTGTTTCTTTTGGAATTCTTTAAATTTCATTTTAACCACTTCTGCTAAACTAACCGAAGAGTTTTGGCTATTAGCACCAACACTTAAATCTTGCCTTCGAATTTGTTTTAAACCAAGTTGTTCCCTTACTTGATGTATCATGTGATATGTATTTAAAAAATTCTTTCTCTGAAATAATCGAGATTCTATTACTGCAGTGTCAGTCATTCCATCAGGAGCAATACCCTCGTCTTTTTTTAATAGGTTCAAATTGTTCTTAGTAGCTTCCCAACCTTCTTCAATTGAACTAATTAGCTGTTCTCTTTCATGCGGTCTAGCTTTCTTCAGTGATTCCACTCCATCACTAATACTTTTGTTATATGCTAGTATATCTTGTAAAATACCATCTGAATCTTGCTTTTTTTCGCTTACAGCACGTGTAAATAAACGTGCGCTTTTACTTGCTACTAGCCTTTCATCTGCCTTTAGTTTAGTTTTTATAGTATTCGGTATCATTTCAGTTAAGTTCATCACTGCTACTTCTAGTTTTTCTTTGGTTAATTGCTTATTGTCTTTCGATAACGTTTTCTTTGTTTCTTCACTTATTTTTTTATGAAATGTTTCGCTATCATAAAATCCTAGATTGTTAGCTATCGCTATAAGGTCTCCATGTATAGTCTCCAATGTTTCCTGATTATTTTCCATTAAAAAATCTCCCTCCGTTAAGTTAGTCCATATTGTATACTAAAATCCAATCATTCCTTTACCTATTTTTTCTTTTTTTTAAAATTTATGTTTCGCTTAGTAAAAATGTTCGACATTCGTACACATCGTCTAACTTAATATCTAGTCATTATTTTTCATATCTACTCTTCCAATATTTAGCTGAGTACTGAACTCGATTCGCATATTCATAAAACAAAATCATGAATTGAAGCATTCTATCCTACAAAAATGGCTCACCTTGAGTAGCTATGGTACGTTCTCAAATAATTAAACAACAGGTGTACTCACTAGCCGTATAAAATCCATCTGACTTCTTTATTTAAGGGTTGATTATCAGCTATTACCTAGATAAAGATTGTCCATTTGTCACAGTATTTTGGGAAATTCTATTTTTTTCTAACTCCGCACCTTGTTTTGCTCTATCACAAGCTTCGTTTATAGAACTCTTTGTTTCAAAAAACTTAGTTAACGCTTTGACATTTGTTTTTGGTACCAGTTGATTGGTTTTATTGTTATGTTTTTCTTGATCAACTTCTAGTTTCGAAGAAGTGTTTTCCGTAAGATCTGTTCTTGTTGGCTCAGGTTGCTCTAGCTTCTCCTTACTCGGTAATGTCAAACGGATGTTTTCTGTAAATTCTTTTTTTGCTGGCTCGGGTTGTTTTGGTTTCTCTCCGCTCAATAATTTCGAAGGATGATCGTCTGACGAGTTTTCTACTGTTTGTCCTACTGATATTTTCTGTGCCGTTAGTTTATTTAACATTAACTGGTTTAATACATTATCAAAGATTGATCGTTGCAGTTTTTGATCACCTTGTAGTTTTGAAGAATTATTTTCCGTAAGATCTGTTCTTGTTGGCATGGGTTGTTCTGGCTTCTCTCCGCTCAATAGTTTCGAAGGAGTGTTTTCCGTAAGATCTGTTCTTGTTGACTCGGGTTGTCCTGACTTCTCCTCACTCGGTAATATCAAAGAGGTGTTTTCTGTAAATTCTTTTTTTGCAGACTCTGCTGTTCTTTCTTGTGCTACTGGATTATTTAACTTTATTTGGTTTAATACATCAACGAATTTTCTTCTATGCTCTCCTTGATCAGAAGGTTTAGTTTCTGACGATTCCTTTGTTATTGGCACTGGTATTACTGTTGTTTGCTGTATGGGCAGGTTCTGTTGGAATATATTACCCATAGCATTTTTAAAATCTTTTTTCTCAGCTGCTGTCATAGCCATATACGATTTTGAACCGGTTGTTTCTCCCAATATGCTAGTTGAATTTCCCATCTTCGCACTCGATAGTATGGATGGATTATTGTTTGCCGAATTTTTTGCTGGGTCTGGTGTTACTATTTTTTGTTGTATGGGTAGTTTTTGTTGGAATATATTACCCATAGCGTTTTTAAAATTTTCTTTCTCAGCTGCTGTCATAGCCATAAACGATTTTGAACCGGTTGTTTCTCCTAATATGCTAGTTGGATTTTCCATCTTCGCACTCGATGGTATTGATGGATTATTGTTTGCCGAATTTTTTGCTGGATCTGGTGTTACTATTTTTGGCTGTATGGTTAGGGTTTGTTGGAATATATTACCCATAGCGTTTTTAAAAATTTTTTTCTCAGCTGCTGTCATAGCCATAAACGATTTTGAACCGGTTGTTTCTCCCAATATGCTAGTTGAATTTTCCATCTTCGCACTCGATAGTACTGATGGATTATTGTTTGCCGAATTTTTTGCTGGGTCTGGTGTTGCCTCATTTACTTCTCCCAGTATGCTGATTAAAGTATTCTGATCTAATTTTTCATTGCTCATATCATTTATTCTCCTTTCGCTCATTAGGTTCTATTATAAAGAAAAGAATCCTCTCTTTAGCAACAACTTTTTCTTTTTTATATACTTTATATTATTTCGATTGTTATTTTAAATAATAGTTATTTTATATTTCTATAAAATTGATCATTTAGCTACTTAGATACTAGTAATATCTTGTTACTGTTATTATTTTTTAGAGAGTTAAAACTCATAAAAAAATAAAAAAACGTTTCGTTTAGAGAAATATTTTTTCTCTAAACGAAACGTGTGAATGAAAGGTCTTTATTAATCATACACCACTTCATACAGATATAACCCTTCTGGATGAGCTGTGGGTCCTGCAGCATTTCGATCTTTTTTCGCAATGATTTCGGGTATACTATCCTCTGAAAGTCGTCCGTTCCCAATCTTCAGCAACGTACCGACAAGGATCCGAATCATCTTGTACAAGAAACCATTCCCACGAAAAGTAAATAACAACTCATCCCCGGCCTCATTGACTTCCATCTTTGCTTCATAGATCGTTCTTACTTTGTCCTCGATTGAACTTCCAGAAGCACAAAAAGAAGTGAAATCATGGGTACCTATTAAGTCAGGCAATGCTCGTTGAATTTTCGATAAATCAAGTGGATAGGGGAAATAACTTGCGTAATGCCGACGAAACGGACTGCGTGGTTTTCCAATATCGACCCGAAACTGGTAAGTTTTTTCTTTTACTAAATAGCGCGCGTGAAAATCATCTGAAACGATCTCAACGGCTTTAACTGCGATATCTTCTGGCGATTGCGTATCTAATGCAAAACGCATACGTTCTAAAGGTCGTTCTTCAGGGTAATCAAAATGGATCACTTGCCCCATCGCATGGACCCCTGCATCAGTACGGCCAGAACCAAAGACAGTGATCTCTTTTCCATTAGCCATTTTCTTTAGCGTTTTTTCCATTTCCTCTTGGACAGTACGACCATTTGGTTGCTTCTGAAAACCATTAAAATGGGTACCATCATAGGCAATAATTGCTTTATAACGTGTCATACTTTCACCTACTCATCAACTTCTTAAAAAGACTAATGCAATGGTCATCAAGACAAAAACAACAAGGACCATCGTATCTCGTTGATGCCAATGCAGTATGCGGTACTTTGTTCTTCCTTCACCACCTTGGTATCCTCTTGCTTCCATGGCAGTCGCTAAATCTTCTGCCCGGTTAAAACTGCTAACAAACAAAGGAATCAGTAAAGGAATAACTGCTTTCATTTTTTGGACTAGACTTCCTTCACCAAAATCAACCCCACGAGCTCGTTGTGCATTCATGATTTTCTCTGTTTCATCCATCAACGTTGGTACGAATCGTAGAGCAATCGAAAGCATCAACGAAATTTCATGCACCGGAAAGCGAACTGCTTTTAATGGGCGAAGTAAATACTCAATCGCATCAGATAATTCCAAAGGTGGAGTCGTTAATGTTAATAAGGTAGACATAAAAATGATTAGTACAAATCGGCAAAAAATAAACAGCCCATTCATTACACCGAACTCCGTAATATTGAAGATTCCCCAACTCCAGTAGGTAGCACCACCGCTAGTAAATAATACTTGGAGTGCCACTGTAAATAAAATCAACCAGATCAAAGGACGGATGCCTCGGATGAAAAATTTGAAATCTACCTTTGAGAGAAAGACAGCAAGTAAAGTGAAAACAGCTAATAACGCATAAGTCTGCCAATTATTTGCCAAAAAAATAATTCCAATAAAGTAGAAACTTGCTAATAACTTTGCTCGAGGGTCTAATCGATGGATCAAAGAATCTCCAGGCATGTATCGACCAAAAATTAATTTATTCATCATCAGGTTGTCCCCCTACTAATGCTACGAGCTGATCTGCTAATTCATCTGCAGTGATTGGAAGTTCGGAAAAAAGCGCTGTTCGACTATTCAGCTTTTCCGCAAATTCTGTCGCAGTCGGAACACCTAATTGCTTTTCTTTGAGCCAAGATAGATTTTGAAAAACTGCATGAGGTTGACCGCTATTTACAATCCTACCTTTTTCTAAGACATAAACATAATCAGCGTAATTTGCCACATCATCCATTAAATGAGTGACCAATACGATCGTAATTTTTTGTTCTTTGTGCAGTCGCCAGAACATATCCATCATTTCTTTTCGACCTTGAGGATCAAGTCCAGCCGTTGGTTCGTCTAATACTAGTACTTCCGGCTTCATAGCAAGTACACCTGCAATCGCTACTCGACGCATTTGTCCTCCTGATAATTCAAAAGGAGAACGCTCTAAGTAAGTTTCATCTAAACCAACTTGTGCTAATGTTTCTTTAGCTAAATCTCGTGCATCTTCCTCACTGACACCAAAGTTCTTTGGTCCAAAAGCAATATCTTTTGCTACCGTTTCTTCAAATAATTGGGCTTCAGGAAACTGAAAAACAATACCTACTTTTTTACGAATGGGTTTTAAGTTTTTATTATTCGTATCGGGCTTGATTTGTCGATCGCCAATATGTACGATCCCGCTGGTAGGTTTAATCAACGCATTCAAATGTTGCAGTAAGGTTGATTTCCCACTTCCAGTATGCCCGACTAAGGCTGTGTAGCTATTTTCTTTAATCATTAAATCAATATCAAATAATGCACGTTGTTCGAATGGTGTGTTTGGTTGATAGGTGAAATCTACTTTTTCAAAACGGATGTCCATAACCATTCCACCATCCTTTCTTCTGTCATATATTCACTAGGAACATCAATTCCTCGTTGCTTCAAGGCGCTTTTCAATTTTTCAGGAAAAGGAAGATCTAACCCTAAATTGATCAATTCTGGGCCAGCAGAAAAGATTTGTTCTGGTGTGCCTTCATTGACTAATTCTCCTTGTTTCATCACTAATATCCGATTGGCATTTGCTGCCTCATCGATATCATGAGTGATAGATATGACGGTCAAATTACTTTCATCCTTGATTTTTTTAATCGTGGAAATCACTTCTTCACGACCTTCTGGATCAAGCATACTAGTAGCTTCATCTAAGATAATAATATCTGGACGTAGAGCTACGACTCCAGCAATGGCTACTCGTTGTTTTTGTCCACCAGAAAGTCTTGCTGGTTCACGTTTGGCAAAATCGATCATACGTACCTTTTCTAGCGCATCTTGTACACGGATCACCATTTCTTCTCTAGGTATACCTTGGTTCTCAAGACCAAAAGCAACATCATCTTCAACAGTAGATCCAACAAATTGGTTGTCTGGATTTTGGAAAACCATTCCAACCATTCGACGGATCGACCAGATATTTTCTTCATTAAGTGTTTGATTGCCAACTTTCACAATACCAGACTCTGGTAGAAGCAACCCATTGATTGTTTTTGCAAGTGTTGATTTCCCTGATCCATTATGTCCGATGATTGCGATCCACTCACCTTGCTTGATGGTAAATGAAATGTCTTTTAATGCTGGACGAGGGTCATCAGGTTGATATTTGTAATTAATCTTTCCTAATTCAATTATTGGCTCCATAATTACTCCTTCTCCATCCTAAGTTCCTACTAACACTATCAAAAAACACCTGATTTTTCAATTGTTTCCGTTTTAATTAAAGTGTTTTTTTACACCTTCAATTAGATGTCTTGACAGGTAATTGAAGGTACAAAAAAACACTTTATGATGAGTGCATACTCCCCAAACCGATAGATTTGGGGAGTAGCGCTGAGCTAGACTCGGAAGAGTTAACTTCCAACATCATAACACTCTAAAAGAATCATCTATAAAGTGATGTTATTAGTGTGATTTTAGACAAGTTCTAAGACAACCATTGGTGCACCATCACCGCGTCTTGGTTCTGTCTTCAAGATACGAGTGTAGCCACCTTGACGTTCAGCATAACGAGGTGCAATATCATTAAATAGTTTTTGTAAAGCTGATTCAATGACGATGTCCTCATTTTCTTCACGTACGCTAGCAACTTCATTACGTACAAAAGCCGCAGCTTGACGACGTGCATGTAAGTCTCCACGTTTGCCTAAAGTGATCATTTTTTCTGTAGTTGAGCGAACTTCTTTCGCACGAGCTTCAGTAGTCACAATACGTTCGTTAATTAATAAGTCAGTTGTTAAATCACGCAACATCGCTTTACGTTGGCTAGATGTGCGTCCTAGTTTACGATAACTCACGTTGGTTTCCCTCCTTCGTAAAAGGTTTTAATCTTCCTTACGTAAACCTAAACCTAAGTCGTGTAATTTAGCTTTCACTTCTTCTAATGATTTACGTCCTAAGTTACGGACTTTGATCATTTCTGGCTCAGATTTATTTGTAAGTTCTTGTACAGTATTGATTCCTGCACGTTTCAAACAATTATAAGAGCGAACAGACAAGTCTAATTCTTCAATTGTCATTTCTAACATTTTTTCTTTTTGTGTTTCTTCTTTTTCGACCATGATTTCAGCATTTTTAGCTTCATCAGTTAGGTTTACAAAGATGTCTAAATGTTCTGTCATGATTTTTGCAGATAAACTCATTGCTTCCAACGGTTCGATTGAACCATCTGTCCAAATCTCCATCGTCAATTTATCAAAATCTTCACGGTGTCCAACACGAGTGTTTTCTACTTGGTAGTTCACACGACGAACTGGCGTGTAGATTGAATCGACTGGAAGTACACCAATTGGCATATCTTCTTTTTTGTTTTCATCTGCTTGAACATAACCACGTCCTGGCTTCACTGTTAAGCGAGCGTGGAACGTAGCTCCTTCAGAGACGCTACAGATGTACATATCTTTGTTAAGAATTTCTACCTCACTATCAACGATAATATCGCCAGCAGTTACTGTAGCAGGTCCGGTAATATCGATTTCAAGGGTTTTTTCTTCTTGACCATACATTTTAAGTGCTAAGCCTTTAATGTTCAAGATGATTTGAGTGACGTCTTCTCTTACCCCTTTAATGGTAGAGAATTCATGCAGTACACCATCGATTTGAATATTAGTGATGGCAGCACCTGGCAAAGAAGATAATAAAATACGACGTAGGGAATTCCCTAAAGTAGTCCCATATCCTCTTTCAAGAGGTTCAACGATGAACTTGCCATAATCTTTTTCTTCATCAATTTTTGCGATTCTTGGTTTTTCGAACTCAATCATTCTTATCTTTACCCCTTTCAAAACGAAAAGTGTCTTGTTCAATGACGTTACTAATAGAACTCAAAATGAGCGGCACTCATTAAACACGACGGCGTTTTGGAGGGCGGGCACCATTATGAGGAACTGGAGTCACGTCACGAATTGCAGTCACTTCTAAACCTGTAGCTTGTAATGAACGAATTGCTGCTTCACGTCCAGAACCAGGTCCTTTAACTGTTACTTCAACAGTTTTTAATCCGTGTTCCATTGCTGCTTTTGTAGCTGTTTCTGCTGCCATTTGAGCGGCAAAAGGAGTTGATTTTTTGCTTCCTTTGAAGCCTAATGAACCAGCTGATGACCACGCTAATGCATTCCCGTGAGTATCAGTGATCATGATGATAGTGTTGTTGAATGTAGAATGGATATGTGCAATACCTGCTTCTATATTCTTTTTCACACGGCGTTTACGATTCACTTTTTTTGCTGCCATGAAGTTCTAACCTCCTTCACTTAAGAATTATTTTTTCTTGCCAGCGATAGCGCGAGCTGGACCTTTACGAGTACGTGCATTGTTTTTCGTGTTTTGTCCACGAACAGGCAATCCACGACGATGACGGATTCCACGGTATGAACCGATTTCCATCAAACGTTTGATGTTTAAGTTCACTTCACGACGAAGGTCACCTTCAACTTTTAATTTATCTACTTCTGCACGGATAGCATCTGTTTGTTCATTCGTTAATTCACGAACACGAACATCTTCAGATACACCAGCATCAGCTAAGATTTTTTTAGCAGTAGTGTTACCAATACCATAGATATAAGTAAGAGAAACTACTACACGTTTATCACGAGGAATATCTACTCCTGCAATACGAGCCATATTTATTGCACCTCCAATTATCCTTGACGTTGTTTATGTTTTGGATTTGCTGGGCAAATCACCATAACGCGTCCTTTACGACGAATTACTTTACAATGTTCGCACATTGGTTTTACTGATGGTCTTACTTTCATGATAATACCTCCTGTAGTTTTACGGAGTACAATTATTTAAAGCGATAAGTAATACGGCCACGGTTTAAATCATACGGAGACAATTCAACCGTCACTTTGTCACCAGGTAAGATACGGATGTAATGCATACGGATTTTACCTGAAACAGTAGCAAGAACTTGGTGTCCGTTTTCTAGTTCAACTTTAAACATTGCATTCGGCAAAGTTTCGACGACTGTACCTTCGACTTCAATCATATCTTCTTTTGCCACGCACAGTACCTCCTTGTACTTGTTTCGCATTTTCACACGATAAAATGGCGGAAACTGCAGTTCCCACCTCAAAATTCTCAAAATGGATCATCTAGAGGATTTCTCTAGAAGTCGGACTGACATATTCTATCATAATTTATTGAACTTGACAAGAGTAACTGCTTAATGCAAGTCGGCTACGGGCAATCGTGCTATTTTTCAATAATTTTTTGGACATCAGTAAATACAGCATCGATTTCACGATCACCATCGATAGTGTTTAGCAAACCTTGTTCTTTGTAATAGGCCAAGATTGGTTCACTATTTTTGATGTTGATAGCCAGACGATTTTTAACCGTCTCAGGTTTATCATCTTCTCTTTGATAGAATTCATGCCCACCACAACGATCACATGTATCTTCAACTTTTGTAGGGTTAAAAATTTTATGATAAGTTGCTCCACAATTGCTGCAAATGAATCGGCCAGCTAAACGCTCAACCAATACATCTTCACCAACATGGATATCGATGACTGCATCAATTTTTTTGTCTAAGTCTTTTAACATTGCATCTAGCGCTTCCGCTTGCTCAAGTGTACGGGGAAAACCATCTAATAAGAAGCCTTTTTCCGTATCAGGTTCAGCTAAGCGCTCTTTCACGATTCCATTTGTTACTTCATCAGGAACTAATTCACCTTTATCAATATAAGACTTTGCTTCCAAGCCAAGAGCTGTTTCATTTTGCATTGCTGCACGGAACATGTCTCCTGTTGAGATGTGAGGAATATGATAAGCATCAATGATTTTTTCTGCTTGTGTTCCTTTACCTGCGCCTGGTAGCCCCATTAAAATGAGGTTCATTGTTTTCCCTCCTAATAAATGTGAGAACGTGTGTTGAGGAAAAACCTCAACACGCTTTCTTACTCGATAAATCCAACGTACTTACGTTTCAGCATTAAGCCTTCTAACTGTTTCGCAGTTTCTAAAGCTACACCGATGACGATCAGTAAGCTAGTACCACCTAACCCAATGGACTGAGGCAGATTCCAAATCATTTGAGCAATGATCGGTAATAAAGCCACTAAACCAAGGAAAATCGCACCGACTGTACTTAAACGCATCAATAAGCTTGAGACATACTCTTCAGTTCCTTTACCAGGACGTACGCTTGGTATATAGCTTCCTTGTTTTTGTAAGTTTTCCGCTAATTTCTCAGGGTTTACTTGAACAAAAGCATAGAAGAATGTGAATGCGACGATCAAGATCGTATAAATAGTTGCACCAGGTGCAGTATTATAGTTAAAGATCTGCATCATTATTTTATACCAGTTTTCAGCCCCAAATCTTCCACTCAATGCTTGTAAAACCGCATTAGGTGTCGCAATAAACGAACTTGCAAAGATAACCGGGATAACCCCAGCCGCATTGACTTTCAACGGTAGATAACTACTTGTTGGTGCCCCTGCTACACGTTTCGTATATTGAATTGGGATTTTGCGTTCAGCTTGTTGGAAAAATGTAACGCACGTTACGATCAATAAGATTGCAACGATTAAAATAGCAATGAAAATTGCAGATTTCCAGATATCTGATTGATTGATATTTACGAAATAGTCTTCATAAATTTCTTTTACACTTTCAGGAAGTCGAGAAATGATCCCTGCAAAGATGATCATTGATACTCCGTTACCGATTCCTTTTTCTGTGATTTGTTCTCCTAACCAAGTGACAAACATTGTACCCGCAGTCAAAATCAGACCGATAGTAACATAGGTTGAAACGTTAGGGTTATTCACAAAACCTAGTTGAGCATATTGGTTAAATCCAGCAGTGATCCCAACAGATTGGACAAATGCCAATACTAATGTCAGGTATCGAGTTGCTTGATTCAACTTCTTACGACCAACCTCCCCTTGTTTTGACCATTCAACAAAACGTGGCACGATATCCATTTGTAACAATTGGATAACGATCGAAGCTGTAATGTAAGGCGAAACCCCCATTGAGAAGATGGAGAAGTTTTGCATCGCACTACCACTCACCAAGTTCAACATGTTGAAAAAAGGCAAAGAAGAAAGGTTTTGCAATGAACTAGCATTTACTCCGGGCACAGTGATATGTGCACCTAAGCGAAATACAAATAGAACAAAAACAGTAAATAGGATTTTGGATCTAATGTCTTTTACTTTAAAAGCATCTTTTAACAGTTTGAACATTAGATCACCTCAATTGACCCACCAGCAGCAACGATTGCTTCTTCAGCTGCCTTAGAGAATTTTGCGGCTTTCACAGTCAATTTCTTAGTTAACTCACCGTTAGCTAATACTTTGATTCCAGATTTTTCGTTTTTCACGATTCCAGCTTCTACTAAAGCAACTGGAGTTACTTCAGCACCATCTTCAAAACGATTTAGGACATCAAGGTTGATGACTGCATAATCTTTGCGGTTCACGTTTGTGAAACCACGTTTTGGTAAACGACGGAATAATGGAGTTTGACCCCCTTCAAATCCTAGACGTACACCACCGCCTGAACGAGCTTTTTGACCTTTTTGACCACGTCCAGCAGTTTTTCCGTTACCAGAAGAAGTACCACGTCCAACACGGTTACGTACTTGTCGTGAACCTTCTGCAGGTTTTAATTCATGAAGTTTCATAGGTTTGGCACCTCCTTAATATTCTAGTTCATATTTCTTACTATATACTAGGTTTGTTTAATTAGATTTCTTCAACGTCCACCAAGTGAGAAACAGTGTTGATCATGCCTTTGATTGCTTCATTAGCAGGTTTAACCACTGAGCTGTTAATCTTTGTAAGACCTAACGCTTTTACTGTATCACGTTGGTTTTGAGGACGTCCGATAATACTGCGTTTTAAAGTAACTTTTAATTCAGCCATTATTTTTGTCCTCCTTATCCGATTAATTCTTCAACTGATTTGCCGCGAAGTTCTGCAACTTCTTCTGCACGTTTCAATTGTTTCAAACCTTCAACAGTTGCACGAACAACGTTGATTGGTGTATTTGAACCTAAAGATTTAGAAGTGATATCTGCTACCCCTGCTAATTCCAATACGGCACGAACTGGTCCACCAGCAGCAACCCCAGAACCTTCAACAGCAGGTTTCATTAGGATTCTACCACCACTAAAAGCACCGATGACTTCGTGTGGGATTGTTGAACCAACCATAGGTACTTCAACTAAGTTTTTCTTCGCATCTTCAATTGCTTTACGGATTGCTTCAGGTACTTCTTGTGCTTTACCAGTACCAAATCCTACATGTCCGTTTTTGTCACCGACAACAACTAAAGCAGCAAAACGTAGACGACGTCCACCTTTAACAACTTTTGTTACACGGTTAATTGCAACAACGCGGTCTTCTAATTCCAAATGTTTTGGATCGATATAAACCATGAATGGTATTCCTCCTTTTCCTAAAATTCTAGTCCATTTTCGCGAGCAGCTTCAGCTAAAGCTTGCACACGGCCATGGTAAAGGTATCCACCACGGTCAAAGACTACTACTTTAATGCCTTTTTCAGTTGCACGTTCAGCAACTAATTTACCGACAGCTTGTGCTGCTTCTGTTTTTGTTCCACCTGAAATTTCTTTATCCAAGGTAGAGGCACTTGCTAGCGTTACACCCGCTACGTCATCAATAATTTGAGCGTAGATGTTTTTGTTAGAACGAAAAACGTTCAAGCGTGGGCGCTCAGCAGTACCAGAGATATTGTTACGTACACGACGATGTCTTTTCTGACGTGTTTTGTTCTTATCTGGTTTTGTAATCACAATTGTCACCTCTTTAATTTTATTGTACTGCACTTAGGCAGAAACACCAAAGTCTCGAAAAATAGAAGCTGCGGCACAAGTTAAATTTCTTTTGAATGAAGGTAAACTTCTGCAAAATCCTTTTTTCCTGCTGCTGGCTTCTATGCAATTTTTCTAAACTATTTACCAGTTTTACCTTCTTTACGGCGTACATATTCGCCAACATAACGAATACCTTTACCTTTATAAGGTTCTGGAGGACGAGTTCCGCGAATGTTCGCAGCTAATTCGCCAACTTCTTCTTTGTTCGCACCTTTAACAATTACTTGTGTGTTAGCTGGTACTTCAACAGTTACGCCAGCTGGTGGTGTGATTTCTACTGGATGTGAGTAACCTACGTTCAAGACAAGTTTTGATCCTTGTAATTGCGCACGGTACCCAACCCCGATCAATTCTAATGCTTTTTGGAATCCTTCACTAACACCTACAACCATGTTGTTGAAGTTAGCACGAGTTGTTCCATGGATTGTTTTCATTTCTTTACTGTCATTTGGACGAGTGAAAGTCACTTCGTTTCCTTCGATATTCATTTTGATATCAGAAGAGAAAGTACGTGTTAATTCACCTTTAGGTCCTTTAACTGTAATGTTGTTTCCATCTTGAGTAACTGTTACTCCTTCAGGGATCACAACAACTTTATTTCCAATACGGCTCACTTAAAGACACCTCCTTGTAAATTCTAGTTGATTACCATACGTAAGCGATAACTTCGCCGCCGATATTTTTTTCACGAGCTTCTTTATCAGTAACAACACCTTCAGAAGTCGAAATGATTGCGATACCTAAACCGTTCAATACTTTTGGTACTTCGTCAGCTTTGACATAAGCACGCAAACCTGGTTTAGAGATACGTTTTAAGTTAGTGATAACACGTTCGCCGTTTTTACCAAATTTTAGGAAAACACGGATCACGCCTTGTTTGTCATCTTCGATATATTCAACATCACGAACGAAACCTTCACGTTTTAAGATTTCAGCGATGTCACGTTTAATTTTTGATGCAGGAACTTCTAAAGACTCATGTTTAACCATGTTTGCGTTACGGATACGAGTTAGAAAATCTGCAATTGGATCTGTCATGACCATTGATCTTTTACCTCCTTCTTATGCGAATTTACTTTTTTACCAGCTAGCTTTCTTCACGCCGGGAATTTGACCTTTATAGGCAAGTTCGCGGAAGCAAATACGGCAAAGATGGAACTTACGATAAACTGAATGTGGACGTCCGCAACGTTCGCAACGAGTGTAAGCTTGTGTTGAATGTTTTGCAGGGCGTTTGTTTTTAGCAATCATTGATTTTTTAGCCACGTAGTTCGCCTCCTTTAATTATTTTTGGAATGGCATGCCTAATTGTGTCAACAACTCACGAGATTCTTCATCTGAGTTAGCTGTCGTTACAATAACGATGTCCATACCACGTACTTTATCTACTAAATCGTAATCTACTTCTGGGAAGATCAATTGTTCTTTAATACCTAAAGTATAGTTTCCACGACCGTCAAAGGCTTTTTTACTTACACCATGGAAGTCACGTACACGTGGTAGAGAAACTGAAACCAATTTGTCTAGAAATTCGTACATTCTTTCTCCGCGCAAGGTAACTTTTGCCCCAATTGGCATTCCTTCACGTAAACGGAATCCAGCGATTGATTTTTTAGCTTTAGTAATCATTGGTTTTTGTCCAGTGATCAAAGTTAATTCTTCAACTGCTTTATCTAAGTTTTTAGCGTTTGATACCGCATCACCAACACCCATGTTGATGACGATTTTTTCAACTTTAGGTGTTTGCATAACAGAGCTATAGTTAAATTTTTCCATCAATGATGGAGTTACTTCTTTAAGATATTTTTCTTTTAGGCGGTTCATTCAGTAAGCCCCTCCTTCCTTAAACTTATTTATTATCTAAAACTTCACCGGTTTTTTTAGAAACGCGGACTTTTTTGCCATCTACTTCTTTGTAGCCAACTCGGCCAGCTACGCCAGTAGAGTCGATCACCATCACGTTAGAAACATGAATTGGTGCTTCCATCTCAACAATTCCACCTTGAGGAGCAGCTTGAGAAGGTTTTTGGTGTTTTTTAACAACATTCACACCTTCGACAATGACTTTATCTTTTTTCGGAAACGCTGCTAATACAACGCCTTCTTTATTTTTGTCTTTTCCAGTGATAACTTTAACTTTATCGCCTTTTTTAACAAACATAACTGTTTCGCACCTCCTTTGATAAGTGTCTCAAGATTATAAAACTTCTGGTGCTAGTGAAACGATCTTCATGAAGTTGTTTTCACGTAGTTCACGTGCAACCGGCCCAAAGATACGCGTTCCACGAGGGCTTTTATCATCACGAATAATCACTGCAGCATTTTCATCAAATTTAATATATGAACCGTCTGTACGACGAGCTCCTGATTTTGTTCGAACGATAACGGCTTTTACGACGTCACCTTTTTTGACAACCCCACCTGGCGTTGCTTGTTTAACCGTAGCAACGATCACATCACCGATGTTAGCAGTTTTACGACCAGAACCACCAAGGACTTTGATCGTCAAAATTTCACGTGCGCCTGAATTATCAGCGACTTTTAAACGACTTTCTGCTTGGATCACGTTGTGTATCCTCCTTTCAGATTTTGCATTCAATCTATATAGGAAAATCTCGTGTTATTAGATAATAACTGCTTCTTCGACTACTTCCAACAAACGGAAACGTTTTGTAGCTGATAATGGACGAGTTTCCATAATTTTCACGATGTCGCCAACTTTAGCTGTGTTGTTTTCATCATGCACTTTGTATTTCTTAGAATAGTTCATGCGTTTGCCATAGATAGGGTGGTTTTTCTTTGTTTCAACAGAAACTGTAATGGTTTTATCCATTTTGTCAGATACCACGCGACCTTGATAAACTTTGCGTTGATTTCTTTCTTCAGTCATACGCTTAATGGCCTCCTTCCATAATTACTTAGCTTGTTCACGCAATACAGTTTTGATGCGTGCAATCGATTTACGTACTTCTTTAATACGTGCAGTGTTTTCTAATTGACCTGTTGCTAATTGGAATCTAAGATTAAACAATTCTTCTTTTAATTGTTTTTCTTGATCAAGCATTTCGGCAGTGGTTAATTCTCTGATTTCTTTAACCTTCATTCGATTCACCACCCATTTCCTCACGTTTTACGATCTTAGTTTTCATTGGTAATTTGTGAGAAGCTAGACGTAACGCTTCACGAGCCACTTCTTCAGACACGCCTGCAATTTCAAACATGATTTTACCACGTTTTACTGGTGCAACCCATCCTTCAGGTGCCCCTTTACCAGAACCCATACGTACCCCAATTGCTTTGGCAGTATAAGATTTGTGAGGGAAAATTTTAATCCATACTTTCCCACCACGTTTCATGTAACGAGTCATTGCGATACGAGCAGCTTCGATTTGGCGGTTAGTGATCCAATGTGAATCAACAGCTTGCAAACCGTATTCACCGAATGCTACTTCTTTACCACCTTTGGCTTCCCCGCGCATTTTTCCGCGGAATTCACGACGGTGTTTTACACGTTTAGGTACTAACATGATTATTTCCCTCCTTTCTCAGTGTTTTTTTTAGTTGGAAGAATTTCTCCACGATAGATCCACACTTTAACTCCTAGTTTTCCGTATGTTGTATCTGCTTCTTCCCATGCGTAATCAATATCCGCACGTAATGTGTGAAGAGGAACAGTTCCTTCTGAGTATCCTTCTGAACGAGCGATGTCCGCACCGTTTAGACGTCCAGATACTTGAGTTTTGATCCCTTTAGCGCCAGCACGCATTGAACGTTGGATGGCTTGTTTTTGAGCGCGACGGAAAGCAACACGATTTTCTAATTGACGTGCGATTCCTTCACCTACTAATTTTGCATCTAGATCTGGTTTTTTGATTTCCACGATGTTGATATGGATTCTTTTACCAGTTAATTTATTTAATTCTTTTCTTAGGTTTTCGACTTCAGATCCGCCTTTACCAATAACCATACCTGGTTTTGCTGTGTGAATTGAAATGTTAACACGGCCTGTAGCACGTTCGATTTCAATTGTTGATACAGCAGCATCAGCAAGTTTAGTTGAAATAAATTTACGGATTCTTAAATCTTCGTGTAAGAACTCTGCATACTCTTTTTCAGCATACCATTTAGCATCCCAGTCGCGGATGATGCCTACACGCATTCCAATTGGATGTACTTTTTGACCCACTGATTATCCCTCCTTATTTTTCTGATACGACTACCGTGATATGACTTGTACGTTTGTTGATTGGAGAAGCTGATCCTTTTGCACGTGGACGGAAACGTTTCATTGTTGGTCCTTCGTTAACAAATGCTTCAGATACTACCAAGTTTTCAACATCTAAGTCAAAATTGTTTTCTGCATTCGCAACTGCTGACATCAATACTTTTTCAATGATTCCAGCAGATTTGTTTGGTGTGAATTTCAAGATTGAAATTGCATCCGCAACACTTTTACCTCTGATAAGGTCAATTACTAAACGGGCTTTTCGAGGTGAAGTGCGAACTGTTTTTGCAGTTGCTTTAGCTGATGTGATTTGTTCTGCCATTTGGTTTTATCCTCCCCTCAATTAGCGTTTCGTTTTCTTATCGTCTGCAGCATGGCCACGATAAGTTCTTGTTGGTGCGAATTCACCTAGTTTGTGTCCTACCATATCTTCTTGGATGTAAACTGGTACGTGTTTACGTCCATCGTATACTGCGATGGTATATCCAACAAAACTTGGGAAAATGGTCGAACGACGAGACCAAGTTTTGATAACTTTTTTCTTTTCAACCCCTGCTTGAGCTTCAACTTTGTTCATTAAATGCTCATCAACGAAAGGTCCTTTCTTTAAACTACGACCCATGGTGAACCTCCTCTCAAAATGTGCGACACATGGTCAAAGAAATTATTTATTTTTACGACGACGAACAATAAGTTTGTCTGATTTAGCTTTTTTATCACGAGTTTTGTAACCAAGTGCTGGTTGTCCCCAAGGAGAAACTGGTGCTTTACGTCCGATAGGAGCTTTACCTTCACCACCACCGTGTGGGTGATCGTTAGGGTTCATTACGCTACCACGTACAGTTGGGCGTTTACGCATCCAACGAGAGCGTCCAGCTTTACCGATGTTGATCAATTCGTGTTGTTCGTTACCTACTGAACCGATTGTTGCACGGCAAGCAGCTAAGATCATACGAACTTCACCAGAGTTTAAGCGGATCAATACGTATTTGCCTTCTTTACCAAGTACTTGAGCACTTGTACCAGCAGAACGGATTAATTGTCCACCTTTACCAGGTTTCATTTCAATATTGTGGATAACAGTACCAACTGGAATGTTTTCTAAAGGAAGAGCATTTCCGACTTTGATATCTGCATCTGGACCTGAAACAAGTTTCATTCCAACTTGTAGTCCTTTTGGTGCTAAGATGTAAGCTTTCACTCCATCTTCATAGTGTACTAACGCGATGTTAGCTGAACGGTTTGGATCGTATTCGATCGTTTGAACAGTTGCAACAACGTTATCTTTGTTACGTTTGAAGTCGATCACGCGATATTGGCGTTTGTGTCCGCCGCCTTGGTGACGTACAGTGATGCGGCCGTTATTGTTACGTCCAGCATGGTTTTTCAATGGTTGTAACAATGATTTTTCAGGTGTTGATGTTGTGATTTCAGCAAAATCAGAACCTGTCATGTTACGACGACCATTTGAGGTAGGTTTGTACTTTTTAATCGCCACGTTTTTCCCTCCTAATTTAATGAGTTATCTAGTAAGTGCTTATTCAGCAGCTTCGAATAATTGGATTTCTTTTGAATCTTCAGTCAATGTAACGATCGCTTTGCGACGTTTTTTTGTATATCCTGCATATTTGCCCATACGTTTGAATTTCGCACGTACGTTCACGATGTTCACGTTTTTAACTTTTACGTCAAAAGCAGCTTCAACCGCTTGTTTTACTAAAGTTTTGTTTGCACGAGTGTCCACTTCAAAAGTATATTTCTTGTCATCCATGGCAAGCATTGATTTTTCAGTGATCACTGGGCGTTTGATTACGTCTAGTAAGTTCATTATGCAAGCACCTCCTCAATTTGAGTAAGAGCAGTTTGTGTTGCTAACACTTTTGTATTTGAAACAACATCTAGAACACTTACGTTATCAGAAGTTACTACAGTTACGTTTGGTAAGTTACGTGCTGATAAAGCAGCAAAGTCGTTACCATTCTCTAGAACAACCAATACTTTAGAGTCAATAGATAAGTTAGCAAGAACTTGTTTAAATTCTTTTGTTTTTGGTGCATCGAAGCTTAATCCTTCGATTGCTACCAAGTTGTTTTCAGCAACTTTTTCTGACAATACAGATTTCATTGCTAAACGACGAACTTTTTTAGGAAGTTTGTAGCTGTAAGAACGTGGTGTTGGTCCAAAGACTACGCCACCTCCACGCCATTGTGGTGAGCGGATTGATCCTTGACGAGCACGACCAGTTCCTTTTTGACGCCATGGTTTACGTCCACCGCCTCGAACAGCACTACGGTTTTTAACCGCATGTGTTCCTTGTCTTAATGACGCACGTTGCATAACGATTGCATCGTAAACAACACTTTCATTTGGTTCAATTCCGAAGATTTCTTCGTTAAGTGTGATTTCACCGTTTTGGCTTCCATCTTGTTTGAATAATGCTACATTCGGCATTCCTTAGTTCCTCCTTTCTTCCTACTATTATTTAGCTTTCACAGCTGATTTGATAGTGATTAATGATTTTTTAGCTCCAGGAACATTTCCTTTAATTAAGATAACGTTTCTTTCTGCATCAACGCGAACAACTTCCAAGTTTTGGATTGTTACGCGGTTGCCACCCATACGGCCAGCAAGACGTTTGTTTTTGAATACACGGTTAGGTGCAACTGGACCCATTGACCCAGGACGACGATGGTAGCGAGAACCGTGAGCCATTGGTCCGCGGCTTTGGCCGTGACGTTTGATAACCCCTTGGAATCCTTTACCTTTCGTAGTACCTGTTACATCAATAATGTCTCCTGCTTGGAAAACATCTACTGTAATTTCTTTTCCTACTTCATATTCTCCTAGCTCAACATTTTTGAATTCACGAATGAAGCGCTTAGGAGCCGTGTTTGCTTTTGCAACATGACCTTTCGCAGGTTTGTTTGATAAAACTTCACGCATATCTTGGTAACCAACTTGAATAGCTTCGTAGCCATCAGTTTCCATTGTTTTCACTTGTAGCACTACGTTTGGAGTAGCTTCTACAACAGTTACTGGAATTAATTCGCCAGATTCAGTGAAGATTTGTGTCATTCCCACTTTTTTCCCTAAGATTCCTTTGGTCATGAGTACACCTCCATTAATTTTATTTTAATATTATAGTTTGATTTCGATGTTAACACCAGATGGTAAGTCTAGCTTCATCAAAGCATCAACAGTTTTTGGTGTTGGGTTCACAATGTCGATAAGACGTTTGTGTGTACGCATTTCGAATTGTTCGCGTGAATCTTTGTATTTGTGAGTCGCACGAATAACTGTGTAAAGACTGCGTTCAGTTGGTAATGGAATTGGACCAGACACGCTAGCTCCAGTTCTTTTTGCAGTTTCCACGATTTTATCCGCCGCTTGATCTAAAATACGGTGTTCATACGCTTTTAAACGGATACGAATTTTTTGTTTTGCCATCTTGTTCCCTCCTTCGCCTATTTTGAAAAGTAGACATAGCTCCACGAAAATTTCCGTCACGCTCGTTCGTGGCAAAGCGTCCGGGCGTGTCGCAACCTCTCGTTTCTTAGCCGACGAAATCCTATAGATCACGTCTGTGACATTTACGTTTAGGTAAACGCACCTTTGTAATTATAATATATCTAAATCCACAAAGCAAGGCTTTTTTCCTGTAAAAAACAATTTGTTTTCATAAGTTTTCATTTAGATAACTTTAGATGCCTCTTATCCTTAAATGTCACATTTTATTTCTACTAAACTTCCTTCCTATAGTAGTTCGCCTATCTTCAGTTATTCAAAAAAACCGCAGAACCCCCAATCATGTTGGTTTCTACGGTTTTTTATTCTATTAACTATCGGAAGTGATAGACGATCTAAGCCATACACTTTTCTTGAAAAACAAAGTTTGGATTATTATTTTTAGTTCTGTTCTTGTCGCCAAGGTTGAATATTCGCTTGACGATAGACTTTTGCTTGGTTGATTGAATGGAAGAGTTCCATCTTTTGCTTCACCACTTCTTTTGCTGCTGCGATACATTCAGGATAAATGGCATTTGGGTCCCATAGCTCTGTTGTAGCTAAGATCTCACGACACTTTTTATAAAAAGCATATTTATAGTCGGATGAAATATTGACTTTCTGAATACCGATTTGCACTGCTTTTGCAATTTCTTCGTCTGGGTTAGCAGATCCTCCATGTAAAACTAGCGGAATGGCTACTTTTTCTTTAATACTTGTTAAAACATCCATTTTCAATGCTGGCTTGACATCTTTTGGATAGATACCATGAGCGGTTCCGATTGCCACCGCTAACGAATCGATTCCTGTACGTTCCACAAATTCCTGTGCATCTTCCGGCTTCGTATAAATGACTTCCGATACACCGCCTTCTACTGAAGTACCCGTGTTACCAATCGTTCCTAGTTCGCCTTCAACCGAAACCCCGATCTTATGGCAAACATCTACCACTTCTTTTGTTAGTGCAATATTTTCTTCAAATGGCAACAAGGAGCCGTCGATCATAACTGAACTAAACCCACAATGAATCCCTCGCATGATACTTGCTAAGCTATCGCCATGATCCATATGGATAACGAAAGGCACAGCGCTGTTTTTCGCTCGGCTCACTGCATATTGGAAAAACTCATCTTTGGTAAAGTCTAATTCTGTCGGATGGACTGCAATGATTGCGGGTGCATCATTTTCTTCTGCCGCCTCAATGACTACTCGTAAAAAGTTGCTGTCAGCAACGTTAAACGCCCCTACTGCAAAATGATTTTCCTTGGCAATTTCTAACATTTGATTCATATTGATTAACATCGTCTATTTTCTCCATTTCTATGATTTATTGGTTGAACCTGATAGTTGAATGTATTGCTGAACTAACTCTTTTCCTGCTATGACTGTTTGTTGGATGAGAGTTGGGTATTCGATCGTTGGCTCCTGTTGTAGAAGCTGTTGGCATCTTTGTTGTTGCGCCTTCATAAAATCAGAACCAACATTAATCTTATTGATCCCTAACTCAATGGATTGGCGAATGTTGTCTTTTCCCGCTCCTGACCCCCCATGTAAAACTAACGGAAGTTGAGTCTTCTCTTTTATTTCTTGGACAATATCGAAACGAAAACGTGGTTTGTACCCTTTAGGATAATCTCCGTGACTGGAGCCATAGGAAATCGCTAAGCAGTCCACACCCGTTTCATTGATCAATCGGATTGCTTCTGCTGGGTCCGTACACATGGCATCATCTGTAAAATGGTCGCCTGTGACTGCCCCCATATTTCCTACTTCTGCTTCTACGCTCGCATCATACGTTTGGGCAAATTGAACCATCGCTCTCGTTATTTCGATATTCTGATCCAAGGGATACATCGAAGCATCCATCATGACGCTGGAAAATCCTTCTTGTAAGCACTGTTTGACAAATGCGATGTCTTGACCATGATCTAGATTAATCGCTACTTCGACTTTGGCATCCTGTGCCATACGGATGATGGGCTTCGTTAAATAATGATAATTGATGTGTTGCTTTAAGTGATCTTGCAATAAATCTATGATGATCGGCGCATGTAATTCCTCAGCAGCTTGGATCGTTGCTTTTGCTGTTTCTAGATTAAAACAATTGATCGCCATGACAGCATAGTTTTCTTGATTTGCTTTTTTGAGCATCTCTTTCATTGACACATACATATCAAATCCTTCTCCCTACAGTTTTTAAGATAATTTAATAGAAGAAAAATCTACTTCTTCCTCTTCTTCCTCTACGACAGGGTGTTCAGCTGGCGCCTTTTTCAAAACAAACAATAGAATGCCGGTAACTGCAGAACCAATCAATAAGGCAAAGGTAAACTTCAACGGATCCGTCATTGCTGGGATAATAAAGACCCCACCAGAAGGAACTGGTGACCCAATTCCCCACGACATACTCAAACCTCCGCCAATCGCTGCACCAGCTGTACACGAAATGATCACACGAAGCGGATCAACTGCCGCTAAGGGGATAACGCCTTCCGTAATCATGCAAAGTCCCATCGGAAAAGCAATCTTAATGTTGTTTTCTTCTTCTTTTGAATATTTTGTTTGCCGAAATAACTTAGATAAAACCCATGAAATGGTGACACCGAAAGGCGGAACCATTGACGCTAACACTTTCACAGCTTCTGGTTCTTGCACACCTTCCAAAAGCATCCCATCAGCAAACAATGAGGCTACCTTATTGACTGGTCCACCAAAATCAAAGGCAGCCATCCCACCGACAATTGACCCAAAGAGGAATTTTCCAGAACCTTGTAGTCCTTGTAAAAAATCGGTCATCGCTTCTGTTGCCCAAACAATCGGCACACCTACCACGAAAAACATCAATAAACCGATACTAAGGGTCGCTAACAGTGGGATGATCATCATCGGCATCAATCCTTGTGCCCACTTAGGAACTTTGAGATATTTCACCAATAATAGGACAAAGAACCCCACCAAGTAACCGCCTAACATACCACCTAAAAAACCTGCGCCAATGGCATTGGCAATTAACCCCATAAACAAACCTGGACCAATCCCTGGGCGATCGGCAATGGAATAGGCAATCGCTGCAGAAATCACTGGAGCCAATAATCCCATGCCCAAAACCCCTAGAGAAACTAAGGCATCGGGTACAGAATAAGACGCTTGATAATCATTGATGACTTGCCCACCTGTTAAATTCCCAATAGCGATCAAGAGTCCAGCGGTCACAACAACTGGTAACATGTATGAAATAGCTGTCAGTGCATGCTTTTTTAATTGTAGTTGACGAAGCATCCAATTCCTCTCCTTTTATGTTTTACTGAGTTCTTCTTCAATTTTAGTAATCAACCCTTTCGGTGCTTTAATGACCATGTTCGTAGGAATCTCAATCACTTTTTTTCCTTCGAACCGCTCCTTGCCACCAATTTTGATATCTGCTGCAATAATGACGACATCTGCCTGCTTGATCTCCTCCTTCGATAACTCGTCTTCTGTACCAATTGTTCCTTGTGTTTCGATGTGCACTTCATGTCCTAATGCTTTTGCTGCTTTTTCTAATTTTTGTTTGGCAATATACGTATGTGCAATTCCTGAAGTACAGGCTGCTACTCCGACGATCTTCATTTTTCCTTCCTCCTTTTCTTTTAGACAGTTGGTTCTTTTGCTAATAGTTCCATTAATTCTGTTTTACTAGTTGCCTGATTCATTTTTTCGATAATGGTATCTTCTGCTAATAACATTGCTACTTTTTGTAACAATTTGATATGAACGGTATTGGCATCTGTATCTTTTACTGCAAATAAGATAATGACCTTTACAGGCTGCTCATCTAATGATTCCCAAGGGATCGGGGTCTCGACTTTACCCACAACCAAAGAAGTCTGAATGACACTCGCTGATTTTCCGTGGGGAATCGCCACACCGTTTCCAATCCCTGTGATTCCTTCTTTCTCCCGTTGAAAGACATCTGATGAAAAATCATCAACATCTTTGATAATGCCGTTTTCTTTTAGTAATTCACTTAATTCGAGAATCGCTTCTTTTTTTGTTTTCGCTTTCATTTCTAAACGTATCAGTTTTTCTGTAATCACATTTGCGATACTAAATTCTGACATTACCTGTTTTGTAACCATTTCACATCTCTCCTAACATTTGCTTCACACGTTTTTCGTCTTGCTTGGTAAATACTGAGTTTACTAATATCGTGGGAATCTTCGGTGGCTCATTCAAACAAACCGTTGTTAAAATCAAATCGATCTTACTAAATTCCGCTTGGTTTTTCTGGTACTGCCGAGAAGATAAAACAGCAATAATCTCTAATTCAGGAAAGGCTTTTTTTACTTTGACTTTCAATAGTTCTGAAGTTCCAACACCACTACTACACATGATCAATACACGTTTTTTTATTGGGGCTAACTCTTTGTATCTCACAAAGTATAATGTTAAAAATCCAATTTCATCTTTGGATATATGGTTTGTATGAAATTTTTTTTGGACCATTTTACTGACAAATTCTACCAATTGAAACGTTTCCTGGTACTCTAATTCAATGTCGTGCAATAAATCATTTTTGATTGTGATCTCATGTTTTAATCGATACAATAGCGGCTGAATGTGACTATACAAATCATGTCGGTTTCGTTCTTGATCAATCGCCACTCCCATGAGCCGGCTCATCGTAGCAGAAAAAAAACGGGTGATTTCTTCAGCTTCATTTGAAATATTTTGATGTTTAATCGAACCATTTTCGATCCTGGAGGAAATCAAGTATTGAAAAAGATAAAAAGTTTCACTTTCAGGGAGAGTCGTATTTAAATATTGACCTAATTTGAGCATGACTTGCTTTGATAGTTGGTACAGTTCCTGGTTATAATGGATCAGCGCCTGATCTTCTTCATCTAAATCCCACGTATCTTCTTCTAAATACACGACCCCTTCACGGAAGCGTTTGACTAAGATATAAATATGAGAAAAAATATTCATTGCATATGGATAGGCAATTCGACTGACTAGTTTTTGTTCGATAAACTCAACGATCGAAGTAATAAAATTGATATCAAATGAGCTGATCATTGGGTGACTAGGAACCACTTTTTTATCTTCCAATAAATGGATACTTAATAGCATATTCACTACTTTACGAATATGTTTTTCTGTTCCTTCGATACCAATTCGGGTACCTTGTCGTTTAAGTTGGAGGTGGTTTTTCATTAAAAATAAACTGATCTTAGCCAAATCATTACTAATTACCGGATCACTCACATAATACGGATGGAACAATTCATTGATTAATAACTTCTTGGGTGCCTTAAACAACAAATTAAGCAAAATCGCATTTCTTCTTTCCAAAGGTCCTTGACTCGTTCGACTTTCATTATGCGTTGCACTCACATTTAAATATTTATCGTAGTCTAACCGAAATCCTTTGCCTGCCTCTGCCAAAATGATTTCCCCGTTTTCAGACACATCATTTATCTTTTTAATCGTACGGTAGACCGTTTTCGTAGAAACATGGGCAAATTCAGCTAACTCCTGAGCTGTAAGGGATAAGCCATGTTTAACAAAGTATTCGACCATTTCTTTCTCTCTTTTGCTTAGCTGCATTTGTTCAACCTCCTTGTTTATACTATAACGGAATTTTCTGACAACTCATTTTTTGTTCTGTCCATTACTCTGGACATTTTTAAAAGCGTTTACAAAAAGTGGCAAAAAAGACAAAAAACACCGAAGCAGGCAAAAACCTGTCTTCGATGTTTTACACGATACATCAGAGTGCATAAAAGTAATGAATAGACGAAACGATGAAAATAAGCAACTATTGATTGGTGTCAGTAGTTTTCTTCCTTAATTACTCTTAACATGACCAATCACAGCATTTGCTTTAACTACCCCACTAGCATCCATCGTTAGCTTCGCCACTTTTTCACCATTGGTAAAAGCAACGATCAGATCTGATTGTTTGTTTGCCGATTGTAGTGCCACCAAGTCCATGGTTGCAATTAATTGACCACGTGCGACTTTTTGTCCCTCTTCAACGTAGATCGTAAAAGGCGCTCCTTTTAAGTTCACGGTATCGATCCCCATATGCAAGAGAACTTCAATTCCTGATTCCGTTTTGATACCAACTGCATGTTTCGTTGGAAAAATATTGATAATCGTACCAGCGATTGGAGCAAACACTTCGCCATTCGTTGGTAGAACCGCAAACCCGTCTCCCATCATTTTTTGTGAAAAGACATCATCTGCCACTTCTGTGATTGGCATTAGCTTCCCATTTGCTACCGCAAAAATATCTTGGTTTTGTGGATCAACGACTGTTTTGGTTGTCACAGTAGGCGTGGACTGAACAGTTCCTTTGCCGCTACTTCCATGAATTTTTTTCATTTCATCTGCAACAAATTGGACTTCCGTTCCAACGATCACTTGAATATTTTTGGCATCAATTACTTTCAGACCTGGAACGCCAGTCGCTTTGATTTTCCCTTGATCAACTTTTGCCGTATCTTTTACATACAAGCGTAAACGTGTCGTGCAATTGTCAATGGAAACAACGTTCGCTGCACCACCTAATGCTTGATAAAGTTGATTAGCTAGCGTGGCAAATCGATTGTCACCAGTTGGCACTGTTCCTACTTCCCCATTTTCTGCAACTCCAGTATCTTCTTCACGCCCCGGCGTCATCAAATTGAATTTTTTGATGACAAATAAAAATGTAAAGTAATAAATCACACCCATCGCCAAGCCTAATACCAATAGCATTAATGGTTGATTGGCAATAGGTACACGTAAGCTTAAGAAGAAATCAATAAAGCCGGCGCTAAAATTAAAGCCCGCTGTCCAATGGAAGGTTGCTGCGATAAACATCGAAATCCCTGTTAAAGCAGCATGAACGACATACAATGGCCAAGCGACAAACATAAATGAAAATTCTAACGGTTCAGTCACTCCTGTAAAGAAAGAAGCGAAAGCGGCAGCTAACATCAAAGACGCAGTCACTTTTTTCTTTTCTGGTCGCGCACATTGATAGATAGCAAGTGCACCAGCAGGTAACCCAAACATCATGACCGGGAAGAAACCAGCTTGATACATACCAGTGACTCCTTTTACCCCTTCACTTGCCCAGAATTTACCAATATCATCAATTCCAGCCAAATTGAACCAAAAAACATTGTTAAGTGCATGGTGTAAACCAGTTGGAATCAGCAAACGGTTGAAGAAGCCATATAGACCAGCACCTAACGCGCCCATTCCAGAGATCAATTCACCGAAACTAACCAATGTATCATAAACTGGTGGCCAAACAAAAATCAATAAAGCAGAAATAATTGCCATTAAACCAGCTGTTACGATCGGTACTGCTCGTTTTCCACTAAAGAAAGACAACGCCATTGGCAATTTAACTCCGCTGAAGCGATTATACATCGCACCAGCGACTAATCCTGCCAAAATTCCAATAAATACATTTTTATTATTGATTGCATCAAAAGCGATATTCACTTTTTCAACATCCACTTTAGTAAACAATGCAACAGAAGCACTATTGACTAATGTGACTGGTGCTAAAAAGGCGATCAATCCTGCCAATGCTGATGAACCATCTTTGTCTTTAGACATCCCCAATGCTAACCCAACAGCAAAAATGATTCCTAAATTATCTAAGACTGTTCCTCCAGCTTTGATCATAAAAGCGGCAAAAATGTTATTGCCACCCCAACCAGTCGGATCGATCCAATAACCAATCCCCATGAATAAAGCAGCTACTGGTAGGGTTGCTACTGGTAACATCAAGGAACGTCCCATTCGTTGTAAGTATGTTTTCATTTTGTTCTCCTATTCTGTTGTCCCTCGCAAGCGTTCGATATGAATAACTAAATAACCAAGTTCTTCGCTTGTAATAGACATTTGATATTGTTTAGTTAAAAGTACTCGAATTTTTTTTGCGACTGCATAACTTCCTGAATATTTTCGTTTGACTATCTCAATAATCTCCTCGTCTAAGACCGCATACTGCTGATTGTGATACCGTTGGATCAACAACCGAAGATGGTTTGCTAAACGAGAATAATTCAGTGCCATTTGTTCGGAATGGATATCGATCCTCAGCTCTTTTTCAATCAACTGGATAATTTCCGACACGATCGTGACTTCGCGAATGCTACGATGATTACTAGTTTGTCCGCTATGACCACTATGGATATGTATCGCTATATAACCCGCTTCATCATATGTATAAGGAATAGCTAAAGTGTGATTCAAATAATCAACTGCCCATTGCGCAATACTAAATTCTTCGTGGTACAGCGCCTCGATTTCTCGCAGTAATTTATTTCGAATAACAATTCCATTACGAATATTTTCAGCAGCAAAAGCAATATGATCCGTTAATGCAATCAACACATGCTCATTCAGCTTTTTCATTAAAACTGTTTCTGCATGATCAATAATGTGTTCAGCGGCAAAAAGAAACTTTTCGTCAATTTGATTCAGCAAACTTTGTAGTTTCATTTGACTTTCTGGCTCCATCACAAACATCCGCTCAATTTCTCGATGAAAAATCAAGTCATTGCGCTTTTTATCGAATCCAACACCTTTACCAATTGCGACCTTTTCTTGTCCATCGTCATCGACTAAGACCGCATTTTGATTAAAAATCTTTTTGATTTTCATAATAATAACCCTTTTTCTGCAGAATTAAAGTTACTTCATGGACCAATCATCCTTTATCAATCTTAAGCTTGACAACAAAAAAAGCATAGAAAAATTCCACCAAAGTCTCCTTATCGACGGAATCTTCCCATGCCTAGTATGATCTAGTCACATGAAAAATAAATATGTTAACGCTTTAATTTTATCGAGGGAACGTTTTTTTGTCAACATCTTTTTTTCCTTTTGTCAAACAAAATGCTTTCATTTACTCAATAAAGTTTAAAATAAGCCATAAAAAAAGCCATGATGTCTAATGACACCATGACTTTTTATTGTCCGAATACAATGTTGCTTACAATTCAGTTGATCAAAGATTAAGCTTTGATTTCAGTAACGACACCGGCACCAACTGTACGTCCGCCTTCACGGATTGAGAATTTAGTACCGTTTTCGATAGCGATTGGGTGGATTAATTCAACTTCCATTGTTACGTTGTCGCCAGGCATAACCATTTCAGTTCCTTCTGGTAATTCAACAACACCTGTTACGTCAGTTGTACGGAAGTAGAATTGTGGACGGTAGTTAGTGAAGAATGGAGTATGACGTCCACCTTCTTCTTTTGTCAACACGTATACTTCTGCAGAGAATTTTGTATGAGGTGTGATTGTACCTGGTTTAGCTAAAACTTGTCCACGTTGGATGTCTTCACGTGCAACACCACGTAGTAAAGCACCAATGTTGTCTCCAGCTTCAGCGTAGTCTAATAATTTACGGAACATTTCAACACCAGTAACTGTTGTTTGAGCTGTTTCTTCTGCGATACCAACGATATCTACAACGTCACCAACGCGAACTTGTCCACGTTCAACACGACCTGTAGCAACAGTACCACGACCAGTGATTGAGAATACGTCTTCGACTGGCATCATGAATGGTTTGTCGTTGTCACGTTCTGGAGTTGGGATATATTCGTCAACTGCAGCCATCAATTCAAGGATTTTTTCTTCGTATGAAGCGTCGCCTTCTAAAGCTTTCAAAGCTGAACCAGCAACTACAGGAACATCGTCACCAGGGAATTCGTATTCTGTCAATAAGTCACGAACTTCCATTTCAACTAATTCTAGTAATTCTTCGTCGTCAACCATATCTACTTTGTTCAAGAATACAACGATGTATGGAACACCAACTTGACGAGATAATAGGATATGTTCACGAGTTTGAGGCATAGGACCATCAGCAGCAGATACTACTAAGATAGCTCCGTCCATTTGAGCAGCACCAGTGATCATGTTTTTAACGTAGTCCGCGTGTCCTGGGCAGTCAACGTGAGCGTAGTGACGAGTGTCAGTTTCGTACTCAACGTGAGCTGTTGAAATTGTGATTCCGCGTTCGCGTTCTTCTGGAGCACCATCGATTTGATCGTAAGCCATAGCTTGGCCGCCGTTTTTCTTAGATAGTACAGTTGTGATTGCTGCTGTTAAAGTTGTTTTACCGTGGTCAACGTGTCCGATTGTACCAATGTTAACGTGTGGTTTAGAACGGTCAAATTTTTCTTTTGCCATTTTAAAATGTCCTCCTAAAAATACAATATATTTTTTATTTGTCTGATAGGTATGTGATAAACCAAAAGTCTATCACATGCCCATATCATCGATAATTATTTTACACGAAACTATATTAAAAATACAGTCTCTTTAGATAATCTGTCAAACAGACGATCTTGTTTTAAGAAATTATTCAGCTTTACCGCCGTTTTTCTTAATGATTTCTTCTTGGACTGATTTAGGAACATCTTCATAGTGGTCAAATACCATCATAAATGTACCGCGTCCTTGAGTTGCTGAACGCAATGTTGTTGCGTAACCGAACATTTCAGCCAATGGAACAATCGCATTAACGATTTGTGAGTTACCATGTGCTTCCATACCTTCAACGCGACCGCGTCGGCTAGTTACGTGTCCCATGATATCACCTAAGTAATCTTCTGGAACAGTAATCGTTACTTTCATCATTGGTTCTAAAATAACAGGACGTGCGTGTTTTGCAGCAGCTCTTAAAGCCATAGATGCAGCAACACGGAAGGCTGTTTCATTTGAATCGACGTCATGGTATGAACCATCGTAAAGTTTTGCTTTGATATCCACTAATGGATAGCCAGCAAGAACACCGTTATTCATAGATTCTTCTAGTCCTTTTTCAACAGCAGGGATGTATTCACGAGGAACGACCCCACCGACGATTGCATTTTCAAATTCGAAGCCTTTACCTTCTTCGTTTGGTGTAAATTCAACCCATACGTGACCGTATTGACCTTTACCACCAGACTGACGTACGAATTTACCTTCAGCTTTTGTTGCTTCACGGAATGTTTCACGGTATGAAACTTGTGGAGCACCAACGTTTGCTTCAACTTTAAATTCACGTTTCATACGGTCTACTAAAACGTCTAAGTGCAACTCACCCATACCTGAGATAACAGTTTCACCAGTTTCAACGTTTGTTTCAACTCGGAATGAAGGATCTTCTTCAGCAAGTTTTTGCAACGCAACACCCATTTTATCTTGGTCTGCTTTTGATTTAGGTTCAACAGCAACTTGGATAACTGGGTCAGGGAATTCGATTGACTCAAGAATAACCGGTGAGTCTAATGCACATAATGTATCCCCAGTTGTTGTATCTTTCAATCCAACAGCAGCGGCGATATCACCTGAGTACACTTTATCAATTTCTTGACGAGTGTTGGCGTGCATTTGTAGAATACGTCCGATACGTTCTTTTTTGCCTTTAGAAGCGTTCAATACATATGAACCACTTTCAAGGACACCAGAATAAACACGGAAGAAAGTTAGACGACCTACGAATGGGTCAGTCATTACTTTAAACGCTAATGAAGCAAAAGGAGCTTCATCGTCAGCTGGTCGTGTTGTTTCTTCGTCTGTTTTTGTATCGATCCCTTTGATTGCTTCGATATCAACTGGAGAAGGCAAGTAATCAAGAACGGCATCCAACATTAATTGAACCCCTTTGTTCTTGAACGCTGAACCAGCTAATACAGGGAAGAATTCAACATTAATTGTTGCACGGCGGATACCAGCAATCAATTCTTCTTGTGTGATTTCTTCACCTTCAAGATATTTCATCATTAGTTCTTCGTCTGTTTCAGCAACAGCTTCGACTAATTTTTCGCGCCATTCTTGAGCTTGTTCTAAATATTCTTCAGGAATTTCAGTTTCTTGAATATCTGTTCCTAAGTCATTTGTATAGATTTCAGCTTTCATTTTAACCAAGTCGATGATACCAGTGAAGTTTTCTTCAGCACCGATTGGCAATTGGATTGGATGCGCGTTTGCTTGCAAACGATCATGCAATGATTTTACTGAGTACAAGAAGTCCGCACCGATTTTATCCATTTTGTTACAGAATACGATACGAGGCACTCGGTACTCAGTTGCTTGACGCCAAACTGTTTCAGTTTGAGGTTCAACACCTGACTGTGAGTCAAGTACAGTTACCGCACCATCTAATACACGTAGAGAACGTTGAACTTCAATTGTGAAGTCTACGTGTCCTGGTGTGTCGATGATGTTTACACGGTAACCTTTCCACTGCGCTGTAGTCGCAGCAGATGTAATTGTGATACCACGTTCTTGTTCTTGTTCCATCCAGTCCATTTGTGAAGCTCCTTCGTGGGTTTCACCAATTTTATGGATTTTACCAGTATAGTACAAGATACGCTCTGTTGTTGTAGTTTTACCTGCATCAACGTGAGCCATGATACCAATATTACGAGTTTTTTCTAGCGAAAATTCTCTTGCCATTTTCTTACTCCTCTCTTTATTTAAATCGATTGTAAATTGACTTTCTGCTGTCGTTTAACCCAACAGGCAGAGAGGATCTTACCAACGATAATGAGCAAATGCACGGTTGGCATCAGCCATTTTATGAGTGTCTTCACGTTTTTTAACAGAAGCACCAGTGTTGTTTGCAGCATCCATGATTTCTTTTGCTAAGCGTTCTTCCATTGTGTGTTCACCGCGCAGGCGAGCGTAGTTTACTACCCAACGAAGAGCTAAAGTTGTACGACGTTCAGGGCGAACTTCAACTGGTACTTGATAGTTTGAACCCCCAACACGACGTGCTTTAACTTCAAGAACAGGCATAACATTTTTCATAGCTTGTTCAAACACTTCTAATGGATCATTACCTGTAGATTCTTTAATCAAATCAAAGGCGTTATAAATAATACTAGCTGCAACACCGCGTTTTCCGTCAACCATTACACGGTTGATCAAGCGAGTTACTAATTTTGAGTTATAAATAGGATCTGGTAAAACATCACGTTTTGCAACAGGACCTTTACGTGGCATCCGTAACTCCTCCTTCCGAAATATTCTTCATAGTAATTGCCTTACTCTCTTAACATAGTAAGAACAAGTTTCATTTGTTTAATAATTAAAATTAAGCTTTAGGTTTTTTAGTACCGTATTTAGAACGGCTTTGTTTACGGTCGTTTACACCAGCTGTATCAAGTGCACCACGAACGATATGGTAACGTACCCCTGGTAAGTCTTTTACACGTCCACCACGTAGTAATACTACGCTATGTTCTTGTAAGTTGTGACCAATCCCTGGGATATAAGCAGTAACTTCAATTAAGTTTGACAAACGAACACGAGCATATTTACGTAAAGCTGAGTTCGGTTTTTTAGGTGTCATTGTACCCACACGTGTTGCTACCCCACGTTTTTGAGGAGAGTTCACGTTTGTTTGAGTTTTCTTAAAGCTGTTATATCCTTTGTTCAAAGCAGGTGAATTAGATTTTTCCACCTTTGATTTACGAGGTTTACGTACTAATTGGTTAATTGTAGGCATTCCTTGTTTCCTCCTTCCCACGATTCGCGTCTAGTTCCACACATCCAGGTGGTTCTTTTTTTGCGATAAAAAATAAATGCAATTCTGCATCTTTATCAAATATGCTTTGATAAACAGTCAGCACGTCTCTTTACCAGAGACCTGTAGATAAAGCACCTTGGTTAGGATATCATGAATAAAGTACTCTGTCAACCAGTGTTATGTATTTTTTTTAGCCATTTGAAATTAAAAAAAGGACGCTATCTTTTTCCAATCATTCAATATAAAATAGCTATGAATAGAGACGAAAGAAAAGGTGGGAACAACAGATGAATTTGAAACAAGCAGCTGGAATTGAAGCAGCTAAATTTGTGAAGGACGGAATGATCGTTGGTTTGGGTACCGGTTCTACAGCCTATTATATGGTAGAAGAAATCGGTAGAAGAATGCGTGAAGAAGGATTAAACATCACTGGTGTCACTACATCGAATGCCACTAAAGAACAAGCAGAAAAATTAGGTATCCCTCTTAAGAGTATTGATGAAGTACCCGTAGTTGATCTCACGATCGATGGTGCTGATGAAATCAGTAAAGCATTTCAAGGAATTAAAGGTGGTGGCGCAGCATTACTTTTTGAAAAAATTGTTGCTACGTATTCAAAACAAGTCATCTGGATCGTTGATGAATCAAAATTAGTGGAGCAACTTGGGCAGTTCCCTCTTCCAGTAGAAGTGATTCCTTATGGCGCTCAACAATTGATGCGGATCTTTGATGAGAAAGGTTACCAACCTGTTTTACGTCAAACCGAAACAGGTCAGATAGTCAAAACAGACAGTGGTCATTACATTATTGACTTACATTTAGAAGTGATCAATGACCCTGAAGCTTTAGCAACGTACCTTGATCAACTGGTTGGTGTCGTTGAACATGGACTGTTTTTAAATATGGTTTCAAAAGTCGTTGTCGGCTCCGCACAAGGCGTATCAATTATCGACTCACCTCATCAAAAATAACAACCCTGATATTAGTTATAAAAATTAGCAAAAATAGTTCATTTTAAAAACATAAAAAACTATCTTTTCAATGGACTTTATGCTACATTTTTACTGTTATCTATAGACAGAAAATCATTGCTAGAAAGGAATCACCATGAAGATTATTGGTTATGCACGCACAACCATAAATGATGTTGATCTTACAACACAAGTGGAGCAACTCTCTAATTTTGGTTGTCAGGAGATTTTTCACGAGACATACAAGTCTAAAGATGCGGTGTCTAATAATATTTGTTTAGAAAAAGTAATCAAGGAAATGCGACAAGGCGATACTTTAGTTATCTGTCAACTTCATCGTCTAGGGAAGTCTACTCGTCAGCTAACAGAACTCACACAATTATTCAAAGATCGTGGCTTACACCTAGTTAGTATCCAAGAAGAGATCGATACGCGTACACCGATGGGGAAAATCTATTTTCAACTAATGGAAGGATTAGCCATTATGGAGTGCTCTTTAATCAAGGAACGGACACTTGTCGGGTTAGATGAAGCACGTAAAAAAGGTAAAATCGGGGGTCGTCCAAAAATCGATCCAAAAACAATTAAAAAAATTCGTCGGCTTTATTATGAAAAAAAAGAAACGATCCAATTAATTTCTACTAAATGTGGTGTATCAGTCGGAACCTGTTATAAATATATCAATCTTCCAGAAAAAGAGATTCAGCAATTATCTTAAACGACTGCCTACATCTTGATATTCTTTCATTTAAAAATGGATTGGCGCAACAAACGCAGACTGTCTGCTAAAGACGAATCAACTGTATATAATGAATAGGTAGGTGGATCAATGACAGTGCAGCCATTGATCCACCTACCTCTGTTTATCTGTCACTGTAAGAATTATTTTTGTTTTTTTATCTGTCTATCTTCTGATTTTCCCTTTCATTAACTTCATTTTTCAATGGAAATCTAGTCAAAAAAATTGTACAATAAAGCAGAACTGAAATTT
Source organism: Enterococcus sp. DIV1421a (assembly GCF_051711025.1). Lineage (NCBI taxonomy): Bacteria > Bacillati > Bacillota > Bacilli > Lactobacillales > Enterococcaceae > Enterococcus > Enterococcus sp. DIV1421a. The sequence continues at coordinate 54,264 of NZ_JBIOLU010000001.1, read as the reverse complement.
TCAGAAATATAACCTATTTTAAAGGAGAGCTAAACATGCCAAAATTAGTTTTTTCTCGTCATGGTCTTAGTGAATGGAATGCATTAAACCAATTTACTGGTTGGGCTGACGTAAACTTAGCACCAGAAGGAATCGAAGAAGCCAAAGAAGGCGGACGCAAAATCAAAGAAGCTGGAATTGAATTTGATGTTGCTTACACTTCAGTTTTAACTCGTGCCATCAAAACATGTAATTTGATTTTAGAACACTCAGATCAACTTTGGGTTCCTCAAATCAAATCATGGCGCTTAAACGAACGTCATTATGGTAAATTACAAGGATTGAACAAAAAAGAAACAGCTGAAAAATATGGAGATGACCAAGTACACATTTGGCGTCGTTCATACGACACTCTTCCTCCATTGATGGACGAAAGTGACGAAGGTTCTGCTGCAAACGATCGTCGTTATGCAATGTTAGACAAACGCGATATTCCTGGTGGCGAAAACTTGAAAGTTACTTTAGAACGTGCTTTACCATTCTGGCAAGACGAAATTGCTCCAGCTTTACTAGACAACAAAACTGTTTTAGTAGCTGCACATGGTAACTCTCTACGTGCTTTAGCAAAACACATCGAAGGAATTTCTGATGAAGATATCATGGATCTTGAAATTCCAACTGGTCAACCACTTGTTTATGAATTAAACGATGACTTGACAGTTGCTAAAAAATACTATTTATAATAAATAAAAAAAGTGGGCAAGCGATTCAATTGAATCACTCGCTCACTTCTTTTATTAATCTGCGATTTCTGTTTCTAATCCGACTTCGATCATTTCGTTAAATGTCGTTTGTCGTTCTTCTGCAGTTGTTTCTTCTCCGGTAAGCAAATGGTCACTCACTGTCATGATTGCTAATGTTTGGACATGATATTTTGCTCCCAAATAGTATAAAGCAGCTGCTTCCATTTCCACACCTAGCACACCTAATTCAGCTAATTTAAACGTTTCTGTTGAATCATCTTTATAAAATGAATCTTCCGAGAGAACATTTCCTACATGTGTGGTAAATCCTTTTTCTTTTGAAATTTCATACGCCTTCAACAATAAATTAAAATCACTGATCGGCGGAAAATGAAAGGCTTGGAAATTTTTCTCGATCATCGAAGAACTAGTAGCTGCTCCTTGAGCTAAAACAAGATCACGAACATGGACATCTTTAGATAATGCACCACATGTACCCACTCGTATCAATTTTTTCACACCGTATGAATGAATCAATTCATGGGCATAGATCGTCGCTGACGGCATCCCCATCCCCGTTCCTTGTACCGAAACACGTTCGCCTTTGTAGGTTCCAGTAAAACCTAACATCCCACGAACTTGGTTGTAACATACTGGATCTTCTAAAAATGTTTCAGCAATATATTTTGCTCGTAAAGGATCGCCTGGAAGTAGTATTTTATCAGCGATCTCTCCTTGTTTTGCTTCAATGTGTACGCTCATCTGACACTCTCCTTGATTCAGTTATAGTAATACTAATACTTCTTTAATCAATGCCTTAAATGATTGTTTGACACGTTGCGTTGTTTCCACCACTTCTTCATGGTTAAGGTTCGCTTGCATGCCTGCTGCTAAATTAGTGATACATGAAATGCCGAGAACTTTCAATCCGCTATGTGCTGCAACGATCACTTCTGGCACAGTGGACATTCCGACTGCATCTGCTCCCATCGTACGTGACATCCGAATCTCTGCAGGTGTTTCGTATGTTGGTCCAGAATAGCCCATATATACCCCTTCTTTAAGAGTCAAATCTAATTGGCTCGCAGCCTCTTTGGCTACTTCACGGTAAGTTAAGGTATACGCCTCGCTCATATCAGGGAAGCGTGGACCGATCTCATCTTCGTTAGGACCAATCAATGGGTTTTGACCTGTGAAGTTGATATGATCAGTAATCAACATCAAATCGCCAGGAACAAATGATTCATTTACCCCACCACTTGCATTCGTGACAATCACCGAATGAGCCTTTAATGCTGCCATTACCCGCACAGGATAAGTGACAGTTTGCATTGAATGACCTTCATAAAAATGGAATCGTCCTTGCATTGCCAGAACTTTTTTACCAGACAAGGTACCATAGACTAATTGACCAGCATGGCCGACAACTGTTGATGTTGGGAAAAATGGGATTTGGTCATAAGGAATCACGATTGCTTCCTCGATTTCTTCCGCTAACTCTCCTAAACCTGAACCTAAGATCAAACCAAAATCAATTTCTTTTACGCCTTTTTCTAGAATAAATTGAGTCGTTTCTTGTAACATTTCGCTTAATTGGGTCATTTACTTTCTCCTATTAACTATTTTTTTCTACAGAAGTCAAGAGGTTAGAAGCCCTGTCGTTCGACTAGCTAAAAAAACAGGTATGCCTGATTAACAAGGCTTTTTCACCTCTTGATTGATACTGTTAAAGCAAGATGGCTCTTTGAACAAAATGATTGACCTATCTTAGTTACGCTTTTTCAGGTCAAATTTTCAAACGCGGTCTGTCATTCCTATTTCAAAAGTTTTAAGAAACTTTCGCCGTTTTCGGTAGCAGGAACATCGAAGTTTTCAGCAATCGTTGCTGCGATATCTGAATAGTAGCCTTGTGGCAAGCTTCCTTGTCCTTGCATTTTTTTGCTGAAAACTAATAATGGTACATATTCACGTGTATGATCTGTTCCAGGGAATGTTGGATCATTTCCATGGTCAGCAGTAATCATCAGTAAGTCGTCCTCTGCCATTGCCTCTAATATTTCAGGAATACGTAAATCAAAATCTTCAATTGCGTGGGCATAACCTACAACATCCCGACGATGTCCAAATAATGCATCAAAATCAACTAAATTAGTAAAACTGATCCCTGTAAACTCTTTTTTCATCACATTTAATAATTGGTCAACGCCATCCATATTGCTTTTCGTACGGACGAACTCTGTAATTCCTTGACCGTTGAAGATATCGTTGATTTTTCCAACAGCGATAACGTCTTTTCCTGCTTCTTTTAATGAATCTAAAACCGTATGCCCGAATGGATCCAATGCGTAATCATGTCGGTTGCTCGTACGAGTAAAATTACCAGGTTCTCCAACGTAAGGTCGCGCAATAATTCGACCAATCATGTATGGGTCGTCTTTAGTAATGTCACGAACGAACTGACAAATCCGATAAAGTTCTTCTAAAGGAATAATTTCTTCATGCGCAGCAATTTGTAGAACCGGATCTGCGGACGTATAGACGATCAAATCACCAGTTTTCATTTGATGTTCACCATAGTCATCTATAACAGCGGTTCCACTATATGGTTGATTGCAAACAATTTTGCGTCCTGAGAAGTCTTCGATTTGTTTGAGTAATTCATCAGGGAAACCGTTAGGAAATACTCGAAATGGTGTCTTGATGTTCAGACCCATGATTTCCCAGTGACCGGTCATTGTATCTTTTCCTACAGATACTTCCTCCAATTTAGTGGCATAGCCTTGGTGGTTTTTAACCGCTTCGACACCTTCTAATGGGCGAATCGTTCCTAATCCTAACTGTTCTAAATGAGGAATTGTCAAACCAGCTTCTTTTGCGATATGCCCTAGTGTATCTGAACCTTTATCACCAAATTTTTCAGCATCTGGCGCTTCACCGATTCCTACTGAATCCATGACAATCAAATGTACGCGTTTAAACATGATTATTCCTTCTTTCTTTTTTATTATTGCTATTAAATCAAAAAGGGCGAGTCGAAAAAACATTTCCCGTAACCCACCCTTTTTATTCACTAAAAGTTTATTTTGATTTTATATAATTTTTACCGTTTGCTTTAGGTCCAGATGCTTTTCCTAAGAACGCTACTAACACAATAACGGTTAATAGGTAAGGTGCAATCTGCAACAATACTGGCGGTATCGAAGAAATCACTGGTAATTGAGCCCCGATGATACTTAAACTTTGCGCAAAGCCAAAGAATAAAGAAGCGCCCATTGCCCCTAGTGGATTCCATTTACCGAAGATCATAGCAGCCATTGAGATAAACCCTTGACCTACGATCGTTCCGGCAGAGAAATTCCCTGAAATCGATTGAGCGAATACTGCGCCACCCATTCCGCCAAGTAAACCAGAGATCAATACCCCAGAATAACGCATCGCGTAAACATTGATTCCCAATGTATCCGCTGCTTGAGGATTTTCACCCACTGAGCGTAAGCGAAGTCCAAACTTTGTCTTAAAGATAATAAACCAAGCAAGAATCGCAATTAAAATGGCACAATAAGCTGGTAAAAATGTATTTTTAAAGAAAATTGGTCCAATCACAGGGATTTTTGATAATCCAGGAAATGAGAAATATCCTAAGTTAACTGAAATATTATCAGTTTGTCCTTTTCCATACCATGTTTTGATCAAAAATACACCCAAAGCTGGTGCCATCAAGTTGATAACTGTCCCGCTGATGATATGGTCTGCACGTAAACTAACAGTTGCTACTGCATGTAATAAAGAGAATAACACACCAACTATCCCACCGACTAAAATAGCAATCCATGGTGTCATGTCTCCTAAGGTAGGACTCATGGTTAGATTAAATACTACCGCACTGAAAGCACCCATAACCATGATGCCTTCTAAACCTACATTGACAATCCCACTTCGTTCAGAAAAAGTTCCACCTAAAGATGTAAGAATTAATGGTGTTGAATAAACCAACGTTGAAGTGAGGATTAAAGCAATTAACTCAGTTGTTGACATTATAATTCTCCTCCTTCTTGACTCTGATTTGTTGGTTTCGATTCAACAGTCTCCACGATCGCTTCTTGTTTTTTACCTTGGAAGAATTTCGCCATAATGAAACGAATCAAGAAGTTGATCCCAACAAAGAAAATAATCAATGCAATCGATACATTTACGATTTCAAATGGTATACCGGCACCTGTTTGCATCCCCAAACCACCGATTTTCAAGATACTGAACAAGAGTGCTGAAAGTAAAATTCCAATCGCTGAACCAGAACCTAACAGTGACACAGCCATTCCGTCAAATCCGATGGCTAATGAAGTTGTTTGGACGAAAAAGTTTTGATACGTTCCTAATCCTTCGACTACTCCACCAAGTCCTGCTAAAGCGCCTGAAATCATCATGGAGAAGACGATCGTACGTTTACTACTCATTCCAGCATACTCAGAAGCAAAAGGATTTAGACCTACCGAACGAATTTCAAAGCCTAACGTCGTTTTCTTCATCAATAGCCAAACAACAACCAGTGCAATCAATGCTAAAAACAAACCAGCATTTACACGAGAACCGCCAAACATTTGTGTCAGCCAAGGTAATCTAAGAGAAGCATTTTGCCCAATCAAATTTGAAGAATCTAAGCTTGAACGATACGTATCTGGCATGATGTCATGTAAAGCAAAAGTACTTAAATAAAGTAAAATATAGTTCATCATAATAGTGACGATTACTTCACTTGTACCGAAAAAGGCTCTTAACACCCCTGGGATAGCCGCAGCCAAGGCTCCTGCCAAAGCACCTAAAATCACACAAGTCGGTAATAAAATGACTTTTGGCAGATCAGGAAAGGCAAGTGCTACCCACACACTAACGATCCAACCACAGAGTGCTTGTCCCGAAAGCCCGATATTGAAGAATCCTGCTGAGTTTGCAACAGAAAAACCTAATGCAGTAAAAATCAACGGTGTTGCTTGCCGTAATGTTTCACCAATACTTCTTTGAGAACCAAGGGACGCATTTAACATTGAAGAGTAACCTTGGCCTGGGTTATAACCAAAAGCTGCCATCAAGATAGCACCTAAAACTAAACCTAGAATTACCGAAAAAATAGGAACTAGGAGATTACGTATCTTTTCATTGCGATCATTCATGTGCGCCACCAACCTTTTCTAACTCTTTTCTTGCTTCTTCTAAAGAATAGCCCGCCATAAGTAATCCTAGTTCATTTTCAGAAGTTTCTTTTGGATCAACGATTCCCACGATTTTTCCTTCGTGGAGTACCGCAATACGATCAGAAACATTCAAAATTTCTTCTAATTCAAAACTAATCAATAAGACCGCTTTGTATTTGTCTCTTTGTTCAATCAAACGTTTATGAATAAACTCGATTGCTCCAACATCTAGCCCACGTGTCGGATTAGCAACGATCAACAAGTCAGGATCACGATCGATTTCCCGAGCAATAATTGCTTTTTGTTGATTCCCACCTGATAATGCTTTCGCTGGCACAAGTTCATTCGTTGTTCGAACATCATACTCTTCGATTAATTCTCGTGCATGTTCATTGATCAACGAATAATTCAATAAGCCATTTCTACTGTAAGGTTTTTGGTAATAATTTTGTAAAGCAATATTCTCCGCTAACGTCATATCCAGCACTAAGCCATACTTATGACGGTCTTCGGGCACATGTCCTACACCAGCCTCCGTAATTTTTCTTGGCTTTTTATTCGTGATATCTTCATCTTTTAAGCGAATCGTTCCACTTTCTGCTTTACGTAAACCGGTTAACGCCTGGATCAATTCTGACTGTCCGTTACCATCAATACCAGCAATTCCTAAAACTTCTCCTGCTCGTACTTCTAAACTTAGGTCTTTGACTGCGTCCAATCCTCGGTTTTCTTTAACCACTAGATTTTCAATCGATAACACAACTTCTTGAGGCTGACTTTCTTTCTTCATTGTCTTAAATGAAACCGTACGTCCAACCATCATATCTGCCAATTGTTGTGAAGAGACATCTTTTACATTTACTGTACCAATCCCTTTACCACGACGGATAACTGTACAACGATCTGCTACAGCTTTAATCTCATCTAACTTATGGGTGATCAAAATGATCGATTTCCCTTCTTTGACCAACTCTTTCATGATTACAATCAGTTCGTCAATCTCTTGTGGCGTTAATACTGCTGTAGGTTCGTCAAAAATCAAGACATCTGCCCCACGATAAAGTGTTTTTAAGATTTCTACCCGTTGTTCCATTCCAACAGAGATATCTCGGACATACGCATCAGGATTGACCGATAAACCATATTGTTCAGAAAGCTTTTGGATTTCTTCACGTGCTTGGCGACGATCAAGTACCCCTGCTCGACTTGGCTCACTTCCCAAAACAATATTTTCAGTAACAGTAAATGCATCCACAAGCATAAAGTGCTGATGGACCATTCCGATACCTAGCTGGTTCGCTTTTGTCGGACTTGTAATTTTCACTTCTTTCCCATGCATCAGTATTTCACCTGATGTTGGCTCTAAAAGGCCTGAGAGCACATTCATCAAGGTTGATTTTCCGGCACCATTTTCCCCAAGTAAAGCGTGGATCTCTCCTGCTTTCACTTGCAAGTTGATGTTGTCATTTGCTTTGAACGTACCAAACTGTTTGGTGATATTCCGCATTTCGATGACAATATTTTCTTGAACCACAATTTTTCACATCCTAACGATTTCTATCTAGGCAACGATTAACAAAGATTTTTCATAAAATCTCAAATTGAAGCAAAAACTTCAGGGGATTATTCCCTTATCAAGAGGCTGTGAGCAGCATGTTCTACTTCAAGAATTAAGAACAAAAAAACGAAAATAGCTTTTCAGCAACATCTTGATAAAGAAACAATCGTTAGTTATTTACTAAACCATAGCCTTGTCAAACAATTGTCCAACAAGGCTATAGAAATTCGTTTGATTATTTTTCAGGAGTTTCTGGTACTTTGATATCTCCTGAGATGATTTTTTCTTTTGCTTCATTCACAGCTTTTTCTGCTTTTTCTGAAAGTTGACCTTTTGTGATACCAACACCGTCTTCTTTCAATCCGTAAACGGTATGTTCTCCACCAGGGAAATCACCGTCAGCTGATTTTTGAGCTAAGTCTTCAACAACAGTTCCTACACCTTTTAGAGTTGATGTCAAAGTAAAGTTTTTCTTTTCACCGTTTAAAGTGTATTCGCCTTCGTCCGATTGGTCACGGTCAACCCCGATAACCCAAACTTTTTTGTCGCCTGATTCGTTTAATGATTTCGCTTCTTGGAATACACCGTTACCAGTACCACCAGATGCGTGGAAAATGATATCTGCATTTTGTGCATACATTCCTTGAGCAATTGAACGTCCTTTATCTGGCGCTGAGAAGTCTCCTGCATATTGATTCAAGACTTTAATTTCTTTGTTTAATGCTTTTGCACCAGCATCTACACCAGCTTTGAATCCTGCGTCAAAACGATCGATTACTTCACCTTTTACCCCACCAATGAAACCAACAGTGTTTGTTTCAGTTGTGTAAGCTGCGGCAATCCCAGCAAGATAAGAAGCTTCGTTATCTTTAAATGTTGCTGAAACCACGTTGTCTTTGCCGTCGATAACGTCATCAATAATAGCAAAGTTTGTTTCAGGATTTGATGCAGCTTGCTCTTCAATAGCTGGCTTCAATTTATAACCAATACCAAAGATTGTTTTAAAACCTGCATTCAAAGCTTGGTCAATATTAGGGATATAATCTGATTCATTTGCTGATTGGAAATATTGGAACCCATCATTTCCACGTGATAGATCATGATCTTTCCCCCAAGCTTGTAGTCCTTCCCAAGCTGACTGGTTGAATGAACGGTCATCAACACCGCCCGTATCTGTGATCAATGCTGCAGTTGCTGTTTTTGAACCGCTGTTTCCACCGGTTGAATCAGTTGAATCTGATCCGCTGCCACATGCGCCCAATAATAACCCAGCAGATAACGCTACAGCACTTAAACCAAATAATTTTGCTTTTTTCATTTCTGTAAAGCCCCCTAAAATAATTGTTTTATTTTTCAACAGTCAGCTGACTGAATGAACATGAGTGATAATTCTATAGATCTTTTTCTGTAAAGGCGTAAGGTAATAGTTCTTTAACCGTCATTGCCTTAGTCACACCGTTATCCCCTACTAAAGTTACCGGCATGTCTGGTACACAAAACTCAGCCATTACTTGACGACAAGCACCACAAGGAGAAATTGGCTCTGGCGTATGACCAGCCACTACTAAATGAGTAAACTCTTTTTCTCCTTCAGAAACAGCTTTGAAAAAAGCCGTGCGCTCCGCACAATTGGTTAAACCAAACGAGGCATTTTCGATGTTGACCCCTTGATACGTTTTTCCAGATTCAGTGACTAAACATGCACCTACTGGAAAATGTGAATATGGTACATATGCTTTATCCAATGCTTCTACTGCAATGTTGATCCATTCTTGCTTCACTTCTGTCATAAGCTTCCCCTTACTACTTAATAGCCTTCGCCAGTAGATCCTGACATAATCGAAACTCCTGCACTGGTGCCAATTCTTGTCGCACCAGCTTCAATCATTGCCAAAGCTTCAGCTTCGTTATGGATACCACCAGATGCTTTCACACCCATTTCAGGTCCAACAGTTTCACGCATTAAACGAACATCTTCGACTTTTGCTCCGCCAGTTGAAAATCCTGTAGAAGTTTTAACAAAGTCTGCCCCAGCAGCTTTTGCCAGCTCACAAGCTTTTACAATTTCCTCATGATTTAATAAAGCTGTTTCGATGATGACTTTGACTAAAGCACGATCTTTGGCCGCTGCAACCACTGCTTCAATATCTTTTTGGACTTTATCAAACTGTTGAGACTTCATTGCCCCAATATTGATGACCATATCCACTTCATCTGCGCCATTTTCAATCGCATTTGTAGTTTCAAAAGCCTTAGTTTCAGCAGTATTAGCTCCTAAAGGAAAGCCAATTACTGTACATACTGCCACTGGTTCGCCTTTTAATTGTTCTTTTGCTAGTGCGACCCATGTTGGGTTGATACAAACAGAATAGAAATGGTATTTCTTTGCTTCTTCAATAATTCGCATAACGTCTTCTTGAGAAGCATCTGCTTTTAAGATGGTGTGATCGATCATTCGGTTCAATTCCATTTTTTTCTCTCCTTTTATTCGGTGATGATATCATGTATCAATGTAGGCTTTTCAGCCGAGTCACTAATTTGGATATTTTGATAGAGCAATTCTTGAACAGAAGAAATCTCTTTTGTATTACTATAGATTGTCAACAATGATTCTCCCTCTTTTACAGGATCACCAATTTTTTTATTTAATTTAAGACCAACTGCGTGATCAATATCATCTTCTTTAGTTTTGCGTCCTGCACCTAACATCATAGCTGCAATCCCCAACTCATTCGCAACGAGTTTTGAGACAATACCACTCGATTTGGCTGGCAACTCAACAACATACTTAGCTGTCAGTAATCGTTCTGGTTGGTCTACGATAGAGTCATCTCCACCTTGATTACGGATCATTTCCTTAAATTTGTCTAAGGCTTTGCCAGATTCTAGTGCTTCTTGCAGTAAACTTCTAGCTTCTTCGATTGTTGCTGCTTGATTGGCTAAGACCACCATCTGACTCCCTAATGCATAACACATTTCCAGCAAGTCTTCTGGTCCATTGCCGTTTAACGTTTCAATTGCTTCCACAACTTCAAGACTATTACCAATTGCTTCACCAAGAGGTTCAGACATATCAGAAATTACGGCTACTGTCTGACGATGAGCTAATTTTCCAATACTAGTCATTGTTTTTGCTAAACGTCTAGCATCTTCAATATTCTTCATAAAGGCGCCATCACCTGTCGTCACGTCTAAAACGATCGCATCTGCTCCTGCGGCAATTTTCTTACTCATGATCGAACTGGCAATCAAAGGAATCGAATCCACTGTCGCAGTCACATCCCGCAAAGCATAAAGTTTTTTATCTGCTGGTGCAAGATTTCCTGATTGTCCAATAACAGCCACTTTACTCTCATTGACAATTCGGATAAACGCTTCATCAGAAAGCTCGATTTGAAATCCAGGAATTGCTTCTAGTTTATCCAGCGTACCACCTGTATACCCCAAACCTCTACCAGACATTTTGGCAACTGTAACACCCACACTTGCGACTAAAGGTGCTAAGATCAACGTTGTCGTATCTCCCACACCACCTGTAGAGTGTTTATCCACTTTGATCCCATCTAAAGGACTTAAATCAATGACATCTCCTGAGTGGGCAATGGCAAGTGTTAAATCCGTGATTTCTCTATCGGTCATATCTTGATAAAAGATCGCCATCAACAATGCGCTGATTTGATAATCTGGAATTTCACCATTCGTGTATTTTGTAATAATATACTCGATTTCTTTTGTCGATAATTCATTTCCGTCTCGCTTTTTTTCAATCAGATCCACCATTCGCATTGCTTGATCCTCCTCGTCTTCATTCGGTATTATACAGGAATTTTCCAAAAGGTAAACCACTTTAGTAAACCAGTTTACTAAGAATACAAAGAGCTACTCACCGCCTTTGTAAACACTTACATAAGCAATATAACGCTGAGTTATCCCTTTGTCAATGTTTTTATGCTCTCACGAATAATTAATTTTGTTTCAAAGACTTTGTTCGGAACTTTGCGTTGTGGGAACTCGATCGTGTCGATCAAAAATCTTGCGGCATAAAATCCAATATCAGAACTTGGCTGTTTCACTGTTGTCAATTGAGGGATCATATACTCGGATAACTTCAACCCATCGAAACCAATAACTGAAATATCATCGGGGATTTTTTTGCCTAATTCATCAATCGCTTGGTAACAACCAATCGCCATTGCATCATTTCCACAAAAAATTGCTGTAAGATCTTTGTGCTTTAAGAGCCGTTTAGACGCCTCGTATCCACCTTGGACCGTCAACTCCCCTTGTTCTACATACTTTCCATTGAAAGGGATTCCATGATCCTTTAGTGCATGACGATACCCGTTGAACCGTTCTTCTAACTGGTAATAGCCTGTTGTTTCTTTGAGCATACCGATTTTGGTATGACCGTTCTTAATAAACAAAGAAACTGCTTGATAAGCCCCCTCATACTCTTTTACGATCAACCGACCATTATCTCTGGTATTCAATCCACGATCAATCAAAATAATCGGCATATTTTTATAAAAACCACTATCTAAAGAATAGTCATCTGGCAAAACATTGGGCGTAGCCAATAAGATTCCATCCACTGAGCGATGAGCCAATTCTTTTAAATACTTGATTTCATTTTCTTGACTATGACGAGAGTTGCAAAGCATGATCACATACCCCAGTGGATTCAAGTAACTCTCGACCCCTTCAATCAATTTAGAAAAGAAGAAGTCAGTGACATCTGGCACGATCATACCAATCGTTTTAGAATGACGATTGATCACATTCGAGGCAAAGTAATCTGGTTTATAATGGTGCTCGTTAACAATATTCAGGACTTTTTTTCGTGTTTTATCACTAAAGCGGCTCCCTTTATTATTTAAAATTTGTGATACAGTGGTGACTGAAACACCTGCCATTTCTGCAATGTCTCGGATCGTTAGTTTCACTTCTTCTCCTCCTTTATGATGTAAATTCTTTTTTAGTTTACCAAAAGCATATAAAAAAGAATAGATAGAAAAAAATAAGAAAAAATCTTTTATTCACTAATAAAAATAAATAGCTTGGAAAGTGCCAATTTCCTAAACTGACTTCTTAAAAACTTCTGTAACTGCCGATCATCTGTCATTGTTCTTCTCTTTCATAGGAGTTTTTTCATTGGCTTGAGTAACTAGCGATTGATCTTTTCTATTATTGATTGCACTAGTTACTTTCTCACTCAAAGAAGACTTCTGACTTTGGGTTACTAAATGATCAGCAGCTATATGTTCAGAATCCCGTTTTTCAATCGCTCCTACCATTCTATCTACCTGCTTGAGAAGTATTTTTTTCTCATCATGAGCTATCTCCTGATCGTTTAAGATTTCATTATGGAGTTCTAGAATCTTTTCTCGAACAGATGAAAAAAGTTGAAGCTCTTTTTGATAACCTGCCGTTCGATCCGTGGCGATCATCGTTGTTAGCTGTTCAAGGAAAGGTTTTTTATTTTCAATAGGAATCTTTGGATCTTGCCTTACTTGTTGCCTAAGATTTAAAAAGTTTAAATCATGTTTATCGACTGCCTGAAAATAGTCTGCCGTATTTCCTTTCATAAGAAGCTCTCCGATATCCATAGCTAGCCTCTGCTCTTCATTCTCTTGCAAATCTTTTTTAGTCAGCGTAGCTTGTTGACTGCCTTTTTCTTGTTCATCCTTGGGAACAGAAATCTTTCCCCCATCCCCTATCAGTTGTTTCTCCTGGCTCTCAAATCTATTTATGGCATCAAAGAGTCCTGTTCTTATCTTTAGAATTTTTTGTAACTTTTGTTCGTATTTAATCATGCGATGATCAATTTGTTGCTCCTTCTTCGTCTTTTGAGAAACCTCTTGTTGGTATCCTAGTTGTATATTTTGAACGTGAGACTTTAGAACAAGAGCAACAAGCGTGGAATCTTGCCGATTTTCTCCACCAACTCGTTGATTTTTTGCTGTTGATTCCTTTAACTCAGATAAAACGATTACTTTCAAATGTGGAGGGATTCGTTCCTCTTGATTGATTCTTTTAATCATTTCCTCTTCCCATTTATTTTCACTTATAAACTTTTGGCACTCTTTGATATCGCTTTGAGCAGTTACATGTTCCTTTTGTTTTTCATTACTATTCGTGACTTTTTCTATTTGTTCAAAAAGCGGCTGATAGGTTTTATCCATTGCCACTCGTTCTTTTAGTACTTCTAACAGTTGCTTTCTAATGAAAAATTCCTGTTTGATAACTGATATTTTTTTGATGTTGTTCTTTTTCGCTTCCTCTGAGGGATTAATTTCAGAAATGAGAGCTTTTTTTATTTCTTCTGAATACTCTTTGCTTTGTTTGATGCTAGCTATCACTTCTCGGGTCAATTGTTTGTCACTCATCAGTGCTTTATATGTATCTAGTTTTTCTTGAGCCACTTGTTTTCTTACTAATTCTTCGGTCAACACATTCTTTGTTAGCCAATCCAAATTTGACTCATCTTTGATTCGTTTGAGCAAGTCAATTCGCTCTTGTGGTACATCTTTTTTGAACATCTTATGTAAATCCTTATTTTTTTCACTTAGATCCGCGACTGCTTCTTCAAACAGTATAGCTTGACTATTAAATTTGGCGATACGTGCATCTAAATCGTTATGAAGTGCCTGTTTTTCTTCTGGAGTCAATCCATCTTGATGATCAATTTGTTCTTTCACATGTTTTACTTTAGAATAATCTGCCACACTTCTAATACTAACAAACTCCCAATAGACTGTTTTATTTCTCTGTGAAAGCTTGTCAAGCGTTGCCGCAGGACGATTTTGAATTTCTTGATTTAAGTTGTCTCGTCGCTGATCGTTGGGAATCGTATGGGTTAGAAATTCTTTTACCAGTTGTTCCCTCTCTGAGCGAGAAAAATCAAGTAGTTCAAACAGCAGCATGTTTCCAACAAATAGGACATCGTTGTTTTTTTGAGAATGGTAGCCTTTTTTGATCTGAGCAAATTTCTTTGGCTTTTTTTGGTAAAGCTTAATCATAGGCTTGTCGTTCATGATTTGAGTGAACCCGTTCTTAGCATCTCGATTCTTAAGTAAGAAATCAAATTTTTCTTGATCTTTCCATATCAATAGATTTTTATACTTAGACACCAGCGTGGGACGATACTGATGCAAACCATGATGTACTAATCCATCTAAGAGATCTAAAAGTTCATTTGTTAAAGCAACATGTTGATCATCTGGCTGAATTTCACTTTTTTCTCTTTTGCTATTTAATTTTTCTCTTTTCGTTTTATTGTTCTGGACGATCCCCTTCGCCTTTTCTTCCCATGCTTTAAATGTTGTAGCCATTTCGATATGGTCTTTTTCTAAATACCTTAATACGTTTTCCTGGTTATACATGGGTAATTCTAAAATAGATTTAGTATCTACTATCATTCTGGTTTGTGTCATCTTTTTATTCTCCTTTCAAGTCACTCAAATTTTTCAATACCATGCTAGTTTTGTTTTCTAAAAAAGGAAGAAACGTTATTCAATTATTAGCTCCTTGAAATACGCCACTTTTCAATAGGAAAAAGTTCCACTAGTTAGCGAAGTGTCTCACTCCTTTCATCAACTTTTTTACGATCTCCATATTCCCATGACCTAGAGTACCTATCGCCTGTTTTTTAATAGAAAGAAAGGGACAAAAATAAACCGAAGGACCCGCAAATAGTTACTTCTATTTTAGGATTCTTCGGTTGCTTTTAGAGTGTGTTATTTTATCATAGCTTTTTATTTAGTCTCAAACACCCACAATCAAACAGTTATTCTTTGATACTTTTGATGATATAGTACCCTTTCTCTTTATGGACGATTTCAGCATTCCCAAAGGTCTCTGCCATTTTGCTTTTTGCACTAGGAGCCCCTTGTTTTTTTTGAATGACAATGGTTAGTGTTCCACCCGATTTTAACCTTGGATATGCTTCGGTTAAAATTTCGTGTACCACTTTTTTACCGGCACGAATTGGCGGATTGCTGACGATTGCTGCATAAGTTTCTTCATGAACTGCTTCATAGATATTCGATTGATGAATATCCACCTGTTTGATCCCATTGCGGTTCGCATTTCCTTGAGCTAATTCTACTGCCCGAGAGTTAATATCGACCATCTCAACAAATCGCTGACTAGCAAAAGCGATCGCCAATCCAATCGGGCCATAGCCACAACCAACATCCAAAATTTTGCCATCAGCTGGCAACTCTTCCCAATTAAAGGTATCAATTAACACTCGTGAACCAAAGTCGACTGTTTCACGTGAAAATACTCCTGAATCTGTTACAAATTGGAAGTTTTTTCCTTTTAATTCAAATGACCATTGTTCAAAGTCATGTTCTGTCGTTGGCTCTTGCGAATAATAATGATTCGTCATATCGTTCATCCTTTTTATATTGTTTCTTGTTTCTTAGTCTATCCTTTTATCAATTGGCATGCAATGTCTATTTTTCCTAGTTTAAATAAATAGTTGATCAGAAACACGAACAGAATGAATTTTGATATGTCATCCTTTTTATTTATTCAGTTAACAGTTATTCACTTAAAAATAAGAGACTTATAACCATTCTCGTTTAGTGGTGGGGTTTAGCCGTGTTTTATGTTAAAATGATTCCATTGATGGGAGAATGCAGGAGGCTATTATGAATGATCCAATGAACTACTACCGTGTGGCAAGAGAAGAATGGCGTGAATTTTATCGTAATGGACAAGCACCTTTGACCCAAGACGAGCTAGATAACATCAAAAGTTTAAATGACCGTATTTCAATGCAAGATGTTCGAGATATCTATGTTCCTCTTGCTCATTTGATTTATCTATATATGAAAGAATTTGAATCTCTTTCATTAAGTAAAGGTCTATTTCTTCATAAATATGTCGAAGTACCGCCATTTATTATTGGAATTGCTGGGAGTGTTGCCGTTGGAAAAAGCACAACAGCTCGCCTGTTACAAACGATCTTATCACGTACATTTAAACGCAGGAATGTTCAGTTGATTACAACTGATGGTTTTTTGTATCCTAATGAAACGTTAAAAGAACGAGGGATCATGAATCGTAAAGGATTCCCAGAAAGTTATGATATGGAGATGTTGATCGATTTTCTTAATCGAGTAAAATCCGGTCAGGAAGAAATAAAAGTACCTGTTTATTCACATGACATTTACAATATCATTCCTGGCGAATATGAATTGATCCAACAACCTGATATTCTGATTGTTGAAGGAATCAACACGCTACAACTGCCTGCTAATCAACAAATCTATGTCAGTGATTTTTTTGATTTTTCTGTTTATGTTGATGCTGATTCATCATTAATTGAAAAATGGTATTTAGATCGATTCGGTGCCTTACTCGACACCGCTTTTCAAAATCCACAAAATTATTACTATCAATTTGCTATTGGCGATCGTGACGATGCATTTAAAATGGCGCAAGAAGTATGGAAAAATGTGAATTTGAAAAATTTAAACGAATATATCTTGCCTACTCGTGGCAGAGCAGATATAATTCTCCATAAAACTGAAAATCATATTATTGATTCGATTTTCATGCGAAAATATTAGCATTTTAAAATAGTTTATTCTATTTTGAGATAAAATTTAAAGGGATAGGGGTAATAAATGTGACAAACGTTGCCGACATGACAAACGTTGAAAAGATTATCGTATTAGACTACGGTAGCCAGTATAACCAATTGATTACACGACGCATCCGTGATTTAGGAGTTTTTTCTGAATTATTGAGCCATCGGGTTTCTGCTGAAGAAGTAAAAGCAATGAATCCAAAAGGAATCATTCTTTCCGGTGGTCCTAACAGTGTGTATGATGAAAATGCTTTTGGAATCGATCCAGAAATCTTTAACTTAGGGATTCCTGTATTGGGTATTTGCTACGGTATGCAATTGATTACGTATAAGCTAGGTGGGAAAGTTGAACCAGCTAAAAACCGTGAATACGGAAAAGCTCAGTTAGAAGTAACCAGTGACGATGCAGTATTGTTCAATGACACACCTAAACAACAAACCGTTTGGATGAGCCACGGGGACTTAGTAACCCAAGTTCCTGAAGGATTTGAAATCGTTGGTACAAGTAAAGACTGCCCGATCGCATCCATCCAAGACACAAAACGTAATTTCTATGGTATCCAATTCCATGCAGAAGTTCGTCATTCTGAATACGGAATCGAATTACTCCGTCATTTTGCTTTTGATGTTTGTCATTGTGAAGGAAACTGGACAATGAATAACTTCATTGATATGCAAATCGAAAAAATTCGTGAACAAGTTGGCGATAAAAAAGTATTGCTTGGACTTTCTGGCGGCGTGGATTCTAGTGTCGTTGGTGTTCTTTTACAAAAAGCAATCGGTGATCAGCTAACTTCCATCTTTGTTGACCATGGTTTATTGCGTAAAGGTGAAGCAGACCAAGTAATGGAAAGTTTAGGCGGGAAATTTGGTCTAAATATTATCAAAGTGGATGCAAGAAAACGTTTCTTAGACAAGTTAGCCGGCGTTTCTGATCCTGAGCAAAAACGTAAAATCATTGGTAATGAATTTGTGTATGTTTTTGATGATGAAGCAACAAAATTAGCGGGAGAAGAAGGAATTGCTTTCTTAGCCCAAGGAACACTTTATACTGATGTGATCGAAAGTGGAACGGAAACTGCTCAAACGATCAAATCTCACCATAACGTGGGTGGTCTACCAGAAGACATGCAATTCCAATTGATCGAACCTTTGAACACATTATTCAAAGATGAAGTCCGTGAATTAGGAACACAACTAGGAATGCCAGATTCAATCGTTTGGCGTCAACCTTTCCCAGGTCCTGGTCTAGGTATCCGTGTCTTGGGAGAAATCAGTGAAGAAAAACTAGAAATCGTCCGTGAATCAGATGCGATCTTACGTGAAGAAATCGCAGCAGCTGGCTTAGACCGTGACATTTGGCAATATTTCACTGTTCTACCAGGAATCCGCTCTGTCGGTGTAATGGGCGATGGCCGTACTTACGACTATACAGTAGGTATCCGTGCAGTCACTTCTATTGATGGGATGACAGCAGACTTTGCCCGTATCCCATGGGATGTTTTACAAAAAATCTCTGTCCGCATCGTAAACGAAGTCGCTCACGTCAACCGTATCGTGTACGACATCACTTCTAAACCACCTGCAACTGTGGAGTGGGAATAGATATTATTTAAGCCTATAAGTTGATTTTTCAACGTTTATAGGCTTTTTTCTTCACTTTGGTACCTTGAATGTACCTGTTACCTAAACCAATGCAGTTATTTCATCCAA
The DNA here is from genome assembly GCF_051711025.1 of Enterococcus sp. DIV1421a. Lineage (NCBI taxonomy): Bacteria > Bacillati > Bacillota > Bacilli > Lactobacillales > Enterococcaceae > Enterococcus > Enterococcus sp. DIV1421a. The sequence goes on along the minus strand of NZ_JBIOLU010000001.1, from coordinate 35,481 downwards.
TATTTCGATCAATTTATTCATATCTCTTTCTATGTTACCAAAAACGCAATTGAAATCTTGTCTAGTTTGAAATTCTATCATGCTGATAAAATAATCATTCTTCATTACCATATGAACATTATCATCAGAAAAGCGATAATGGTATATATTGTTTCTTAAATTGTTGTCCGAAAAAATATTATTAAAGTTAATGAGCAATTTATCTAAGATTTCCATTTTGGTGCTGCTTAGTAGGAGTTTCCCTTTTTTTATTAAGAAATCTATCGTTTTCATGGATTGATAATATACTATAAACTCTACTCTAAATCTTAATGCATGATTCCTATCGATAATTTTGGGTGCTAGTTTTAATGCAAAAGACATTTGACATTTGATATTAAATAGATATAAGGAAAGATTTTTATTTTCAGAATGTAAAAATATATTTCTTTTCCTTTCATCTATAAAAATGAAATCTTTCTCTGAAAAATCATTATCACTAATATCAAGTTTACATTTTTTAGAGTCAATCTTAGGCAAAACTTTCCCTTCAATAGCAGATGCAAAAGTACTAATGCTGTTAGCTTGGCTAGCACTAAAATCTCTGATAATAAAACCTAGTGTATTATTGCCAAGATTATCTATGGCAATTTGCCTAAACATATCTTGATAAATTGATAGTTGACTTGTATTTGAAAAAGCAACGTTTTCAAAAAAATATATCCCCAAATCTGGCTGCCCAAACATTGAAATATAAGCTCTTTGTAATAAATTGTAGTCTCTAACCGAATCTTGATTAAATACTATAAGTTGCTTATCAATTGTTTTTATAGCTCTTGTAATTTTTTTGTCTGTTAGCAACTTTACACTAGCTCGATTTTGATTCATTAGTTTTGTAAAACTCATTCCATAAATTAACCCGTAATTTTCTGAAAACTTAACATCATCCTCACTAAACAAGTTGTCAATTCCTTCACATAAAAGTGAAAGAAATGGCGAAATGGACATAGAAATCAAACTCTGAGATTCAGTGGGCAAATTCAATATTCTATATAGCATTTTCTTAGCTTCATAAATCTCAGTAAGAAGCTGTATTCTAGAAGCCTCTAATATACTTGTTATCATAATATCCCTCCGCAGTTTGACAATTAATTTCTTAAGGTATTATATCATCCTACACTATTTTCTGAATTGACTCCCATTCCAATTTATCAAACTTTTATCCACTATTAATATTAATAATTCCACCCAAGTTTTCTACAACCTCTCTGTCAATAGTTGGATAAAGATGCTAGTAGCCCCTAAAGACATGTCAATTATAATTTGGTACCCTTGATAGTACCAAACCACTATTTTTAACAATAATTCAACTGTTCCGATTCAACCTTAACCCTTCTAAAATAAGATAAATCATCTTAAACATATCTATACAAAAGTCGAGTGGGAATAAGAAACAACCCGCTAGAAAAGCCTATGTCATAGGTTTTCTAGCGGGTTTCTTTTAGTGTGATCACAGTTGGGACACACTTGTGTTTATTATTCTTTTTTTCTGTCACTAAGTGATCCTTAGTTTCTAAAATCAAATCTATCCTTTGATAAAACTTGTAAACTATACAGAACCAAAATTAAGTTTCAAAACATTATTTAAATCTGTAAAATTTTCTTCTTTTGCAAAGGGAACGAAGAAATCAGGTTCAATCGAAAACATTTTTTCTAACAAGCTTCTATTCATCCTAAAATTATTTTCAATGCTTGATAAATCAGTTAACTTATTCGTTAGAACCAAGTTGAAAATACTTCGGATTTTTCCAGGACGCTTAAATACAATTTCCCTATCCAAGGGTTCTTCTAATCTGTAATTTTTTATAGCAATTTGTCGATAAAAATAGCTATGTTGTTTTGGTGTAAGAAATCCTAATTTATAAGCTCGCATTTCAAGAGCTTGAATGGATACATTGTATTTGGCCTTTAAAGAGATATAACTATCTGGATTTGATATCTTCTTTATTTTTTCTAAGTCTTTTTGAATAATTTCTGACGGCAATAAAAAACATGAAGCAAAATAATCTGCTTCTCTTTCTACTTGTTGTCGTTCATTTTTATCTAACAGAGAAAAGTCAACATACGGGTGTAGTAACAAATGTCCTAATTCATGAGCTAAATCAAAATTTCTTCTCACTGCCGATTTTTTTATACCTAATACAATGATTGGGACATCTTCTGTTGACCACGCACTATAAGCATCTGCCTTCCCACCAACATTTTTTTCTAAAACATAAATTCCTGACTTTTCTAATGATAATAATAGGTTACCATTATCAGATTGAATTTCTAAAAACTTTCTAGAAAGAGTAGCAATCTTTTCTATTTTCTCATTTGTTATTTCATCAAATAAAATTTCAGAACTTTTTTGTCTAAAATCTAATAACTTATTAGGTGGTACATTTAGAAAGCTTTCTAAATAATTAATCACTTTAGAAGCCACATTTAAATAGACTATCTCACTATTAGTTTTTTTTCTAGAAGAAATATCTGCTTTTCTATACGCAACATTATTTTCAAAAAAGGTCTTTTCAACACGGAATTCTTCAAAGAAAAAAGTGGATTTCACTTGCAAAATTTCTTTCATTTGTAAGATATTTTCAAATGATGGTTCTATCATTTGTTTTTCAAATTGCCATATCGATTGTTCAGATACTCGTAGTTTTTCTCCAAGTTCCTTACGTGAAAGACCATGCAACATCCTAATTATTTGCAGATTTTTCCCATAAAACATTGTGCTCTTCCTTTCTTAATACACTGCACTGGGAAACTAATTGGAGATTTCTTTTTCCTCTTTAGGAATTGTATAATCATAATCATAGAGATCACCAATTTCTTCTTTTTCACCAACTACAGCAGAATATTCTTCATCTTCTATAATTATAGACGTAGTTTGCAAATACGGTGTTAAATTTTGAATTATATGTAGTTCTTTTGTTTCGTCATCAGGTAAAACAAGTGAAACTGATTCTATCACTTTTGCCGTATTCGTTTTATAAACCACTATGTAAAAATTTTCATATTTTGATAACTCTTGTTCTGAAATCATTGGTTCTTCCAATGGAAGCTCTAATTGAATTGAGGTATTAGGCACTTTCTTTTGACCTTTACGAACTGAATTAAGGATAGGTTTATTTATCTTAGCATAATCAGACAAATATTTACTTACTTTTTTCTTTTTTTCTTTTGAGAAAGTTTGATTTAATCTATAGTCATTTTTTACGATAAAAAGAGAAGGTTTTTCTCCACCAAAGGAAAACTCTAAATATTCCCAACTTTCGCCTGCTTTTTCGCGTTTATTTTCTGCAAAATTAAAAGTTTTTCTAGCAACACCGTCATCAATAAAGTTCCCTTTTGTAAAAGCAAATCCAGCAGAAACTTTCAATCTTCCTTTCATCTCTTTACGAATATCTAGATATTCTTTGTAACCAAGTAATAACCCATCAACAACCAATTGTGCTTCTTCCGCATTTAGAACTTCATTTGCCATCTGTCCAACTCCAATCTACTTATATTTGAAGTAATTATATCCTATATTTTTTTAAAATTAAACAAAAGAATACAAAAAAGCTGATTTTTTTAAAGCGAGATTTAAAAATTAAAAAAATAGAAGTCATTATCAACATGTACTTCTATTCTTATAGTTCTAGACTGAAACAAATACAACAAGGAATTGTTGAAGAAAGAAAAAAGTTTATGGATTAAGTTGCAAGAAACAGCAACAAGTGGCATTAGATAGATTAATTTTAAATAGAAATAAATTTAAAAAGAACCGTGAAGCCTTTGACATCAAAGGTGCTCACGGTTCTTTTTTTCAAACAATGAATCTTTGTAACTCTCTAGCAAAGACAATCTACTTCCTATTTTTTATAAATACTATCAAAGAGTATCATATCGTTCATGTGAAGCCACCCAATCAACAAAATAATGGTAGGCTGCATGTATTTTCTTTATAAAAATTACCTGCAGCCTTTTGATAAAATTCTTTCTATCTCCATTTCCAGTCAATCGTTCTAATTTCTTGCCCCTCTTATCTTTGACAATCAATTGATTATTCGTATAAAACCGGTGTTCTTGCTAAAAATAAAGAACGTAAAAAATCAGAAAAGCTAACTCGATGACCATAAAATTAATAACTTGTTTTTTTCTTATTGCAGTTATCTTTTCGATATCTTCCCTGTCCAACAGAACGATTTTCAATGGATTATCGGGATGTTCATTTAGATAATTCTCCCAAAACTGCGCTTGGTTCTGACTTGACGGAGCGATTATACTAAGAAGTAAAATACAAAAGGTTAATGCAATGATAAATAGGAAACTAGTCGAAAAATCTTGATAAAGCATACTAGTGACCAAAGCGCCTATAATACTTGCAAGTAATGCAACAGTCAATAACATTTGAATACCTCCTTTAAAAGTGGTATTCAAATACATATTTTGATAATTTATAATTGCTGTTTTTCTCAGCTTTAAGTCCTCTTTACTAAGTTCAGGGAATATTTCACTCACTTTATTTTTTTTCTTCTTTTCCATAGCCCTTCTTTGATTACGTAATCTAAAACCACAAAAAATAAAGACGGGTATCGCTATAATTGCATAAAATTGACTAACTAATCTCAGTACTTCCATTGAGAACCTCCATCTGTTTCCTAATTAATTAGTCCATAATAGCAAAGTACATTAAACTTTTCATTAATATTAAATGAGTAATTTTTACTGTAAACTTACTTGAATTACTACCAAAACAATGAGGAAATATTTGCCTTCTCTAAAAGAACAGAAAGAAGCTTTTCTTCTTTCTGTCCAAATGATTCTAAGATTTCTCTTTACCAATATCATATCATTTAACAAAGAGCCCATAAAATTAGGTTAACTTTTAACCTATCTCTTCTTTTTGTTTCTTTGTATCTGTGGAATATTCATTCACCATTGATCAGCGTTTCCCCTTATTGACCACCTATGTTCAAACTAACAATTTCTCAAAGTTAATAAATATCAAACACGCTATGTAATTTCTGTTCTTGTTTGTTGATAAAAGAAAATCAAGTTTTGAATTTCTCTTGATTTGGGATAAATAGAAATACCAAATATAGGGATATTAAACTGTCTGTTCAGCATCGTATTGGAAACAATACAATCATAGTTTTCCTTATGTAGCATCTGATCTGTAACTACCGGGGTTTTGCTGGCTACAAAACGATATCGTCCTCCTAGATAAAGCTCAAGCTTTGCAATAATGTAGCTAGCATATTGTTCAGAATTGGTTACAATCAAAGCCCTAATTTGTTTACTCGTTTCAATCTTTTTTAGCAGATCATGCCAGTAGACAAGTAACAAAGCGACTAATTTTCTGGTAAATTCGTCATTTTTCATATACTTTAATAACTCTTTTTGATCCTTGTTAATTAAATAATTCTTTAGTCCTACTTGAATACTTTCGATTTCTGGAAGTATCTGTTTTAAAAACTGATGATGTTTATCATATAAAATAAAAGAAAGATTTTCCATATAGTCGCCATCATTAATTATTTTATAGCAGATTTCTTGTCGTTCTTCACATTTGATCTGATATTTTATTTCCAAATAATCAAGCAATATCCCAACCATCTTTGTTAAATAAGGTTTTTGTTGGTAGTCATCGCTGCTGTTCTGTATATCCAGTAGCGAACAAACAAACGGCTGTTCAAAGATGTATTTTATCAGATCCTGATCCTCTTCAAGAGATAACCATAAAGAAGTATTTTGCTTCTCATTTGATTCTAGGCATAAAAGATTATTCTGCTCTTTTTCAATAAATTGTTTTTCGTTTTTTACTTGGTAAATTTTCATAGCAATATAAAATAAAAGCTGATTATGTTTTCGGTGTTCCAGTTTACGAATTATATCTTGAAGTTGATTATTCGTTATGTATTTTAAGTATAATTGACGACTTTTTTGACAAATTTCTTCATTGAAGGCCTCTTCTAAACACACATATTTTTCTAAAAGTAACTGGATCGTCAACTTTTCAATTAATTGTGTATTTCCCGTTAATCGAATCAATCCTCGAATTCTTAAGTGATATTGCTCTAAGGAAAGGTTGATGCGCTTCACCATTCGTCTTAAAGTGCTCTCTGAAATAAATAGTTGTTCCGTTACTTCCAAGTAGTTCGTATATTTATTTAACACGATTGCTTCTAAAAATTGATACTCAATCGATTCATTCATAATAATTCGGTAAATATATTCTTCTGTGACATGAGGAGCAATTTCTGCAAATATCCCATTCTCACGATCAGTATGTATATTAATTTCTTTTGCATAAGAATCGATATCCATCAAGTCATTTCTCAATGTTTTTGAAGAACACTTTAATTGAGATTCTAAATCTTGAAAGCGATAGGTTTCTCCTTCAAAAAGCAATTCCAGTAGAAGTAACTGTCGTTTCATTTTTTTCGATAAAATATTTAACATTTACTTCCTCCCCTCTTTTTACCAACTATAAAAAAGCATTCACTTTTTTCTATTTGAATGTTCCTATTTATATTTTAAAGAAAATTTTTAACGAATTAGAATTTTTTTTTCAAAAAAATAGTAAAAATGGGTATAAAAAATATGAAAAATAAGCAATCCTATCTACCTATTTTATAAATAGATCATTTATGGCCTTTTTTTGCCCTTAGACCTTGCAAATAAACAGAATGCTGATCTTGCCAACAGAAAATAGTATCATTCGCCTTCTCATTTTAAAAAATAACTAAATAAATTATTTTAGCGAAATAAATTATTTGATTGAAACATTTATTCAGTAAAATAAACTGCTAAAATTAAGTATTTTATGCTTTATTTTTTTTATATTTAAATTTATACTGTTTTTAAAGCAATTAATTAATAACAAAAATTAATAAAAAAAGGCATATATTATACCATTTTAAATGATTAAAAAACTATTTTTATCATAAATGTACTTTTTTACATCATAACTGTTAGATGGGAGTGTCCAAGGTGAAGAAAACAATTATTATAGTTAGTAGTTTTTTAGGTTTAATTGCTTTATTTTTTATGATTGAATACTTTGCTTCTCCTGTAAAAGATGTTACTTCAAAAGCTGAAATGAAAATGACTACTGGAGCCAAGATGGAATATGTGCCAACAAAAGATGAACTAGTAAAAATTGAAGGAGATCAACTTCAATTACTGGGCATTTACACAGTAGTTGGTATCCATTTCGACAGACATTCTTATGTGACGTTAGCAAATGCCGAACAAGAAGAAATCAACTTTTCTATTTCAATTATAGACAAACAAAAACAGACATTTTCAATCCCCGCCATACAATTCTCACCTCAAAATTTACAGCTCTCTGATTCTTTTGGCTTAGCAAAAAAAGAAGCACGCTACTTTGCTTATAAAAAAAATTATCCTGTCGCAAGTGCCACTCATACAACAGACTGACCAATTAAATATACCTTGTAGGGGTATATTTAATTGGCTTTTATTTTTTTCAATGGAAAGAACCTCGAATAACTTTTCTGTTTATTCTTTTTTCTTCTCCCACTCGACCATTGATCTTTTATACTAACTATTTAATTCGAGACGGCTTGTTTCCTTTGTTTTTCGTCATTTTTCCTAATTTATTCGATCCTTCCTGTGAAGAAAATAAACAAATTATTAAATCCGTTATTTTAAAAAGATAAAATAACGCTATACTCAAAAACTAAAAGTTATTTAATCAGATGGATTAATCTATATAAATTGTTATCTGCCTATTCATTTAATATTTATACAAAAATATTGTATAACTGCTTTTATCAATAGGTTGGAACTTTTCGTTTTCGTTATACCCTGTGGAAAACTTTCGGAACAGATTACCTCTCTGATACGTATCTGTGTATAATTAGATACAACGAATCCCTGATCTTTCAATTCTTTAGACTGAAAGATCAGGGATCAAAAATAAACGCTACTTACTTCTTTAATGCTACAACAAATGGAATCATCATAGATAACAAAATAACCGATAAACTACATTGCCGATGATCTATATAGATAAGGATCGTTATCATGCTCGTAGTTAGACCGATATTCAATTTTTTTTGATTGATCATAAGCATCCCTCTTCAAGGAAGATTTTCCTCTAGAAGTTCGACCATTTTTTTATCTTTTTGTTATATTTCTCTTAATTTTTTTGTACATCTTTAATTACTATATTGAGATTCGATTTTACGGCTAGGAATCAACCAACCAAGTAAAATCACAGCATTCGTTACTAAAACAGCTATTGGTGTAATGACATAGCCTAAAATAATTCCTAAAATATTTAACCCAATTGACCAGTAGGATTTTCGATAGTTATCTAGTAATTCTTTGATATTCTTTTTATTTTTAGGATCAGACTGAACCAACTCTCTTGCTAAAATATAGTAAGCAATATTAGCTCCTAAAGTTACTACACCATATGTGATTTCTGGCGCTAAACTATGACTATACTCGCTGATCCAAGACGTAACAAAGGGAAAAAATGATAAAGCAAAGATAAAAAAGCTATTCGCCCATAAAACTCGCCAATTTACTTTATGAACGACTTGAAACATATGATGATGATTATTCCAATAGATGACCAATGTAAAAAAGCTGACAATATAGATCATAAAACGATATCCTAAGGCACTTAGCGCTTGCCAAGTGTCAGTGTTTGGCTGGTGAAGCTCTAAGACCAAGATAGTCATAATGATTGCGATAACTGCATCGGTAAAAGCTTCTAAACGATTTTTTGGCATATTTTTGCCTCCTTTTCTGACTTATTGTAGTAAAGATAGCTAGAAAAAAGCAACTAAATCAGTCTATAGTTGGAGGTAACGCTCACTCTATACTGCTATACTCAATGAAACAAGAGGATTTAACTATCGTAGTTCTCTAATAACTAAGCTAAGTTCTTAAGTATATTCTTATTAAATTTAACTTATTTTGGGAACTAGCAAGAAATGAGGGGTTTGTATGGGACAAAGAAATACTTTTTCAACTATTTTCATGCTAATAATGGTATTGATTATAGGTAGTTTTGTAATTAGCCTTTTTACTAGTATTTTATGGTTTGCAATTAAATTACTCATTCCTATTGCAATCATTATTTGGCTAATTCGTGTAATTTCTGGAACAAATCGTCGACATCATCGAAAATATTACTAATATTGAAAAAAGCAGCACACGACAGATTCCCCAGTCTTGTGCTGCTTTTTTCGTTGTATTTTTTGTCAGTTGTTCAAAATGATATATCATTTGATGGTATTACCCTAAAGCTACATCTAGTACCATCATAATGATAAAACCTAACATCACCCCAAAAACGGCAAAATGTCGTTTACTTGATAATGTTTGTTGGGCTTCGGGAATTAATTCCTCAACAACCACATAGATCATCGCACCTGCTGCAAATGCCAGTGCATAAGGTAAAAGGATGGTTACTCGTGTCACTAGCACCGCGCCAATCACACCTGCGATCGGTTCAACAATACCTGAAGCTTGTCCATATATAAATGCCTTTGTTCGACTCAAGCCTTCTTGTCTTAAAGGAATCGAAACAGCTGCACCTTCCGGAAAATTCTGAATTCCAATACCCAATGCAACCGAAATGGCTGCCAAAACGGCCGCTGTTGGATTATCGGCTGTACTGGCAGCCCCAAATGCCACCCCTACAGCCAAACCTTCAGGGATATTGTGCAAGGTGATCGAAAAGACTAATAAGATTGTTCGTTTTAAATGCGTAGGTAGGCCTTCTTTTTCGTGCTGTGGGCCAAAGTGCATATGGGGAAGCGTTTTATCAGCGATATAAAGAAAGACACCACCTAATCCAAAACCAATACTAACGACCAGCCAAGCGATATCGCCATTTTCTTCAGCTTTTGTAATCGCTGGATCAAGCAATGACCAAAAACTAGCAGCAATCATGACCCCCGAAGCAAAACCAAGCATGAGATTCAATACTTCTTTTTTGATTTCTTTAAAGAAAAATACCAACCCAGCCCCCAGAGCTGTCATAAAATACGTAAATGCTGTCCCCGCTAATGCTTGTTGCCACGGGGCTAAGCTTAGTAGCCATTCTGTCATTTTATTCTCCTTTCGTGCCTTTACTTATTACTCTAGCATATTCAAAAAATCATGACTACTGTTTGTGTGAAAAAGCGAATCAGTTGGGCTTTTATTCTTAAAGCACTATACTTTAATTAATAAAGTTACGAAATTTTATCATTCATTTGATAAAGGAGTGGGAGAATATGGCAACAATCAATGCTGGTATCGCAATGGTCAAAGTAATGGAAAGTTGGGGAATCGAGCATATTTATGGGATTCCTGGTGGTTCGTTTAATTCAATCATGGATGCTCTTTATCATGAAAAAGATCAAATAAAATATATCCAAGTACGTCACGAAGAAGTAGGAGCGCTAGCCGCAGCAGCCGATGCGAAACTAACAGGAAAAGTTGGGGCTGTTTTTGGTTCTGCTGGACCAGGTGCCACGCATTTGATCAATGGTTTGTATGATGCACAAATGGATCATGTTCCAGTTGTTGCGTTGCTTGGACAAGTTGCAACTACTGCTATGAACTATAACTCTTTCCAAGAATTAAATGAAAATCCAATTTTTGCAGATGTTAGTGTCTATAATCGGACAGTTATGACACCTGAAAGTTTACCTCATGTAGTGGACGAAGCAATCAAAGCAGCCTATGAAAATAAAGGAGTAGCTATTGTAACTATCCCTGTTGATTTAGGTTTTGCAGACATTGAAGAAGAGAAAATATCTAACGCAGCTACTCATAAAACAGGTACTGTCCTTCCTGATGAAAAAGATGTAATTGCTGCTCTTCCTTTTATTGAAAAAGCTAAAAAGCCTGTACTTTACATTGGACAAGGTACTCGTAATGGCTTTTCACAAATCAAAGATTTTACAGAACACTTTTCCATGCCAGTTGTTGCTTCTGTTTTAGCGAAAGGCATCATTCCAGATAACTATAAAAACTTTCTAGGCTTTGCTGGACGTGTGGCCACAAAACCTGCAAATGAAGCATTAGCAGAGGCCGACTTGATTTTATTTATGGGTAGTGACTTTCCTTTTGGTCGTGCGTTCTTTAACCCAGAGGCTGAATTTATCCAAGTGGACATCGATGCTTCAAAGTTTGGTCGAAGACATGCTACCTCCCATACCATTTTAGGGGATGCCAATACCACATTAGCGAGATTAACACAGCTGGGCGAACCACGTCCTGAAGATCGCTGGTATCTAGCCAACCAAGAGAACAAAGCGAATTGGGTAAACTGGTTAAACTCATTCGCTGACCTTGAAGACCAACCGATTCGTCCTGAAGCTGTTTATAAAGAAATCAATCGGATCGCTGAAGAAGATGCGATTTTTGTAACAGATGTTGGGAATACGACGATCCATTCCATTCGATTATTAGACATGAACGGCAAACAAAAACACACGACCTCTGGTTGGTTCGCTACAATGGGGAATGGGGTTCCAGGTGGCATTGCCGCACAATTAAGTTATCCTGATCGACAAGTCTTTACTTTAAGCGGTGATGGTGGTTTTGCAATGGTGATGCAAGATATCATTACACAAGTGAAATACCAACTACCGATTATTAATGTGGTTTTATCGAATACATCGTTTGGGTTTATTGAAGCAGAACAAGAAGATACTGAACAGAAAAAATTTGGTGTGTTTTTAGAAGAGGCTGACTTCGGAAAAGCGAGTGAAGCACTGGGAGCTGATGGTTTCACGATTACTGAGTATCACCAATTAAGACCTGCATTTGATGCCGCTAAAAAATCCCAACGACCAGTAGTAATTGATGTAAAAATCAATAACAAACGTCCTTTACCGGTTGAAGATCTTCATCTTGATCCAAGAAAATATACAGAAGAAGAAATCAAACAATTCAAAGAAAAATACGAAGTGCATGATTTACCTGTATTGAATGAATTATATGAAAAAAGGAAATAATTGAACCTCTACTCTTTGAGAGATTCAGACATATCAACTATAAAAAAGAAGCAACCAGGAAAATTCAGCCTGATTGCTTCTTTATATACTTTACTTTGTTTATCTGAACGCATATACGATATGGTTGATCCCAAAGAGCATAAAATAAAAACCGACAAGAAAACTTAAAGTCAAAGCGGAGGAAATAGGATTAAACAATAGTATACATCCTAATACCACACCCAAAATATTGATGATTACTGTAAACCAATAGTAGCCTGTGCTATAACCTTTCGCTAAATCAGCTGTAAATAAAGCTAAGATAGAGTCGGCAATAAACCAAATGGCAAAAACAAACGGTAAAGCAACTACTCCTGCACCAATATTGAACAAGAAGAAAATCCCGACTAAAATATCAATGATACCAATAACCAACGGCATTTTCCCTTTATATCCTGTCAATTCTTTCATGCGATTTCGTACAAATAATTCAAAAATTCCTTTTAAAAAGGCAAAAATAGCAAAAACAACGACAATCGCCACTAAATTACCAACAGGATCTTGAAAAGAGATTAATGAAACAAGGACAAATAAAATCCCTAAAATTAATGATCCCCAGTCTAGTGTTTTTCTTTCATTCATTTTCATTCCAACTTTCATTTTAATCTATTATTATACTAACGCTCTCTTTAAATAACGTCAAAACATATGCTGGTGATGAAAAGCAAAAGTAATTTCTTTTCTGATCAGCTTTTGCTGCTATTATTTTTAGTAAAAGCTACTACTTCTTATAATTTGCGTATATTCACTACCAACTTATTCTTCTACTAAATAAACGAGCATTTTGCCTTTCTATCTTAGATATCTTCGAACCTCATTATTGCTTCATACGTACAAATTTTTTCACTCTTTCATAATTTTTTAGTATTTTTTATTCCCATGTTCCACGTGAAACACAAAGAATAATTGATTACCTTGAAACTTTCTCTTTTCCCCTATATAATTCTAGGAGGCTCGTTAAATATTATAAAGATAAAGTGAGGAAAAAAATTGATTACTGTAAATGATGTAAGTTTGCACTTTTCAGACCGCAAACTATTTGATGATGTTAATATTAAATTTACTCCAGGAAATTGCTATGGCTTAATAGGTGCAAATGGTGCAGGTAAATCAACGTTCCTTAAAGTATTATCAGGAGACTTACAACCTTCTACGGGGACCGTTTCCATGGGACCAGATGAGCGAATGGCTGTATTGAAACAAAACCATTATGACTATGAAGAATATACAGTTTTAGAAACAGTTATTATGGGACATAAACGTTTATACGAAGTTATGAAAGAAAAAGACGCTATCTATATGAAGGAAGATTTCACTGATGAAGATGGTATCCGAGCAGCTGAATTAGAAGGTGAGTTTGCTGAATTAAATGGTTGGGAAGCTGAACCTGAAGCTGCTGTTTTACTACAAGGACTGAATATTCCAGAAGAATTGCACCATCAATTGATGAGTGAACTTACTGGTGGTCAAAAAGTCAAAGTACTTTTAGCTCAAACATTGTTTGGTAAACCGGATGTGTTACTCCTTGATGAGCCTACGAATGGATTAGATATCCAATCCATCAACTGGTTAGAAGAATTTTTAATTGAATTTGAAAATACGGTTATCGTTGTTTCTCATGACCGTCATTTCTTAAATAAAGTATGTACCCATATGGCAGATTTAGATTTTGGAAAAATCAAATTATACGTTGGTAACTATGATTTTTGGCTAGAATCAAGTCAACTTGCTGCAAAATTACAAGCAAATGCCAATGCCAAAAAAGAGGAACAAATCAAAGAACTACAAGAATTTATTGCTCGTTTTAGTGCGAATGCTTCAAAATCTAAACAGGCAACTTCTCGTAAGAAAATGTTAGAAAAAATTACTCTTGACGATATTCAACCTTCTTCACGTCGTTATCCATTCGTTGGATTTAAACCAGAACGTGAAATCGGTAATGATCTTTTACAGGTCGAAAATGTGAGTGTAACGATCGACGGTAAGAAAATATTAAATGATATATCATTTAATTTAAGCAAAGAAGATAAAGTTGCGTTTGTTGCTGAAAATGATATTACAACTACAACTTTGTTTAAAGTAATCATGGGTGAGATCACTCCTGATACTGGAACTGTAAGATGGGGCGTAACAACGAGCAATTCTTATCTACCAAAAGATACAACGAAAGAATTTGATAATGAATTGACGATCTTAGATTGGTTACGTCAGTATGCAAGTAAAGAAGAAGACGATAATACGTTCTTACGAAGCTTTTTAGGACGCATGCTATTTTCTGGGGAAGAAGTATTAAAACCTGTCAATGTCCTTTCTGGTGGTGAAAAAGTGCGTTGCATGCTTTCTAAAATGATGCTTTCTAAAGCAAATGTCCTAGTTTTAGATGATCCTACAAACCATTTAGACCTAGAATCGATTACAGCACTAAACGATGGCTTGATGGCCTTTACTGGCTCTATCCTTTTCGCTTCACATGACCATCAATTTATCCAAACGTTGGCTAATCGTATCATTGCCGTTTCTGATAAAGGCGTTATCGATCGAGCAGATACAACCTATGATGAATTTTTAGAAAATAAAGATATCCAAAAACAATTGGATGAGCTTTGGAAATAAGACAACAATCATTGTAGAGTTAAGAAAATAGCCTATCGGGGGCATCTCATCAGTCGGTGAGATGTCCTTTTCTTCTACGATAAACACTGTCTTTCACAACTACCAAGACACCTTCCATTTACTTTCTATATTCATCATTTTTTCTTATTTCGCTTAATCAACCGCTTTATTTTTTCTGATGTGTAAGCTATAATAGAAAATGAAAAAGGGATTGCGCAAACAATCCCTTCATCAGTAACTCGTGCCGTTAAAAAGACGGTAGCCTTTTTAGAATGGTGACCATCTAAAACTTCTGCTAAAAGTGATTTAGATGGTTATTTTTTTTGGTCTTTTTTGTCAATTAACAACAACACAAATGTCGCAAATGCGAGCATGAGTTGTATTGCTTCATATACTGACAACTTTATTCCTTTCTAGGGACAAAGCTCTTAACCATAAGCATCACCCCTTATCTAAGAGATTAGCTACCATCTTTTACACTCCACGAATTACTGGTTTTATTGTAGCAAACTTATCGAAAACTTGCTATCCTCATTAACTTTATTTTTAAATAATAATGTTATTTTTTACCTGACATGTATTTGATTCGTGTGCCTTCATTTTTTTTAATCAACAGCTTTACTTTTTTCCAATTGATAAGCTATAATGGATAGTGAAAAAGGGATTGCTCTAACAACCCCTTCATCAGTAATTCGTGCCGTTAAAAAGACGGTAGCTTTATTTTTTGGGTATATATACCATCTAAAAACTCTGCCAAAAGTGATTTAGATGGTTATTTTTTTTGGTCTTTTTTGTCAATTAGCAACAGCACAAATGTCGCAAATGCGAGCATGAGTTGTATTGCTTCATATACTGACAACTTTATTCCTTTCCAGGGACAAAGCTCTTAACCATAAGCATCACCCCTTGTTCAAGAGATTAGCTACCATCTTTTACACTCCACGAATTACTGGTTTTATTGTAGCAAATTTAGTACAAACTTACTATCCTCATTAACTTTATTTTTAAATAATAATGTTATTTTTTACCTGACATGTATTTGATTCGTGTGCCTTCATTTTTTTAATCAACCGCTTTACTTTTTTCCAATTGATAAGCTATAATGGATAGTGAAAAAGGGATTGCTCTAACAACCCCTTCATCAGTAATTCGCGCCGTTAAAAAGACGGTAGCTTTGTTTTTAATGTGATAACCATCTAAAAACTCTGCTAAAAGTGATTTAGATGGTTATTTTTTTGGTCTTTTTTGTCAATTAACAACAGCACAAATGTCGCAAATGCGAGCATGAGTTGTATTGCTTCATATACTGACAACTTTATTCCTTTCCAGGGACAAAGCTTTTAACCATAAGCATCACCCCTTGTTCAAGAGATTAACTACCATCTTTTACACTCCACGAATTACTGGCTTTATTATAGCAAATTTAGGAAGTACTTACTATCGACAAAAGATTTAACTTAATAGAAATCAGTTATTTTATATTCTAAAAAAGAACCACTCGAAGAATATTCTTTTTCTTCTGAATGGTTCTTTTTTTGGTGCGTTTCTTCTACAACGACTACTCATTTTCTATCGAGTGATTCCCATTGAGAATATGGCAATACATCCATATCCTGTATGGCTTGCGATGGTAGGGCCAAGTGGATATAACTTAACTTCTTTCATCTTAATATTCTCTTCAAGTAATTGTTTTGTTTTTTCAGCACTTTCTAAATCGCCAGCATAAGCAATATAAACAGTTTGTTCTAATGGAGCGACAATGGTTTTAACAGTTTCTTCAACAATTTTTTGTATCGATTTATTTCGTCCTCGTACTTTGCTGATATTCGTCAAACGTCCTTCCTGATCGACTGTGATAATTGGCTTCACGTTTAGAATACTACCTAGTGTAGCACTAGTTTTAGAGATACGCCCCCCACGTTCAAGGTGTTTGAGATCATCAACGGTTACCCAAGAATGTACTTTTAAGTAATTGTTTTCTAACCATTCTAAGTTCTCTTCTAATGTTTTCCCCTCGTTTTTCAATCGAACAGCTTCCAATACTAATAACCCTTCCCCAACGCTTGCGGCTTTTGTATCAAAGACCTTTACTTGTGGATCTGGATATTCTTCTTTTAATAATTCTACTGCTTGTAACGCACTACTATAGGATCCACTTAAAGCACTGGAAAAAGCAACATAAAGGATAGGAATATTTTGTTCAACATAAGGACGGAAAAATTCTAAGTATTGACCCACATTGATTTGTGAGGTCGTTGGGGTAGCCCCATTTCTTAATTGTTCCATATAATGATCATAATTAAACGTTTTTCCCAGATCATCTACTAATTCTTCTTCATCTAACTGGATCTTCATTGATAAATAATCAACCTTGGCTGCTTGTAGCACTTGATAAGGCAGATCACAACATGAATCGGTTACGATTTGATACACACCCTTCAACTCCTTCAACTTTTCATTTTACCCTTAACTCCTATTATAGCAAATCTCTTGCATGGAAAATAACGTTAACTATGTTTGTAAAAAGGAAAACCATTGTCTTCGTAAAATTTTAATGGATGATTAAAAAGAAGAACAACGCTCACCTCTAAACCAACTTTGATTACTTATTGAAAAAAAACGCCAAAATCTACAAAAATGTTAAAAACAAATTTCGCAGTTTCGACGTTTTCTTTCTTTACCGCATGAGCATTCTTACCTATACTTCTGCTATTTCGTTCATTCTTAAGGAACAAGAATGTCCTGTCTCAACGAACTTAGCTGAATGGCTTAAATTTGTGCCCAGACGCTTTCTAAGATATTTGTTTGTGTTCTATCAGGTCCAACAGAAAATGTTGAAATACGCACACCTACGAGTTCAGAAATACGTCTGACATAGTTACGTGCATTTTCTGGTAATTCAGCAAGTGTTTTGCATGCTGTAATATCTTCAGACCAACCTGGAAGTTCTTCATAAACAGGTTTACAACGTTTCAATTCTTTCAAACTTGCTGGATAATGATAAATCAATTCTCCATCTAGCTCATAAGCTGTACAAATTTTTACTGTATCAAGTCCACTTAAGACATCAATTGAATTAAGGGATAGATTAGTAATTCCTGAAACACGTTTTGAGTGACGCATCACAACTGAATCAAACCATCCCACACGTCGTGGACGACCTGTAGTCGTTCCGTATTCGCGACCAACTTCACGAATTTGTTGTCCCGTCTCATCAAACAATTCAGTTGGGAATGGACCATCTCCTACACGAGAAGTATAAGCTTTACATACACCAACAACTTTATTGATTTTAGATGGACCTACGCCACTACCGATCGTTACGCCACCTGCGACTGGGTTTGAAGAAGTAACAAATGGATAGGTTCCTTGGTCGATATCCAGCATAACCCCTTGTGCGCCTTCAAATAATACTCGTTTTCCTGCATCTAGGGCATCATTTAAAATGACAGATGTATCAGTAACATACTGTTTGATTTGTTGACCATATTCATAATATTCTTCAAATATCGAGTCAAAATCAATTGGCTCAGAATCAAACATTTTTACAAATTGACGGTTTTTATCTTCTAAGTTTAAACGTAAGCGTTCTTCAAAAATTTCTTTGTCTAGTAAGTCAGCGATGCGGATCCCTACACGAGCTGCTTTGTCCATGTATGCTGGTCCGATCCCTTTGATTGTTGTACCGATTTTATTTTCACCTTTTGCATCTTCTTGTAATTGATCCAACTTGATGTGATAAGGCAAAATAACATGTGCTCGGTCAGAAATACGTAAGTTATCAGTAGTTACACCTTTTTCATGTAAATAAGCTAACTCTTTGACTAATGATTTAGGATTGACTACCACACCATTCCCGATCACACTGATTTTATCTTTATAAAAAATCCCCGAAGGAATCAAATGCAGTTTATAAGTAACACCGTTGAATTTGATCGTGTGTCCTGCATTATCGCCACCTTGGTACCGTGCGATCACTTCAGCATTTTCACTAAGAAAGTCAGTAATTTTTCCTTTCCCTTCGTCGCCCCATTGTGTACCTACCACTACTACAGATGACATTTGAACACCTCGTTTTATTTTATTTAATCCTGAATTATTGTAACAATAACTCATTACTTATTCAACTAAAATCGAATGATTCTTTTATTTATTTTATAAAAACGCTTGAAAAACGAACGATGATAAATTTTAAATAGAAACTAGTGTAAACCAAACTATTCAGAGAAGAAAGTTCCTTTAGTACAAAGCAAATAAGATAGTTTTTTAGGGTTTATTACTCGTTGCCACTGACAGAATCGTAATCTAAACACCTTTGCTTATTAGAAATAATGATTACTAGGGTAGACTGCTTCCTAATTTACTATACTATTATTTCCCAAATATGATTCTGCTGCGTTTTCTTTTGATAAAGAACAGTTGGAATGATCGATAGCTAAAAAAGCACCTCCAAATTAACGAGATAATTTGGAGGTGCTTTTTTATAGTCAATATTATAATCAATATTCTTCTCTCGGGGATAACGACGAAAATTTGTTGTATTCTTTGATAAACAGTAATTCTACTGTACCACGGGCACCACTACGGTTTTTTTCGATGATGACTTCAATGACATTGTCGTTTTTTGGTTCGTTATCCTCATTGTCTTCGCCACCTTCTCTTTCATAGTAATCATCTCGATATAAGAAGGCTACGATATCAGCATCTTGCTCAATGGAACCCGATTCACGGATATCACTTAATACAGGACGTTTATCTTGACGTTGTTCTACTCCACGGGAAAGCTGGGACAACGCAATAACTGGTACTTTTAATTCTTTGGCTAGCTTTTTTAATTGACGTGAAATATCAGATACTTCTTGTTGACGATTTTCTCTCCCGTTTCCTTCAATCAATTGCAAGTAGTCGATCAAGATCAATCCAAGATTTCCTTTTTCCTGCGCTAATTTTCTGCATTTGGCACGAATCTCAGAAATTTTTATTCCTGGAGTATCATCAATAAAGATATTTGCCCGTGACAAACTACCCATTGCAACAATCAAATTGGACCACTCTTCTTCAGAAAGTTG
This sequence comes from Enterococcus sp. DIV1421a, assembly GCF_051711025.1. Taxonomy (NCBI): domain Bacteria; kingdom Bacillati; phylum Bacillota; class Bacilli; order Lactobacillales; family Enterococcaceae; genus Enterococcus; species Enterococcus sp. DIV1421a. The sequence continues at coordinate 15,755 of NZ_JBIOLU010000001.1, read as the reverse complement.
ACCGGTACGCAAATGGCTTGCTTCGATCGACCCTTCCGCACAAAGCATCCGATTAACAAGTGACTCAGCCCCCATTTCCAAACTAAAAATAGCAACTGAACGATCGGTTTTTGTCCCGACATTTTGAGCTATATTTAATGCGAAAGCTGTTTTCCCTACCGCAGGCCGAGCTGCTAGGATGATCAATTCCTCAGGTTGAAAACCTGCTGTCATTTTATCAAGTCCTTGATATCCAGTCGGTAATCCTGTGATTTCTTCATTATTTTGGGCCAGTTGGTCAATATTTTCAATGGTTGAGTTCAAGACTTCTGCAATAGATAGAAAGCCACTGCGGTTTCTTTTTTCGGATACTTCTAAAATACTGCGCTCGGCATCATCCAGAATCGATTGGACTTCTTCCCCTTGTTCAAACCCTTTTGTCACGATCCCAGTAGCTGTTTGGATCAGTGTGCGAAGCAATGATTTTTCTTCAACGATTTTCGCATAGTAGACGATATTTGCTGCAGTAGGTACTGCTAACGCTAAATCTGAAAGGTAGCTTAACCCACCAGCATCTTCTAATAAGTTCGCTTGCTCCAACCGATCTTTTACAGTCACTACATCTATTGCTTCATTACGGTCATTTAATTCGATCATTGTTTCAAAAATGATTTGATGTCCCCGACGATAAAAGTCTTTCGGTTCTATGTACTCCATGGCATCAATGATCGTTTCAGCATCTAAAAAAACCGATCCTAAAACCGCTTGTTCAGCTTCAATATTTTGCGGTGGAATTCGATCCTGCCACACTTCATTCATACATATCGCTCCTTGTCTTCAATTGCTTTATTTTACAAGAAAATCGTAAAAAAGTCACTTTAAAAAAGTGAGTGTAATGGTTGCTTATCTTTCGAAATCAATAAAAGAGACAGTCAATACCAAGAATAAGTACAAAAAATACATATGTAGATTCATCAAAATCTTAAACTAGCAAAAACTTTGAGAACGAAGACCCCTTGATAAAGTTAACAACTATAAAAAGTATATCAGTCAAGTAATCCTTTACGCTAGTACCAAACTAGCTATATGTTCAATAGGTTTTGTCATAATCGAAAAAGAAAAAAAAGGAAACTTTTTTTATTTTTTCCTATTTTTTCATTTTTGACAAAAAATAGATCACTTATGATTATTTAATACTATATACTATTGATTGTGCTAGAATTCATTACAGAAAACGTTTTCTAGTCCGCACAAAAAATTTTAGGAGGAAATGTGTTACGAAAAAAATGAAACTCGTTGCTATTTTATTGTCTTGTCTGTCTTTATTTGGATCTGTAGTACCATGAGTAACACAAATCGTTGATGCAGCTGAGAAAACCGCTAGTGTACCAGCTGAAAACCATTTTCAACTAGATAAAGTCACGATTGTCGAATCCAATGAATTATACAAAAATTTTGTGCAAGAAGTGAATCGTCCAGAGATCAAACAACAGTTAATGAATCAGCCCGACTCAGCAGAAACAAAAGCTTTGATCCAGTCTCTTATCTTAAAATATGATGGCGCTGAAGTCCACTATGCTTATGGTGACAATACGTTCGCACGAGGACTTTACGATACTACCGGGTGGTCAGAAAAATTTGTTAATGGTGGTATCAACGATTATGCCACTAGTAAGACAGGATTAGCTAATTTAAGAGACTATTTAGGTTTTTGTTCTGTTGGTTTAGCAGTAAATGGTGCGGGTTATGGTGCTGTAATTGGTGGTGTGATTGGAGCTGTAGTTGGGACAATTATTGGTGCTGCAGTATTAGCCAAACGTTGCGATCAAGGTCAAAGTGATGTAAAAACAATGATTAGTAAAAATAGATCAAATGGAGGAGTGCGGATGACTTTAACAGCAGAATTTCCGATTTGCAGTTTAACGTCACAAACGCAGTGTAGTATATGAGACTGGGAACTTTATTAATTTATTCAACAATCCTTGTGATGATATTACTATTTTTGAAATATCGCAAGAAAAAATAATCTAAGCTTAAAGAGTCTAGGGCATGAACAAAAAAATCTGGTTAATGTCCCACTTTTTTGATCTAGGGTATTAAAAAGCACATAATCTTGTAAGAATAAAGTAGCTAAAATCAATCGAAAAGAAAGTATGCTTTCTATACCATCCTATCAAATATCTTTACCATTAAATGAAGAAAATCAGCCGGATTTTGACATGATTCATCAAAATCCGGCTGATTTTCTTTTTGAAAAGAACTCTCAATCTCTGCGATCATTTCTCAACAAGTCCTATTACAGAACCTGAAGAGACTGCTAACAGAAATGATTGGTGAGGTAGCTATTCTGCTACCACATGCACTTTGATCGTTGCAGTCACTTCATGATGCAATTTGACTGGTACGTTCGTGTAACCTAACGTACGGATTGGATTATTCAATTCGATTTTTCGTTTATCTAGTTTTACTTTGTATTGCTTGTTCAATCCTTCAGCAATTTGTTTTGAAGGGATTGAACCGAATAAACGTCCATCTTCACCAGCTTTGGCTTTCAGTTCGACAACCGTTTCTTCTTTTTCTAAAAATCCTTTTAGTTCTTTTGCTTCTTCTAAAATTTCAGCTTCTTGTTTTTCTTGTGCCTTTTTTTGTCCAGCTAATTGGCTAATACTACTTTTATTTGCTTCTTTTGCCAGATTATTTTTTAATAAGAAATTTTGTGCGTAACCATTCGGTACTTCTTTAACATCACCTTTTTTTCCTTTACCTTTTACATCTTGTAAGAAAATGACTTTCATATCCATTACTCCTTATCATATAATTGATTCCTATTTTCTTTGATTGCAGCAAGTAAACGCTGTTTGGTTTCTTCTACTGTGACACCTTCCAATTGGGTCGCTGCATTGGTGAAATGACCGCCGCCGCCAAGAGACTCCATGATCACTTGAACATTGATCGTGCCCGAACTACGAGCACTGATCCCGACTAGCCCGTCCGTTCGTTTCGTGATGACAAAAGCCCCATTGATATTGATCATTGATAAGAGGGTGTCTGCCGTTTTCGCAGCGATCACACTATTATATTCCTTTTCATCTGTCCCAGCTGCTACGACAATATCTGAAGTTACATATTCGCTCTGTGCAATCAAATGACTGATTTCCAAATAGGTTGCTAAATCTGAACTCAATAAATATTGTACTAGGGAAGCATCCGCACTACAAGACCTTAAATAACTTGCTACATCAAAAGTTCGTGCCGTTGTGCGTACATTAAAACTGTTCGTATCAACAGTCATGCCTGCCAATAACAACGTCGCTTCAAAACGATCTAAGCGATTCGTGCGATTGCTTTGATACTGAATTAGTTCTGTCACTAACTCTGAAGCAGAAGAAGCAGAAGATTCGATATACGTCAACAGCGGCTTACTTGGGAACTCCTCCCCACGTCGATGATGATCAATAATAACGATCTTATCAAATTGCTCATATAGGCTCTGAGAGATCGATAGCGAGGGTTTGTGGTAATCTACCATAACTAGCAGGTCTTCTTCTTTTTTAAGCTCCATCGCTTTTTTGGGCGAAATCAGCTGTGCTTCTAGTTCAGGGTGTTTATGAATTTCCTCTAAACATCGTTCTACGTCTGGAATAATCTCGTTTTCATCAAGTACGATATACGCTTTTTTTTGATTGAAACGAGCTAAGCAACTTACCCCAAATGCTGAACCAATGGCATCCATATCGGGGAATTTATGCCCCATGATAAATACATCGCCAGTTTCAGTAAAAATCTTACGAAGTGCAGTACTCATCGCTCGTGAACGTACACGGGTTCGTTTGACTGACTTAGCTGATTTTCCTCCATAGTAAACAGGTTTTGCTCCCTCACGTAGTTCTTTCACGACAACTTGGTCGCCACCTCGAACTAGAGCAATATCCAAATTATTTTGGGCTTCTCCCCCAATTTCATCTAACGAATCTTGACCGTAAGCAATCCCCATACTTAGAGTAATTGGCAAATTTTGTCGCTCTGCTTCTGCACGTAAACGATCCAACAGATCAAATTTTTTGTCCATCATTTTTTTCAAATCAATCATTTGTGCGACAAAGAAAAAGCGTTCTGCAGTGATCCGCTTAAAAAAGACATGGTATTCGTTCATCCAATCAGACACCATTGTAGTCACAAACGAATTGAGATAAGAGATTTCTTTGTCATCTAACTTATCGATAGCATCTGCATAATTATCAATTGATAAGATACCAATCACTGGCTGACTGTTGGTTTGGTGGAGCTTCAACAATTGATTTTGGGTGATATCGTTGAAATAAACGACTCCTTTTACTGTATCCATTTCAAATTGAAAGGTTCGATCTGCTAAATATACTTGTTTTTTCTTTTTCTCTTTTGCCGTAAAGAAAGCATCTAATAGTTCTTCTTCTGTTAAGCTGCTTTGATCTTTGATTTTTAAGGCGAGTGGGTTCAACCATTCAATTTTTTGGCTTGTTGGTTGGTACGCAATCACTCCTACTGGCATCACTTCGGAGACATAAGCAAGATTGTTCTCAGCCACCGTTGAGGCTTGTTGGATTTTTTCACGATTTTTTATCATTAGCCATCGTTTTAATTTCAACCAATAACGTAAGCCAAAAAGGTTCATCAAAAGCACAACCAAAGCGCTAACAAAACGAAATGGCATAAATAATACAACCAGTACTTCAAGCAATAGAAATAAAAAAATGAAGAGAGGTCTAGGGGTTAAGTTTTCTTTTTCTTTTTCCATCTTCTTCCTCCCATAGTTGATTAGTTTAATTTTACCATAACTTCCCGTATTCAAGCGACTAAACAAATGCTTGATTATTTAACTGAAAATACTTTTCACTGTATTAAAAAAAATGGTAGAATAACTTGTTTTCAACCTTGAAATGACAGTTATCATCTAACCTCAAACCGAAATAAAGCAAATTATTACTACTTTGAATGTTCAAATGAGCAATTTATAAAAGGCAAAGGAGCATTATATGAATAAAATGAACAAATTAAGCTTCCATCATATCGGTAAACCAATCGATCTGGAAGAAATCAAAGATCATCCAGAAACAAAGTATAGTCCTTTATTCGATATGTACTCACTGGATGTGAAAAATTCTTTATCTATGCCAATCGAACTCCATGCCTTTGGTCCCGATTGTCGTCTTGATCCAATCATTCAAAAAGAAGCTCATGTTGCTTTTACAGTCGATAACATTGAGCTAGCATTGAAAGGACAAGAAATCATCATGCCTCTTTATCAACCTTTCGCTGGCTACCGTTGTGCGATGATCCTAGTCAATCAGCAACCGATCGAGTTGATTGAGAGCAGCTTGTCGGAAAGTCAGATTTGGGGAGATGGAATTTTTAAAGATAGTATTCTTTATCCCCAATCCTAAACGAAAATCGTGGATGCTTTTCTCTATGATTCTTCTAAGTATAGATGACACTCTTTTTTTTTTGATAATAAAACATCTAAACATTCATTCTCAAAAAGTAAAAAACGAGGGAACGGTAGTAAAACCATTTCCTCGTTTCATTATTTCAATTAATCTTCACTTACGAAAGGTAGTAAGCCCATGATACGTGCGCGTTTGATAGCAACAGTAATTTTACGTTGGTTTTTAGCGCCTGTACCTGTTACACGACGTGGCAAGATTTTTCCACGTTCTGAGATAAATCTTTTTAGTAATTCAATATCTTTATAATCGATATATTCAATATGGTTAGCAGCAATATAGTCTACTTTACGACGTTTACGTCCGCCTCTTCTTTGTTGTGCCATTCTATTTCCCTCCTATCAAATTCGTTTAGAATGGTAAATCATCGTCTGAAATGTCGATCGTTGAACTTGAACCAAATGGATCAGAATTGTCACGATCAAAATCAGGCATACCGTTGGATGATTGAGATGTTTGATTATAGTTATTACTTCCGCCAAAATCATTTGTCGATTGACCAGAGCTTTGGTAACCGCCAGTTTGTTGACGATTTTCAGATGCAGCACGACTTTCCAATAATTGGAAGTTTTCAGCAACTACTTCTGTTACGTATACACGTTGTCCTTGCTGATTATCATAAGAACGAGTTTGGATACGTCCAGTAACTCCTAAAAGAGTCCCCTTACGAGCATAGTTTGCTAATGTCTCTGCTGATTTACGCCAAATCACACAATTAATAAAGTCAGCCTCACGATTGCCGTTTTGGCTAGTAAAATTACGATTAACAGCTAAAGTAAACGTTGCTACTGCAGTGCCACTTGATGTATATCGTAAATCCGGATCTTTAGTTAGACGTCCAACTAGTACAACATTATTAATCAAAAGATTCATCTCCTCTCATCGTTGTTCTATTGTTCCACATGAAACAATAAATTATGCTTCTTCTTTCACGATCATGTGACGAATGATATCGTCGTTGATTTTAGCAAGACGGTCAAATTCATTGACAGCAGTTGCTGATGATGGAGAAGACACTTTAACGATGTGATAGATACCTTCACGGTAACCGTTCATTTCATACGCTAAACGGCGTTTTTCCCAATCTTTAGATTCGATAACTTCAGCTCCGTTATCTTTCAAGATTGCATCGAAACGTTCGATTAAAGCAGTTTTTGCTTCTTCATCAATGTTTGGACGAATAATGTACATGATTTCATATTTCGTATTTTCCATTGATTTTCACCTCCCTATGGACTTTCGGCTCTTAGATTCCCAAGAGCAAGGAGAGTTTTCTAATAAATTAGACTACTCACAATCTTTAATTATACACGTATAGAGTGAAAAAAGCAATAAGCTGAAGGGAAAATAGTGTAGAAAGAAGTTTTTAATAAAATGCTTTACTAAATGACTGCCGAAAGTTCTCTTTTTGAATCTCTTGAAAAACACGATCTCCTACAATAACAAAGTATAAAAACTACAAGAGCTATTCGTAGGTGGATTCTTTTTTATGTTGCAAAAGAATCCATAAACATAAAACAATAATAAGCCACAACCTCCGACAATCATTGTGTATCGGAGGTTGTGGCTTATTTTTACAAGCTTCCCATCGCTGAGACAAGCCCTGTTTTTTGACTATTCTTCTGTTTTATCTATTGTGGTATTTTCCACGTTCTCTGTTGGTGTCTCAGTTTCTTCTGTGCTTTCTGGCTCGACGGCCGCCATTGTCACAACCTTCGTATCAGCTTCCATTTTGATCAAACGTACGCCAAGTGTAGCACGTCCAGTTTGAGAAACAGTTGAGACATTGAAACGAATAATAACGCCTTTATCTGTGATCAGCATGATATCTTCTGTTCCAACAATCGTGGCTAGTCCAGCTAATGGACCATTTTTTTCAGTGATATTGGCTGTTTTGATCCCTTTACCGCCGCGACCTTTCACTGGATACTCTTTCACTTTCGTTCGTTTACCATAGCCTTTTTCAGTAATGATCAAGACTTCATGATTTTCATTCATCAAGGCAGCACCAATCACATAATCGTCTTCTCTTAAACGAATACCTCGAACTCCTGACGCTGTCCGTCCCATATCCCGAACAGCTCCTTCCGCAAACGTTACCGAATAACCATCATGTGTACCAATGATAATGTTTGATTGACCATCTGTTAACAACACGTTGACTAATTCATCGTCTTCTTTTAAGCCAATCGCAATCAATCCATTACTGCGGATATTCGCAAAAGCAGTTACGGTGGTCCGTTTCACCGTTCCTTGACGAGTAGTGAAGAAGAGGTAATGTCCTTCTTGAGCTTCACCGGTGACTGCAATAATTGCTTGAATTTTTTCACTTGAATCGATCCCTAACAAGTTAATGATCGGGATTCCTTTCGCAGTTCGACCATATTCTGGAATTTCATATCCTTTGGCACGATAGACTTTCCCGTTATTGGTAAAGAACAGCAAGGTGTCATGTGTCGAACAAGAGACAAGGTTTTTGACGAAGTCATCGTTATGCACGCCCATTCCTTGTACACCACGTCCACCACGACGTTGTGCTCTAAATTCATTGTTCGCTAAACGTTTGATATACCCATTGTTCGTGAGTGTAATAACGATTTCTTCTTCTTCGATCAAGTCTTCATCTTCAAGACTTAAAACTTCACCCACTAGTAATTCTGTACGACGTTTGTCACCAAAACGTTGGTTTAATTCTGCTAACTCTGTTTTGATGATTTCGGTCACACGTTCTGGACGAGCAAGAATATCCGTTAAATCTTCGATCAATCGTAATAATTCTTGGTATTCATTTTCGATTTTCTCACGTTCTAAACCAGTTAGACGACGTAAACGCATATCTAAGATCGCTTGCGCTTGTCGATCAGATAATTCAAAACGATCAATCATCGTTGTTTTTGCTTCATCGTCAGATTTAGACCCACGGATAATTGCAATGATTTCATCAATATGGTCCAATGCGATCCGTAAACCTTCTAAAATGTGAGCTCGTGCTTCTGCCTTTTCTTTTTCAAAAATCGTTCGGCGAGTGATCACTTCACGCTGATGCTCTACATAGTTTTCAAGTATTTGTTTAAGACTCAGTACTTTAGGAACGCCTTTTTCAATGGCCAGCATATTGAAACCAAATGAATTTTGTAATGAAGTCAACTTATACAGGTTATTTAAAATAACCGAAGCACTTGCATCACGGCGGATATCGATAACGATCCGCATTCCTTCACGAGAAGACTCATCACGCAAATCCGTAATTCCTTCAATCCGTTTATCACGGTGTAATTCAGAGATTCGTTCGATCAATTTTGCTTTATTGACCATATAAGGAAGTTCCGTTACGATAATTCGTTCTTTGCCATTAGGCATCTCCGTGATTTCTACTTTTGCTCGAACAGTTATTGACCCTTTCCCCGTTTCGTAAGCACGGCGAATACCTGATTTACCCATTACGAGACCACCGGTTGGAAAATCGGGACCAGGTAAAACTTCCATCAATTCATTGGTTGTTACTTCTGGATTTTCCATCAATAGATCGATCGCTGCTACTACCTCAGATAAATTATGAGGGGGAATATTCGTCGCCATACCAACTGCGATCCCTGTTGTTCCGTTAACTAGCAGATTAGGAAAGCGTGCTGGAAGTACGACTGGTTCCCTTTCTGTATCGTCATAGTTACTTTGGAAATCTACAGTATTTTTATTGATATCCCGTAGCATCTCCGTGGCAATTTTACTCATACGTGCTTCGGTGTACCGCATCGCAGCTGCTCCATCACCATCGACAGAACCAAAGTTACCATGTCCATCCACTAGCATGTACCGATAACTAAATGGTTGTGCCATCCGTACCATGGATTCATAAATAGCACTGTCTCCATGGGGGTGATACTTACCCATAACATCCCCAACGATTCTGGCAGATTTTTTATGGGCTTTATCTGGGGTCACACCCAATTCGTTCATCCCGTATAAAATACGGCGATGAACAGGTTTTAACCCATCTCGAACATCCGGTAGTGCACGAGCAACAATAACACTCATCGCATAATCGATGAAGGAGTCTTTCATTTCGCTAGTTAGATTGACATCATGGATGTTCTCTCTGATTTCTTCACTCATCTTTTTTCCTCCTTCATGACTAAATATCTAAGTTTTTCACATAATGGGCATTTTCTTCAATGAATGCACGACGAGGTTCCACTCGATCACCCATTAACATTTCAAAAATTTGATCAGCTGCGATAGCATCATCCACACTAACACGAGCCATCATACGATTGCTAGGGTCCATCGTTGTTTCCCATAGTTGATGGTCATCCATTTCACCTAACCCTTTGTATCGTTGAACACTTGGTTTTGGTGTAGCTGGTAGAGAAGCAACTACTTGTTTCAAATCTTCTTCAGCGTTTTTACCGGGTTGTACATACGTGATTTTTTTCCCTTGTTTTACCCCGTATAGCGGCGGTTGTGCAATATAAACATATCCCGCTTCAACAATTGGGCGCATATAACGATAAAACAAGGTTAAGAGCAATGTTCGAATATGGGCACCATCGACATCGGCATCCGTCATAATCACTAATTTGTGGTAACGAGCTTTGGAAACATCGAAGTCTTCACCGAATCCTGTTCCCATAGCGGTAAATAAAGAGCGGATTTCTTCATTGGCTAGAATTTTATCCATACTTGCTTTTTCAACATTTAAGATTTTCCCACGAATCGGTAAAATTGCTTGAAATTCACGATTTCGCCCTTGTTTTGCTGAACCGCCGGCAGAATCTCCTTCGACGATGAACAATTCGCATTTTTCTGGATCATTACTTGAGCAATCCGCCAGTTTACCAGGCAAATTACTGATTTCTAATGCGCCTTTTCTTCTGGTTACTTCACGGGCACGTTTCGCTGCTAGACGTGCTTTAGAAGCCAACAATCCTTTTTCAATGATTTGTCGTCCAACACTTGGATTTTCTAACAAGAATTTCATGAAATGCTCGCTAAACAGACGATCTGTTACTGTCCGAACTTCAGAATTACCTAATTTTGTTTTGGTTTGCCCTTCAAATTGTGGATCTGGGTGTTTGATCGAAATTACTGCGGTCAGTCCTTCCCGCACATCTTCACCAGTTAAGTTATCATCATTTTCTTTCATCAATTTTTGTTTACGTGCATAGTCATTGATCACACGTGTCAACGCTGTCTTGAAGCCAGATTCATGCGTACCACCTTCATAAGTATGGATATTATTTGCAAAACTCATGATGTTGGAGTGGTAACCATCGGTATATTGCATGGAAACTTCTACCGTGATGTCTTGTTGTTCTCCTTCTAAATAAACTGGCTCTGGAAAAATGACCGTTTTATTTGCATTCAAATATTCCACATAGCTCTTGATCCCACCGTCATAATGGTACTCTTTTACTACTGGAGATTCTTCTCTCTTATCTTCAATCGAGATCTTCATTCCCCGGTTCAAGAATGCTAATTCGCGGATACGGGTCGCTAGCTTATTAAAATCAAAAACTGTTGTTTCCGTAAAGATTTCTGGATCTGGTATAAAATGAACAGTTGTCCCGTTTCGATCGGTTTGTTCAATAATCTTCAGATCATCGACAACAGCACCACGACGATATTCCTGATAGTACACATTTCCATCTTTGTAGACTTTTACATCAAGCTGAGTGGAGAGCGCATTTACAACCGAAGAACCTACCCCGTGAAGACCACCAGATACTTTATAACCGCCTCCGCCGAATTTCCCACCAGCATGGAGTACCGTAAACACCGTTTCTACCGCTGGACGACCAGTTTTGGCTTGGATATCAACGGGGATACCTCGGCCATCATCGATGACAGTAATACTGTTATCTTTTTCAATTATTACTTGGATTTTCGTCGCAAATCCTGCTAGGACTTCATCGATAGAGTTATCAACGATTTCCCATACCAAGTGATGTAATCCTTCCGAACTTGTGGAGCCGATATACATACCAGGACGTTTTCGAACGGCTTCAAGTCCTTCAAGAACTTGGATCTGACTGGCATCATATTCTTTTGCACGTTCTACTAAACTTTTTTCATCTGTCATTTAGCCTTCTTCTCCTTTTATTTCCCCTTGCTGAACATAAAAAATCTCTGGTTCAACAGTCATTTTGTTTTTTACATGATCAAGTGTCGTTGTTGTTAAGAAAGTCTGTACCTTTCCTTCAATCGTTTCTAGTAAATGTAGTTGGCGATTATCATCTAGCTCACTCATTACATCATCAAGTAAAAGAATTGGATACTCCCCAGTTTCTTCTTTGATCAAATCAATTTCAGCCAACTTGACACTTAAAGCAGTGGTCCGCTGCTGTCCTTGAGAACCATACGTTTGCACGTTTTTTTGATTGACGAAAAAAGAAAGATCATCACGATGTGGTCCAATTGTCGTTGTTCCGCGAAACATATCTTTCTTTTTGTTTTGATTCAACAATTCTAAAAATTGTGTTTGGATCTCTTCTTGTGTTTGTGTACTTAAAGAAGAAAACGAGGTGACATATTCAATCTCTAATTGCTCTTTTTGATGGGTGATTTGTTGGTGCAATGTATTTGCCCAAAATTCCAGTCGTCGAACAAACTGTGCACGTGCTTTCAATACTTTACTTCCAAATTCAGCTAACTGTTCAGATAAAATATCTAAATAAAGTAAATCTGTTTGTTTTTTTTCATTCAGTTGTTTCAAATATTGATTTCTTTGTTTTAGGATACCTTGATATTGAACCAAATCGTAAAGATAGATCGGATTGATCTGTCCTAACTCCATATCAAGAAATTTTCGCCTGATCTGCGGACTACCCTTTACTAATGAAAGGTCTTCAGGTGCAAATAAAATGACATTTAATTGACCAACATAGCTACTTAATTTTTTTTGTTCGATATGATTGATCTTTGTTTTGCGTCCCTTTTTTGAAAGAAGGATCTCCAAAGGAATCTTAGAGGTTCCTTTTGTCACTTCGCCCTGGATCAGTGCTTGCTCGCCTTGCCATCCGATCAATTCTTGCTCACTGCTGGTACGGTGACTTCTCGTCATAGCCAAAACATAAATACTTTCCAAAAGATTCGTCTTACCTTGGGCATTTTCTCCTAAAAAAATGACAAGGTTTTTAGTAAACGTAATCTTTAATTCCTGATAGTTTCGATAATTTTTTAGATACAGCTTATTCAGCCTCATTATCGTTTATTCCTTTTTTTACCATAAAAAAAGTTCCCACTTCTGGAACTTCAACCATCATGCCGGGATAAAGTTTTCGTCCACGACGATTCTCTGGTTCGCCGTCTACCAAGACAGTGTTTTCAGCTAAATACCATTTTGCTTGTCCACCACTGCTAATTACTGTGACTTCTTTTAGCATTTGACCCAACGTCATAAATTCTGTTTTTAGAATGACTTGTTGTTTCAATGTTCATCCCTCATTTTCATTAATAAATGTATACTCTATTATACCTTTTTTTAGGCAATAAAACAAATTTATCCATATATTTTTCCATATAAGACGATTTAAGCGAAAAAAGGTGTTTTAAACAAAAATAAACAAAAAGCCTTAAAAGTGATTTTATGGCTTTTTGTTTATTTTTTGTTTTTTTCATTACTTTTTCAAAATGATATACAGATTAGTTCGTACGTACTGGTGTGATTAACTGGATAAATTGAACACCATCTTCTGTTGGTTCTAATGTAAACGGACGAATAGAAGAAATAAATTTCACTTTGATACTCATATCACCAAACGCACGTAACGCAGCTTTCATGTAATCAGGGTTAAAGGAAATATCCAAAGGATCCCCACTACTTGCCACATAATTCAGACTTTCTTCTACTTTTCCGATTTCAGGTGAGTTTCCATATAGAATCACCGCATCTGATTGGATAGATAAACGAACGATATTATTACGTCCTTCATGAGAAAGTAATGAGGCACGTTCAATCGCTGCAAGGAAACTTGGAACAGAAAATTCTACTTCTGTGTTGAAGCTTGAAGGAATCAACCGATTCGTATCGGGGTAGTTTCCTTCCAACAGACGGGAATAAAAATACATGTTTTCTGTTTTAAAGAGTACTTGGTTTTCCATGATACTGATCTCAACGATTTCTTCTTCATTTGTCAATGAACGAGATAATTCAGTCAGACTTTTACCAGGAATCACGATATCAAAATGATCAGCTGCTTGTTCAACTGGAATCACTCGTTGGCTTAGACGATGGGAATCAGTTGCGACAGCCAAAAGAGAATTTCCTTCTAAAATAAAATGGACCCCTGTTAGAATTGGACGACTTTCATGTTGTGAGACAGCGAATACTGTTTCATTGATCAATTTCGTTAAGACATGTACCGGTAATTTCATTTGATTATGGCTTTCAACGACAGGTAAATGAGGGTAATTGTCTGCATCTAACCCATTGACTAAGAAGTTGGCTTTTCCTGAAGTAATGGCTACTTGTTTATTCTCTAAGACTTCAAGAGTAAAGGTGTCTTCTGGTAAGCGACGGATAATTTCACTAAAGAAACGAGCTTGTAACACAATTGCTCCAGTTGATTCAATTTGCATTTGGGCTTTTTCATTTTCAACAGATAAAAAAGTTTCAATAGAAATATCTGCATTACTCCCAGTTAGCGTTAATCCTTCTTGAGTCAAAGTAATTTTGACCCCAGTCAAGATTGGAATAGTGGTTTTACTTGAAATAGCACGTTGAACAGTTTGCAATTCTTGCATAAAACTTGCTCGATTTAAAGTTACTTTCATGTTGTGTCTCCTTTAAGCGTTTATTTATTATTAGTTAATATATAAATAATAAAAGTATTAGGTACTGTTGATTCTGTGGAAAACTAAAAAAATGCAAGAAATAAAAGAAAAAACAGCTGTGGAAAATCTGTGTATAACTTTTAGGCTTTTTTTGATTTTATCCACAAAGCGTTTTTTCGTTTTTCAAAGTTAATTTAATAAGAAATTTTTGATTTCGGATACTTCATTTTGCATGCTGACACTTGATTCCATTAATTGCTGGATTTTTTCGTGAGCATGAATCACTGTTGTATGGTCTTTCCCACCAAATTCAGCACCAATTTTTGGTAAAGAGCTATCCGTTAGCTCTCTTGCTAAGTACATAGCGATTTGTCTCGGTACAACGATTGATTTGACACGTTTTTTTCCTTTTAGGTCTTTTAACTGAATATGATAATATTTCGCGACTTCTTCTTGGATCTGTAAGATAGATAATTGCGGATGACCTTTACCAGATTTTAGTGTTTTCAGTGCATCTGCAGCTAAACTAGTTGAGATATCTTCACTATTCATCGCAGCAAATGCTTGAACGCGAACGAGTGCTCCTTCTAATTCACGGATGTTTGAATCAATTTGTCCGGCAATGTAACTCAAGGTATCATCGGGTATTTCCAAACGTTCGGCTGCTGCTTTTTTACGTAAAATCGCAGTTCTCGTTTCTAAATCGGGTGGTGTGATATCAACTGACAATCCCCACGCAAAACGTGAAACCAAACGTTCTTGTAATTTTGGAATCTCATTTGGTAAACGATCACTCGTCAATACAATTTGTTTTCCTTCATTGTAGAGTGCATTGAAAGTATGGAAAAATTCTTCCTGTGTTGCTTCTTTTTCAGCAAAGAATTGAATATCATCGACCAACAAAAGATCGACGTTTCGGTATTCTTGGCGAAATTCCTCTGCAGTTTTGTTTTGGATCGAGTTAATAAAGTCATTGGCAAATGTTTCACTACTAACGTATTTGACCTTTGCATCAGGCTCGCTTAACAACATTTGATGTCCGATAGCATGCATCAAATGGGTTTTACCGAGGCCGACACCACCATAAAAGAACAAAGGATTATAAATGGAACCAGGGTCTTCTGCAACGACTAAAGCTGCCGCATGAGCCATTTGGTTTCCTTTACCGATAACGAAGGTATCAAATGTATATTTCGGGTTCAACATCGCCTTCTTTATTGGATTTGCAACAGGTATTTTAGGACTTTTGATTTCTTCGACGACTTCTTGCTCCACCTCTTCACCAGTTACAAACCTTGGAATGATCTCTTTTCCAGTTAGCATGTAACCAACTTCAACAATTTTGGTTGTTAGATTCTTTTCCCAATATTCTTTATGAATTTTACTTGGTACTTCGACGACTAATTGACTCTGATCCAATGAACGTGGATGAGCGGTTTCGATCCAAGTATTATAGCTCGCAGGTGAGAGATCCTTTTGATAAGTTGTTTTTAATTCGTTCCATAAAGCATCGAGGGATACCAT